>NZ_JASHJL010000002.1 GCF_030733205.1 Mameliella sp. MMSF_3455
GGCGGCGCCGGGGGCTCTGCCCCCGGACCCCCGGAGGTATTTCAGGCCCAAAGAAACAAAAGTCTATGCGGCTCCCAACGCAGTGGCCTAGAAATTGACCGTGACGTCCGGAAGTTTCAGCGACTTTATGAGGTCGCGCACCTCTTGCCGGGCGGCGATGTTCGACAGGCTCAGGCTGCGCACGCCAATGTCCCGCAGGTCGAGCAAGGTCAGGCCGCGCGGGAACAATTCACGGAACACCACCCGTTCCGAAAACCCGGGCGCCACGCGAAAGCCAATGCGTTTCGACAGGGTCGCGACCGCCTTTTCCATCTTGGCCTTGTTGATCATCTGCTGGGCACCGATCCGGTTGCGCAACACGATCCAGTCCATCGGCTTCAACCCGGCCTGCGCCCGCAGTTGCCGCGCCGACCAGACCATCTCGGCATAGACCGACGGCCCGGCAATGGTTTCGCCATCGCCCTCGATCCGTGCGAGCAGGTCGAAATCCACGAAACTGTCGTTCAGGGGCGTCACCAGCGTATCGGCCAGCGAATGCGCCACCTGCGCCAGCCGTGTGTAAGCGCCGGGACAGTCGATGATGATGAAATCCGACTTGGGCTCCAGCTCGGCCACGGCACGGCTGAGACGGTTGTCGGCGGCCTGTTCACCGGCGGCAAGCGCCGTGGGATCGGCCTCTGGCAAGGCCATGTATCCCGGCACCGGCAGGTCACGCTCTTCCTTCTTGAGCCAGGCACGGCGGTTGGCCAGGTAGCGCCCCAGGCTTTGCTGCCGCAGGTCCAGGTCCAGCGTCCAGACCCGATGTTCCATGCGCGCCAGCGCCGTCGCGACATGCATCGAGATCGTCGACTTGCCCGCGCCTCCCTTTTCGTTACCCACAACGATGATATGTGCCACGCCTCAACCTCTGTCCTGGTTCGGCCGCGATTTCTCTCGCGGACCGGTCTTGCCGCCTGTTCCGGCGATTGGGCCCCGACGGGGCCTTCAACGCGCAAGGCCCGGCACTCTGGCCGGGCCTCGTCACTGTCCCTCGGGACGCGATCAGTGGAGCTTGGCGCTCACGTCTGCGATCGCGTCGTCGATCAGCTTGCCCGCGCTGTCGGCGGTCATCTGCTCGGCCACCACGTTGCGCGCGGCGGCAACGGCCACGGCAGCGGCACGGTCGCGCACTTCCTTGACGGCAGCCGCCTCGGCCGAGGCGATCTGGCCTTCGGCAGCCTGCAGACGGCGGGCGATCGAAGCCTGGATGTCGGCCTTGGCCTGCTCGGCGGCCAGTTCGGCCTCCTGCTTGGCATGGGCGACGATACGGTCGGCCTGACCCTGCACTTCGCGCTGCTTGCGCTCGTAGCTGGCCAGCAGCGACTGCGCTTCTTCGCGCAGCTTGCGCGCTTCGTCCAGTTCGTCCTGGATGCCCTCGGCCCGCTTGTCCAGCAGACCCATCAGCAGACCCGGCACCTTGAAATAGACCAGGACAGCGATGAACAGAAGGAAGCCCAGCAGCACCACGAAATCGGTGTTGCCCAGCGAAAAGAACGGACCCGAAGCAGCGGCAGCCGGTGTCGCGGCCAGTGCGGCGATGGCGGGAAGGATGAGTTTCTTCATGACCTTACCCTTTCAACTGCGCGTCGACCGCAGCGGCGATCTTGGCGTCGTCGGCGGATGCCCCCAGGGCCGCCACGATGGCGCCTGCGGTGTCCTTGGCCACGACTTCGACATTGGCAAGGGCGCTGTCGCGGATCTCGGCGATGGCCTTCTCCGACTCGGCAGCCTTGGCCGCAATTTCCGCGTCGGCCTTTTCCATTGCGACGTCGAGGTCGGCCTTGATGTCGTCACGCGCCTTTTGCGCGATGGTCTGGGCCTCGGCCCGTGCATCGGCAAGCGCCTTGTCATAAGCGGCTTCGGCTTCTTCTGCCTTGCGCTTGAGATCTTCGGCAGCGGCGATGTCGTTGGTGATCGTCCCCTGGCGTTCCGCCAGAACGGCCGCGATCCGCGGCAGGGCGATGCGGGCCAGCACAAAGTAGATCACGACCAGCGTGATCACCAGCCAGAAGACCTGGTTGCCGATCCAGTCACCGCAGAGCTGCGGCATCCCGACGGCGCTGCCGCCGGCGTCAACGCAGGTGCTTGCGGCTTCGGCCCCGTGAGTTTCGGTCGCCATGTTGTCCTCCGTCGGAACTTGTCTCTACATCGGGCGGTCAGGCGTGCCTGACCGCCCGCGCGTAAGGATCGTTAAGTTCCGTGGATCAGACGGCGAACATCAGCAGCAGCGAGACCAGGAACGAGAAGATGCCCAGTGCTTCTGCGAATGCGATGCCGATGAAGAGGGTGGCGGTCTGCGAAGCAGCTGCCGAAGGGTTGCGCAGGGCGCCTGCCAGGAAGTTGCCGGCAACGTTGCCCACACCGATGGCGGCTGCGCCCGAACCGATTGCTGCGAGACCGGCGCCGATGAAGTTGAGACCTTCCATTGTGTATCTCCTTACGATTGGAAGTTTCTGTATCGAGGTGTTCTTTGCGTAGGGCGGGGCTCACCCCGCCGCTGCGTCAGTGATGCGGGTGCAATGCGTCCTTGAGGTAGACGCAGGTCAGGATCGTGAAGACATAGGCCTGGATGAAGGACACCAGGATCTCCAGCCCGTACATCGCGGTGATCGCGACCACCGACAGCGGGCTGATTGCAGCGATGGCGGCAAAGCCCGCGAAGACCTTGATCACGGCGTGGCCTGCCATGACGTTGCCCGCAAGACGAATGGAGTGGCTGACCGGACGCACGAAGTACGAGATCAATTCGATCAGGGCCAGGACCGGGCGCAGCGCCAGCGGCGCGCTGGACACCCAGAAGAGGCTCAGGAAACCGGCGCCGTTCTTGACGAAGCCCAGCACGGTCACGGTCAGGAAGACCGAGAGCGCCAGAACGACGGTAACGGCGAAATGCGAGGTGGTGGTGAAGCTCATCGGGATCAGGCCAAGGAAGTTGGCG
The DNA here is from genome assembly GCF_030733205.1 of Mameliella sp. MMSF_3455. GTDB lineage: Bacteria > Pseudomonadota > Alphaproteobacteria > Rhodobacterales > Rhodobacteraceae > Antarctobacter. The sequence continues at coordinate 2,978 of NZ_JASHJL010000002.1, forward strand.
AAAACGATGAACATGAACAGGGTCATGATGTAGGGGAAGTACTTCAGCCCGTCCTTGCCGGTCACGTCCTCGACCATCTTGTAGACGAAGCCGTAGGCCAGTTCGGCCACCGACTGCGATCGCGACGGCACGATCGCGCGCTTGGAGGTGCCGACAACCATCATCAGGACAACGGCGACGATGGCCAGGAACAGCCAGAGCGTCACGTTGGTGATGGTGAACATGCCCACTTCGCCGTGGCCGAACAGCGGCTTGACGATGAACTGGTCCATCGGGTGGAACACCAGGCCGCCGTCTGCCGTTTCTGCGCTTTCAGTCGCCATCTCTTTTCCCCTCATCCGCTCCGGTCAACCGGGCGCTGTCGTTCGTGCCCCCGTCGGGGCGGTCCGCCTTGGCCCGCTCGGGGCCTGTTCCGGACTGCGGTCCGGAACCCTGTTTCGCCTGGACCTCTTTCGCCGTCCGCAGCATCACGTTGATGCCCGCAGCGATGCCCAGCAATGAGAACACCACCATCAGCAACGGCGTGGTGCCCAGGAGAGCGTCGAGGCCGTATCCGATCCCGAACCCGATCCCCAGACCGGCCACCATTTCCGTCACCATCCGCCAGGCGATATTGGCCTGCGAGTAGTGTTCCTCCTGATGGGCCTTCTCCACTTTGCGTCCCGCCTTGTAGGCGCTCAGCTTGGCGTCCAGGTCATCCAGCTTACGCTTGGGGTCGGGGTCGCTCACGGTGCAGATGGCTCCGGTCAGGGTTGGCATGGTGCTATGCCGGGACGCGCGTTGAGTCAACATGCATGGCAGAGTGGGCCGACGCGACATAAGCAGCTGCTTTAAAACATTAAAATTCGACACCCTTGCACGACGGTCATTCCGCCGCAGCCCGTTCCGGCGGCAAACATGCTGCAAATGCAAATTCAACTTTTCGGTTGAGTTTTCGTCAGGACCCGCCCAAACCGACGCAAACCGCTCAGGACCGCCCCATGTACGCCAATCCCGTCCCTTGCAACAGACAGCCGACCGTGGCGGCTTTTTTCCGTGCCGGGACAAGATGAGCGACCGGCTTGATACCGTCTTTGCCGCGCTTGCCGATCCGACGCGCCGCCGTATCCTGTCGATGCTGCTGGAGGACGACATGGCAGTGACCGATGTCGCCCACCCGTTCGAGATGTCACTGGCCGCGATTTCAAAACACCTCGTCATCCTGACCCGCGCCGGCCTCATCAGCCAGGAAAAGCGGGGACGGGTCAAATGGTGCAAGCTGGAACCGGACGCCCTGCGTGAGGCCAGCATCTGGATGCAGGCCTTCGGCCAGTTCGACCAGTTCGATCTGGACGGTTTCGAACGGTTCCTGGAACAGGAGTTGGCCCCGGCGCCCGATGGCAAACCCTGAGGCCATCACAACAGGGGCGCCTCAGGCCGCGGTCGCCTCCTCGGGCTTTTCCTCGTCCTTGAGCAGCAGCAACAGCGAGAAGGCGGTCAGCGCCACGCCCGGCAGGACCATCGCCGTCGGCACGCCCCGCCCCAGCACCAGTTCCCACAGGATCACGCAGGACGGCACGATATAAGTGTAGGCCATGACCTTGGCCGCCGGCAGCCGCAGGGCCGCGTACCGCAGGATCAGGAAGGTCACGCCGGTCGCCGCCAGTGCGACGTAGAGGATCGTCCACCACACGATCATCGGCAACGCGCCCCAGTCCATCGCCAGCAGGTCCGGCCCGGCCCAGATGCACAGGATCACCGACCCGGCGGTCAGGATGCCCGCGTTGAAGGCGATACCGGATTCCCCGCGGCTCAGCTTGCGCAGCATCGGCGCGTAGAGGGCATGCGCGACGCAGCCCCAGAAGTAGATCGCCTCGCCCCGCCCGACCTCGAACCGCATCAGGGCCGCCACGTCGGCATCGAAGATCACCCAGAGCGCGCCGATCCCGCCGATGACGATGGCCAGCGCCATGCGGGCCGTGGTGATCTGCTGCACGACCAGGTAGCCAAAGATCGCCGTCAGGGCCGGGTTCAGTGTAAAGACCGCCGCCATGCTGACCGGGGCCGCCGTCTTGAGACCCTCGAACATGGTCACGAAATAGACGACGAAGAGCCCCGCCAAGACAAAATACCGCCAGGGCGCGTCAAAGACCGCTCGCGTCACCTTGCCCGTCGCCAGCGCCCATCCCCAGAGCACCGCGCCGGCCAACAGGAACCGCACCGCGTTCAGAACCTCGGGCTCGATGAAGGGGGCCGCCATTGCCCCCAGCGAAAACGACCCCGAAACCAGCATGGCAAAGCCCAGCATGGCGAGGTGCCCGCGCCCCGCCTCGCTCATCGGGCCGATCCCTCTCCGGCGAAGGCCTTGAGATGCGACAGGAAGGCCTGGACCTTGGCGGTCCGGTGGAGATCGACATGCGTCACCAGCCATAGGGGCGAGGCCCATTCCTCGCGCGGGGGCATGACCTGCACCAGTTCCGGACGCAGCGCGGCCTCGCGCGTACCCATGAAGCCGATCCCCGCGCCCTCGGCCACCGCGGCCTCGAGCACACGGGTATCCGTACTGCGGAAGACAACGTTGTCCGCCGGCACATGCCCGCGCAGCCAGCGCGCAAAGGGCGCGCGGCTTTCGGGATCGTCATGGGAGACGAAGAAATGATCCTTGAGATCGTCTTCGCCCTCGGGCATCCCGTGCCGGTCGATGTAGTCGCGATGCGCGTACAGCGCGATGTCCTGGCGGGCAAAGCTCTGCACCACGTTGTCGGGCTCCTGCGGCGCGGGACCGGCGCGCAGCGCCACATGCGCCTCGCCGTATTCCAGCCGGAACACCCGGTCGTCGGTCAGAAAACGCACGATCACATCCGGGTATTGCGCGCGGAAACTGGTCAGCGCCGGGACCAACAGGGGAGCGAAGGCCACCAGCGACGTGACCAGCAGATCGCCCGCCACCTCGTTGCCGCGCCCCTTGATGCGACCCTCCAGCTGCTGCAACTGGTCGTCGGTGGTCTGCGCCACCCGCATCAGGTCATGGCCTGCCTCGGTCGCCGTATAGCCGCGCGCATGTCGCTGGAACAGCTTGACACCCAGCCGCCCCTCCAGCGCGTCGATATGGCGGATCACCGTGGCATGGTGCACGCCCAGCACCTCTGCGGCGCCGCTGACCGTGCCCAGGCGCGCGACCTGGTAGGCCGTGCGGATCTCATCCCAGTTGTCCATATGCACCTCGCTTGGCAGACTGCGCATTTGCGCACATTACTTGCGCTTGATGCGACATTGCGTTCACAAATGCAATGGTCAAGTTATCGGTCATCCAATTCAACGCTCCTGGAAAGGACCCGACACATGACCGATACCGTTCTCCGCATCGACGCCTCTGCCCGCGTCACGGATTCCGTCAGCCGCCAGTTGGCCGACCAAGTGATCTCGCGCCTGAATCCCGCCACCGTCGTCTCGCGCGATCTGGTGGAAAACGTACCCCAGATCGACACTGGCTGGCTGGAGGCCAACGGAACCCCTGAGGGCGACCGCACCCCGGACCAGCGCGCCCGCCTTGCGCTGTCCGACGCGCTGATCGAGGAACTGCGCGCCGCAGACACGCTGGTGATCGCGCTGCCGATCTACAATTTCGGCGTTCCGTCGGGCTTCAAGGCCTGGTTTGACCAGATCGCCCGGGCCGGCATCACCTTCCGCTATACCGAAGAAGGCCCCGAGGGCCTGATGACCGGCAAGCGCGCCATCATCGCGGTTGCCTCGGGCGGCACCGAGGTCGATGGGCCGATCGACTTTGCAACCCCGTGGTTGCGTCATGTCCTGGGCTTCATCGGCATCACCGACGTCCAGGTTGTCCGATCGGACCGCCAGATGATCGACCCAGAGGCATCGAAAGCCCGCGCCGAGGAAGACCTGTCGCGTCTCGCGGCCTGATCAGGACGACGCGGCCGTCAGCGTGCTCCGTCCGAGCAGTCCCTGAACCTCGCGATCCCCCGGATCCAGCTCTGCGTATAGCAGCGCGTCCGTGGGGTCGCGGAACACCTCCAGCGGATAGGGCCTCTGGGCCTTGACCGCATCCCGGTACAGACGACAGATGCCATAATTCACCTTGCCCGGCGCAAAGATGGAGGTGCGCGCCCGCGGGTCGCGCGCCTCGTGATAGGCGCTCAGCCGATGCGCCAGCCGCGCGGTCTCGGCGAAAAAGTCATCCGGGAACTGGCAGTCCATGACATCCAGCAACGTATGTTGTCCGCCGTCGAACAACGGATCCGACCGGTATCGCAGCAAGGTTTCCATGTTCTGATTCACGGTAATCTCTCCCCGGAACAGGACCAGGACGATGTTCAGACGCGGATAGACCTGATAAGTGGCGGGCATGTCGAAGCGGCTTTTTTGTGCTGTGGGCGATGTTCCGCGCTCGTTGCCATATTCCCCTCCCTTTCGGCAACGTGACCATTTGGCCCTTGATCTGCGGGATATTGACTCACGCCTCCGTCTCCCCTAACAGCGCTCCATCTCCGGGAGTCCTATGGCCTTCCGGTCCCTTGGGGTTTGCCCGGGATCGCCCTCCGTCAGCGCGTTGCGCCCACGGGGGCTCTCGCGCTTTGACCCATCCGATTGTGATGCACGCCGCGCGCCCTTAACTTGAAAGGCGCAATACGAAGGAAAAGGAGGCCCTGCGCCCCATGTTCGAAAATCTCTCCGAACGCCTCGGCGGCGTCTTCGATCGTCTGACCAAGCAGGGCGCCCTCTCCGAGGATGACGTCCGCACCGCGCTGCGCGAGGTTCGCGTGGCCCTGTTGGAGGCCGACGTTTCGCTGCCCGTGGCGCGCCAGTTCATCAAGGCGGTCGAGAAGAAGGCCACCGGCGCCGCCGTCACCAAGTCCGTCACACCCGGCCAGCAGGTCGTCAAGATCGTCCATGACGAGCTGATCGCCGTCCTGGCCGGCGAGGATGGTGAGCCGGGCAAGCTGCGCATCGACAGCCCGCCCGCGCCGATCCTGATGGTCGGCCTGCAGGGCGGCGGCAAGACGACCACCACCGCCAAGCTCGCCAAGCGCCTGAAAGAGCGGGACGGCAAGAAGGTCCTGATGGCCTCTCTCGACGTCAACCGCCCGGCGGCGATGGAACAGCTGGCCATTCTTGGCCAGCAGATCGGCGTCGACACGCTGCCCATCGTCAAGGGTGAGAATCCGGTCGCCATCGCCAAACGCGCCAAGACGCAGGCGGGCCTTGGTGGCTATGACGTCTACATGCTGGACACCGCCGGGCGCCTGTCCATCGACGAAGAGCTGATGGCCCAGGTCGAGGCGGTCCGTGACGTTGCCAACCCGCGTGAAACGATCCTCGTGGTCGACGGCCTGACCGGTCAGGACGCGGTGCACACGGCGGAAAACTTCGACAACCGCATCGGCATCACCGGTGTCGTCCTGACCCGGATGGACGGCGACGGCCGCGGCGGCGCCGCCCTGTCGATGCGCGCCGTGACCGGCAAGCCGATCAAGTTCGTCGGCCTTGGCGAAAAGATGGACGCGCTCGAAACCTTCGAGCCGGACCGGGTCGCGGGCCGGATCCTGGGCATGGGCGACATCGTCGCGCTGGTCGAAAAAGCGCAACAGACGCTCGAGGCCGAACAGGCCGAGCGCATGATGAAGCGCTTCCAGAAGGGTCAGTTCAACATGAACGACCTCAAAATGCAGCTGGAACAGATGATCAAGATGGGCGGCATGGAGGGCATGATGTCCATGATGCCCGGCATGGGCAAGATGGCCAAGCAGATGGACGGCGCGGGCATCGACGACAAGATGCTGCGCCAGCAGATCGCGCTGATCCAGTCGATGACGAAGAAAGAACGCGCCAACCCGCAGATCCTGCAGGCCAGCCGCAAGAAACGCATCGCCAAGGGCGCGGGCATGGAGGTTGCCGACCTCAACAAGCTGCTGAAAATGCAGCGCCAGATGTCCGACATGATGAAGAAGATGGGCAAGATGGGCAAAGGCGGCATGCTGAAACAGGCCATGCGCGGCATGTTCGGCGGCAAGGGCGGCCTGCCGCCCGAAATGGCCCAGGGCATGGACCCCAAGGCGCTGGAGGCCGCGGCCAAGCAGATGGGCGCCAAGGGCGGTCTGCCCGGTTTTGGAGGTGGGGCGCTGCCCCCCGGCCTTTCCGGATTGGGCAAGAAGAAATAAGCCGTGCCCGCCCCGACCCTGCATACCCCGCGCCTGACGCTGCGCGCCCATACGATGGGCGATCTCGAACAGCTTTGTGATCTGTTCGGGACCGAGCGCGCGCGGTTCATGGGTGGCCCGATGCCGCGCGTGCAGGCTTGGCGCTGGCTGGCGTCCGAGGTGGCGATGTGGGACCTCATGGGGCACGGTGCGTGGGGGATCGAAACCCGGGACGGCCAATTTGTCGGTCAGATCGGGCTGAACAAGCCGCCGCATTTCCCCGAGTGTGAACTCGGCTGGACCTTGCTGGAGACCGGTGAGGGCAAGGGCTATGCCCAAGAGGCCGCGATGGCCGTGCTGATCTGGGCTTGGGCGCAGGGAATGCGGACGCTGGTGTCCTATATTGCGCCGGACAACAGCCGCTCGATCGCGCTGGCGCGGCGTCTTGGTGCGACCCACGACCCGGATGCGCCGCTGCCCGCGGGCGAAACCGCAGAAGACACCATCGTGTACCGCCATGCGCCGGATACGGACGGCAGCCCGGAGGCCTACGCATGAGCCTGACCAATGCCCCCCGCCTCGAGACAGACCGCCTGATCCTGCGCGGACCGGAAAAACGCGACGCCGAGGCGGTCATCGCCTTCCTGCAGGACCCTGTGCGCGCCGACGGCTTTGGCCACATCCCCCAGCGCGGCGATGCCTGGCGTTGGTTCACCTTGAACGTCGGCCACTGGCACTGGCACGGCTACGGCTATTTCGTGGTCGAGGTGAAAGAGACCGGCGAACCCGCCGGGATCTGCGGCATCTGGAACCCTGAAACCTGGCCCGAACCGGAATTGGGCTGGGTGGTTTTCGACGGATTCGAAGGCAAGGGCATCGCGCGCGAGGCCGCCGAACGCGCCCGCCGCTGGGCCTACGAGGACCTGGGCTTTACCACGTTGACGTCAAACATCGTTCCCGGCAACACCCGGTCCGCCGCGTTGGCCACACGGTTGGGGGCCGTTTACGAACGCACCTACCACAATGAGAACATGGGCGAGGACGACCTCTGGCGCCACCCCGGACCGGAGGCGCTGGCATGATCCCGGCCATTTCACTGACAACGGACCGCCTGATCCTGCGCACGCCGCGCGAAGAGGATTTTCCGGTCGTGGCCCGTTTCATGGCCTCCGCGCGCGCCCGTTTCGTGGGCGGGCCGGTTGCGGACGAATTCGATCAGTGGCGCGGGTTTCTCTCGGGCTTCGGTCACTGGGCACTGCGCGGCTACGGTTTCTTCATGGTCGAGCACCAGGGTGAAATGGTCGGTCGCGTCGGCCTCGTCAATCACGTCATGTGGGACGAACCCGAACTGGGCTGGCATGTCTTCGACGGTTTCGAGGGCAGAGGCTATGCCACGGAAGCCGCGGCATGCGTGCGGGATTGGGCTGCGGCAGAGCGCGGCCTCGGTCCGCTGATTTCCTACATCCACCCCGACAACATGCGCTCGCGCCGGGTTGCCGAACGGCTTGGTGCGCATAAGGAACGGTTCACCGCACTGCTGGGACATCCGGCCGAAGTCTGGCGCCACACCGGGGGGCAGCCATGATCGCCCCTTGCGAACGCCACATCCCGGGGCCCGGGGCCCGCGTCGCGGCCCGACTGGGTGGTCGGCTGCCGGTGCTCGACACACGGCGCCTGCAATTGCGCGGTCCGCGGATCTATGACTTCGACGCCTACGCCACGATCCTCTGTTCCGACCGTGCGATCCATATGGGCGGCCCGATGACCCGCGCCAGCGCCTGGGCGGATTTTACCAACTATTGCGCCTGCTGGCTGCTGCACGGATTCGGGCTCTGGACCATCGACGCAAACACCACGCCCTCGGCGGGATTTGCGCTGATCGGCTATGAATACGAAGACCCCGAGCCCGAGCTGGGCATCTTCCTGACCGCCGAGGCCGAGGGCCACGGCTATGCCACCGAGGCGGTCGCAGCAGTGCGCGCCCATGCCTTCGAGGCACTGAATTGGGACAGCATCGTGTCCTATGTCGCCCCCGAAAACGACCGCTGCATCAGCTTGATGACCCGGCTTGCCGCCCGCCGCGACGCCGAGGCAGAGGCCGCGCTGTCCGACGGTACCCTTGTCTTCCGCCATGACAAGGAGGCCGCCTGATGGGTCATCGCGACATCCCTGTCCTGGAAACCGAAAGGCTGATCCTGCGCGGGCCGGCGCCCCAGGATTATCCCGACTTCAAGGCCACCTTCGCCTCCTACCGGTCGCGGTTCATGGGCGGGCCACTGAATGCCTACGAGACCTGGATGCTCTATGCCGCCGAGATCGGCCATTGGGAAATCCGCGGGTTCGGCATGTGGATGATCCACCTGCGCGAGACATCAGAAACCGTGGGCATGGCCGGTGGCTGGTTCCCGGCGAAATGGCCAGAGCGCGAGATCGCCTGGATCATCTGGCCCGACAAGGCCGGCAAGGGCTATGCGCTGGAGGCAACCGACAGGGTGCGGCGGTATTTCTATCATGACCTGGGGTGGGAAAGCGCCGTCAGCTACATCGACCCCAAGAACCTGGACTCGATCCGACTTGCCGAGCGCCTGGGTTGCAAGAAGGATGCCGACGCCCCTTCGATCGACGGCAACGACGCGGTCTATCGCCACCCTTCGCAGGAGGATCTGCGCGGCCAGATCGGTCATGGCGTCGCGATGGAAATCGCGCATTACCAGGATCCGCTGTTCAAACCGAAAGGCTGGGCCGTTGACTGACCTGACCTGCCCCGTTTTGCCCGAAAGGACCGCACAATGACCGATCCAGTCACCCGCGCAGCGGAATTGCTGAAGGAACATCGCGACAGCATCGACCGGCTCGACGCGATCCTTGTGTTCACGCTGGCCGAACGGTTCAAGCACACTCAGGCCGTGGGCGTCCTCAAGGCGCAGCACGAGCTTCCCCCATCCGACCCCGCGCGCGAGGAAAAACAGATCGCGCGGCTTCAGGATCTTGCGACCCAGGCCGACCTCGACCCGGAGTTCGCCAAGAAATTCCTGAATTTCGTCATTCAGGAAGTCATCCAGCACCACAAGCAACACCAGACGTAAGACGGCCCTGCCCGTCTTCAGCCATTCGACAAAGGAGAAAACAAATGGCAGTCAAGATTCGTCTCGCCCGCGGCGGCTCGAAAAAGCGTCCCTTCTACCGCATCGTGGCCGCCGACAGCCGCATGCCGCGCGACGGCCGCTTCATCGAGAAGCTGGGCACCTACAACCCGCTCCTGCCCAAGGACAGCGAAGAGCGCGTCAAGATGGACGTCGAGCGCATCCAGTACTGGCTGGGCGAAGGCGCACAGGCCACCGACCGCGTGTCGCGCTTCCTCGAAGCCGCCGGCGTGATCGAGAAGAAAGAGCGCAACAACCCCAAGAAGGGCACCCCGGGCAAGAAGGCCCAGGAACGCGCTGAAGAGAAGGCAGAGAAAGCCGCTGCAGCGGCTGGCGCCGACTCGGAATAAGTTCCGTTCAGCGGGACGGCGGGCCACCCCCGCCGTCCTGCCCCTTTTCCCATGTTTCGCCTGTTGCGCAGTTTCATCCTGTTGGTGATCGCCTTCACCGCCGGGTTTCTCTATTCCGAATTGACATGGCATGATCGCTGTGAGGACAAGGGAGGCGAGGCCCGTGATGGCGTCTGTTTCGGAATATCCCAATGACTGACACGATCTGCGTCGGCGCGATTGCGGGCGCCTTTGGCGTCCAAGGCGAGGTGCGCCTCAAGAGTTTCACCTCGGACCCGCTGGCGGTGGCCGATTATTCGCCGCTCAGCACCGAAGATGGCGCGCGCCTCTTCGACATCGAGATCACCCGCGAAATCAAGAACGGCTTTGCCGCTCACCTGTCCGGTGTCCGGACCAAGGAAGAGGCCGATGCCCTCAAGGGCACGCGCCTCTATGCGCCGCGCGACCGGCTTCCCAACCTTCCCGACGACGAATATTATCACGCCGACCTGATCGGCCTGCCGGTTTTCGACACCGGCGGCGTCGAACTGGGCAAGGTCCGCGCGGTCCAGAACCACGGTGCCACCGATCTGCTGGAACTTCAGGTTCCGGGCAAGTCCAGTACGGTGCTTCTGCCCTTCACCTTGGCGGCGGTTCCGACGGTCGACCTGACCGCGGGCCGGATCGTGGCCGATCCGCCCGAAGGCCTGTTCGACTGACCACCCGGCCTGCATCGGCTGCGCGTATCGTGCCATAGTTGATGCCGAACGCGCCACGGCAACCTGCATCCGTGACTCGCTTTGGCCCTGTTTACAATCGGATTTTGACCGCATCCGCGCCACGCCCGGCAGGATTGCCCACGACTTGAAGACAGCCCGCCAGAATACCCGGTAATGTCGCCGTCCGCCTACGGAAAGTGGGCGAATTGGGCCGTCGCGCGCCACCTTCAAGCCGCAATTTTCGGCCAATTTTGGCCACATTCGAAATGGATTTGAGGGATTACCGTGGACGCATTCGTGTATCGACTCGGACTGGCAGGCGTGGCCATCGGACCGGCCTTTCTGGCCACGCTGCTCCCGGCCTCTGCCATCGGCGTACCGATCGGCCTGGCTATCGGCGGCGTAGGCAGCCTCTATGCGCTCACGACCTCGTTGCGCGGACGCAAGGCGCGCCCGCGTCCGTCCGGCCCTGTGCTCCTGCGTCGCGCCTCGTTGCGCAGGTGTTCCGCCAAACTGCCCTCGACAGAGGAGCAACGCCGTGCACTGGCCGATATGCTCGCCGCCGCCGTGGACCTGCGCGCCGAACCCGAGGCCCCGCCGACCCGCGAAACCGCCATCGCACGTATTCTGGGGCGCATTCTGGACAGTTGGAACGTCACGGACCTTGCCGAGCTTTCGCGCGACATGACAATTGCACTGACCCAGCTGGAACGCCTGCTGAAGGCAGACCCCGGCGAGGCCGGTCGCATTGCACAGATGTTCCAGCGTCCCGACGTGGTGCTGAAACTGCGCGAAGAGATCGAAAGGATCGCCGAGGCCCGCGTCGCCTACGACCGCGCCTATGCCGCCTTTCAGGCCACCGCTCTGATGTTCGCCGCCAGCCCTCGGCCCCGCACACTGACAGAAGCGCTGCACAGCCTCGGAACGGTGGACAGGGATCTGTGGCATCGAATCGTGCTGGACCATGATCCGACCGACCCGGCGCAGCGGAGCGCGGCCCTATGGTGCGTGACCCAGCCCGAATGTGATCGAGCAACGGTCGCGGCCTACCTTGCCCGCCTGCCGGAGGAGGCACAGTTGCAGAACGCCGAAATCGACGGAGATCTGGACTTTCTGGCACAGGTGCGCTGCATCATCGACAACTGCAACGCCGGAATCTACCGCACACAGGAACTGGCCCATGTTCCAGACAGAGACAGTGCCCCCGCCCTTGCGGAGGAACTGGACGGGCTTGCCGTGCTGAATCGCGAAGCCCGCTGGCCGGACCCGCAATGCATCCTTGTCCCGCTCGAAGGCCGCACCCCTCGACCGCGTCCGGCCTGGGACATCGCCCAGGGCGGCCTTGTCGCCGCGCCGCACCGGGCTGACTATCTCTAAGAGCAAGCCACATCCTTGCTCCATGCCCCCGGCTCGGGCTAAAGGGCGCGTCAAAGCAGGACAGCCTTACCCATGACAGACAAGTCCCCCCCGGCCCGATCCCACGGACGCAAGACGATCCGCCCCACGCTTAAGCCCCGCGAGCTGATGGACCCGGAGGCAGAGCTGGCCCGCGCATGGCGCGCTCAGGTCATCACCCTGTTTCCCGAGGCCTTTCCCGGAACGCTTGGCCTGTCCCTGACCGGCAAGGCGCTAAAGGACGGGCTCTGGCAATTGAACACCGTTCCGCTGCGGGCCTTCGGCGAGGGCAAGCACCGCAACGTCGATGATACGCCCGCCGGCGGTGGGGCTGGCATGGTGCTGCGCCCCGATGTCATGGGCGCCGCGATCGAGACCGCGCGCGCCACCCAGCACGCGGGGGCGCCGCTGGTCTACCTGTCGCCGCGTGGCCGGCCGTTCACGCAGGGCATGGCGCGCGACCTGGCCACTCGTCCCGGTATCACCATGATCTGCGGCCGGTTCGAGGGGTTGGACCAGCGCGTGATCGACCATTTCAACATCGCCGAGGTCTCCATCGGCGACTATGTCCTGACCGGCGGCGAGATTGCCGCGCAGGTCATGCTGGATGCCATCGTCCGGCTGTTGCCCGGCGTCCTGGGCAATGCCGAGTCCGCCGAGGAGGAAAGCTTTTCCGACGGGTTGCTGGAGCATCCGCAATACACCCGCCCCGCCGAATGGCAGGGCCGGGCGATCCCGCCGGTTCTGCTGTCCGGCAATCACGGCGCGGTCGAGACCTGGCGCCGGGCGGAATCCGAGAAGTTGACACAGGAACGCCGCCCGGATCTCTGGCAGGCCCATCTTGGAAAAGACGACTGACCCAGTGATCCGCTTTCGCCGCGCCACCGCCGGGGACCTGCCCGCCATCGTCGCCCTGCTCGCCGACGATGACCTTGGCGCGGGGCGCGAGGACGCTTCTCTGCCGTTGAACCAGGCCTATGTCTCGGCCTTTGCCGGGATCGACGCGGACCCGAACCAGCTGCTTGCCGTAGCTGTCCGAGACACGGAAATACTGGGCTGCCTTCAGATCACGTTCCTGCCCGGGCTGTCCCGCAAGGGCGCCTGGCGGGGGCAAATCGAATCCGTGCGCATCGCCCGCGCGGCGCGGGGCGAGGGGCTTGGCCGGCAGATGTTCGACTGGGCAATCGAGACCTGTCGCACCCGCGGGTGCGCCCTTGTCCAGTTGACCTCTGACACGGCCCGTCCCGAGGCGCATCGGTTCTATGAAAGCCTTGGCTTCTCGGGCAGCCACACCGGCTTCAAGCTGGCGCTCTGAACCGCTTTACAGGTTGGACGACCCGTGCCAGCCTACCCCGGTCCAGTCTCGGAGAGCCGTCATGCGCTTTGCCCCCACCCTTGCCCTTTGCCTACTCGCTGTGCCGGCCCTTGCCTGGGAGCACTCCGTGGAATGGCGGTTCCAGGGGCCCGAGATTGCGGGCTTTCGGATCACCACCCCGGACTTCGAAGAGGATCCGGAGTTGCTGGAAGTGTCGCTGTCCCACCAGCACTATGGCGACACCGTCATAACCATCGAGGCCGACAATGGACTGGGCGACTGTGCCGATACTCTGTCCTATGCGCAGGGCAATCCCTTCGTGGCGGTTGTCCTGACCGCGAACCTGAACGCGCAGACCATGAACGGCACCACGCTGGTGCAATGTTCGACACGTTGAACGCCCAAACCCTTGACGCTACGGCAGGTTAATTCGGCATTCACTTTCGGAGGCTTTTGGCTATCTTGCTGAAAACTTGATTGTTTCGGGTTAGCCATGTCCATGTTTTACCATCGTGGAGGGGATTTCTGCCCCACCCCGTCCCGCCCGGTATTGCCGGGCCGCACTGCCAGACCAGGCCAGCGCATGACGCATTCGCCACACAGGGGACCAATGTCCCTGAAGGTGCTGCAACGGCGCCATTGACGCGCCCCACGCGTCGACCCTGAAGACCCCGGACGGCTCCCCGCACACGCTCGCGTGCCCATCCGTCCCACCCCCTGACAGAACGTCGGCACATCAAACCATCCCCGTGTGAGTCCCGCCTCGCACGTTAGTCAACGACTTGCAGCGCCTGCCGCGGGCGCCCTGTCGCACGTATCAGACAGGCCTTCGTGCCAAAGAGATTGTACCCAAAAGGAGTGACCTCGAATGCCCAACTTCCAAGCGACCGACATGCTGTATTTCCGAGGCTCGGACACCGGTTCGACCCTCACCCCAACCGGGAGTTACTTGCTTTACACCTCGGACACGACCGTGGTGGACGGCAACAATGACGGCCAGGTCAACATAGGCTTCGACTACCTTCAGTGGGGCAGCAACACGCTCTCCTTCAGCACCTTCACCATCACGATCAACGGCAACGAATATGCCATTTTCCAGGACGACCGGGATTTCTACATTCCCTTCGATTCCAGCATCGATGACCTCTCGTCGCTGCACGGCACCTCCGTCACGCAGCCCATTTCCTCGCCCACGGCGTCCGCCAGCACGATCAACTGCTTTGCAGCAGGCACCCGGATCGCGACCGCGACCGGCGATTTCGCCGTCGAAACACTGACGGCCGGTCAGGAGATCCTGCGGGCCGATGGCGGCACCACGCGGGTGCGCTGGGTCGGCCACCAGCCGGTGCGCCCGGCCGATGGTCATCTGGTCGTGATCCACGCCGGGGCTCTGGGCGGCGGACTGCCCCTGCGCGACCTCGTGGTCACCGGCGACCACGGCATGGTTCTGGACGGGCATGTGGTCAACGCCTCTGCCCTGGTGAACGGGCGCGGCATCACCTGGGCCAATCCGGCGGAAATGCCCCATACCGTCACCGTCTACCATGTCGAGACAGAGACCCACGAGGCGCTGCTGGCCGAAGGCGCCCCGGCAGAAACCTATGTCGATTACGCCGGGCGTAGCGCCTTTGCCAACTACCAGGAATACCTGGAATTGAACGGCGCAGACCGCCTCATCCACGAGATGGCCCTGCCCCGGATTTCCAGCCGCCGCTTCCTGCCCGACAGCATCCGCGCCCGACTGGACGGCGCGGCAGCCCACGACGCGGAATTTGCGCAAAGCGCCTGAATGCATCGCGTTCTCGGGCTGCGGGTCTTGGTCCTTGATTTAGCTCCCGCACGCATGTAAGGACACGCATCTTTCGGTGCCGGGGCGACTCGGCACCGATTGACCTTGTTGTCCGGCGACGGGCAGCCCCGAACAAAGAACAGCTGGTCATCTTTATCCCGTCGGGGAGAAAGCACTGCCCAGACATCTCCGCGGGAAAACCGCGACGAACATAGGAGAAGGTCAGATGGATCTGATCGCACAGCTCGAGGCGGAACAGATTGCCTCGCTCGGGAAGAGCATTCCCGATTTCAAGCCCGGCGACACCGTGCGCGTCGGCTACAAGGTGACCGAAGGCACCCGCACCCGTGTGCAGAACTACGAAGGCGTCTGCATCAGCCGCAAGAACGGCAAGGGCATCGCGGGTTCGTTCACCGTTCGCAAGATCTCTTTCGGTGAAGGCGTGGAACGTGTGTTCCCGCTGTACTCGACCAACATCGAGTCGATCGAAGTCGTCCGTCGTGGCCGCGTCCGCCGCGCCAAGATGTACTATCTGCGTTCGCGTCGCGGCAAGTCGGCCCGTATCGCAGAGGACACCACCTACAAGCCGCTCAAGAACAAGAGCGCCGGCGCTGACGCCTAAGGAGCCCGCGATATGAAAAAGAACCTGCACCCCGATTATCACCTGATCACCGTCAAGATGACCGACGGGACCGAGTATCAGACCCGTTCGACCTGGGGCAAAGAGGGCGACACGCTCGTGCTCGACATTGACCCCACCGTGCACCCGGCCTGGACCGGCGGCACGGGCCGCATGCTCGACCAGGGCGGCCGCGTGTCGAAGTTCAAGAAGAAATACGAAGGCCTCGGCTTCTGAGCCTTTCGCCTTTCGGAACAGGACGCCGCCCCTCGGGGCGGCGTTTTTCGTTTGGCAGACCGCGAACGGCCGTTCGAGCGATCATTTCTTGACGCTCAGCCCCATGCCGGACACGGTCTTGGGGCCGCTGGGAGCGTGCAGTTCGTCCGGCACACAGGTTGTCCATTTCGGTTGCCCAGGGCTGACCTTGGGTATGCAGGGCGGGGTGTCCGCCGCGACAGTATTGGCCAGGACAACAAGGGCTGTCATCGAAAGCAAAGCGATACGCATTGTAATCTCCTCAATCAAAATCCGGGACAGGGTTGCCCCGCGGTTCAAAGCTATGCGGGCTTGCCCCGGCGCGGCAGTCTGATTTCCCCCACCCGGACACGGCAGGTTCTTGCGCATCGGGGACCGTGCGGGTGTCGCGCCCAACGACACCAAGACGAGCCACCCACTGGACAGCTATCCCTGCCCCTGCCAATTTGATCAAAACCCGCAGCCGGAGTCGCCGCCATGAAGGACGAGAACTTTCTCAAGGAAAACAACGCCCGCCAGCTCTGGCACCCGATGGGCGCCCCGGGTGACGCACAGGCCAACCCGCCCAAGATCATCAAGGGAGCCGAGGGCAGCAGCATTACCGACATCGACGGTCATACCGCGGTGGACGCGGTGGGGGGCCTGTGGTGTGTCAACCTTGGCTATTCCAACGACCGGGTTAAACAGGCCATCGCGGACCAGCTTTATGACCTGCCCTATTACTCGGCCTTTGCGGGCACCTCGAACCCGCCTGCGATCGAGGCCGCCTACGCAGTGCAGGAGTTCTTTGCCCCCGACGGGATGGAGCGGGTGTTCTTTACCTCGGGCGGATCGGATTCCGTGGAAACCTGCCTGCGGCTGGCCCGGCAGTATCACCGCCTGCGCGGGGAACCGACGCGGACCAAGTTCCTCAGCCTGAAGAAAGGGTATCACGGCACCCATTTCGGCGGCGCGAGCGTCAACGGCAACAACCGCTTCCGCATCAACTACGAGCCGCTCCTGCCCGGCTGTTTCCACCTGCCGTCACCCTATCCCTATCGCAACCCGTTCAACGAAACAGACCCTGCGAAACTGGCCCAGCTGATCGCGCAGGCGATGGAGGACGAAATCCAGTTCCAGGGCGCGGACACCATCGCCGCCTTCATCATGGAACCGATCCAGGGCGCCGGCGGCGTGATCGTGCCGGACGCCAGTTTCATGCCGCTGATGCGCGAGGTCTGCGACCGCCACGGCATCCTGCTGATCTCGGACGAGGTCATCACCGGCTTTGGCCGCACCGGCGACTGGTCAGGCGCGCGGCACTGGGGAGTGCAGCCCGACATGATGAGCACCGCCAAGGGCATCACCTCTGGCTATTTCCCGGTGGGTGCGGCGCTGATGTCGGGAAAGGTGGCAGAGGTCTTTGAAAAAGCGGGCGCCGATGGCGGGATCTACCACGGCTACACCTATTCCGCACACCCGGTGGGCGCCGCGGCGGTCACAGCCTGCCTCGAAGAGACCCTGCGTCTGGACACCAAGACCAACGCGGCAGCACGTGGCAAGCAACTGTATGACGGTGTGTGCAAACTGGCAGAACGCCATGACATCATCGGCGATGTGCGCGGCGGCCACGGGCTGATGACCGGGATCGAGATCGTCAGCGACCGCGCGGCCCAAACGCCGATGGACGGGGAAACGATGAAGCGCATCCACCAGACCGCCTACGAGGCCGGTGCAATGGTTCGCCTTGGCATGCACAACATCCTGATGTCGCCGCCGCTGACCGTCACCGAAGGTGAAATCGACACCATCCTGACAGCCCTGGACAAGGGGTTCGCCACGGCGTGAAGCGCCCCGTCACCTCCAATGAAAAGGGGCCGTCCATCGGG
The DNA here is from genome assembly GCF_030733205.1 of Mameliella sp. MMSF_3455. GTDB lineage: Bacteria > Pseudomonadota > Alphaproteobacteria > Rhodobacterales > Rhodobacteraceae > Antarctobacter. The sequence goes on from NZ_JASHJL010000002.1 coordinate 20,547, forward strand.
CGGCCCCTTTCCGTTCGTCCGACTAACGTCAGTGCTTGAACTTCTTGATCTCACCCGTTTTCAGGCGGTCGAGATAGCTGTTCACCTCGCGCTTGACGATCGGCATCAGGAAGTAGAGGCCAATGATGTTGACCACCGCCATCGCAAAGATCGCCGCATCCGAGAAGTCGATCACCGGGCCAAGGCTGGCCGAGGCGCCGATAATCACGAAGATGCAGAAGATCACCTTGAACACCAGTTCCTTGGTCTTTCCCTCGCCGAACAGGAAGGTCCAGGCCTTCAGGCCGTAATAGGACCAGCTGATCATGGTCGAGAAGGCAAAGAGGATCACGGCAATCGCCAGGATCGTCGGGAACCAGCTGAAGGTGCTGCCAAAGGCCGCCGCCGTCAGACCCACGCCCGAGGTATCGCCGACCGTCTTGATCGCGGTCCCGGCCTCGTTCAGCATGTAATTGCCCGTCGCCTCGTCGATCATCAACTGCTGGGTGATGATGATCACCAGCGCCGTCATGGTGCAGATCACAACCGTGTCGATGAAAGGTTCCAGCAAGGACACGAAACCCTCGGTGATCGGTTCCTTGGTGCGCACGGCAGAGTGCGCGATGGCCGCCGAGCCGACGCCCGCCTCGTTCGAGAAGGCCGCCCGCTTGAACCCCTGGATCAGCGCGCCGACCATACCGCCCGCGACGCCCAGCCCGGTAAAGGCACCGGCAAAGATCTGGCCAAAGGCCCAGCCGATCATGTCGGCGTTCATGATCAGGATGATCAGCGCCGTGCCGACGTAGATCACCGCCATGAAGGGCACGACCTTTTCCGTCACCGAGGCGATGGACTTCAGCCCGCCGATAATCACGACAAAGACGATAGCCGCAAACACCAGACCGGTGATGAAGCCGGGATATTCTCCGACGACGCCCGTGATGGCCTGGTGCGCCTGGTTGGCCTGGAACATGTTGCCGCCGCCCAGCGACCCCAGGATGCAGAAGATCGAGAAGAGCACCGCAAGGATACCGCCGCCCGGCAGGCCGCGCTCGGCAAAGCCCTTGGTCAGGTAATACATCGGGCCGCCCGAAACATGGCCGTCCGCGAACTCGTTTCGGTATTTCACGCCCAGCGTACATTCGGTGAATTTCGACGCCATGCCCATCAGGCCGGCGAGGATCATCCAGAAGGTTGCCCCCGGGCCGCCGATGCCCACGGCCACCGCGACCCCTGCGATGTTGCCGAGGCCGACCGTGCCGGACAGCGCCGTGGCCAGCGCCTGGAAGTGGCTGACCTCGCCCGCGTCATCGGGATCGGAATAGTCGCCTTTGACCAGCGCGATGGAATGGGGGAAGGCCCGGAACTGGATGAAGCCGAAGTAGATGGTGAAAACGGTCGCCGCGATCACCAGCCAGGCGACGATCCAGGGAAAGCTGGTGCCGGGAAAGGGGCTGAAGATAAAGCTCACAAACCAGCCGGTAGCGCCGCTGAATATCGCGTTGATTCTTTCGTCGATGGTCTGCTCCTGCGCGGCGGCAGCGCCCGCAAAAAGCAGAAAAGCCGCAGCGGCAAGCGCCGCACGTTGTGTCAATCTGTTCATGTCGGTTGTCCTGTTCTACGGCGCTTCAAGGGACGATGGTGCAGGGCACCGGGGCGGTCTGGACCAGCGATCCGGCGACGGAACCAAAGACCCGGCTGCCAAAACGGGAATGCCCGTTGCGACCGATGAAGATCTGCGCCGCCTCCATTTTCTCGGCAATCTCGCACAGCGTGTCGGCGATATGGCCATAGCGCAGAACCGTCTCGACCGGCACGCCCTTGCCCTCGACCGCGGTCTTGGCGGGGGTGATGATCGATTTTTCGGCCCGGTTCAGTTCTTCCTTGCGGCGCATGTGGCGCTCTTCCAACTCGGTCGGGGTCAGGAAGGAATAGGGCGACCATTCCAGCACATGGGCGATCACAACCATCGCCCCCTGCGCCGTGGCGCGTTCCATCGCGAAGTCCAGCGCACGCCGCGCCGCCTCGCTGCCGTCATATCCGACGACAAACTTATCGTTCATCTTGAGTGTCCCTGTTCCGTTTATTCGCCTTATGGCTGAGTAGAGAGTAACAACGGTGTGACAGGGGATTTTCCCGAAAATATGCCAATCGCATGCCGGTTCGACCGAATTTACCAATTTTTCGTGCCTTGGGAGAAGCATCTCCCGGTTTTTATGCGGTATGGGGCCGGTTTTCTGCCCTCGGCCTGCGACCGTTTCGCTCATTAAACATTCTGATAAATGAATGTATAAATTTGCATGACCCGATTCCCCGCATGCAGGAGGTGCAAGCCTTGGAATTCCGCAAGATCACCGACGACATCACCGTCTCTCCCCAGATCGCCGCAGTTCACCTGCAAGAGATCGCCGATGCGGGCTATCGCGCCATCATCTGCAACCGCCCGGATGGCGAGGGTGCCGATCAACCGACCTTTGACGAAATCGCCGACGCGGCAAAGGCCAAGGGGCTGGAGGCTCGCTATCAGCCCGTGACCTCGGGCAAGGTTCGGGACGCGGACGCCAAGGCCTTTGGCCAGTTGCTGCGCGAGTTGCCCGGCCCGGTCTTTGCCTACTGCCGAACTGGCACGCGGTCAGCGACGCTCTGGTCGCTGAGCCAGGCGAATACGCTGGCCCCCGCGACGATCCTCGCCGCCACCAAGGGTGCCAGCTATGACATGGCAGGTGTCGTGCGGCGCATCGTGAACGGGGGCAAGACCCCCACGGACACGGGCGGCGCCAAGTTCGATGTCGTCATCGTGGGCGGCGGCGCGGCCGGGATCGCCGTGGCCTCCAGCCTCAAGGCGCGCAAGCCGGGTCTCGACATCGCCATCCTGGACCCGGCCGATGTGCACTACTACCAGCCCGGCTGGACGATGGTTGGCGGCGGCGTCTTCGAGGCCGCGACCACGGCCCGCACGATGGGCAGCCTGATCCCTCAGGGCGTCCACTGGATCAAGTCCGCCGTTGCCGCGTTTGAGCCGGAAAACAACGCCGTGGTGCTCGATGGCTGCCGCGTTGTGAAATATGATAGGCTGATCGTCTGTCCGGGACTAAAGCTGGACTGGCACGGGGTAGAGGGGCTGGTGGACACGCTGGGCAAGAACGGCGTGACCTCAAACTACCGCTATGACCTGGCGCCCTACACCTGGGAACTTGTCAGCAAGATGCGAGAAGGGCGTGCGCTCTTCACCCAACCGCCGATGCCGATCAAATGCGCCGGTGCGCCGCAAAAGGCGATGTATCTTTCCGGCGACCACTGGTTCCGGACCGGGCGGCTGAAGGACATCGACATCCAGTTCATGAACGCGGGCGGAGTGCTGTTTGGGGTCAAGGACTATGTTCCGGCGCTGATGGATTACGTCAGGAAGTACGATGCGACGCTGAACTTCTTTCACAACCTGATCGCCGTGGACGGCCCAGCCAAGACGGCGACTTTCAAGGTGACGAAACCGGACGCAGACCCGACCGAGGTTACGGTCGCGTTCGACATGATGCATGTCTGTCCGCCACAGGTGGCACCGGATTTCATCCGCGTTTCGCCCTTGGCCGATGCAGCAGGCTGGGTCGATGTCGACCAGGCCACGTTGCGGCACAAGACCTATGACAACATCTGGTCCCTTGGTGACGTCATGAATGCCCCCAACGCCAAGACCGCCGCAGCCGCGCGGATGCAGGCGCCCGTGGTGGCCGAGAACATAGTCGCGGACACCCGCGGCCTCAGCCCGCATGCGGTCTACAATGGCTACGGCTCCTGTCCGTTGACGGTCGAGAAGGGCAAGATCGTTCTGGCCGAGTTCGGCTATGGCGGGGCGCTGCTGCCCTCCTTCCCCAAGTGGGTGATCGATGGCACCAAGCCGACGCGCGCCGCATGGTTGCTGAAGGAACAGATCCTGCCGCCGGTCTACTGGAAAGCCATGTTGCGCGGGAAAGAGTGGATGGCCAAGCCGGAAAGCATCTCGGCCGGATAAGTTCAAGGCTGCCATGGGCCGGGGCGAGACGCGACGGCCCATGGCTCGCTGCCGCACAGCTTGCTGGCGCACGCGCGCAGCCCCTTTTAAATTCTGATTTGTGAATATATATGATTTCCAGACGCGACTCGGGGGATAAACCCGACCCGAAAGCAGGATTCGCCATGAAGCTCCCACGTCAATTGACCCGCTACCTGCCCATTCTCGACTGGGCGCGGACCTATGATCGCGAAACCGCCTCTGCCGATGGACTGGCGGCGGTGATCGTGACCATCATGCTGATCCCGCAATCGCTGGCCTATGCCTTGCTCGCGGGCCTGCCTGCCGAGATGGGCCTGTACGCGTCGATCCTGCCGCTGGTGGCCTACGCCATCTTCGGCACCAGCCGCGCGCTGGCCGTCGGCCCCGTGGCGGTCGTTTCGCTGATGACCGCCGCCGCCATCGGCAACCTTGGCCTGTCCGACCCGGTGGACATCGCCTTGGCCGCCGGCACGTTGGCCTTCATCTCTGGCGTGATCCTGTCCTTGCTGGGGCTCTTTCGCCTCGGTTTCCTGGCCAATTTCCTGTCGCACCCGGTCATCGCCGGGTTCATCACCGCATCGGGTGTCCTGATTGCCGCCTCGCAGCTGAAGCACATCTTCGGCATCGACATGCACGGGCACACCCTGACCGAGTTGATGCGCACCATGTTCGCGGAACTGGGGAACACAAACGGCTATACCTTCGCCCTGGGGCTGGCGGCGCTGGCCTTCCTGTTCTGGGTCCGCAAGGGGCTGAAGCCGCTGCTACTGAAGAAGGGCGTTCCGCCAAAACTGGCCGACGTCCTGACCAAGGCCGGGCCGGTGGCTGCCGTTGTCGTCACCACGCTGGCCACCTGGGTGTTTGGCCTGTCGCATGCCGGTGTCAAAATTGTCGGAGAGATCCCGACGGGCCTGCCGCCGCTGACCGCACCCAGCTTTTCGCCCGCCCTCTGGAATGAACTCTTCATGTCCGCGCTGCTGATCTCGATCATCGGCTTCGTTGAGTCCGTATCCGTCGCGCAGACGCTGGCCGCCAAGCGTCGCCAGCGCATCTCGCCCGACCAGGAACTGATCGGCCTCGGCACCTCGAACATCGCCTCGGCGGTCTCGGGCGGGTTTCCGGTAACGGGCGGTTTCTCGCGCTCTGTGGTGAACTTCGACGCAGGCGCCGCCACGCCAGCGGCAGGCGCCTATACTGCGGTGGGCATCGCCGTTGCGACCCTGCTGCTGACGCCCCTGCTCTTCTTCCTGCCCAAGGCGACGCTGGCCGCGACGATCATCGTTGCCGTCCTCAGCCTTGTCGATTTCTCGATCCTCAAGAAGGCCTGGGACTATTCCAAGGTCGATTTTGCCGCCGTCTTTGCCACCATCGTCCTGACCCTTGGGTTCGGCGTGGAACTGGGCGTTTCAGCCGGTGTGCTGATCTCGATCGGGCTGCATCTGTACAAGACATCGCGCCCGCATGTCGCAGAGGTCGGGCTGGTGCCCCAGACCCACCATTTCCGCAATATCAAGCGCCACGAGGTCGAGACCCTGCCGCACCTCGTGACGCTGCGCGTGGACGAAAGCCTGTATTTCGCCAATGCCCGCTTCCTCGAGGACTACGTTTTGGGCCGCGTCACATGTGACGAGCCGATCGAACATGTCGTGCTGATGTTCCCGGCGGTCAACGAGGTCGACATGAGCGCGCTGGAAACGCTGGAGGAACTGAATCGGCGCCTGTCGGAAATGGGCATCCAGCTCCATCTGTCCGAGGTCAAGGGACCGGTGATGGACCGGCTGAAACGGTCGCATTTCCTGGATGAACTGACCGGCAAGGTGTTTCTGTCGCAATACGATGCCTGGCTGGCCCTGCAAGAGCCCGCACCCAAACCTGAAAAGGCGTCAGCCGCCGAGGTAGACGCGGCCTGACGCGCCTAGCGCAAAGATCACGCCGCTGTCCTCAAGGACGGCAACCCCCGGCGGGCGCCCGTAGCCCGCGCCGGTATCCAGGTTCAGCCGGTTGGGCTTCAGCTCGGGCGCATCCACCGGCGTATGCCCGTGCACGATCAGCGCCCCGTGGTCGCGCGGATCATCGTGGAACTCCTGCCGGATCCACAACAGGTCTTCCTCGTCCTGCTGATCCAGCGGCACGCCGGGTCGGATGCCCGCATGGACAAAGACCTTGCCCGCCTCGCGGTGCATCAGCTTCAGCCCCTGCAAGAAGTCCAGATGTTCCGGCGGGACGGCAGCCCGGAACTCGGCGGCAAGGTCCTTTTGCCGGATCCGCTCGGGCACGTCGACACCGTAGGAATCGGCCGTATCCAGCCCGCCGATCCGCTCATGGAACCAGTCGTAGCCCAGCAGCAGGTAAGGATCCTGGCGCGGTGCTGGCGGCGCGATGAACCATTCGAACAGCCGGTCATGGTTGCCCTTAAGGCAAACCCAGTTGCGCCCCTGGGCCAGCCCCCGGCTGAGGCGCTCGATCACCCCGCGCGAATTCGGCCCGCGGTCGACATAGTCGCCTAGGAAGATCACGCGCGCATCCGGCCCGCCGTCCTGCTCGATGCGGTCCAGCGCGGTGTCCAGCATGGCCAGCTGGCCGTGAATGTCGCCAATGGCATAAATCGTCTCACCCATGTCCGCCGCCTAGCATGTTCCCCGAGGCCGGACCAGTCGCACCGGATCTCTGGCCGGATCAGCGGGATGCGCCTAGGGTGCCGCCAGGAAACAGCCAAGGAAACGCCATGCCGATGCCTCCCCTGCCCCTCGACGGGTCCTGCCGTTGTGGCCAGGTCCACATCCGGATCACCAAGCCGCCCCTGATGACTGCCGCCTGCCATTGCCGGGGCTGCCAGAGGATGTCCTCGAGCGCGTTTTCCCTGACCGTCATGGTCCCAGCGGACGGGCTGGAAGTGACACGGGGCACGCCGGTCGAATGCGGCACCCACGGCCCCGATCAGGACCACATGGCCTGTCCGCATTGCATGAGCTGGATGTTCACCCGGATCACCGGGATCGATGCCTTCGTGAACGTCCGCCCGACGATGTTCGACGACACCGGCTGGTTTTCCCCATTCATCGAGACCATGACCAGCGCCCGGCTGCCCTGGGCCGAGACCCCGGCGCAGCACAGCTACGAGGCATGGCCGCCAATGGACCAGTTCGAAGAACTGATCGCAGAGTACCGGGCACAGGGCTGACCCAAGGAAAGAAAAACCCTCCCCCGGCGCGCGGGAGAGGGTCAGGACTGTCAGGCCTGGGGCCGGGATCAGGCCACGTCGAATTCCAGCGGCTTGATCTGGTTGAAAAGGCCGGTTTCCGCCAGTTGCGCGCGGGCTTCTGCCGGTACCTGCTCATCGACATAGAGCAGCGCGATGGCCTCTCCGCCCGCATCCTTGCGGCCAAGGGTAAAGTTCGCGATGTTCACGCCGTTCTTGCCCATCGTGTGACCCAGCGCACCGATGATGCCCGGTTCATCGTTGTTGGTGGTATAGAGCATGTGACGGCCAACCTCGGCGTCGATGTTGATGCCCTTGATCTGGATGAAGCGCGGCTTGCCGTCGCTGAACACCGTCCCTGCGATCGAGCGTTCGCGCTTTTCGGTCACGACCGTCACCTTGATGTAGCCCTCGAAAGCGCCGGACTGTTCCTGGTTGGTGGTCGAGATCTTGATGCCACGCTCACGCGCCACCATCGGCGCCGAAACCATGTTCACCTCGGGGTTCACCGATTTCATGATGCCCGCGATCAGCGAACAGTTCAGCGCCTCCAGGTTCATGGTGGCCGCTTCGCCGTCGTAGAGAATGTTGATCGCCTTGATCGCCTCGTCGGTCATCTGGCCGATGAAGCTGCCCAGGTGATCGGAAAGCTTGATCCAGGGGCCCATGACCTTGGCTTCTTCGGCGGTGACGCTGGGCATGTTCAGCGCGTTCTGCACCGCGCCGGTCAGCAGGTAGTCCGACATCTGCTCCGCCACCTGCAGGGCGACGTTTTCCTGCGCTTCGCTGGTCGAGGCGCCAAGGTGCGGCGTGCAGACGACGTTGGGCAGGTTGAACAGCGGATTTTCCTTGGCCGGTTCCTCGGCAAAGACGTCAAAGGCCGCGCCGGCCACATGGCCCGACTTGATCAGTTCTGCCAGCGCCGCCTCGTCGACCAGCCCGCCACGGGCACAGTTGATGATCCGCACGCCCTTCTTGGTCTTGGCCAGGTTTTCCTTGGACAGGATATTACGGGTCTGGTCGGTCAACGGCACGTGCAGCGTGATGAAATCGGCGCGCTTCAACAGGTCGTCGATATCTTCGACCTTTTCCACCTGCATCTTGTCGGCCTTCTCTTCCGACAGGAAGGGATCGTAGGCCACGACCTTCATCTTCAGGCCACGCGCACGGTCGCAGACGATGCCGCCGATGTTGCCCGCGCCGATCACGCCCAGGGTCTTGCCGGTCAGTTCGACCCCCATGAACTTGGACTTCTCCCACTTGCCCGCATGGGTCGAGGCGCTGGCCTCGGGGATCTGGCGGGCACAGGCGAACATCATCGCGATGGCGTGTTCGGCGGTGGTGATCATGTTGCCAAAGGGCGTGTTCATCACGATCACGCCCTTTTTCGACGCCGCTTCCTTGTCGACGTTATCGGTGCCGATCCCGGCGCGGCCCACCACTTTGAGCTTGTGGGCATGTTCCAGGATCGAAGGCGTCACCTTGGTGGCCGACCGGATGGCAAGGCCGTCATAGTCACCGATGATCTCGGCCAGCTTTTCCTTGTCCTTGCCCACGTCGGGCAGGAAATCGACATCGATGCCGCGATCACGAAAGATCTGGACGGCGGTTTCCGAGAGCTTGTCGGAGACGAGAACTTTGGGAGCCATGTGTCTGGTCCTTTTGGATGTGCGGGGAGAGGCGGGGTGACCCCCGCCCTACGCGAATTGATAGGTCTGGAGATTTGGCGGGGCGGGGAGTTTCCCGCCGCACCTGTCAAGCGGCTTGCGCTTGCGCCGCGATCTCTGCTTCGAAGGCGTGTTCCAGCCAGGGCATCAGCGCCTCGATATCCGAGGTTTCCACCGTGGCGCCACACCAGATGCGCAGGCCCGCCGGGGCATCGCGATAGGCGCCTATGTCCAGCGCCACGCCTTCGGCCTCCAGCCGCTTGGCCACGGCCTTGGCAAAGCTGGCACCGTCCTTGATGCGGTCATCGGTGAACTTCAGGCAGACGCTGGTGTTCGAGCGCGTCGCGGGATCCTCTGCCAGGTTGGCGATCCAGTCATGCGCATCGCAGAAATCCCAGATCACCTTGGCATTGGCATCCGCACGGGCCATCAGCGCCGACAGGCCGCCGATTTCACGCGCCCAGTCCAGCGCCACCAGGTAATCCTCGACCGCCAGCATCGACGGGGTATTGATCGTCGCGCCGGTAAAGATGCCGTCGATCAGCTTGCCACCCTTGGTCAGGCGAAAGATCTTGGGCAGCGGCCACGCCGGCGTATAGCTTTCCAGTCGTTCGACGGCGCGGGGCGACAGGATCAACATGCCGTGCGCGGCCTCGCCGCCCATCACCTTCTGCCAGGAGAAGGTGGTCACATCCAGCTTGTCCCACGGCAGGTCCTGCGCAAAGGCCGCCGAGGTGGCGTCGCAGATGGTCAGGCCCTGACGGTCTGCCGGGATCACATCGCCACTGGGGACACGCACGCCCGAGGTGGTGCCGTTCCAGGTAAAGACAACGTCGGTGTCATAGTCGATCGCCGCCATGTCGACGATCTCGCCATAACCGGCTTCCAGCACGTCGGCGTCGATCTTGAGCTGCTTGACCACGTCGGACACCCAGCCGGCGCCAAAGCTTTCCCAGGCCACCATCGTCGCCTTGCGCGCGCCCAGCATCGACCACATGGCCATTTCAACCGCGCCGGTGTCCGACGCGGGAACGATGCCGATCTTGTAGTCTGCCGGGATGCCCAGAAGCTCGCGCGTGCCTTCGATGGCCGCTTTCAGCTTGTCCTTGCCAACGGCGGCGCGGTGCGACCGGCCCAGGGCGGCGTCGGACAGCTTGTCGAGCGTGAATGTGGGGATCTTGGCGCAGGGGCCAGAAGAAAAACGCGGATTAGCCGGCCGCGATGCCGGTGCTTGGGGTGCCATAACTGTGCTAACCTTCCAGATAGATGCCCCTCGTTGGGGAGGGGTGTCCCACGGACGCGTCTACGGCAGGGTCAGGGACTCGGCAAGTCGGTTTTTGCACCTGTTGCGTCGGATTTCTGACCCGCAGACCGCCGTCTTGTCGCCAATCGGAAACTCGACGCCCCTGGCCAAGGACGAAAAAAGGCACCCGCAGGCGCCTTTCGAGGGACGGTGGGCGGGGCGACGTCGGGCCGCAAGGCCCGGCAAGCGTCGCCCGGCGGCCCTCAGGTCTTGGGCCGGTTGTCGACGATCCGCACCGCCTTGCCCTGGCTGCGGGCCACGCCGCCGGGCTCTGCCACCTGGACCTTGACGGTGACGCCGACCACCTGCTTGACCTTGGCCGCCAGTTCGCGCGCCGCCTCGGCCCCGCTTTCGACGGAATGCGGCCAGGGTTCTACGACAACCTTCATGACGTCCTTGTGGTCGACCCGGTCCAGTTCCAGCTGGAAATGCGGCGCCAGCGCCTTGACCGTCATCAGCTGTTCCTCGATCTGGGTCGGGAAGACGTTGACGCCGCGCAGGATGATCATGTCATCCGACCGCCCTGTCACCTTTTCCATCCGCCGCATCGAGCGCGCCGTGCCGGGCAACAGGCGCGTCAGGTCGCGCGTCCGGTAGCGGATCACCGGAAAGGCCTCCTTGGTCAACGAGGTAAAGACCAGCTCGCCCAGCTCGCCGTCCGGCAGCACCTCGCCCGTCTCCGGGTCGATGATCTCTGGGTAAAAATGATCCTCCCAGATGTGCAGTCCGTCCTTGGTCTCGACGCATTCATTCGCCACGCCCGGCCCCATGACCTCGGACAGGCCATAGATGTCCACGGCATGCATGTCGAAAGCCTCTTCGATCTCCAGTCGCATGGCGTTGGTCCAGGGCTCGGCGCCAAAGATCCCCACCTTCAGCGGCGACTTGCGCGGGTCGCGGCCCTGCGCTGCGTATTCGTCGATGATCGACAGCGCGTATGAGGGCGTGACGGTGATCCCCGTGGCTTGGAAATCCTCGATCAGGCGCACCTGGCGCTGGGTCATGCCGCCGGAAATCGGCACGGTGGACAGGCCCAGCTTGTCGGCGCCCAAGTGAATGCCCAGGCCACCGGTGAACAGACCATAGCCATAGGCGTTGTGCAGCACGTCGCCGGGTTTCAGCCCTGCCGCCCGCAGGCTGCGCGCGACCACCGTCCCCCAGGCATCCAGGTCACTTTCCGTGTAGCCCACCACCGTCGGCTGGCCCGTGGTGCCGGACGAGGCGTGGATGCGCCGCACCTGCTCACGCGGGACCGCGAACATGCCGAAGGGATAGTTGTCGCGCAGATCGGTCTTCACGGTGAAAGGAAACTTGGCAAGGTCCGCCAGCGAGGTCAGGTCATCCGGATGCACGCCCGCCGCGTCAAAGCTTTGCTTGTAGAACGGCACGTTGTCGTAGGCATGGCGCAGCGACCACTTCATCCGCTGCAACTGCAGGGCGGCAATCTCATCGCGCGAGGCGATCTCGATCGGGTCAAGGCTGTCCTTGGACGGGGTGAGGTCTTCCATCTGGTCTCCTCCGGCAGTGCTGGCGCGTCAGGCGCGATCTTCCTGGATCAATTCGTCTTCGGGGAAATGCTGGCCCTTCACGGTGCGCGACAGGCCACGCATCAGGGCCACCTTGCGGCCGTCGCCGCCGGTCACGGTCACGTCATAGACGCCCGATCGGCCCGCCAATGCCTGCTCCGCGGCCGTGGCGGTCAACCGTTCGCCCAACTGGCCGGGGGCCAAAAAGGTGATCTGGTTTTCCTGCGCGACGGTCAGGGTGTTGTAGCTGTTGCAGGCATAGGCAAAGGCCGTATCGGCCAGGGTAAAGATGATCCCGCCGTGACAGATGCGGTGGCCGTTCAGATGCGCCGGCTGCACCTCCATCGAGAGCACGGCCCGACCGGGACCCACCGCCTCGATCTGCATCTTCATTTCCTGCGCCGCGGTATCCTTGGCATACATGGCCTCGGCCGCACGCTCGGCACGTTGCTGCGGTGTCATCTCGCTCCTCCCTCGGTGGCGCGACACTGCCCAAAACCGACCAGTCGGTCAAGTAATTTCTGAGCCTCCATCCACCCCCTTGATTTATTGGACGAAGGGCGCAACTCTGAGGGCATGAACAGCTTGACGCCCTTCCCCGGCCAGGGGTCCGCGCATGAGGTGGTCGCCTTTCAGCGGGCCGAGCTCAACGTCATCCTATCGCTCTATGGACGCATGGTCGCCGCCGGTGAATGGCGCGACTACGGGATTTCCAGCCTGCGCGAGGTGGCCGTCTTCTCGGTCTTTCGCCGCACCGCCGAACACCCGCTCTACCGGATCGAGAAACGCCCGAAACTGCGCAACAAACAGGGTGAATACGCGGTCTACGGGATGGAGGGCCAGGTCCTGAAACGCGGCCACGATCTCAAGACCGTGCTGCGCGTGCTGGAGCGCAAGCTGATCCGCCCGGTCGACTGATACGGCTGAATTCCAATTCCAGAGCCGAGATCGGACGCGCGCAGGACCATAAAATGTGGGTGCGTTTGTCGTCGCGGTGATTATCCGAGGTTTTCGCGTTCTCCTGCATCACGATACGGCTCCACGGGCCGAGCGCAGGACACAACCCCAAATTCATGGTATGGTAGGCTATTGCCAGTGCCGCCCGCCAGACGGGTCCGTTTCATAACATTTTTTTGGGAGGCTTAAATGAGACCTATTTCCTTGTTGGCCCTGATCGTGGCCGGACTGCCGTTCCAGGCATTCGCAGCATCCCACATGTCGCTACAGGCCACAATCGATGCCCGCGCCGACGCGCTGGAAGCGGCCATTGATGCCGGAGACGGGACCGCCGCCGCCGCACTCTATACCGAGGACGCCCTGCTGCTGCCCAACGACATGGATCGGGTCGAGACCCGCGCCGGAGCCGAGGCGCTCTGGACCGGTCTCATCGACGCCGGGGTCACCAACCTCCGGCTGACCAGCGTCGCGGTCGAAGAACTCACCGACGACATTGCGATGGAAGACGGTGTCTGGACCGCCAAGGCCCCAGACGGAAACGGCGGCATGATCGACATCGGCGGCAAGTACGTCGTGGTCTGGAAAAAGAGCGACGACGGCGAATGGTATCTTCACTGGGATATCTGGAACGACAGCCCGATGGAATGACGCCCGAACTGCCCTGACGGTCAGTTGCGTCCTGCAGCCATCACACAAAGCAGTTCGAACATGATCGACACGCCCAGGAAGGCGGTTCCGCCGGCCTGATCGAAGGGCGGAGAGACCTCGACCAGGTCGGCGCCAACGATGTCCAGCCCTTCCAGTTCGCGACAGACCTGCAGCGCCTGGTAGCTGTTCGGCCCGCCCACCTCCGGTGTGCCGGTGCCGGGCGCAAATGTCGGATCGACAAAGTCGATATCATAGCTGACGTAACACGGCGCGCTACCCACGGTGGCCCGCGCCTCTTCCATGACCTCGGCGACGCCCCGGGCAAAGAACTCCTCGATCGGGACGATGCGGATGCCGTTGGCGGCGGCGAAATCCCGATCCTCGGTGTCGTACATCGTGCCCCGGATGCCGATCTGGATCACCCGTTTCGGGTCCAGCAACCCCTCTTCGACCGCGCGGCGGAAGGGCGTTCCGTGCGTGTACATCGTGCCACCGAAATAGCTGTGGAACAGATCCGTGTGGCTGTCGAAATGCACCATGCCCAGCGGCCCGTCCTTGGCCAGCGCGCGCAGGACCGGCAGCGAGGTCAGGTGATCGCCGCCCGCCGTTAGAGGCCGGATGCCTGCCTGCCGCAGCTGCGCATAAAAAGCCGTGATCCGCGCCATGCTGTCGGGGATATCCGCCGGGTTCGGCCCGACATCGCCAAGATCGGCGCAATTGGCCACCTCGAACGGGCGCATCCCGTTCGCCGCGTGCTGGGCGCGGATCATGGTCGAGGCATCGCGCAACTGGCGCGGGCCGTGACGCGGACCGGGGCGGTTGGTGGTGCCGCTGTCCCAGGGCACGCCGACAAGGCCGATCTGAACGTCCTTAAACCTTGGATGGTCCGGCGTCAGGTGGGGCAGGCGCATGAAGGTGGGAACACCGGCAAAACGCGGCAGGTCGAAACCGGAGACGGGGTGAAAGAACGGGTCGGACATTGCAGGCTCCAGTCGTTGCGGCGGCGACGGGCCAGCCCCTCGCCCTCCACGGGGTATTGTTCACCGAGAAGAAGACAGGAGGCGGTCAGTTGGTCAAGCGGGCGTGACGGGTGACAGGACCATCGCCCTGGTGCTGGATGCGAGAGATGGCCGCTGTGATGGGTTCGTAGGCGACGGCCATGTGAAAGGCATTGGCGTGGACCAGCCTGTCACGATCCGCGACCCAGGCCACATGGCCTTTCCAGAACATCAGGTCGCCGCGTTCAGGAGGAGTGGCGGAGGGCAGGGCGCGGCCCAGCGCCTCTTGCATGTCGCTGTCCCCGGGACAATCGATGCCGCAGGCGTGCAGCGCGATCTGGACGAGGCCCGAGCAGTCGATGCCATCGCTGCTGTTGCCCCCCCAGAGGTAGGGCGAGCCCACCAGCCGTTCGGCCACCGCGACGGGATCGGTTTCGGACCTCTCCACCGGCGCCAGATGCTGGACCGGCACAAAGAGGTCCTCCGACAGCGGTCCGCGCGACCAGGCGACGCGCGCCCAACCGTCCTGCTCTTCGGTCACTGCAAGGCGCGCGCCCAGAGACAGCGGCGTGATCGTGCCCATCGTCTTCAAGCCTGGGCTGGACTTGCCATAGCTACGCGCGGCGATCACCCGGTGGGTCGGCGCCACGGACGGTGCGCCGGCCAGGTTCATCGGGTCGATCCAGCCGACATATCCATCCTTCTCGGCAAAGCCGAAGGCCCAACTCTCGTGCAGTTCCAGCACCCGGAACAGGTCGCCGCGCAGAAGCTGCCTGTCCCGCGCTCCGCCAATCCCTGCCAAGAGGTCGGCGACGGGCGTGGTGACCGTTTGCACTTCACCCTCGACAAAACGCGGGGCCTCGACTTGCCCCTGCAGCGAGACATGGGCCACCCGGCCATTGCAGGGTGTCAGCCGGCGGTCCATCAGAGGCCCAGCACCTGAGGCAGCGCATCAAGGATTGCTCGTGGTCCCTGCATCAGCCCGCCCTTGGCGCGACCCGGCTCGGGCTTGGGCTGCCAGGAGTAGATGTCGAAATGGGCATAGCGTGCGGCATGCCCGGTAAAGCGGCGCAAGAAGAGCGCGGCAGTGATCGACCCGGCGAACCCGCCCGAGGGCGCATTGTCAAGATCGGCGATGCCGGGTTCGATCATCATCTCGTAGGGCGCGTGGAAGGGCATCCGCCAGACCGGGTCGGCAGCGCCGGGGGCGGCCCCGGCCAGCGCCCCGGCGAAATCCTCTGCATCGGTGTAGAAAGGGGCAAGATCCGGCCCCACGGCTACGCGCGCCGCCCCGGTCAGCGTCGCCATCGAAATCATCAGGTCGGGCTTTTCCTCGTCGCCATAGGCCAGCGCGTCCGCCAGCACCAGGCGCCCCTCGGCGTCGGTGTTGTTGATCTCGACCGTCAGTCCCTTGCGAGAGGGCAGGATGTCGCCGGGGCGGAAGCTGTGGCCGGACACGCTGTTTTCCACCGCCGGGACCAACAGGCGCAGGCGCACCGGCAGGTCCAGCGCCATAATCGCATGCGCCAGCCCGATGGTATTGGCCGCTCCGCCCATGTCCTTTTTCATCAGCCCCATGGAACCGCCGGGTTTCAGATTAAGCCCGCCCGTGTCGAAACAGACCCCCTTGCCGACCAGCGTCAGCATCGGCCCCGAAGCGCCCCAGCGCATGTCGATCAGCCGCGGCGCCTGACCGGCAGCGCGACCGACCGCGTGGATCATCGGGAAATATGTCTCTTCCGACAGCAGATCGTCGCCCGCGATGACCGCAACCTGGGCACCGAACCGGCTGGCAAGGTCGCGCACCTCGGCCTCCAGCGCATCGGGGCCCATGTCCGACGCCGGGGTGTTCACCAGGTCCCGGGTCAGCGCCTCGGCCTCCGCCAGGATCTCGATACGGCGGGCCTCGACGCCCTCGGGCGCGACGAGCGTTCGGGCACGCCCGCCCTGTTCGCGATAACGATCGTAGGAATACCCGGCCAACAGCCAGCCCAGCGCCTCGATCGGCGCGCGTTCCGGCGGCAGGCCCGAGGCAATCCGGTAGCTGCCTGGCGCCAGCCCCGGGATCGCAGCAGCCAGCGGAAACCGATGGCGCGCGCGGGCATCCGCATTGCCGTAGCCTGCAAGAGCCGCCACCGGCGCGCCATCCGGCCCCGGCAGCATCAACGCCGAGCCAAGCCCACCGGCAAAGCCGCTGGCCTCGACCCAGGCGCGCGTCGGCGCATCCTGTCCGTCCAGCCAGGCCGGCAAGGCATCGGCTTCGATCACGTAAAGCGGCAGGGTGGCGGTATCGGGCGTGGCAAAGGACACGGGCATGCAGGCTCCTGTAGAAAGATGCCGCCAGCCTATTGCCTGCGCCGTCCGCCGCAAGCGGATTTCACGCCACGGGATCGTCCCGTTCAGACGGTGAACTCGTTGAGATCCCAGAGTTCGGTCAACGAACGTTCGCCCACCCGCGCCAGCCGGGCCAATGTCGCCGCCTCGGCCACCGCGTCGCCCAGTTCGATACAGGCCATGACGTCATGGGCCACCTCGCTCAGCGAGCACAGGCCGATCTGGTCGGCGATCGCCGCCAGGGCGCGCAGCCCCTTGTGCATGTCCTCGCGCGGCCCTTTCACGGCCTGTGTCTGGATATGGCACATGCGCTGCGCCAATTCCTCCATCGCACGGCAAACCACGTCCTCGGCCGCCGGTCTGCCAAGATCCGTACACAGCGTTTCGATCTGTGCCGGATCAACGGCGGGCCGTTCTGCCGGTGCCAGATAGGTAACCTCTTTCACATCTCACCCCATTCAAGTGCCCCACGCAGGCGGCAACATGCCCGCAGCGGGGTTCTCAAAAGGTTATTCCAGAGATGTGTTTTCGCTCGAATTTCCGCTGAATTCATCGTAGTTGAACTGGACCAATGCGACGACCGGAGGATTTCATGGAATTCGCACGCCCCCTGCCAGGATTTCTTCTGCAGCGTTATCATGGCTGGAAGGCCACTACGCATGCGGAAAACAGCGCGTGGTACCGCCGACTTGCCGATGAGGGCCAGCGGCCGCGGGCGATGGTGATTTCCTGCTGCGATTCGCGTGTCCATGTGACGTCGATCTTCGGCGCGGATCAGGGTGAGTTCTTCATTCACCGCAATATCGCCAACCTGGTGCCCGTTTACGAACCCGACGGCCAGCACCACGGCACCTCGGCGGCGGTGGAATACGCGGTCACGGCGCTGAAGGTCGCGCATCTGATCGTTTTGGGCCATTCCAACTGTGGCGGCGTGCAGGGCTGCCTGGACATGTGCGAGGGGCGCGCCCCCGAGCTGGAAGAAACCGGCAGCTTCGTCGGCCGCTGGATGGACATCCTGCGGCCTGGCTACGAGGCCGTCAAAGGCGATGCGGACATGCCCCACGCCCTCGAACGCGAAGCCGTCTCCGTATCGCTGCGCAACCTGATGACCTTCCCTTTCGTGCGCGAAGCCGTCGAGGCAGGCAAGCTGGGCCTGCACGGCCTATGGGTCGATATCGGCAGTGGCGAGTTGAAGAACCTGGACGGCCAGTCCGGTCAATTCGTTCCGGTCTGACCCCATCCCGGGAAACTCTGGCTCATGACCCGGCTGCACACCGCGTCCGGGTCTTTTCGTTTCCGCAGACCTCAGGTGCGGGCGGTCCGCGCCGCGACGCGGGGCAGGTCCAACTCTCCGGTGTCTCCGGTGCGATGCGCTCGCACGCAGGGCCGTCCCATCCGGGCCGCAAGCTTGGCCAGCGGCACACCCAAGTCGGAGCCGGTGCACAACCCCTCGCCCGCGTCGTTCAGGATGACCATGTGACCCTGGCGAAAAGCCAGTCGAAAGCCCTTGCGCGAAAGCTGTTCCGAAAGGCCCTGCCAGCCCGAAGCCCGTTCGAAGATCGGTGTCAGGAACAATCGCAAGAGTGACAGCGCTTCGCTGTCCAGGGGCCTGGGCAGGCCAGGTCTGCGGGAAATAATCGGCCAACTGGCCTGGGGAATGGCAGTACGAAACATCCTTTCACTCCTTGGCGGTGATAAAATCGTGGCGTCGAAATATGTCAACGGTTGGGCAAAAACGTACCTGAGTCAAGGATTTGCGCGCAACGCAAGCCACAAGATCAGCTCTGCGCACGCCAAGGTTGGATAGGGCAGATACTGCAATAACCCTTTGCGTGCACCCGAAGCGATGCAGCGCCACAAGGGCCAACTCATCTGACATAAAAAAACCCGCGCAGACCGCGCGGGTTTTCAATGTCCCCGTATCTCGAGACTCAGCCTTTCTTCAGCGCCTTCTGGCCCAGCACCTCGGCAATCTGTACGGCGTTCAGCGCCGCACCCTTGCGCAGGTTGTCGCTGACGCACCACAGGTTCAGACCGTTTTCGATGGTCGAGTCCTGGCGGATACGGCTGATGAAGGTGGCAAAGTCGCCGACGCATTCGACCGGCGTGACGTAACCACCGTCCTCGCGCTTGTCGATCACCATGATGCCGGGCGCCTCGCGCAGGATGTCACGGGCCTCGTCCTCATCAAGGTAGTCCTCGAATTCCAGGTTGATCGACTCCGCGTGCCCGACAAAGACAGGGACCCGCACGCAGGTGGCCGTGACCTTGATCGACGGATCGACGATCTTCTTGGTCTCGGCGACCATCTTCCACTCTTCCTTGGTCGACCCGTCTTCCATGAAGACGTCGATATGCGGAATGACGTTGAAGGCGATCTGCTTCTGGAACTTCTTCGGCGCGACCTCGTCGGTGGGGTTGTAGACCGACTTGGTCTGGTCCCACAGCTCGTCCATGCCTTCCTTGCCGGCACCGGACACCGACTGGTAGGTCGAGACGACGACACGCTTGATCTTGGCCCGGTCATGCAGCGGCTTGAGCGCCACGACCATCTGCGCGGTCGAACAATTCGGGTTCGCGATGATGTTCTTCTTGGTATAGCCCATCA
This sequence comes from Mameliella sp. MMSF_3455, assembly GCF_030733205.1. GTDB lineage: Bacteria > Pseudomonadota > Alphaproteobacteria > Rhodobacterales > Rhodobacteraceae > Antarctobacter. The sequence continues at coordinate 39,796 of NZ_JASHJL010000002.1, forward strand.
CGGCGTCGGCGTTCACCTCTGGCACGATCAGCGGCACGTCCGGGTCGTAGCGGTAGAGCGACGAGTTGTCGATCACGACGCAGCCCGCCGCAGCGGCCTTGGGCGCGAACTCCTTGGTCGGGCCCGACCCCACGGCAAACAGCGCCATGTCCCAGCCGGTGAAATCGAAGGTGGCAAGGTCCTGGGTCTTGAGGGTCGTGTCGCCAAAGCTCACCTCTGTGCCCATCGATTTTCGCGACGCAAGCACGGCAATCTCGTCGACGGGGAACGCCCGTTCGGCGAGGATGTTGAGCATCTCGCGGCCCACGTTGCCCGTGGCGCCTACGACGACAATACGGTAGCCCATCTGGCCCTCCTCTGGATCTGCGCCACCGGACACAGGCGGAATGCCCCGCCGGCGGACTGGCGCGGTATGTATCGCAGGTGCAGCATGGGCGAAAGCCCCCATCGCCGTCACAAACGCTTCAGAACCGCGCAAAGGACCGCCTGAACCGTCGGAATGCGCCCAAAAATCCGGCACGCGGGACAGGAGATAATCCGCCGGTACTCGCAACTGCAGAAATAAGCAGCTTGCCTGATTGGTGTTCGGTAACCTATGAGTTAAGAAAACGGAGCACTCGTAACAGGCGAACCCACCCAAATTGACACACGTCTAAATGGATCGCCTCCGGGTATAAGCTTCACAGGCCATCAGCGAGGGACAGAGCTGAATGTTCTACAAGATCGTGACGGCATTGTCCCGGGCGCAGAAACAGGCACTCTTCATCCTGATGGACGCGATCGTCGTCCCGCTTGCCTTGTTCGCGGCGCTTATCCTTTCCGCGTCCGTCACCCCCGACAGCACGACCGTCTCGGACCTCTTGCCGCTGGTGCTGATCCTCAATGTCACGGCGGTGGGCCTGGGCTGGTGGCTGGGACTGACGCGCATCACCCTCAACGCCTATGAAATGCGCGGCGTGATCCACACCGCGACCTACGCCGGCCTGCTGGCGGCGTTGGGCCTGGTCCTGAATGCGGCCATGGACGGCGGTCTGGCCCTGGGCACCTTTGTCATCTTCGGGCTGCTGCTCCTGGTCATGTCGGCCACCTGGCGGATCGCCCTGCGCCAGTTCACGCTGTATGTCTATCGTCACGGCAAGGACCGGATGCGGGTGCTGATCTACGGCGCAGGGCAGACCGGCCAGCAACTGGTCGCGGCGCTCCGCCACGACGAAGCGATCCTGCCGGTTGCCTTCGTCGACGACAACCCGACCCTGCAAAGCCTCATGGTCTCGGGTCTCCGCGTGCATGCCCCTTCCAGCCTCAAGAAACTGGTGCTGGACAAGGACATCGACCGGGTCGTCCTGGCCATGCCGTCGATCAGCCAGCCCGCGCTGGCCCGCATCGCACATAAACTGCGCCATATCGGCTGCGAGGTGCACGCCCTGCCCTCGTTTGCCGCGATGGTCGGCGAGGGCGAGATCCGCAAGCAGGTCAGCCCCGTCTCGATCCAGGACCTGCTGGGGCGCAACCGACTGGAAAGCGAATTGCCAGGCGTCAGCCATGTCTATTCCGGCCGCCGCATTCTGGTTTCCGGTGCCGGCGGCTCCATCGGGTCCGAACTCTGCCGCCAGCTGATCGCCTGCAAACCGGCCTGCGTCGTGCTGGTCGATCACTCGGAACTGGCGCTCTACAACATCGACAAGGAACTGCGCGACATCGGCGACGGGCTGCACATCGTGCCCGTTCTGGCCTCTGTGCTGGACGAACAGCTGATGCGCGACGTCCTGATCGAACATGACATCGACGTTGTCCTGCACGCTGCCGCCTACAAGCACCTGCCACTGGTCGAACGCAACGTCATGACGGGCCTGCGCAACAACGTCCTGGGCACCAAGGTGCTGGCAGAGGCCTCTCGTGCTGCCGGGGTCGACCGGTTCATCCTGGTCTCGACCGACAAGGCGGTGCGCCCGACAAACGTCATGGGCGCCTCCAAGCGCCTGGCCGAACTTGTCATCCAGGATCTGGCCGCGCGCACCCCAGGTACCCGTTTCTCGATGGTACGCTTTGGGAACGTTCTGGGGTCATCCGGGTCGGTCATCCCCCTTTTCGAGGAACAGATCGCCCGCGGCGGCCCCGTGACCCTGACCGATCCGCAGGTGACGCGCTTTTTCATGACGATCTCCGAGGCGGCGCGCCTCGTCCTGCTGGCCGGGTCCTTTGCACGTGGCGGCGACGTCTTCGTTCTGGACATGGGAGATCCGGTCCCGATCCGTAAACTGGCCCGCCAGATGATCGAGGGCGCGGGCTTCTCGGTCCGTGACGACGACAATCCGGCCGGCGACATCGAAATCAAGATCACCGGCCTGCGCCCGGGTGAGAAACTGCACGAAGAGCTGCTGATCTCGCCCGACATGCTGACCACGCCGCACACCAAGATCCTGCGCGCGCAGGAGAGCTTCCTCTCGGAGTTCGAAATGGCCACCGTGCTCAAGGATCTGCGCCAGGCGATCGAATCCCAAGACGAAAACGCCGCACGCGCCGTCATCCTGCGCTGGGTGGAAAAGGCGGACCTGGACGAAGCCGCACAGTCGGTTTGACCCGTCCGGAGCGGACCGTCAGGCCCGCCCCGTCCGCATTCGTCAGCGGTCCGGAATGTCCGTCCGCGCGTCCAGCGGCCCCCAGGTTTCGATGATCTCCATCGCCTCGGTCGCATTCTCGACATAGCGGAACAGGTCCAGGTCTTCGTGGCTGATCGTGCCCGCATCGGCCAGAGCATCCCAGTTGATGATCCGCTCCCAGAACTCGCGCCCGAACAGCAGCATCGGCACCCGCTGCATCCGACCCGTCTGGATCAGGGTCAGCGTCTCGAACAGTTCGTCCAGCGTGCCGAAGCCGCCGGGAAAGACGCAAATCGCCTTGGCCCGCATCAGGAAATGCATCTTGCGGATGGCGAAGTAGTGAAAGTTGAAGGCCAGTTCCGGCGTCACATAGGCATTTGGCGCCTGTTCATGCGGCAGCACGATGTTCAGGCCGACGGACACGCCGCCCTCTTCATGGGCGCCGAGGTTGCCTGCCTCCATCACGCCCGGGCCACCGCCGGTGCAGACGACATATTCGCGGTTGCCGGTCTCCTTGGACTTGCGCGTCATCAGCCGGGCAAACTCGCGCGCCTCGTCGTAAAAGCGGGACAGGTCGGCCAGTGTCTGCGTCCGCGCCTTGTCCTTGTCGGCGGGCGCGGGAATGCGTGCGCCACCGAACAGCACCACGGTCGAGTCGATCTGGTACTGGTCCATCAGCATCTCGAACTTCAGCAGTTCCAGTTGCAGACGCACCGGGCGCAATTCCTCCTGCCCCATGAAATCCACGTCCGCAAAGGCCAGCCGATAGCTGGGCGATTGCGTCTGTGGGGTCTGCGGAACGTGCTCGGCCGTGCTGCGGTCGAGGTTGGCGTCGCGCAGCGGGCTGCGGCGGTCTTCTTTCATGTCGCGGCTCCTTGTTCGCCTCTTCTCAGAACTATAGCCTGCCGGTCCGAAGCGCCAGTTGCCGCGTGCCCTCGCGGCCCGGCAGCGCCCACTGCCGGAGGAGACCGCACATGGACTGGACATCGGAAATCGAAAGCGCCGCCGGCAGGATCGCAGGCTACACGGTCCGCACCCCGGTCATGCACAGCGACGCCCTGTGGGACCGCGACATTGGCCTGAAACTGGAACAATGCCAGCACACCGGCAGTTTCAAGGCGCGCGGCGCCTTCAACACCCTGCGCGCCTCGGATGTGCCACCGGGCGGCGTCGTCGCGGCCTCGGGGGGCAATCACGGCGCGGCAGTCGCCTTTGCCGCGCAAAGGCTGGGCCACCGGGCGCGCATCTTCGTCCCCGAAATCGCGGGCCCGGCCAAGATCGCCCTGATCGAACGCACCGGGGCCGAGTTGACCGTGGTGCCCGGTGAATACGCCGACGCGCTGGACATGGCCCGCCGCTACGAAGAGGAACAGGGGGCCATGCAGATCCACGCCTATGACGCGCCGCTGACCGTGGCGGGACAAGGCACCCTGTTGCGCGAATGGGAGGCGCAGGGACTGGAGGCCGACACGGTTCTGATCGCCGTCGGCGGTGGCGGCCTGATCGCGGGCGCGCTGGCCTGGGCACAAGGCGCCCGCAAGATCGTTGCCGTCGAACCCGTCCCCTGCAATGCGCTGGAGGCCGCACGGGCGGCAGGCAAACCGGTGGACGTGGCGGTATCCGGTGTCGCGGCCAACGCGCTGGGGGCGCGGCGCATCGGCGACATCTGTTTCGACCTTGCACAGCAATTCGACACGCCGGTCATCACCGTTCCCGATGCCGCGATCCTCGACGCGCAGCGCGCGCTCTGGCAGGCCCACCGCCTGCTGGTGGAACCGGCCGGCGCCACCGCGCTTGCCGCCCTGCGCTGCGGGGCCTATGCGCCGGAACCGGATGAGCGCGTGGCGGTGCTGGTCTGCGGCGGCAACATCTCCCCCGACCCGCTGGGCTGACGGCGCTCCGCCCCTCCCTGCCCTTGCGGCAGCGGTTAGGATTGTCCCACCCGGGCAAGGCCGCTATAGGGCTTCGGAACGATATTTCCGTGGGGAGAGGACCGCATGTCCAACGCACAACTTGAAACGGCCATCGAGGCTGCCTGGGAAAACCGCGCCGAGATCACGCCCTCGACCGGCGGCGAAACCCGCGAAGCCATCGAGGACACGCTGAACGCGCTCGACAGCGGCAAGCTGCGCGTGGCCGAACGCCAGGAGAACGGCGACTGGCACGTCAACCAATGGGCCAAGAAGGCCGTGCTGCTGGGCTTCCGTCTCAAGGACATGGAACAGCAGGACGGCGGTCCGCAGGGCGGCCACTGGTGGGACAAGGTCGACAGCAAGTTCAAGGGCTGGGGCGACACCGAGTGGAAAGACGGCGGCTTTCGCGCGGTGCCCAACTGCATCGTCCGCAAATCCGCCTATATCGCGCCCGGCGTGGTGCTGATGCCCTCCTTTGTGAACCTCGGCGCCTATGTCGACGAGGGCACGATGGTCGACACATGGGCCACCGTCGGCTCCTGTGCGCAGATCGGCAAGAACGTCCACCTGTCGGGCGGCGTCGGCATCGGCGGCGTGCTGGAACCGATGCAGGCCGGCCCGACAATCATCGAGGACAACTGTTTCATCGGCGCCCGCTCCGAGGTCGTCGAGGGCGTGATCGTGCGCGAAGGCTCGGTCCTCGGCATGGGCGTCTTCATCGGCCAGTCCACCAAGATCGTCGACCGCGAGACGGGCGAGGTCTTCATGGGTGAGGTGCCGCCCTATTCCGTGGTGGTTGCGGGCTCGATGCCCACCAAGAACAACCTCAACCTCTACTGCGCCGTGATCGTGAAGCGCGTTGATGAGCGGACCCGCTCCAAGACCGGCATCAACGAACTGCTCCGCGACTGATCGCGGAACCTAAGACAGCCGGGCGGGTTCTAGACGCATGACCAGAACACGCTTCCCCCGCCCGGCATGATCACCAGCCTCTCGCTCCTGCCGCTTCTGGCGGTCTTTGCCGGTTCGGCGGCGGTGCTCGTGATCACTGCGATCCGCGCCACCGATCTGGCCGACGTTCTGGCCGACCGCACCCGCATGGGCGAGGCCCTGGTCGGCGCGGTCCTCTTGGGTGCGGCGACATCGCTGGCGGGCACCATCGTCTCGATCAATGCGGCCGCTTCGGGCGATGCCTCCTTTGCCTTTTCAAACGCCGTGGGCGGGATCGCGGCCCAGACATTGTTTCTTGCGCTGGCGGACCTGACCTATCGCAAGGCCAATCTCGAACATGCCGCTGCCGAACCCGCCAACCTGTTCCAGTCTGTTCTGCTGATCCTGCTGCTCTGCCTGCCGCTGGCCGCCATCGCCGGGCCGGACATCGCGTTCTGGGGCATTCACCCGGCGTCGCCCCTGCTGGTCATGGTCTACCTCGGCGGGCTGCACCTGACGGCCAAGCTGCGCGAACGGCCCATGTGGAAGCCGGTCCAGACGCCGGAAACCCGCAACGACACGCCCGAGGACAGCAGCGAACCGCAACGGTCAGCGCTGAAACCGGCACTGGGATTTGCCGCGCTGGTGGCGGTCATGGGCCTCTGCGGCTGGATCATCAGCCAGGTCGGCGGAACGCTGATTTCGCGTTTCGGCCTAGGTTCGACGCTTGTGGGCGCGCTGGTCACCGCCGTCGTCACCTCGATGCCCGAACTGGTGACAACGCTGGCCGCCACCCGGCGCGGGGCGCTGCAACTGGCGCTTGGCGGGATCATCGGCGGCAATACCTTCGACACGCTTTTCCTGGTCTTCGCCGATACGGCCTACCGCGAGGGATCGCTCTATCACGCGGTAGGCACGCAGGACCTTTACTGGCTGGTGACGGGTCAGATGATGACCGCCGTCCTACTGGCCGGATTGATCCTGCGACAACGCCACGGCCCGGCGCAGATCGGGCTGGAAAGCCTGCTTCTGATCCTGATCTACGGCGGGGCGGTCGCCCTGGCCGTGGTCGGCGGCTGAGACGTCATTTCCGGGCGGCGGCCCATGGCGTTGGCGCCGCTGGCTTGCGCGTCCCATCTCCACCGCGCCCCTGACCTCATTCCGCGGCCACCGCCTCGGCCCCGGGCAGCAGCCCCTCTGCCGTCGAGGCCGCCACCGGGTCCTGCGCATGGCGCAACAACCATCCCTGCAGCGCCGCCGGTGTCACCCGGCGCGTGCCCAGCGCCTCGGCGAACCGCTCTGCCAGAGTGTCTTCCCCGGGGAAGAACCGGCGGAACAGATCCGCCGCGACCGAGGCCGGAACCGGGCCCAGTTCAAGGTGCACGTCCGCACGCCCCGGCCGGATCAGCGCCGGGTCCAGACGCTCGGGGTGGTTGGTGGTCATGACCAGCACCCGCCCTTCCTGTGCCGCCACCCCGTCGATGGCATTGAGCAGCCCGGAAAAGCTGATGCCCGACCGAGCCTCGCCCTGTCCACGCCCGGCAAAGCTGGCGTCGATGTCCTCCAGCACCAGGAAGGCGCCCTTGGGGGCCGAAGCCATGCCGCTGCGCAGATCCTCGTCCGTCAGACCGGGGCTTGCCAGGCTGACGCTGGCCAGGTCCTTGCCCAGGTCGCTGGCCAGGGCGCGGATCACGCTCGACTTGCCGGTGCCCGGCGGCCCGAACAGCAGGTAGCCCCGCCGCCAGGGCACACCCCGCGCCCGGTACCATTGCTCGTTGCCGTAGAACCAGGCCATGTCGTCGCGCAGTCGCTCGATCCGGTCGTCCTCGGCCAGGATCGTGTCCAGCGCGCGGCGCGGCATCTCGCAGACATGGTCCCACCAGTCGCCCCGCAGGACATGCAGGATCGGCGCGCGCTCTTCCTCGGCGGCGCAGATCGCGGCGCCTTCGTCGATCCAACCGCGCAGCACCTCGGACCGGCCGAACAGCATGGTCACGGTCAGCACCTCCATCGGGCCGCCATCGCCGCCGACACGGGTCTGTTCCCGCAGCGCACGTTCAAAGGAACACAGCCGCCCACCGTGCAGGAACCAGTGCCGCCCTTCGACGGGAGCAAAGATCTCGGCCCTGCCCGCCCGGACACCTGTGGCCTGCACCTGCCGGATGCCCCGCAGCACGCCCTTGCGGTCCAGCCAGACATAGAGATGCCGGTAGGCCTCGGACCGGTTGTCGACGGTCAGCGACACCGCCCAGCGGCGCCGCGCCTGCGCGCGCGCCATGCCATAGACCATGCGCAGGATGCCGATCGCGGCCCCGAAGGCGCCCAGCGCCAGGCCACCGGCAAAGAAATCGCTGCCCACCGCCCGGGTGAGCATATCTGTCAGGAAACTGTCCATGAAACCATCGGCGCATGACGCGCCGCTCTTGGGAAATCAGCCCCGCGCTGGGGCGTTCGGGTCTTAAAGGATGTGGCCCGCGAGGGCGTCTGGCATGTCGATCATCATGGGCGCCCTCCTTTCCGTCGAGGTGTTTCGGATGCGCCCTGATACCGCCGCCCCGCGATTCGGACCAAGTGAGGATTTCCTGACGTCTCACGCACCCGTGGCCGGAATGCCACAGGCCCTGTCTTGACAGCCCGCCCGCAAAGGCACATCCCACGGCGCGTGACGGCACGAAGGAGCACGGAAATGGCGGGCAAGAAACCGCAACAGGTCTACACCCTGCTGGTCGAGGTCGGCCGCAAGTCCGGCGACGGGCTGCCCGACAAGGCGACCGGCGCGGGGCTGATGTGCTATGCCTCCGGCGTGGACGAGGCAGAGGCCGTGCGCGAAACCGTCGCGATCCTGAAACAGGCCGACATGGCACCCTTGGATGTCACCGGCTACGGCACCCGCGAAGAACGCGAGGCGCAAGGCCACGAGATCGACGACGACGAAGCGGCGCTGATGGATCGCGCCCTGGCGGAAAACGCCGTCATCGTGGCGCAGGTCTCTCCCTTCTTCGACTGATCTTCAGGCGGCGCGGGCCTCGGCCAGCGTGATCGCCTCGTAGGGCGCCAGCACCTTCAGCGCCCGGCCGCCATGTTCCGGCATCATTCCCGGCGGCACCTCCGCCAGCAGGGTTTCGCGCAGCACCTCGCGCCGGCGGCGCAGACGCCCGACATAGAGGCTCTCGATCCCGGCGCCTTCGGACAGCAGCGCCTCGTGCCCCGGCAACAGCAGCTGGTGCCATGTCACCACCGGCCCGGTGTCCTCGAAGACCGCCGTCCGCCCGTTCACGAGGGCCGAGGCGGGCACCAGCACCGCCTCGCAGCCAAAAAGATAGGCAACATCCGTCCCCGAGACGACCAGGCTTTGCCCCGGTGCAACGACAAAATCCGCGCGCAGCCCGAAAAAGGGCGATCGCAGGCGCACCGGGCGGAACGATCCGCGCGACGGAACGCTGCGCTCTAGCCGGGCCAGGACCGGCAGGGCCTCTCCGCTCCGCGTCAGGACCGTGTCGGCGCGGTCCAATGCGTCCACTGGCCGCGCGCCCTGCGGCGTCTCGACCCGGGTCGTCGCGGCCAGCGTTGGCACGGGCCCCAGCGGTTCGACCGCCTCGCTGAGCGCACAGAGCGCCAGCCCCCCGCCATTCAGCCCCTGCGCATCCGCCGCCAGCATCGGCGGGGGCGCCTCGACCTCGCGCAGCGCCAATACCGTCCCATCGGTGCGTTCCGCCGCGAACCGCCCGCGCCGCGCCGGACTGTCCCAGGCATAGGTGATCCGCAAGCTGTCCTCGCGCCCGTCGAGATCCAGCGGCAGCACCGCCTGAATCAGCTGAGCACCCTGCGTCACCACCAGCGCCAGCCCCTCGCCCGGCAGTGCCGTCAGCGACAGGCTTCCCGGCCAAGGGCTCTCACGCTCCAGCGACAATATCCGCTCGGGCCGCGGGGTACGCGTGACCGGTGTCTCGACCATCAGCGTGCCGCGGGGCAGAAGGCGCTCTGGCGCGCTGTCCTTCCAGTCCGGCCGAAGCCAGCGCCCGCCTGCGTCCGCCACTGCAATCCAGCCCATGCCGCCCCTTTCTTGCCTGCGTGAAACAGGCCTAGCACACCGCCCTGCCTCACGCCATTTGCCAAGCGCGGCAGGGCGCGGTAGCCCTGTGCCACGTCACACCCAAGGAGCCGCCGATGACCACCGATCCGGTCGATCTTACCGCCCGCCTCGTGCAATGCCCCTCTGTCACGCCGGAAGAGGGCGGTGCCCTTGTCCTCTTGCAGGACCTTCTGGAAGGGGCGGGCTTTGCCTGTACCCGTGTCGATCGAGGCGGCGTGTCCAATCTCTTTGCCCGCTGGGGCGACAAGGGCCATGCCCGCAGCTTCGGCTTCAACGGGCATACCGACGTGGTGCCCATCGGCAACCCCGACGACTGGAGCCACGCCCCTTTCGGCGCCGAGATCGAGGACGGGTTCCTCTACGGCCGCGGTGCCACCGACATGAAATCCGGCGTCGCCGCCTTTGCCGCCGCCGCCGTGGATTTCGTGCGTGACACGCCCCCGGACGGCGCCCTGATCCTGGCCATCACCGGCGATGAGGAAGGCGAGTCCGTCGATGGCACCACCGCCCTGCTCGACTGGATGTCCGAGCACGACGAAAAGATGAGCGTCTGCATCGTCGGCGAACCCACCTGCCCCGACCACATGGGCCAGATGATGAAGATCGGGCGGCGCGGCTCGATGAATGCCCATTTCACCGTCACCGGCAAACAGGGCCATTCCGCCTATCCGCACCGCGCGGTGAACCCGATGCACGCGATGGCGCGGCTGATGGACCGGCTGGCCTCGCATGAACTGGACCGGGGCACGGATCATTTCGACCCCTCCACCCTGGCCGTCGTCACAATCGACACCGGCAACCCGGCGACCAACGTGATCCCGGCGCAGACGCGCGGCACGGTGAACATCCGGTTCAACGACACCCATACCGGCGCCGGCCTGTCCGATTGGCTGCGCCAGGAGGCGGCGAAGGTGGACGCCGAATTCGGCACCACCACCGAGGTGCAGATCAAGATCTCGGGCGAGAGTTTCCTGACCCCGCCGGGCCCGCTGTCCGAGCTTGTCTCGCGTGCCGTCGCGATCGAGACCAACATCACGCCGGAATTGTCCACCACCGGCGGCACCTCGGACGCGCGTTTCGTCAAGGATCACTGCCCGGTCGTGGAATTCGGCCTCGTGGGCAAGACCATGCACGCAGTCGACGAACGGGTCGAGATCGCGCATGTGCATCAGCTCAAGGCGATCTACACCCGGATGCTGCGCGACTACTTCGCCTGACCGAAACATCGCCCCGGACCCGACCCGGGGCCACTTGCCGGGACACCTACGATGCAACGCACCCTGATCGTCATGGTCAAGGAACCGCGCCCGGGACGGGTCAAGACCCGGCTGGCGCGCGACATCGGCACCGTGGCCGCCGCCTGGTGGTTCCGGCACCAATGCGCGCGCCTGTTGCGCCGCCTGCGCGATCCGCGCTGGCGGATCGTTCTGGCGGTATCCCCTGACCGCGATGGCATGGCCTCGCGCTGCTGGCCCGAGGACCTCGCCCGCCTGCCGCAGGGCCGCGGCGATCTGGGGGCGCGCATGGCACGGGCCATGCGGACGGCGCCCCCCGGTCCGGTCTGCGTGATCGGCGCCGACATTCCCGGCATCACCCCTGCCGCGATCTGGCGCGCCTTCCGCGCCCTGGGCGGGGCAGAGGTGGTCTTTGGCCCGGCAGAGGACGGCGGTTACTGGCTGGTTGGGGTGAAAAACGCGGGGCAGTTTCCGCAAGGACTGTTCCGAGGCGTCCGCTGGTCCACGGAGCACGCTCTAGCCGACACGCGGGCCTCGGTCGCCGGTCGCAAGGTCGCGCTTGTGGACATGTTGCGGGACGTCGACACCGCCCGGGACCTGCAAGGGGCCAAGTGAACGGACGGCCCTGTGCCACCGCTTTCGACATGACGCCGCCCCGCGCCCATGATACGCCAACCCCATGAGCAAGCTGCCCACCAAGGCGGATGTCCTCGACTGGATCTCCGCCAACCCGACCCTCACCTCGAAACGCGACATTGCCAAGGCCTTTGGCATCAAGGGGGCTGACCGGATCGACCTCAAGCGCATCCTGCGCGAGCTGGAGGACGAAGGGCACCTTGAGAAACGCCACAAGACCTATCGCGACCCCGATCGCCTGCCGCCCGTCAGCGTGCTGCAGGTCAAGGCGCCCGACGAAAACGGCGATCTCTTTGCCCGCCCGCTGGAATGGCACGGTGAAGGGGTCGAACCCACGGTGCTGATCATCGCCCGCGCCAATGACCCGGCCCTGGGCGAAGGCGACCGCATCCTGGCCCGTCTGCAGGTGGTGCACCACGCCGATCACAACTACGAGGCCCGCCTGATCCGCCGCATCGGCACCTCGCCCCGCAAGGTGGTGGGGATCTTCCGCAAGGGCGCCGAGGGCGGGCGCATCCTGCCCATCGACAAGGGGTCTGACAAGGAATGGTCGGTCCTGCCCGATGCCACCGGCGGCGCCCAGGACGGCGAGCTGGTCGAGGCGGAACAGGCCGGGCCAAAGGGCCGCATGGGCCTGCCCAAGGCGCGCATCGTGCTGCGGCTGGGCGATCCCACCGCACCCCGCGCCGTATCCCTGATCGCGATCCACCAGCACGGCATCCCGGACGATTTCCCGGAAAAGGTCGTGGCCGAAGCCGACAGCATGAAGCCCGCCGGCCTCAAGGGCCGCACCGACCTGCGCGACCTGCCATTGATCACCATCGACCCGTCCGATGCCCGCGACCATGACGACGCGGTCTTTGCCGAACCGGACGAGGACCCGCAGAACGAGGGCGGGCACGTTCTCTGGGTCGCCATCGCCGACGTGGCCCATTACGTCACCCCCGGCTCTGCGCTCGACCGCGAGGCCAAGATGCGCGGGAACTCCTCGTATTTTCCCGACCGGGTGGTGCCGATGCTGCCCGACCGGCTGTCCGGCGATCTCTGTTCACTGCACGAAGGCGTGCCGCGCGCCTGTATCGCGGCGCGCATCCGCATCGACGCCGAGGGCAACAAGCTGGGGCAAAAATTCTACCGCGCGCTGATGCGCTCGCCCGCCTCGCTCAGCTACCAGGAGGTGCAGGCCGCCATCGACGGTGAGCCCAACGACAAGTGCGGCCCGCTGCTCGAACCGGTCCTGAAACCGCTCTACGCCGCCTATGCCGCGCTGAAGTCGGCACGCGAACGCCGCCAGCCGCTGGACCTCGACCTGCCGGAACGCAAGATCGCGCTGGACGATGACGGCAAGGTGACATCCGTCGATTTCGCCGACCGGCTGGACGCGCACAAGCTGATCGAGGAATTCATGGTGCTGGCCAATGTCGCCGCCGCCGACACCCTGATCGCCAAGGACACGCCGCTGCTGTTTCGGGTGCACGAGGAACCGCCGCAGGACAAGCTGGAATCTCTCCGCGACACGGCACAGGCCGCCGGCCTGACCATGGCCAAGGGGCAGGTGCTGAAGACGCGCCACCTCAACCAGCTTCTGCACCAGGCAGCCAAGACCGGCGAGGCGGAACTGATCAACCTCGCCACCTTGCGGTCCATGACGCAGGCCTATTACAGCCCCAAGAACTTCGGGCACTTCGGCCTTGCGCTGCAGAACTACGCGCATTTCACCTCGCCGATCCGGCGCTACTCCGACCTGATCGTGCACCGCGCCCTGATCACGGCCCACAAGTGGGACGACGACGGACTCAGCCAGGAGGATATCGAGCGGCTGGATGCCACAGCGCAGCACATCTCCGACACCGAGCGCCGGTCGATGATGGCAGAGCGCGACACGACTGACCGCTACCTGGCGGCCTATCTTTCCGACCGGCTCGGCGCCGAATTCACTGGCCGCGTGTCCGGCATCGCCAAGTTCGGCATCTTCGTGAAACTTGACGAGACCGGCGCCGACGGGCTGGTGCCCATCGGCACGCTGGGCAACGAGTATTTCCATTTCGACCGCGACGCCGGCACCCTGATGGGGGGCGACACGGGCCGGGTCATCGGGCTGGGAATGCGCGCACGGGTGAAACTGGTCGAGGCGGCGCCTGTCACCGGCGGCATCGCCTTCGAACTTCTGGAGTTGGACGACGAGGAATACGAAAGCCGCCAAGGCGGACGTTTCTCGCGCGGCAAGGGCCGCCCCCGTGGCAAGAAACCCGGCACCTCGCCCCGCCGCAAACAGGCCAAGGCCAAGGCCAAGGACGCCAAGACCAAGCGCAAGGTGACCCGGAAACGCCGCTCGAAAGGGTGACAGCCGGCAGGCACATGTATCAGGCCGGAGCGGCAGGATTTTGCATGCCCTGTCGCGGATGGCTTCGCATTCGCGCCCGGGCACGCTAATCTCATGGAAAACCAGAGAGCAGCAGGATCCGATCCATGATGTGGCGCGCAACAACCGGGCTGATCGCCTTGACCCTCTCGGCCCCACTGGTGGCAGCAGAGGCGGTCGATGTATCGTTGCGCCCCGTGGCCCGCGGCGAGCTTGAGGCCCGCACGACAGACCGCTCCACTCCCGCCTCTCCCAGGCCTGTTGGGCGCGGCGAGGCGCCCGAGGTGGAAGACCGCCCGCTGATCGTCAACGGCGTGCCGGAGGATGAGCTTGAGGTGGTCAGCCGCGCCGCCACGCTGCCCGCCAGCCTGCTGGCGCCTTCCGGGTCTCTGCGCCCGATGCTGCGCCCTACCGCTCTGGAAACACTGGCCGCCCATTCCGCCCGGATCACCGGCACGCAGGCCGGGTTTCGCGCCTGGGTCCGCGAGTTTCGCCCCCGTGCACTGGAACAGGGAATCGAGCCGGCGGTCTTCGACGCCGCCTTCAAGGGGGCAAAGTTCGACCGCAAGGTGGTGGAACGTGACCGCAACCAGTCCGAGTTTACCAAGACGATCTGGGACTACCTCGACAGCGCCGCCTCGGCGACGCGCATCCGCAACGGCAAGGCGGCGCTGAAAAAGCACCGCGCATTGCTGGAAAAGATCGAAGCCGACTACGGCGTTCAGAAAGAGATCGTGGTGGCGATCTGGGGCCTCGAATCCGCCTATGGCACCTTTCGCGGCAGCACCCCGGTGATCGAGGCGATGGCCAGCCTGGCCTATGACGCCCGCCGCGCCGAGTTCTTCGAGGGAGAGCTGATCGACGCACTGAAGATCCTGCAGGACGGGCACACGACACAAGCCAACCTGCGCGGGTCCTGGGCCGGGGCGATGGGGCATACCCAGTTCATGCCCGGCTCTTTCCAGCGGCTCTCGGTGGATCACGACGGCGACGGCAGGCGCAATATCTGGGGCGACGACCCCTCTGATGCGCTGGCCTCGACCGCCAACTACCTGAAATCAAATGGCTGGAAGACCGGCGTACCCTGGGGCGTCGAGGTCAGGCTGCCCCAGGGATTCGACTATCTCGAGGCCAAGCGCGAGGTCACACGCCTGCCCTCGGAGTGGGCAGAGCTGGGGGTCACGGGCACCGATGGCAAGCCGGTCGAGGATTTCGGCCCCGCCTCCGTGTTGCTGCCTGCCGGACATACCGGCGCGGCCTTTCTCGTCTTCGACAATTTCGAGGTGATCGAGACCTACAACACCGCCGATGCCTACGTCATCGGCGTCGGCCACCTGGCCGATCGCATCGCCGGCGGCAAAGCGATCCAGGGCAAATGGCCCCGGGGCGACCGTGCGCTGACCTTCGAAGAACGCATCGAGCTGCAACAGCGCCTGACAGCCGCCGGATTCGACACCGAGGGCATCGACGCCAAGATCGGCCCACTGACGGTCGAGGCCGTGCGGCAGTACCAGAAATCCCAGGGGCTGGTGCCGGACGGCTATGCCTCGCTCTCGGTACTGAAGCGGCTGCGGTGAGGTTTCTGTTTTCGCCCGGCCTCGGGCCAGGCGACCCGCTGGGGGGCCAGCCCCCCAGACCCCCCGGAGTATTTTTACAGAGAAGAAGCAAGGGCGTGGGGATCAGAACCCGCGGTCCTCGCAGGGGCCACCGGCAAAACAGCTGTGGACCCGGTCCAGGTCACGCCGGTGCGGGTTCGGGTACAGCCAACTGCCGCAAGGGTCCGCCTGCAGCACGCGCTTGCCGTTTTCGTGCCTGATGAAGGCCAGGTAGCGTGCGCCGCTCTTGGGTTGCGCGCACCAGGGGCCCAAGCAGAACACCCGCAGGGTCACATTCGCCTGGAACACGGTGTCAAAACCCTCCATGTCCAAGGAATGACCGATGAACTGGGCGCGCAGATCGGTTTCTGGCGGCACCCGGTCCTGGCGCGCCCAGTCGACCTTGGGCAGGCGCCCCTCGTCGAAATCGAGCCGCCCGACGGCGACGCCCCAGCGGTCACCGGACTCTTCGGCCGCCTTGAAATCCCGCACCGGGTCCACCGGACGACAGGACAGCGCCATCGCAGGGGAGGTCGCCAGCAGCGACAGGACCAAGCCGAGCCAGCGCATCACAGATGGGCCCGGAATGCATCGACGACCTGCGCGTAGACCGGGCGTTTGAACGGCACGATCTGATCCACGACCTCATCGGCGGGCAGCCAACGCCATTCCGAGAACTCCTGGTGGTCGTCCGCATCCAGCCGCACCTGGTCGTCGGTGCCGTGGAACCGCAGCAAAAACCATTTCTGCTCCTGCCCCTTGTAGCGGCCCTTCCAGATCTTCGGCACGATGTCATGCGGCAGGTCATAGGCGATCCAGCCCTCGGTTTCGGCCTCGACGGTCACAAGATCACGGGTGACGCCGGTTTCCTCTTCCAGTTCGCGGAGCGCCGCCTCGCGCGGGTCCTCGCCCTTGTCGATGCCGCCCTGGGGCATCTGCCAGGCGGGCACCTCGCTGTCGATGCGCTGGCCGACAAAGGCATGGCCCTGCGCGTTGACCAGCATCACGCCGACATTGCGACGATAGGGAAGGGCGGCGATGTCTTCGGGGGTCATTGTCTTTCGCTTGGTCATGGCAGATCCTCCGTTGCCGCGATTTAGCCGCGCTTGAGAAGCGGGGGCAAGTCACGTGCCAAATTGCGGGCATATTCCGGTTCGCTCAGCCGGCAGGCCGCCGCCTTGAACGCAAGCGCCGCGGCGCTGGATCGCAGCTTGTCCGTGCAGGCGGTTTAGTCGAAGTACGGCAGGTCGACCCGGGCCCCGTCCGAGGCCGGCAAGGGCAACGCCAAGATGAATCCGGCATCCAATAGCGGCCCGCGCAACCGATCCGGCCAAGCCAGCTGTTCCGGGCTGCGGATCATTGCCTTGAACGCGAACTGTTTGAGCCCGCGCGTGGCCAGCACAGTACGCGGGTGTAGTGCCCTACCCCAAAGGCCGGAAAAGAAAAGATCCGGCAGCCCCAAGGCCGCCGGATCCGGATACCCCGAGGCGTTCAATCTCAGTCGTTCGGACCCAGTGCCGACAGCCCCTTGAGGATGTCGATGGCATAGGCCAGCTGGTAGTCCTCTTCGCGCAGGCGGGCAGCGGCCTCGGCCTTGGCCCGGTCGAGTTCGATCTGCTCGATTTCCTCGGGCGTCAACGAATCGTTGTCGAGACGGCCGCGCAGGTCCGCCTCGGACCGGGTGAAGGGGTTGGCCGCCGGTTCCTCGTCGGGTTCGGCGTTCGGATCGCGGCGCGGCTGGGCGACCACGATGTCGGGCGAAACACCCAGCGCCTGGATCGACCGGCCCGACGGCGTGTAGTAGCGCGACGTGGTCAGGCGCATCGCACCGTTGCCCCGCAGCGGCATGACGGTCTGTACCGACCCCTTGCCAAAGCTCTTGGTGCCAACGACGATGGCGCGGCGGTGATCCTGCAGCGCCCCCGCCACGATTTCCGAGGCAGAAGCGGACCCTCCGTTGATCAGCACGACCAGCGGCTTGCCCTCGGTGAGGTCGCCGGGCTGGGCATTGTAGCGGTCGCCATCCGCCGGGTCGCGCCCCCGGGTCGAGACGATCTCTCCCTTGTCGAGGAAGGCATCGGCCACCATGATCGCCTGGTTCAGCAAGCCGCCGGGGTTGTTGCGCAGATCGACGACGAACCCGTTGACCTTGTCGATGCCGCCCGCCTCTTCGACCTGCTTGGCAATGCCGTCGGCGAGGTTGGGGAAGGTCTGATCGTTGAAGGTGGTGATCCGCAGCACGACGGTCTCACCCTCGGTACGCGAACGGACCGCGGTCAGCTTGATGGTGTCGCGGATGATCGACACGTCGAAAGGTTCCTCGACGCCCTCCCGGACCACGGTGATCACGATCTCGGAGCCGACCGGCCCGCGCATCATGTCCACCGCCTCGTCCAGGGTCAGGCCCAGCACGCTTTCACCGTCGACATGGGTGATGAAGTCGCCGGCCTCGATACCGGCCTCCATCGCCGGGGTGCCATCGATGGGAGAGACCACCTTGACGAAGCCGTCTTCCTGCGTGACCTCGATCCCGAGGCCGCCGAATTCACCGCGCGTCTGCACGCGCATGTCGGCGGCATCGTCGGGGGCAAGGTAGCTGGAGTGCGGGTCGAGCGAGGTCAGCATGCCGTTGATGGCGGCCTCGATCAGTTCCTTTTCGTCGACCTCCTCGACGTATTGCGCGCGGATGCGTTCAAAGATGTCACCGAACAGGTCGAGCTGCTCATAGACGCTTTCCGGACGGCTGCCCTCCTGCGCCAGCAGCGGACCCACCAATTGGGTCGTCGCCACGATGGACGCCAGGGTGCCGCCGACGGCGGCCATCACGAATTTCCTCATACCTCAATCATCCCTTGTCGGTTGTGAACCACCGCAGTGGGTCCTCGGGCACGTCGCCCTCTCTGACCTCTATATAGAGCGTTTCCGAACGGGCTCCGCCAGCCCCCTCACCCGAAGGTGACATATTATCGCCGGCAGGCCCACCCATCAGCCCGACAGGCGCGCCCGCGGCAAGAACCTGCCCCGTTTCGCCGAACACCGTGTCCATTCCGGCAAGCACGAACATCAGGTCCGCCTGTGGCTCGAGGATGACGACCAGCCCGTAGTCCAGCAGCGGCCCGGCATAGCGGATCGTGGCGGCGGTCGGCGTGGTCACCAGCGCGCCGGGACGGGTGGCAATGACGACACCGGGGCGGGAAACCCCAGCCGCGTCACGATCCCCGGCCCCGTGCAGGACAACCCCGCGCACGGGCAACGGCAGGCTGCCCTTGCGGTCCGCAATCGGCGGCAGAGGCGGGCCGGTCTCGTCCTCGGTGATCTTTGCGAGACCCGAGGCAAACCCTTGCAACGTCTCGGTCGAGGCGATCAGGAGTTCGGTCCGGATCGGGTCCTCGGTAAAGCGGCGCGGCAGGTCCGTGCGGTCGGCGATCGCCTGGCTGAGCGCGGTGCGCGCGGCCTGCACGCCGCTCAGCCCCTCCTGCAGGGTGTCCGCAGCGTTCTGTTGCAGGGCACGCAGCGCCGTGACCTCTTCGAGATCGGCGCGCAGTTCCGCCGCCTGCTCGGCAAGGCCGGGCGTCAGCGCCGCCACCAGCATCCCCGACCGGGCCGCGTCCAGCGGACCGCCCGGATGCACCAGCGTGCGCGGCGCGGCACGGTCCCCCACCGCCATGAGCGCGCCAAGAAGACGCGCCACCTCGGCCTCCTGCGAGGCCAGCTTGCGGCTGAGTTCCGTCTCTCGGATGGTCGCGGCGCGCAGCCCCTCGCGCATGGCGGTCAGCCCGTCCTCGTAGGCGCGCACCGTATCGGTCAGAGCCGCCACACGGTCCTGCGCCTCGTCGGCGGTGTCCAGCAAGACAGAAGCCGCCTCCAGCGCCTCGGCGGCGGCACGCGCCTTGTCCCCCGCGTCCTGCGCGGCCAGCGGCCCGGCCAGAAGGCAGAGGATCAGCGCCAGCGGTTTCACGCGATCAGGCTTTCCCCGGTCATTTCCTCGGGCTGCGGCAGGTCCATCAACTGCAGCAGGGTCGGCGCCACGTCGGCCAATCGCCCATCGCGCAGCTTTTCCACGTCGGGCGCACCGTAAAGGACCACCGGCACCAGATTCGTCGTATGCGCCGTATGCGGCCCGCCGGTTTCAGGATCGACCATCGTTTCGCAATTGCCGTGGTCGGCGATCACCAGCAACGCGCCGCCGGTCTGTTCCAGCCTGTCGACCACCTGCCCCAGCCCCGCGTCGACCGCCTCGCAGGCCTTCATTGCCGCCTGCAGGTCCCCGGTATGGCCGACCATGTCGGGGTTGGCGTAGTTCACCACGATCAGGTCATAACCGCTGTCGATCGCGCCGAGGAATTTCTCCGTCACCTCGCCCGCGGACATCTCGGGCTGCAGGTCGTAGGTCGCCACCTTGGGCGACTTGGGCATGAACCGATCCTCGTGCAGTTCCGGCACTTCCTTGCCACCGTTCAGGAAGAAGGTCACATGCGGGTATTTCTCGGTTTCCGCCAGACGGAACTGGGTCTTGCCCTGCTTGGCCACCCATTCGCCCAGCGTGTTGACGATTTTGCGCTTGGGAAAGGCGGTGGTCATGTACTCGTTGTGCCGGTCGGAATATTCGACCATGCCCAGCATGGCGGAAAGATCGGGTTTCGTGCGCTCGAACCCATCGAAATCCGGGTCGCCAATCGCAGACAGGATCTCGCGCGCGCGGTCCCCGCGGAAGTTGACGAAGAACAGCCCGTCGCCGGGCTTCATGCCCTCGTAGCCTTCGATAATGAAGGGCTCGATAAACTCGTCCATCTGGTCGAGATCGTAGCGGACCGCGATGCCCTCGGACGGATCTTCCAAGGCGTCCGCCTTGGCATCGACCACGGCGCGATAGGCCTTTTCCACCCGCTCCCAGCGATTGTCGCGGTCCATTGCGTAGTAGCGCCCTGATACGGTGGCGATGCGCGCGCCTTCCGGCAGGGCAAGGGCAAAGGCTTGCACTTGGTTATGTGCCGAGGTCGGCGCGACGTCGCGCCCGTCGGTGATGACGTGGACGAGGACATCCAGCCCCTGATCGGTCAGCACCTTGGCCGCTGCGAGCAGGTGGTCGGTATGGGCATGCACGCCGCCATCCGAGGTCAGCCCCATGATATGCGCCCGGCCACCCGCAGACTTCACGTTGTCGGCAAACTCCAGGATGGCCTCGTTGTCAAAGAAACTGCCATCCTCGATGGCCAGGTCGATCTGGCCCAGGTCCATGGCCACCACGCGGCCCGCTCCGATATTGGTATGCCCCACCTCCGAGTTACCCATCTGCCCGGTCGGCAGGCCGACGTCGGGGCCGTGGGTGATCAGCGTCGCATGGGGACAGGTGGCCATCAGCCGGTCCATCGTGGGGGTGTTGGCCAGCTTTGGGG
Source organism: Mameliella sp. MMSF_3455 (assembly GCF_030733205.1). Lineage (GTDB taxonomy): Bacteria > Pseudomonadota > Alphaproteobacteria > Rhodobacterales > Rhodobacteraceae > Antarctobacter. The sequence continues at coordinate 60,556 of NZ_JASHJL010000002.1, forward strand.
CGTTGTTCGCCTCCTCCTCGCGCAGGCCCCAACCGTCGAGGATCGTGAGAATGACGGGTTTCATCGGCAATGCCCTCCGAGGATCGTTTGCGAGCGGTTTAGCAGGGGCGGAAGGGGATGTGGAGGGGGTATGCCCGCGGCAATCGTTCGCCTGGCCGCACCGGAAGACGCGGATCGCGGGGTGGCCCCTACGGTTAGTGCCCGATGTTGGTAGGGCGCGCCTTACCAGCGCACCCTACGTTGCGATGAGATATTGCGGTAAGCGCGATGGGGTTGCACCGGGACGCGAATTTTACCCGGTGAACCCGTCCACGGAATGCATCTGCAATCAAACCCGAGAACGTCGCACAAGAGTGCCGAAAAAGCCAAAGGCAAACCCGACCAATAGCCGGATCGTTCCCTTGTCGATCACTTCACCAGTGTTGCCTGCCCGCCCAAGGAATTGCCCATCGCCTTGGTATTAGCTTGTCCTTACCCCTGAAGCGACTTCACCACCAGTTCACCCTCTTCGCGCGCCTTCATGGCCAAGGCAGCGGCATGTGCCCCGGCGGCGGTCGTGAAGTAGGGGATCTTGTCGTAAAGCGCGACAGAGCGGATCTCGCGGCTGTCCTCGACGGCGGCCGAGCCCTCGGTGGTGTTCATGACAAGGTGAACCTTGCCGTCCTTCATCAGGTCGACGATGTTCGGGCGGCCTTCGTAGACCTTTTTCACCAGCTCACAGGCGATGTCATGCGCGGCCAGGAAGGACGCGGTGCCCGCCGTCGCCACGATGGCAAAGCCGAGATCCACGAGAATCCGCGCCGTCTCGATCAGCTGGTGCGTCTTGTCCTCGTCCTTGATCGAGAAGAACACCGTTCCCTCTGTCGGCAGGTGGGTACCGGCCCCCATCTGCGCCTTGAGGAAGGCGCGGGCAAAGCTGCGGTCCCAACCCATGACCTCGCCGGTCGAGCGCATTTCCGGGCCAAGGATCGTATCCACACCGGGGAAGCGGGCGAAGGGCAGAACCGCCTCCTTGACCGAGAACCAGGGCATGTTCGGATCGGCCAGCGTCATCGGATCGGCCATCGGCACGTCGGTATCGTAGTCGATGCTGGCCTCGTAACCGGCGCGCTTCGGGAAGGCCGTCAGCGACTCACCGGCCATTATGCGGGCGGCGATGCTGGCGATCGCGCTGTCGGTCGCCTTGGCGACGAAGGGCACCGTACGGCTGGCGCGCGGGTTCACCTCGATCAGGTAGACCTCGTTTTCGCCCTCCGCGTTGGCCTTGATCGCGAACTGTACGTTCATCAGGCCGACCACGTTCAGCGCCTTGGCCAGCGCGTGGGTCTGACGTTCGATCTCGGCCAGCACGTCGGCGTCCAGCGAATAGGGGGGCAGCGAACAGGCGCTGTCGCCCGAGTGCACGCCGGCCTCTTCGATGTGCTGCATGATGCCGGCCACATGGACGTTTTCGCCATCGCACAGCGCGTCCACGTCCAGTTCCGTGGCGCCGGACAGGTAGCTGTCCAGCAGCACGGGGCTGTCGCCGGAGACGACAACCGCTTCCTTGATGTAGCGGCGCAGGTGATCCATGTCGCGCACGATTTCCATCGCACGCCCGCCCAGAACGTAGGACGGGCGGATCACCAGCGGAAAGCCGATCTCTTCGGCGATGTCCAGCGCCTGTGCATCGGTGGAGGCGATGCCGTTCTTGGGTTGTTTCAGGCCCAGCTGGTTGACCAGCGCCTGGAACCGCTCGCGGTCTTCGGCCAGATCGATGGCGTCGGGCGTGGTGCCCAGGATCGGGATGCCCTCGGCCTCCAGCGCATTGGCGAGCTTCAGCGGGGTCTGGCCACCGAACTGCACGATGACGCCATGCAGCGTGCCGTTTTCCTGCTCCTTCGTCAGGATCTCCATGACGTGTTCAAAGGTCAGCGGCTCGAAGTAGAGGCGATCCGAGGTGTCGTAGTCGGTCGAGACCGTTTCCGGGTTGCAGTTGACCATGATGGTCTCATAGCCCGCGTCGGTCAGCGCAAAACAGGCGTGGCAGCAGCAATAGTCGAACTCGATACCCTGCCCGATCCGGTTGGGGCCGCCGCCGAGGATGACGACTTTCTTGCGGTCAGAGGGTCGTGCCTCGCATTCCACCTCGCCCATGAGAGGCTCTTCGTAGGTGGAATACATGTAGGGGGTCTGCGCCTCGAACTCTGCGGCGCAGGTGTCGATCCGCTTGAAGACAGCCGTGACGCCCAGCGCCTGCCGCCGTGCACGCACGTCCTTTTCGGCAAAGCCGGTCAGCTTTGCCAGGCGGGCATCGGTAAAGCCCATCATCTTGAGTGCGCGCATCGCCTCGGCGTCCTGCGGCAACCCGTTGGCACGCACCTCCTGCTCGGCGTCCACGATCTCGCGGATGCGGGCCAGGAACCAGGGGTCGAACATGGTGGTGCCGTGGATTTCGTCGTCCGTCAGTCCGTGGCGCATGGCCTGGGCGATGGTGCGCATCCGGTCCGGGGTCTGTTCGCTGATCGCCTTGATGACGGCGGCCTTTTCCGGGGCGGTCGACCAAGGATCGACACTGACACCGGGGATCTCGACCTCGTCGAAGCCGGTCAGGCCCGATTCCATCGACGCCAGCGCCTTTTGCAGCGATTCGTGGATGGTCCGGCCGATGGACATTGCCTCACCCACCGACTTCATCGCCGTGGTCAGGTAGGGTTCGGAACCGGGGAACTTCTCGAAGGCGAATTTCGGGATCTTGGTAACGACGTAGTCGATGGTCGGCTCGAAGGACGCGGGCGTGACCTTGGTGATGTCGTTGTCCAGCTCGTCCAGCGTATAACCCACGGCCAGTTTCGCGGCGATCTTGGCGATCGGGAAGCCCGTCGCCTTGGAGGCCAGCGCCGAGGACCGCGACACGCGCGGGTTCATCTCGATCACGACCATGCGGCCGTTGTCGGGGTTCACGGCCCATTGCACGTTTGATCCGCCGGTCTCGACGCCGATCTCGCGCAGGACGGCGATGCTGCCGTTGCGCATGATCTGGTATTCCTTGTCGGTCAGCGTCAGCGCCGGGGCCACGGTGATCGAGTCGCCGGTGTGCACGCCCATCGGGTCGACGTTTTCGATGGAACAGACGATGATCGCGTTGTCCGCCTTGTCGCGGACAACCTCCATCTCGTATTCTTTCCAGCCCAGCAGGCTTTCATCGACGAGGATCTGCCCCACGGGCGAGGCATCCATGCCCGAGCGGCAATAGTGGATATAGTCCTCGCGGTTGTAGGCCACGCCGCCGCCGGTCCCGCCCAGGGTAAAGGCAGGGCGGATGATGGCCGGCAAGCCGATCTCTTCGAGTTCTTCCAGGGCAAGGGCGACGCCGGCCTCGAGGTCCCGCTTGCCATTCTCTTTCTTGGGAGCGGTGATGATCGTGGCTTTGGGGTTTTCCAGGCCGATCCGATCCATCGCCTCGCGGAACAGCTTGCGGTCCTCGGCCATCTCGATGGCCTCGCGCTTGGCGCCGATCATCTCGACCCCGAATTTTTCCAGCACGCCCATCTCTTCCAGCGCCAAAGATGTGTTCAGGCCGGTCTGCCCGCCCATGGTGGGCAGCAAAGCGTCGGGGCGTTCCTTCTCGATGATCTTGGCCACGACTTCCGGCGTGATCGGCTCGATGTAGGTGGCATCGGCCAGACCCGGGTCGGTCATGATGGTGGCCGGGTTCGAGTTCACCAGGATCACCCGGTAGCCCTCTTCGCGCAAAGCCTTGCAGGCCTGGGCACCGGAATAGTCGAACTCGCAGGCTTGCCCGATGATGATGGGCCCCGCTCCGATGATCATGATGGACTGAATGTCGGTACGCTTGGGCATCGGGCAGCTCCGTCTGGGCCCCGGCAAGGCGCGTTTCCGGGGGACACTGTTGGCAAATTGTCGGCGTTATACGCAGCGCGGGTTCAAGCGCAAGCCTCGAACGGGGTGGTACGGCGACACAGGGCGCCTATCTGACATCGAGGTACGGGACAAGGGAGCGGCGGTCATGGCCATTTTGCCGGAAGACGACGGGTCAGAGGTGCGGCGCCTCTGGCTCCGGGTCGAGTTCGCCTGTTTCTTCGTGGTGATTCCGGCGGTCATCGCGCTGGCCTTTCCCGCCGACATGATGTTCCCGCTGCTGTTCGGCTTTACCGCGCTGGGGGTTGTCCTGCTGCATGTCACGCCCGGATTCGCGTGGCGGTCGCTGGGGATCGGCGCCGCGAAAGTCGACTGGTGGCTGGTGGCGGGGTTCGCGGCCGTGACGGCGATCACGGGCTACGTGGTTCTGCGCCTGACCGCGCCAGAGTCAGCCTTTGCGCTGATCCGCATCAATCCCGCGCTGATGCTGATGATCGCGGCGCTGTATCCATTCCTGTCGGCCTTGCCGCAGGAACTGGTCTTTCGGCCATTGTTCTTTCGCCGCTACGGCGGCCTTCTGCCGGGAGGGACGTGGCCCCCGCTGGTGCTGAACGCCGCGCTCTTTTCCTTTGCCCACCTCATGTACTGGAGCTGGATCGTCGCCGGCATGACCTTTTTCGGCGGCCTCGCCTTTGCCTGGGCCTACGAGCGGCGCGGCAGTTTCGCCGAGGCGGTGCTGCTGCATTCCATTGCCGGGGTGATCCTGTTCGCGCTTGGGCTCGGGGTATTTTTCTACTCTGGCAACGTCGAGCGTCCGTTCTGAGAGCGCACCACCGTTACTCCGCCGCGCGCATCCAGTCGCTCTGTGTCGCGGGATACAGGTAGTCGCGGGTGATCGGCACCGCCGACATGGACTTGGCCAGTTGCCATTGCTGGACATGCAGGTTGCCCTGCCTGAACGAGACCTCCATCGAGACAAGATAAAAGCGCCACATGCGCAGGAACTGTTCGTCGAACATCTCGACAACCCGGTCCCGGTTTTCCTCCAGCCGTTCCCGCCATGCCCGCAGGGTCATGGAATAATGGATGCGCAGGGCCTCGTCGTCGCACTGGTGCAGCCAGTTGTCCTCGATCGCGCGATAGACCTCGGAGGCGGAGGGCGCGTAACTGCCGGGAAAGATGTACTTGTCGATCCAGGAATTGTTGGGGCGCGGCGGGCCGTTCTTGACGATGGAATGGATCAGCGCGACGCCGTCCTCAGCCATCAGGTCGCGCACCTTGCCGAAATACTCGCGGTAATGCGGGGCGCCGACGTGCTCCAGCATGCCGACGCTTACGATCCGGTCGAATCGCTCTTCCAGCTTGCGGTAGTCCAGCAGTAGGAAGCGCACCCGATCCTCCAGCCCCTCGACCTGCGCCCGCGCCTGCGCCGTGGCCAACTGGTTTTCCGACAACGTCACCCCGGTCACCTGGGCGCCGTAGTCGCGCGCCAGCGTCAACGCCATGCCGCCCCAGCCGCTGCCAATGTCCAGCACCCGCATCCCCGGCTCGATCATCAGCTTGTTCGCGATATGCGCCTTCTTGGCGTCCTGCGCCTCTTCAAGGGTCATGTCGGCCCTTGGCCAGTAGGCACAGGAATACTGCATATCCGCATCGAGGAAGATCCGGTACAGGTCATCCGAGAGATCGTAGTGATGCGCGACGTTGCGTCGGGCCGTGAAAGGCGTGTTGCGTTGCAGGAAACCCCGCAGCGCCCCCTGCAGCTTGCGCGGCAGTTCGTACCACAGCGGCATTTGCGCAATGTTCCCGTTCGGAACGAACAGCGACAACAGGCCCTCCAGGTCATCGCCTTCGATCTGCAGCGTGCCCTCGGCGTAGCATTCCCCCAGCGACAGCCCGGGGCGCAGCAACAACCGGCGCAGAGTGTCCGGTTCGGTCAAGATGATATGGGACTCGGGCCCGCCGCCCGGCCCATAGGTTTCCGACCGCCCGTCCGGCAGCGTCACGGTCAATTGGCCGCGCCGCAGCATCCGGCGCATCATGTTTCGAAACAGCGACTCCCACATGGCAAAACCCCTTTGCGACGTTTTGGCGCGTCCTCCCGGCATTGATGATTAGCAGACTCAGGTGATTCTCACCAAATAAAGCCGTCTCCCTTGACTTCCCGCGCCCCTCGGGATGTATCGGCGCCTGACTTTTGCGCATATAAAAGGGGCCCGACATGCACGCCTATCGCAGCCATACCTGTGCCGATCTGACCAAGGACCAGGTGGGTGATACCGTCCGGCTGGCCGGCTGGGTGCACCGCATCCGCGACCACGGCGGCGTGCTGTTCATCGACCTGCGCGACCATTTCGGCATGACGCAGGTCCTGTGTGATCCCGACAGCCCGGTGTTTGCCCAGGTCGAGAAGGTGCGCAGCGAATGGTGCATCCGCATCGACGGCACCGTAAAGGCCCGCGCCGAAAGCCTGGTGAACCCCAAGCTGCCCACCGGCGAGATCGAGGTCTACATCCGCGACATCGAGGTGCTGGGCGAGGCGCAGGAACTGCCGCTGATCGTCTTCGGCGACCAGGAGTATCCCGAGGAAACGCGCCTGAAGTACCGCTATCTCGACCTGCGCCGCGAGGCGATGCAGAAATCCATGACGCTGCGGTCCGACGTGGTGGCCAGCATCCGCCGCCGCATGTGGGACAAGGGGTTCCGCGAGTACCAGACGCCTATCATCACCGCGTCCTCGCCTGAGGGGGCGCGCGACTTCCTCGTGCCGTCGCGCCTGCATCCGGGCAAGTTCTACGCGCTGCCGCAGGCCCCCCAGCAGTTCAAGCAGCTGATCATGGTCTCGGGCTTTGACAAGTATTTCCAGATCGCGCCCTGTTTCCGCGACGAGGACCCGCGCGCCGACCGCTCGCCCACCGATTTCTACCAGCTGGACATGGAGATGTCCTTTGTCGAACAACAGGACGTGTTCGATACGATCTCTCCGGTGATCGCGGGCGTCTTCGAGGAATTCGGCGAAGGCAAGACCGTGGATGACCCGGCTTCCTGGCCGCAGATCCCCTATGCCGAGGCGGCGCTGAAATACGGCACCGACAAGCCCGACCTGCGTAACCCGATCGAGATGCAGGTCGTGTCCGAGCATTTCGCCGGATCGGGCTTTGCCATCTTCGCCAAGCTGCTGGAACAGGACGGCACCGAAATCCGCGCCATCCCGGCGCCCGGCGGCGGCAGCCGCAAGTTCTGTGACCGCATGAACGCCTGGGCCCAGAAAGAGGGCTTGCCGGGCATGGGCTACATCTTCTGGCGTGATCAGGGGAACGGCATGGAAGCCGCCGGCCCGCTGGCCAAGAACATCGGTCCCGAGCGCACCGAAGCGATCCGCGAACAACTGGGCCTTGGCGTCGGCGACGCGGCCTTCTTCCTGGGCGGCAAGCCCGCCAGCTTCCAGCGTATCGCGGGCAAGGCGCGCGACGTGCTGGGCGAGGAACTGAAGCTTATCGACCCCAACCGATTTGCCTTTGCCTGGATCGTGGATTTCCCGATCTACGAGAAAGACGAGGAAACCGGAGAGGTCGATTTCGAACACAACCCCTTCTCGATGCCGCAGGGCGGGATGGAGGCGCTGCAAGGCGATCCGCTCAAGGTGCTGGGCTATCAGTACGACCTGGCCTGCAACGGCTACGAGCTGGTCTCGGGCGCGATCCGGAACCACAAGCCCGAGGTCATGCTCAAGGCCTTCGAAATCGCCGGCTACGGCGAGGACGAGGTCAAGAACCGCTTTGGCGCGCTCTACAACGCCTTCCACTACGGCGCCCCGCCGCACGGCGGCTGTGCCGCGGGCATCGACCGGATGGTGATGCTTCTGGCCGAGACGGCGAACATCCGCGAGGTCATCATGTTCCCGATGAACCAGCGCGCCGAAGACCTGATGATGAACGCACCGTCGGAACCGTCGTCGGATCAGCTGATGGAGCTTGCCCTGCGCGTCATTCCGCAGGACTGACCCGGCGACAAGGCGCCTTTTCGCCGAGGCGCCGGACACAACATCGTGCGGGGCGATGCAAGCGCGCCCCGCATAAGGTATAGGGGCCTCGACTGCGTTGAGGCCTCAAGATGTTCGATCCCGTTCTTGCCGATATCCGCTTTGGCTGTGGCCGATCCCCCCGGATTGCCGCGCCCGGCTCGGCCCGGGAATTGCTCGCCGGGCTGACCGCCCCCGATCGGATGGCGCACATCTTTCCGATCATGTCATTCGATGCCTTTTCCCGGGACATGGTCGCCAGCGCCCACACACTGGGCCGTATCCGCCACCTGACACGCGGCACGGAGGCCGAGGAACTGGCCATCGACCAGATCCGGCGGTTGAAACGCAATGCCCGCAAGATGCAGTCGGAGTGGTTGGTGACCCATGTCACCCGCCGCGTGAACAGCCAGACGCCTCTGCGTGAGCGGCTGGAGAGCTTCTGGGCCGATCACTTCACCACGCGGGGCAAGACCAATGTTCTGGCCGAAGCGGGGTCGCCTTACGTCGAATCGGCCATCCGACCGCACCTGGCCGGCCGGTTCGACGAGTTGTTGATCGCGGCCGTGACGCATCCGATGATGCTGCACTACCTCGACCAGCACGCCTCGGCCGGGCCGAACTCGCCGCAGGCGCTGAAATACCCCGGCAAGAAGGGCCTGAACGAGAACCTCGCCCGCGAAGTGCTGGAACTGCACACGCTGGGGGTCGACGGCCCCTATACGCAGACCGACGTGCGCGAACTGGCAGAGTTGTTGACCGGGCTGGCCTTTACCACGGAAGGCGGCACGGAATTCCGCCGCCCTCTGGCCGAACCGGGCCCCGAAACAGTGCTGGGCAAGAGCTATGGCGGCGATCACCCCGCCCGATTGAAGGACATCCACGACGCCCTGCGTGACCTTGCCCGACATCCGGCGACGGCACGCCATGTCGCGGGCAAACTGGCCGTGCACTTCGTGGCGGATGCGCCCAACGCGGACCTGCTCCGCGCGATGGAAACCGCCTGGCTGGATACGGACGGGGATCTGATGGCGGTCTACCGGGCCATGCTGGGTCACCCCGCCGCCTGGGACCCGCGTCCGGGCAATGCCAAGCAGCCGCTGGATTTCATCGCCTCGGCCTGTCGCGCGCTGGATATTCCGCAGTACATCCTGGGCAAGCGGTTCGGCATCGCCCTGCTCCAGCCGATGCGCCTGATGGGACAGGTCTGGCAGACGCCACCCGGGCCGGACGGGTTACCAGAGGCGGACGACGCCTGGCTGACGCCGCAGGGGCTGGCCGCCCGCCTGCAGTGGGGATTCACCATTCCGCAGGCCCTGCTGGGGGCCCTGCCAGATCCGCGCGACTTCGTGGAAACCGCGCTGGGATCACGCGCCCCGGCCGAGGTGCGTTTCGCCGCTAGCGCAGCCGAGACCCGCGCCGACGGCATCGGCGTGGTGCTGGCCTCCCCCGCGTTTCAAAGGATGTGAGCGATGGACAGACGCAGTTTCCTGGCCCGCAGCGCCGCCCTTGGCTGTTCACTGGCCGCCAGCCCGCTGGTCACGCCGGTCAGCTTTGCCGCGACGCCGGGCGATGCCCGGCTGGTGGTCATCATCCTGCGCGGCGGCATGGATGGGCTGGACGTGGTGGCGCCCTATGGCGACCCGGATTTCGCCGCCCTGGGCCGGCCGGGCCCGGACATGAACGGCGACGCCTTCGATCTTGACGGGCGCTTCGCGCTGCATGGCGCCCTCGCCCCCCTGCGCCCGCTCTGGCAGGCGGGAGACCTGGGTTTTGCCCATGCGGTCTCGATCCCCTACCGCGACAAGCGCAGCCACTTCGACGGCCAGGACCTGCTGGAGGCAGGCGTGGCCGCCTCGGACGCGCCCCTGCCCGATGACGGCTGGCTGAACCGACTTGTCCAGCACCTGCCCGGGGCCAGCGCCGAGACCGCCTATGCCATCGGCGGTGAGCCGTTTCGCATCCTGTCGGGACCTGCCCCGGTGAGCCGCTGGACCCCGGAGGCGGACCTGCGCCTGTCGCCACAGGCCATCCTGCTGACCCGACGGGTGATGCAGTCCGATCCCGCAATGGCCGCGGCGCTCGAGAGCGCCTTTGCGCTGGCGGGCAGAGATGGTGACGAACTGGCCTTTTCCGGCAGCCCCGGTGACATGATGGCCGCGATGCGCGACGACATGATGGCGCCGCGCGACAGGAACCGACCGGGCCGCGTGCTGGCCGAATTTGCAGGTGCGCAATTGCGGGATGCAGCGCGGATCGCCTGTTACTCTCTGACCGGCTGGGACACGCACAAATCGCAGGAGCGCCATCTGCCCCGGTCGCTTGAACAACTCTCGGATTCGCTTCTGGCCCTGCAATCGGCCTTGGGACCAGAGGCCTGGGGCAAAACGACGGTGGCTGCTGTGACCGAGTTCGGGCGTACCGCGCGCTGGAACGGAACAGGGGGCACGGACCACGGCACTGGCGGCGCGATGGTGCTGGCCGGCGGTGCCTTGCGCGGGGGCCGCGTCGTCACCGACTGGCCCGGCCTGGACGACGGCGCGCTTTACGAAGGGCGTGATCTGAGACCCACCCGCGACCTGCGGACGCATCTGGCCTGGTTGCTGCACGGACAATTCGGCATCGGGCGCAGCACGCTGGAAACCACGGTCTTTCCCGGGCTCGACATGGGAAGTGACCCGGGCCTGTTGCTGTAGCTGGCGGCTACGGTCAGATCGCCATACGGTCGGCCACGCGGTCCTGGACCAGGGCGGACACTCGGTCTAGGCCGGGCTTGACCGGACGGCCAGCGGCGCGGGCATCGGCCAGGTCCTCTGCCGCCTGCTGCAACACGCCATCGCCCGCGCTGCGCGCGACCCCGGCCAGGAACTGCGTGATATAGGCCAAGGTCTGCGGATTGCGCGCATCGCAGAGCACATCCGCCGCATGGGCCATGTCATCGCGGTAGGACAAGGGATCAGGCACCACGGGATCGTCACTGACCAGGCGCGGACCCGTTGGCCGCCGTTCGGTGGGAAGGACCGACAGGATGGCGTTCTGGAAGGCGGCGACCGACGAGATCGGCTTGCCCAGAAAACCGTCGGCCCCGGCGGCCAGCGCCACTTCTTCGGCGAAGGTGTCGCCGCTGGTGCCCAGCAGGACATCGACACGCGGACAGGTCGTGCTGAGTTCGGCGATCAGGTCGGCACCCGACCCGTCCGGCAGCCCCAAGTCAATGACCACCACGCTGGGCCGGTAGACCTGCAGGTGACGGCGCGCCGATTTCAGACAGTCCGCCCTGCGGATGCGCGCCCCCGACCGCAGGCACAGCAGGCGCATCGCATCACAGGAGTACCGGCTGTCCTCCACCACGAGGATGGTCAGCCCAAGCAGGGGCCGCGTCGCGGTCGGGCGCAGGTGCGGGGAGAGTTGATCATAGTCGTCCATGTCGGGGCTCCTCTCATCGAGTCGCCTGTCAGATTGGCCCCGACAAGGTGAACAAGCGGTTAAGGGTCGCACCGGCTTGTCCGGTCTGTGTCGTCACGCCATAACCTCTGTCAAAGCCAGACATGGAGAGACAGATGATCGGACGCCTGAATCACGTTGCCATCGCCGTGCCCGACCTAGAGGCAGCCGCCGCACAGTACCGCACCGCGCTGGGGGCCAAGGTCGGCGAACCGCAGGAGGAACCCGACCACGGCGTGACGGTGATCTTCATCGAACTTCCGAACACCAAGATCGAGCTGCTGTATCCGCTGGGCGAGAACTCTCCGATCCAGGGCTTTTTGGACAAGAACCCCTCGGGCGGGATCCACCACGTCTGCTACGAGGTCGAGGATATCCTTGCCGCGCGCGACCACCTGAAGGAAACCGGCGCCCGCGTTCTGGGCACGGGAGAGCCGAAGATCGGCGCACATGGCAAGCCCGTGCTCTTCCTGCACCCAAAGGACTTCAACGGCTGCCTCGTGGAACTGGAGCAGGTCTGATGGGGATCACTTCGGCCCTCGTCCTCTTTGCCGTGATCTGGTTCATGACCTTTCTCTGCGTCATCCCGATCCGGCTGAAGACCCAGGGCGATCTGGGCGACGTGGTGCCCGGCACCCATGCCGGCAGCCCGGAGGTGCACAACCTCAAGCGCAAGGCCTGGATCACCACCGGCATCGCCTTCGCGCTTTGGGCGGTGATCGCCTCGATCATCGTCTTCGAGGTCATCACGGTACGCGACATCGACGGCTGGATGTTTGACCGGATGGACGGGACATCCCACGTCGAATGATGTGGCGCGGACTGTTTGGCCGGAAATCGCAGCGGCCACAGCCTGCGGAGGCGGAGAGGATGCGCGCCGCTCAAAACGCGCGCATCCGGGAAATGCACCGCGACTGGCAACTGGCGTGGCATGACCTGTTCGACGCGGATCCCGTGCTGGCGGATCGCGAAGAGTTCGTGCGTCCGTCTTCGCCACCGAACCATATCAGCGAGGATCGGCGGTTGGTTTTCGGGTTGTCTCGGGCTGCTCCGCCAACCCGGGCGGATTGCCTCCACCTCATGCCACACGGCGCAGAAATGGCATGGCGTCTGGAGCAATACCTGACCACGCCCACAGCGGCGATGACTCTGGATGAGGCCAAAAGCCGGATTGGGCGTGTCAAAGAGGCGGTTCAACAGGTTGTTCTGGTAGCGCCGCTGGTCTGGGAAGATCCGCATGTGATTGGCGTCGACGCGCCCTTCGAATTGACGGCGTGTTCGGGGATCGAGGACCTGTTCGCAGGCAATCTATTGGCGCCATTGGCCGAGGATGACGTGCCCCTGCTGGCGGCGCAGCTGTTCCTGAAAGAGCCGCTGTATGCCACCGCCGGCAATTACTATGAGCTGTGCGACTGGGTCACCGGCCCATTGATCCCCGCCGAACGCGCCGCCGCCTGCGCGGCACTTTACCAGATGTGGGCCGCCGGCTGGCAGGTGCTGGCCGAGCCGAATGGGAAGATCGCGCTGAGACCGGTTTGAGCGCGGGTTTCGGCTACCCGCGCCCGACCCGATGAAAGATATGCGTGAAGGTGGCTGCACCCAGAACCGGGATCAGCAGGTTGACGAGCGGAATCGTCAGAGGGATTGCCATCAGCACACCTGCGGCCCAGATCGTGGCAAGGTGGCGACGGCGCAATTTGCGGGCCTCTTGGCGACCGACCCGGCGCATGGCGGCCAGCGTGAAATATTCCCGTCCCAGCAGGAATCCGTTCAATCCCCAGAAGATCACCGGCGCGAGTGGCGCAAACAGCAAGTACAGTACCAGCGCAAACAGGTTGGCCAGGATCATCGTGCCAAGGAACCCCAGCGAGTCGATCAAGCTATCGACAAAGCTGGGCGGGGTGGCGGGGCCCAGGCCCGTATAGTGCTTGTCTTCGACGGCCTGAGCCACCTCTTCGAGAAACATCGACGTGATGGCCGAGGCAATGGGCACCATCAGGAATGCCGACAGCACCAGCATGACCGGGACAGCAGCCCAGCTTGCCGCGGTGTCGAGCCATTCGATTGTGCCGATCCACGGCAGAGTGATCGAATCGCCGATCAGCCAGCCCAAACCCCAGATCACGGTCATGCTGACAGCGATGAGGATCGCCAGCGTGATCCCGATTCCACGCAACAGCACACCGCGAAATCGCGGATCGGGCAGTTGCGCGATGGCGCGGCTGACGGCGTCAAAGATCATTCCGACACCCAGCTGACGATCTGGTCCATGTCGGGGCGCGGACGTTCGGGCGGCGCGGCGCTTTCGGTGCCGATATGGATGAACCCCGCGATCTTTTCGTTCGGGGCAAGGCCCAGCGCGCCTTCGACAAAGCCGCGGTCATGGCTGGCCCAGCCCGACAGCCAGTTCGCGCCCCAGCCAGAGGCCAGCGCCGCGTTCAGCAGCGCGAGACAGGTCGCCCCCGCCGAGTAGGTCTGTTCCAGCGCAGGGATCTTGGGGCTTTCCTTTTGTACCTCGACCACGGCGACGCAGAGCGGGCTGCGCTCCCAGGCGTCGCGCGCCTTGGCAATGTCCTCGTCGCTCTTGCCCAGTCGTTCGCCGCAATCGGCCACGGCTTCGGCCATGCGCTGCATCGCGGCATCCCGCAGCACGATGAAACGCCAGGGTTCGAGTTTGCCGTGATCCGGGGTGCGGGCCGCGGCGGTCAACAGCGGCATCAGGGCGGCATCGTCGGGGCCCGGTGCCTTCAGCGTCTTGGCCGGACGCGACCGGCGACTCAGCAGAAATTCCATCGCGGCGGGATTCGGGGTGGGCATGGCGTCTCCTGTCTTCGTCCGCCGATATGTCAGGCCACCGGCCCCGGGTTTCAACCGGGAATGTTGCACATCACGGCACAGCCTTTATGCGGAGGGCATGAAACAGCCCGATCTTTCGGACCTTGCCGTGGCCGGCGCCACGCTGGCCGTGCGCGTCACGCCCAAGGCATCCCGCAACGTCGTCATCCGAGACGGCGACAGCCTGCGTGTCACGGTCACGACGGTGCCAGAGGGCGGCAAGGCCAATGCCGCGGTCACCAAGTTGCTGGCAAAGGCGCTGGGTGTACCGAAATCTCGGCTGGAACTGGTTCGCGGAGAGACCGCGCGGGACAAGCTGTTCCGGATTACCGACTGAGCCGGGTTTCAATCCTTGCGCCGATAGACGCCTTCGGGCGTGTTGACCGCCGCCACGAGGTCCTGCATCTGCGAGATCGACAGGGTGATCCGCTGCATCCTGTCGGTGCGGGGGTCGTATTGCTCGACCGTGATGCAATCCTCAAAGCCAGAGATGACGACATCCTCTTGCAGGGGCGGGCCACCTTCGTCCACCAGGGTCACGACGGTGGCGTCGAAATCATGTTCTACGCTGTACATGCTGTCAGGTTAGCCCGCGCGCCCCTTGCCGGAAACCGATTCGGCGCGACGCTGGCGTCGCCGGTGCAGGGCATATAGCGCCGGGGCCACGAGATGATCGTAGGCGGCGCCCAGAATGTGGCTCAGACCCGGCAGGCGCACCAGCCGGGCCAGCCAGCGCAGGCGCGGCATCTCTGCCCAGAGGACGGCAAAGGCGGGCAGGCCGCTGTAAAGGGTGCCGTCCTTGACCACGTGGAACCGGCGGGCTGCCTGGTCGCGGGTCAGCCCGTGGTCTGCATGTGCGCCCTCCGATAACCCGGCAAACCCAAGTTCGACGCCGTCACGTTCCGCCATGCGGCGATAACCTGCCACCTCGCGCGAGCAGATTGGGCAACTGTCGTTGTAGATCACGGTCGGCTTGTCGGTCATGCCGTGAAAGGTAGGTCACCGGCGCAACACTGCCAATTGATCGCGACCGGCTGGAACAGAAGGTCGCGGCAGCTTAGGGTAACTCTGCACAAATCTTTTCCGGACCTTCCATGACCCGACTGTTGCCGCTCATCGCCTTAGCGCTGCTGTCCGCCTGCGCCGCGCCCCTGCCGGCCCCGGCGCCCAGCACCCTTGGCGGCTCCGAAGCCCAGCAGCGCGCCAACCGTGCTGCCCGGCAATTCGTGCAGGTGGTGCAGACGGTCGAACCTGTGGCGGAACGCGAATGCCGCCAGCGGACCCGGGGGCTGAACTGCGATTTCCAGATCGTGATCGACGACCGGGCCGATTTGCCGCCCAATGCCTTCCAGACCGTCGACCGTTATGGCCGACCGATCCTCGCCTTTAACATCGGTATGATCAATTCGGTGCGGAATGCGGACGAACTGGCCTTTGTCATGGGGCACGAGGCCGCGCATCATATCCTGGACCATCTGGCCAAGACCCGGCAAAGCGCCACGATCGGAGCCGTGGTCTTTGCGGGAATCGCCGCCATCAGCGGGGCCGAGGCCGATGCCGTGCGCGATGCCGAACAGCTGGGCGCGGCTGTGGGCGCACGCACCTACTCCAAGGAGTTCGAACTGGAAGCGGACCAGCTGGGCACGATCATCACCTATCGCTCCGGATTTGACCCGCTGCGCGGCGCAGAGTTTTTCGCGCGCATCCCCGACCCCGGCAACAGGTTCCTGGGAAGCCACCCGCCCAATGCCGCCCGCCTCAAGATCGTGGCCGAGACGGAGAAGGCCCTTCGCCAGCAGTGAGGCCTGATCCCTGGTCAACCCAGCGTTGACCTGAGTCAAGGTGACGGCGCGCCTACTCTGCCATTCTGCCCCTCGACAACAGAGGACAGAGGGGACGGATCAATGCAGAGCCGAGCGACACTGAAACGCCATGCGGCGCTGGTCGACGACATGGCACAGGCCCGCGGCATAGACCTTGAAGAACGGATCATGCGCGGCAAGCTGACGGTCTCTGAACTGGAAGACGCGGTATTGCGCTGCACGTCCTGCGCGTCGCCCGAGACCTGCGCGCACTGGTTGGCCAAACGCGAGCAGGACGGGACCGAAGCGCCCGGGTTCTGCCGCAACTCGGACCTGTTCCAAACCCTCGAAGCGGGCTGAGAGATGGACGGAACACGCCCCGCCCCGACCCGCCCCACGGTCTTGGGGGACGAAACCGAACATTACTGGCTGGTCCAGCGGATGGCCAAGGCCACCGGCGTCGATCTGGTCGGCGCGACGGACGCCGGGCTGCTTTCCCAAGAGGACTGGGCAGGCATCGTCACGTGCTGCCGGGGCTGCGGCTGGTCCCAGCGCTGCGACCAGTGGCTGAACAAGCCGGTGGACGACACCCGCAGCTTTCCCGGCAATTGTCTGAACCGCAAACGCCTTGCCGCGCTGCAAGAAGCGATGGAAGGCATCACGTCCTCGGAGAAGAAAAATGGAACTGACGCTTGGTGATCCAGCCCGGCACTTTTTCATGACACGCAGCGTCGCGCGCGTCATGGGCGTGAACCTCACCGATGCTCTGAATGACGGCAGTCTGGCGCCGGGCGCCTACGCCTCCATGGTCACCGCCTGTCGGGGATGTGCCTTGGTGGACGCCTGCGAGGAATGGCTGTCGCGCCAGACCTCGCTGAGCGGAACTCCACCCCCGGGATGCTACAACGGCCCGCTTCTGGCAGAGCTTCAGCGGCGCCCGTGACTGTCATTAGCAGCAAATCCGCTGCGTTGAGTCCTTCTTGCGACATTGGAACGCGGCGTACGGCCTGAAGGGCGCGCCCCTGTCTATCGGACCATGGTCATTTGCCCTCAATTCCAGACGGCGGAAGCTCCTCGGCCCATTTGCGCAGTTCATCCAAGAAGCCGAGCGCGGTCCGTCCGAAATCCGTGATCTCGTAGACGACCGTGATCGGGGCCGTGTCCCGCACCTCGCGCCTGACCAGGCCTTGATCTTCGAGCTGACGCAGGCGTTCGGTGATCATCTTTTTTGACGCACCGCCGATCATTCTCGCCAGATCGTTGAACCTTACGGGGCCATCCTTGACATGCCACAGGATGGACCCGGTCCATTTGCCCCCGATGATCCGCATGCCCCGTTCGATCGCGCAGGGTTCCAGGCAGGCCTCGCTCGCGCTGCGGCGGCCCTTTGCATCCACTTCGATCTTTGCGTCCAAGGTCGCCTCCACAGTCTGTTCGCCCAATCAGGTTACAAAAAGTATACTAGTTGCTTTTGCATCCTTGAAGACGCATTTCGTCGCCGAGCCTGCTCGTGTCAAGCGGGCGCAGCCAGAGAAGGACATCCGAAGTGACCAAGATACATATTCTGAACGGCGCCCAGCCCTACGCCTTTGCCCCGGGCGCACTCAACGAGACTCTCGCCAACCTCGCCAAGACGACCCTGGAAGCGCAAGGGCACGAGGTCCGGCTGACCACTGTCGCGCAGGGCTACGACGTCGAAGCGGAGGTCGAAAATCATCTGTGGGCGGATGTTGTCCTCCTCCAGTTCCCGGTGAACTGGATGGGCGTGCCCTGGTCGTTCAAGAAGTACATGGACGAAGTCTATACCGTCGGGATGGGCGGACGGCTCAGCGACGGCGATGGCCGTTCTGCCAGTGCGCCCAAGGCAAACTACGGCATGGGAGGCAAGCTGGCCGGCACGCGCTACATTATCTCGGCGACGCTGAATGCGCCGGCCGAAGCCTTTGATGATCCCGACGAACCCTTTTTCGAAGGGATGTCCCTCGACGACCTCCTGCGGCCCGTCCATCTGAACGCCAAGTTCTTTGGCATGACCCCACTGCCGAGCTTTGGGGCCTTCGACGTGATGAAGAACCCCGACGTGGAAGGCGATCTCTCGCGCTTCGAACTCCACCTTGCCAAGACATTCGGAGGGCTGGCAAATGAAGCGGCCTGACATCGTTCTATACACCGCCAACACCATGAACGGCTGGAAGCCGCTGATCTTTCTGCACGAGGCGGAAATCGACTACGAACTGGTGCCGATCGACTTTGGCAAGAAAGAACAGAAGGCCCCCGACTACCTGCGGCTGAACCCGAACGGGCGTATCCCGACCATCGTTGACCGGGGGGCCGACGACTTCGCGGTGTTCGAGAGCGGCGCGATCCTCTGGTACCTCGCCGAGAAATACGACCGTTTTCTAAGCCATGATCCCAAGGAACGCTCCGAGACGTTGCAATGGCTGATGTTCCAGATGGGCGGGATCGGCCCGATGATGGGTCAGGCCATGTTCTTTCAGCGCATCGCCAAGCCGAACGGCGACGAGGTGCCCTATGCCATCGACCGCTACGTCAAGGAGAGCCGGCGCCTTCTCGAAGTGCTCGACACGCGGCTGGCAGGGCGCGACTGGCTTGTGGGTAGCACCTTGTCGATCGCCGACATCGCCACCTATCCATGGGCCCGCAGCCATTTCTGGGCAACGGTGAGCGTCGAGGGACTGCCGCACCTGCAAGCCTGGTTTGACAGGCTGGACGCCATGCCGCGGGTGCAGGAGGCGCTCCAACTCCCTCAGCCGCGTCCCTCAGCCTTTGGCAAAGGTGATACCGAGGCGGCCGCAGCCGAAAACGCAGCGCGCTTCCGCTAGATCACGGCGCGCTGCTTCAAACGAAAGACGGCAGCGCGTTGGCACCCCCGAAACGAACCGCAGCTTTGTCCGAGTACCTTTGAGCAGGACGACCTGCGGTTCATGCCGCCCTCACGCTGGGGCCATATGCGCAAAAGCCAGACCTTCACCATTGACGGCGAGGGGCTGACGGGTTTCAGCCCCGGCTCCCTGTCATTGGGACCGCAGGTTCTGGGCCGATTCCTTGATTGCTTCGTACTGGCCCGAAGGGCGGAAACGCCAGAGATAGTCCGGCAGCACCGCCTGTACCGACATCGGCGAAATCCCCAGGTCGGCGAATCCCCTGGAGCCTTCGGTCGTGACGTTGTCGTGGCGCAGGCTACGAACCTGATCGGCTGTGATCTGCGCGGGAATCAAACCCAGCGAGACGCTTTGCACGAAATCCGAAACAGACCCGATGACCCCGGCGGCAAAAAAGGGAATGTTCGCCACGAAGCGACGGCGACGGATCACGTCCAGCATGACCTGCATCAACTCGCGGAAGGTCATGACATCCGGGCCGCCAAGCTCGTAGATGCCCGGCTTTGCCTGTCCCAGCACGCCCTTGACCGCGGCCTGGGCCACGTCGTCCACATAGACCGGTTGGAACCTGGTTCCGCCGCCAACGATCGGCAACACCGGCCCCATGCGCGTCATCGAGGCAAAGCGGTTGAAGAAGGCATCTTCGGGGCCGAAGATCACCGAAGGGCGCAGGATCACGGACTGCGGCATGTGCCCGAGGACACCTTCTTCGCCCTTGCCCTTGCTCTTGGCATAAAGACTGTTGCCGTTGGGATCGGCGCCGATGGCAGAGACATGCACCATGTGCGTCACGCCTTCCTCGGCGGCGATGCGTGCGATGCGCTCCGCGCCCTCGTGCTGGACGGCGTCAAAGTTGTTCTTTCCGCCCTTGTCGAAAGTGCCGACGCAATTCACCACGGCGTCGGCGCCCTGCATCACGCTGCGGACACTGTCGTCATCGCGGATATTGCAGAACACCGGCTCGACCTGGCCGACGACGCCATAGGGGCGGACAAAGATCGCCTCGTTCGGGCGGCGACAGGCGACACGGACGCGCCAGCCCTCTTTGGCCATGCGACGGGCGATATAGCGTCCGACGAATCCCGAGCCGCCATAGATGGTGACGAGTTTGGACATGGGGCACGCCCTCCTGTAGCCAGCTTGCCCGGCAGGAATACCGGCGCGACGCGTCGCCCGCAAGGCGCCGCATTGCCGCGCGAAGATTTCTTGAAAATGGCCGTTGACACCCCCTCGCACCACCTTTAAACGCCTGCCTCACGCTCCTGATGCCCAGGTGGCGGAATTGGTAGACGCGCTGGTTTCAGGTACCAGTGACTTCGGTCGTGGAGGTTCGAGTCCTCTCCTGGGCACCAACTCTCAAGACACAACGAGTTACCGTACCCCCCTGCCCGGGGAAGAAAGATCGCTTGTTCGGACATGCCGTTTCTTGGCAAGTTGGCAAGGCTTCTCAATTCAGGCACGCGGGTCTCGCCGCTTCACTCAAAGTGCAAGCGCGCCACGTCGACCGATCGGCAGCGAGGAATAAACCACCAATCCCTCGGGCTTACCCCTTGAGAAAGGCGTTCCGGTCGACAAGGAACTTGTCCGACAAGGGCAGGCTGGCAGCGCCCAGCGCACGCGCATCTCGGCCTATGCTGCCTTCTCGCAGGTCGGGCATCTCTATCCCCGCAACGCGAATCTCGTTCAGCCGCTGGAAGGTATGCTCGACAAGGGCAGTGCGGACGGTATCGGGCAGCCAACCGTCAATCACCACACATTCGAAGTCGATCAGACAAGACGCCGAAAGCGTCGCATAGGCCAGCCCTTCGGCGGCCTTTTCCACCCAGGTAGACAGAACGTCGCCGGGCAGGTTCCACTCGGTCGGGTTGTCCCAGATCAGTCGACTGTCGCCGCCCTCTTCGACCACCATCTGTTCCAGCGTATGGATCGAGGCGACATCGACCAGCTGTCGCACCTTTGCCCCCTTGATGCCGATCGGGATCGAGGCCAGTGCTGCCGCGTTGCCGCTGCGCCCGGTAAAGACGTTGTTGTCGATCACAATCCCGCCGCCGACGAAAAAGCCGACAAAGAAATACAGAAAGTCGCGCGGCTTGTTCTGGTCTCCAAAGACCAGTTCGGCACCGCAGGCCGCTGAGCCGTCATTGCGCAGATAAACCGGGAAATCCCAAGTGTTGGCAATCTCGGCGGCGATGTCTCGGTCGCGCCAGGCCTCCATCTCGGAGCTGGTCAATCCCAGAGGACGAGCCCAGTCCCAAAGTCGGAACGGCGTCGCGATTCCCAGTCCCGAAACCTTCTTGCGGTTCTCCGGGGGCAACTGATCCAACAGTTGCGCAATGGCTGTGTTGGCAAAAGTCACGACGCTCTCAGGCGTCGGATATCGGTGTGACAGGTGCACCCGGCCTTCGACGTGGCCATGAAAATCCGTCAGGATGAGGTCCAGCGACCGACGACCTACCTTCAGCCCAAGGAAGTAGGCGCCGCCCTGCGCCAGTCCCATCGGCACCGAGGGCTGGCCGACCTTGCCGCGCACGGGCTCTCCCTTTTCGAGCAGGCCCTCCTTTTCCAGGGCGCGCATGATGACCGAGACGGTCTGCGCGGAAAGCCCCGTTCGCCGGGCAATCTCTGCCTTGGCCAACGGACCGAACTGGCGGACAAGCGACAGGACAAGGCGCTCGTTGTGGGCGCGCACTCCGCTTTGATTGGAGCCGCGAACACCGTCCGCAGGCAGCGCTGCGGCCATCTCCTCCCCCTTGCTGCGGTCCAGTTTCATCGGGTCCGTTCTCTTTTTGCGGCCAGTGTCGGCTGCTTGAAAGACTCCACGCTGAGCGGCCCCCTGTCAACAATAAATAAATCGGATTTATTAATGTTGACAGCCTCGGTCCGAATCGGCTTTCTAGAAAGCATGGGGCCGGCAAACCTGCCCTCGGGCCAAGTTAACTACGCGAGGGCCCCGCGATACGTCGAAAGACACTCTGGGAGGATATCATGAAAAAGCTTCTGACTGGCTCGGCCATTGCCCTGACCGCCGCCACTCTGGCCAGCGGGGCAAGCGCCGCCAGCCATTCGATCAGCGCCTGCCTGATCACCAAGACCGACACCAACCCTTTCTTCGTCAAGATGAAAGAAGGCGCGACCGCCAAGGCCGAAGAACTGGGCATCGAGCTGAAATCCTTTGCCGGCAAGATCGACGGCGATCATGAAACCCAGGTTCAGGCGATCGAGACCTGCATCGCCGATGGCGCCAAAGGCATCCTGCTGACCGCCTCGGACACCTCGTCCATCGTCCCCGCCGTACAGCAGGCGCGCGACGCAGGCATCCTGGTGATCGCGCTGGACACCCCGCTGAGCCCGATCGACGCCGCCGACGCGACCTTTGCCACCGACAACTTTCTGGCCGGTGAACTGATCGGCAAATGGGCTGCCGCCAAGCTGGGCGACGACGCCGCCGACGCCAAGATCGCCATGCTGGATCTCGCCGTGTCGCAGCCGACCGTGGGCGTCCTGCGTGACCAGGGCTTCCTGCAGGGTTTTGGCATCGACCTCGGCGATCCGAACAAGTGGGGCGACGAAGACGATCCCCGCATCGTCGGCAACGACGTGACCCAGGGCAACGAGGAAGGCGGCCGCCGCGCAATGGAGAACCTGCTGGCACAGGATCCCTTCATCAACGTGGTCTACACCATCAACGAGCCCGCAGCCGCCGGCGCCTACGAGGCCCTCAAGGCCATCGGGCGCGAAAATGACGTGCTGATCGTTTCGGTCGACGGCGGGTGCCCCGGCGTGCAGAACGTCGCGGACGGCGTGATCGGCGCCACCTCGCAGCAGTACCCGCTGATGATGGCCAGCCTGGGCATCGAGGCGATCAAGACTTGGGCCGACGAGGGCGTGAAGCCCGAGCCGACCGAGGGCAAGGACTTCTTCGACACCGGCGTCGCACTGGTGACCGACGAACCCGTCGAGGGCGTCGACTCGATCTCCGTCAAGGAAGGCATGGACCTCTGCTGGGGCTGATCCCCACCGCCTGAAACAAGAACAAGGGGGCGGCGCCCGCCCCCTTGCCGATAGACGCGAAGCCATCCGATCGATTAGGCTGGTTCAAAACGCGCATCAGAACGCACCTACATAGACGGGAGGACCCCCATGTCAGAGTCTGCCTCGAAGGGGCAGGACTACGAGTCGTCGTTGTCCGAA
This sequence comes from Mameliella sp. MMSF_3455, assembly GCF_030733205.1. GTDB lineage: Bacteria > Pseudomonadota > Alphaproteobacteria > Rhodobacterales > Rhodobacteraceae > Antarctobacter. The sequence continues at coordinate 83,613 of NZ_JASHJL010000002.1, forward strand.
GCCACGCAGAGCGTGGCCGAATTCGAAAAGCGGGAAGGTTTCGTCTACAACCTCCAGCACCGTTTGCATACGAATCCGGCCCTGGTTCCACTGATCGTCCTGGTCCTGTCTATCATCGTCTTCGGGCTGCTGCTGGGCTCCAAGTTCTTTTCGCCCTTCGCTCTGACGCTGATCCTGCAACAGGTGCAGATCGTCGGCATCGTCGCTGCGGCGCAATCCCTGGTGATCCTGACCGCCGGCATCGACCTCAGCGTCGGCGCCATCATGGTCATGAGTTCCGTCGTCATGGGACAGTTCACCTTTCGCTATGGTATTCCTCCGGGCCTCGCGGTGATCTGCGGCCTGGCGGTCGGCACCGGCATCGGCGCCATCAACGGCCTGTTGGTCACGCGGATGAAACTGCCTCCCTTCATCGTGACGTTGGGCATGTGGCAGATCGTTCTGGCCGCCAACTTCCTCTATTCGGCGAACGAAACCATCCGCTCGCAGGAAATCTCGGAGCACGCCCCGATCCTGCAATTCTTCGGCAACGTGATCCAGATCGGCAGCGCACGCCTGACATTCGGCGCGATCTTCATGCTGATCCTCTTTGCCGTGCTGACCTATGCCCTGACGCAGACCGCCTGGGGCCGGCATGTCTACGCGGTGGGCGATGACAAGGAAGCCGCAGAACTGTCGGGGATGGAAGCGAACAAGGTTCTCGTCTCGGTCTACGCGCTTTCCGGCCTGATCTGCGCCTTTGCCGGCTGGGCCCTGATCGGGCGCATCGGTTCCGTCTCTCCCACCTCCGGCCAGTTGGCCAACATCGAAAGCATCACCGCCGTGGTGATCGGGGGCATTTCGCTCTTCGGCGGTCGCGGCTCGGTCCTGGGCTCGCTCTTCGGGGCACTGATCGTCGGGGTGTTCACCCTTGGCCTGCGGCTGCTCGGCGCGGACGCGCAGTGGACCTACCTGCTCATCGGCGTGCTCATCATCGCGGCCGTCTCTGTCGACCAATGGATCCGGAAGGTGTCGGGATAATGACTGTGCAACCCATCGTTCAAGGCCGCGGGATCGTGAAGCGCTATGGCCACGTCACCGCGATCAACCACTCCGATTTCGATCTTTTCCCTGGCGAAGTGCTGGCGGTGATCGGCGACAACGGGGCCGGCAAGTCCTCGATCGTCAAGGCGATCTGCGGCGCCGTGCAGGCCGACGAAGGCGAGATCAGGATCGAAGGCAAGCCAGTGCATTTCACCTCGCCCCTGCAGGCGCGGGAAATGGGGATCGAGATCGTCTACCAGCAGTTGGCCCTGTCCCCAGCCCTGTCCATCGCGGACAACATGTTCGCCGGGCGCGAACTGCGAAAACCCGGCATCATGGGCAGCGTCTTTCGCCAGCTCGACAAGAGGGCGATGGAGAAATTCGCCCGCGACAAGCTGACCGAGCTGGGCCTGATGACTGTCCAGTCGATCAACCAGGCGGTCGAGACCCTGTCCGGCGGTCAGCGCCAGGGCGTCGCCGTGGCCCGCGCCGCGGCCTTTGCCCGCAAGTTCATCATCATGGACGAACCAACCGCCGCGCTGGGGGTCAAGGAAAGCCGCCGGGTGCTGGAGCTGATCCAGGACGTACGCGCCAAGGGCATCCCGATCATCCTGATCAGCCACAACATGCCGCATGTCTTCGAGGTGGCCGATCGCGTCCACATTCACCGGCTGGGCAAACGGCACGCCGTGGTCGATCCGGCCAAGATCTCGATGTCGGATGCCGTGGCCATCATGACCGGCGCGATGGAACCGCCCCCCGTCGAGGAACAGCAACTAGTGCCCAAGGCCGCGGCATAGAATCCGCATGGCCGCCCCCGAAACAGGCAGGGGACGGCCTTTTTTAGGGACCTGCTTGCAACAGGGCGCTCGCGGGTTCACGCTGCTCCAAGTCAGGTCTGGCCAATGCCTGGAAACTGTCGTTAGCGATAACAGGCGTGACACGGATCAGTGGCGCGCATACCGCCGCCCGAAGGACAGGACCGATCCAATGAAAGACGACATCCTCGCACATCTGCGTTGCTCGCTAGGCAAGGACGCCGAGCATGCCGCGATCTACGACTGGCGCATGGCGCTGTCTCTGACCCTGCGGGACCGGATGATGGAGTCCTGGTTCCAGAGCACCAAGGCCAGTTACGACCGCCACGCCAAGCGCGTCTATTACCTGTCGATGGAATTCCTGATCGGCCGCCTGATCGAAGACGTGGCTGCGAATCTTGGCCTTGTCGACGAAGCCCGCGCCGCAGTGACCGAACTGGGCCAGGACTATGATCAGCTGGTCAAGGACGAACCGGACGCGGCGCTGGGGAATGGCGGCCTTGGCCGGTTGGCGGCCTGCTTCATGGACAGCCTCGCCACGCTTGGAATCCCCGCGATGGGCTTTGGCATCCGTTACGAACACGGGCTGTTCGAACAGGATTTCGTCGAGGGTCAGCAGATCGAAAAGCCGGAGACATGGCTGCAACAGCGCCACGCCTGGGAATTCGAACGCCCCGAGGTGAACTACAAGGTCTGCTTCGGCGGCCATGTCCATCACCATGAAGGCAAGGCCCAGTGGCATCCGCATGAAACCGTGATCGCCACCGCCTTCGACACACCCGTTGTCGGCTGGCAGGGGCGCTGGGGCAACACGCTGCGCCTTTGGTCGGCGCGGCCGCAAAAGGAATTCGACCTCGCCAGCTTCAACCGGGGCGACTACCTTGCCGCCAGCCGGTCCGAGGCGCTGGCCCGCACGATCTGCCGGGTTCTGTATCCGGACGACACGACCGAAAGCGGCAAGGAACTGCGCCTGAAGCAAGAATATTTCTTTACCGCCGCGTCGATCCAGGACCTGCTGCGCCGCTTTTTCATCGATCACGACGACATCCGCCAGCTGCCAGAGGCCGCGGCGATCCAGCTCAACGATACACATCCGGCCATCGCCGGACCGGAACTGGTGCGCATCCTGGCTGACGAGCATGGATTGGAGATGCCAGAAGCCATCGACATTGCCCGCCGCTGCCTGGGCTACACCAACCACACGCTCTTGCCCGAAGCGCTGGAACGCTGGCCCGAATGGCTGTTGGGTCGCGTGCTGCCCCGCCACCTGGAAATCATCCGCGCCATCGAAGCCGACCAACAGGCGCAATATCCGGGCAGCCCGCGCATCCTGGACCACGGCAACGTCAACATGGGCGAGCTGGCCTTCATCATGGCGCACAAGGTCAACGGCGTCTCGGCGTTGCACACCGACCTGGTGAAATCCACTGTCTTTGCCGACCTGCACCGCATCCACCCCACCCGCATCGTGAACCAGACCAACGGCATCACGCCGCGCCGCTGGCTGCACGGCTGCAACCCGGCGCTGAGCGACCTCATCACCCGGGAAATCGGCGAGGGCTGGGCTGCGGACCTGGAACAGCTGGGCGGGCTGCGGAGCCGCACGGGCGACCCGGACTTCCTGCGCGCCTTCATGGCGGCCAAGCGGATCAACAAGGAGCGTCTGTCCCACTGGGTCCAGGACCATTGCGGCATCGCCATCGACCCGAACGCGATGTTCGACGTCCAGATCAAGCGCATCCATGAATACAAGCGCCAGTTGATGAACATCTTGGAAACCATCGCGCTCTGGAACGAGATGCACGCGAACCCCGGCGGCGACTGGACACCGCGGGTCAAGATTTTCGGCGGCAAGGCCGCGCCGGGCTATCACGTCGCCAAGGAGATCATCCGCCTGATCAACGACGTGGCGGCGGTGCTGAACAACGATCCGGTGACGAAAGACCTGCTGAAGATCGTCTATCCGCCCAACTACAATGTCACGATGGCCGAACTGCTGATCCCGGCGGCGGATCTCAGCGAACAGATCTCGACCGCCGGCAAGGAGGCCAGCGGCACGGGCAACATGAAATTCGCCCTGAACGGCGCGCTGACGATCGGCACGCTGGATGGCGCCAACGTGGAAATCCGTGAACATGTCGGGGCGGAAAACTTCTTTCTCTTCGGCCTGACCGCCGAAGAGGTGATCGAACGCCGCAATCACCACGGCTATGCCCGCGCCGCCATCGAACAAAGCCCGCGGATGCAAAAGGTGCTGGCCCAGATTGCCGAGGGGCGGTTCTCTCCGCAGGAACCGGGGCGCTATCACGGAATTGTCGGAAATCTTTGGGATCACGACCATTTCCTCGTATCCTGCGATTTCGACAGCTACTTTGACACCCAGCGCCGCGCCGACGAGGCCTTCAAGCACCAGTCGACCTGGGCGGCAATGGCCCTGAGCAACACCGCCAGCGTCGGCTGGTTTTCCTCCGACAGAACGATCCGGGGTTACGCGCGTGACATCTGGAACGTGCATAGCGCCATTGACGGCCAACTGGAGCAAAGCGCATGACAGCCCCTCTCGACCAACGCACGGCACGAGACATCGTCGAGGGACGCCACGGCGACCCGTTCTCTGTGCTTGGCCAACACACCCTGCCGGACGGCAGCCAATGCGTGCGGGTCTTCTACCCGAATGTCGACCGGGTCGAGGTTCTGGCGCGTGACAGTGGCATGTTGCTGGCGGTGCTGGACCCGGTCGAGGGCGCGCCGGGGCTGTACGATGGCATCCTGCCGGGAATTGCCGGGCGTTATGACTATCGCCTGCGCCTGTCGCGCGGCAACGAGAGCTGGGAAGAGGAAGACGCCTATGCCTTCGGCACCGTGCTGGGCGAGGTCGACGAGTACCTGCTGGGCGAAGGCACACATGGGCAGCTCTGGCGCGCGCTGGGGGCACATCTGACCTCTTACGCCGGGACATGGGGCGTACATTTCGCCGTCTGGGCGCCCAACGCTGCGCGTGTGTCGGTGGTTGGCAACTTCAACGAATGGGACGGCCGCCGCCACGTCATGCGCCGCCGTGGGCCAACCGGCATCTGGGAAATCTTCGTGCCCGGCGTGAGTGAGGGCGCACTCTACAAGTTCGAGCTGCTGGACGCCAACGGGATGCTCCTGCCGCTCAAGGCCGACCCGGTGGGATTCGGCGCCGAATTGCCGCCCAACACCGCCTCTGTCGTCCGCGATCTGGGCCAGCACTGGTGGATGGACAACGGCTGGATGGCGACGCGCTGGCAGAAACACCGCATCGATCAGCCGATCGCGATCTACGAGGTCCATCTGGAAAGCTGGCGCCGCGTGCCGGAAGACGGCGACCGCCCGCTGTCCTACCGCGAACATGCCGAGGAACTGGTGCGCTACGCCGCCGAGATGGGCTTTACCCATATCGAGCTGACACCGATTTCCGAATACCCCTTCGGTGGCTCCTGGGGCTATCAGCCCGTGGGCCTCTATGCCCCGACCTCGCGTTTTGGCACGCCCGAGGATTTCCGGGCACTTGTCGAGGCCGCGCATGGCGCCGGCCTGGGCGTGATCATCGACTGGGTGCCGGGCCATTTCCCCACCGACAGCCACGGGCTCGCACGGTTCGACGGCTCAGCCCTGTATGAACATTCCGACCCGAAGGAAGGCTATCACCCGGACTGGAACACGCTGGTCTACAACTATGGCCGCACCGAGGTGGCGAATTTCCTGATCGCCAACGCGCGTTTCTGGCTGGAGGAGTTCCACATCGACGGGCTGCGCGTCGATGCGGTGGCCTCGATGCTGTATCGCGACTATTCCCGCAAGGACGGGGAATGGATTCCCAATCAGCACGGCGGGCGCGAGAACCTCGAGGCCATCGCCTTTCTGCGGCACATGAACGAACAGGTCTACGCGGCCCACCCGGACATCATGACCGTGGCAGAGGAATCCACCGCCTTTCCGGGCGTCAGCGCGCCCACCGATACCGGCGGACTGGGCTTTGGCTTCAAGTGGAACATGGGGTGGATGAACGACACCCTGCGCTACATGGGCGAGGACCCGATCAACCGCAAATACCACCACGACAAGATGACCTTCGGGCTTCACTACGCCTTTTCCGAAAACTTCGTGCTGCCGCTCAGCCATGACGAGGTCGTGCACGGCAAGGGGTCGCTGCTGTCGCGGATGCCGGGCGACGACTGGCAGAAATTCGCGAACCTGCGCGCCTATTTCGGCTTCATGTACGGACACCCCGGCAAGAAGCTGATGTTCATGGGAGGCGAGATCGCGCAGTGGGAGGAATGGAACCACAACCGCAGCCTCGACTGGCACCTGCTGGAGCAGGAGCCACACAAGGGGATGCAGCGGCTGGTCCGCGATCTCAACACGCTCTACCGGGGCACACCCGCGCTGTACCAACTGGACAGCAAGGCAGAGGGCTTCCGCTGGATCGATGGTGGCAACGCGGCGGAATCCATCTTCACATGGATACGCATGGGCGACGAGGGCGAGGCGCCGGTGCTGATGGTGTCGAATTTCACGCCGGTGACGCGGCATGATTACCGGATCGGCGTGCCGCATGCGGGCCACTGGGACGAACGCCTGAACACCGACGCGCCGCTATATGGCGGCAGCGGCCAGGGCAACCCGGGCGGCGTAACCGCCACGGCGGAATCCGCACACGGCTGCGCCTATTCGATCGAGATCACCGTACCGCCGCTGGCGACGGTGTTCTTTCAACTGTCCGGGGGGGAGTGACCGGGCGCCAATCAACGGGGGAGGATCACATGGAATACGACAGGTTCAGACTGGCCCAGCAAACGATGGCCTATGTCCTGGCAGGCGGACGCGGGTCGCGCCTGAAAGAAATGACCGACATCCGTGCCAAACCCGCGGTCTATTTCGGCGGCAAGACCCGGATCATCGACTTTGCCCTGTCGAACGCGGTCAACTCTGGCATCCGCCGCATCGGCGTTGCCACCCAGTACAAGGCACACAGCCTGATCCGCCACCTGCAACGCGGCTGGTCCTTTTTCCGGGCCGAACGCAACGAGGGGCTGGATATTCTCCCGGCGTCACAGCAGCTGGACGAGGAAAACTGGTACAAGGGCACCGCCGACGCGGTCACCCAGAACATCTCGATCATCAAGGGGTACGAGCCCAAGTACATCCTGATCCTCGCCGGGGACCACATCTACAAGCAGGACTATTCCCACATGATCGAACAGCATGTGGTGTCCGGCGCCAAGGTGACGGTCGGCTGTATCGAGGTGCCGCGCGAAGAGGCCAAGGGCTTTGGCGTCATGGCGGTGGACGAGAACGACAAGATCCTGGACTTCGTCGAAAAGCCCGCCGATCCGCCGACCATGCCGGACGATCCGACCCGTTCCCTGGCCTCGATGGGGATCTACGTCTTCGAGACCGATTTCCTCTGCGACCTGCTGGAGGCGGATGCCAAGGACCCGAATTCCAGCCATGATTTCGGCAAGGACATCATTCCCGGGCTGGTCGCCTCGGGCGACGCGGTGGCCCATCCCTTCGGCCGGTCCTGCGTGATGGCCGGTCTGGAGACAAAGCCCTACTGGCGCGACGTCGGCACGCTGGATGCCTACTGGCAGGCCAATATCGACCTCACCGATTTCGAGCCCGAGCTGGACCTCTACGCCACCGACTGGCCGATCTGGACCTATTCCGAACTGACGGCCCCGGCCAAGTTCATCCACAACGAGGAAGGCCGGCGTGGTCAGGCCGTATCGTCGATGGTGTCGGGCGGCTGCATCATCTCTGGCTCGTCACTGTATCGCTGCCTGATGTTCACCGGGGTCAAGACGCATTCCTATTCACAGCTCGAAGGCGTCGTCGCCCTGCCCTACTCAGAGGTCGGACGACGGGCGCATGTCAAGAACGCGATCATCGACCGCGGGGTGCAGATCCCGCCGGGGCTGGTCGTGGGTGAGGACCCCGAACTGGACGCCAAGCGCTTTCGCAGGACGGAACAGGGTATCTGCCTGATCACGCGCAAGATGATCGAAGACCTGGAGTAAACCCATGAAGGTGCTGATGGTCACCTCGGAATGTGCGCCCTTCGTCAAGACCGGGGGGCTCGCGGACGTGGCGGGTGCCCTGCCGGGCGCGTTGGCGCCGCTGGGGGTCGAGGTCAAGACGGTCCTACCCGCCTACCCGGCGCTGTTCCCCTTGCTGGCCAAGGGCAAGGAGGTGGCCAGCTTTGGCGATCTGCCCGGAGGCACCGGGCGGCTGGTCGAGGTTCAGGCCCAGGGCCTGACCTTGCTTCTACTGGACGCGCCGCAGCTCTTCGACCGGCCCGGCGCACCCTACACCGGCGCCGATGGCAAGGACTGGCCCGACAATCACCGTCGATTCGGCGCGTTGGCACAGGCGGCGGCCCGGATCAGTTTCGACGGGCTGGACGGCTGGGTGCCGGACGTGCTGCACGCGCATGACTGGCAGGCCGCGCTGGCACCGGTCTATCTGAAACAGGATGGACGCAAGCCGCCCAAGTCGGTCATCACCATCCACAACATCGCCTTCCAGGGCCGGTTTGGCCCGCATGTCATGGGCGATCTGCAGTTGCGCAGCGACTGGTTCCACCCCGGCGGGCTGGAATACTACGGCGATGTCAGCTTTCTCAAGGCCGGGCTGGTCTATGCCGATCACATCACGACCGTCAGCCCGACCTATGCGCGCGAGATCCTGACACCGCAGTTCGGCATGGGCCTGAACGGGGTTCTGGCGGGTCGGGCTTCTGATCTGACCGGCATCCTGAACGGCATCGACCTGGAGGCCTGGAACCCCAAGAGCGATCCTGCCCTGCCCGCGACCTACGGGCTGAAACGGCTGGGGGCCAAGGCCAAGAACCGCGCCGCACTGGCAGAGCGGCTTGGGCTGGACCCTGATCATGACGGCCCGCTTTTTTGCGTCATCAGCCGCCTGACCCTGCAAAAGGGGCTGGACGCGCTGGCCGGCGCCCTGCCCGCGCTGGTCGCGGGCGGCGGGCAGCTGGCGTTGCTCGGCTCGGGCGATCCGGAGCTGGAGCGGGCCTTTCGTGACGCCGCCGCGCAGTTTCCCGGAAAGGTGGGGGTCGAGATCGGCTATGACGAGGCGCTGTCGCACCTGATGCAGGGCGGCTCTGACGCGATCCTGATCCCCTCGCGGTTCGAACCCTGCGGCCTGACCCAGCTGTACGGGTTGCGCTACGGCACCTTGCCGGTGGTGGCGCGGACCGGCGGGCTGGCCGACACGGTGATCGACGCCAACCACGCGGCGCTGGCGGCGGGCGTGGCCACGGGCTTTGTCTTTGACGATGTCTCCGTCGCCGGGATCGAGGATGCGATAGCCCGCGCCATCGCCGCCTATTCCGACCGGAACCTCTGGAAACAAATGCAGGCGGCGGCCATGCGTCAACCCGTGGGCTGGGAAAGCTCGGCCCGCGACTATGTCCGGATGTACGAGACCCTCTGCGCATGACCAAGACTAAGGGCGGCACATACGGGATCGGCGCCGGCCGGCCAAACCGGCTGGGCGCCGTCTTTGACGGTGAAGGCACCAACTTCGCGCTCTTCTCGGATCATGCCCAGCGGGTCGACCTGTGCCTGTTCTCGCCAGATGGCAAAACCGAGGTGCAGCGGCTGTCGCTGCCTGAACGGCGCGGCCCGGTCTGGCACGGGTATGTGGCCGGGCTGAAGCCCGGGACGCTCTATGGCTATCGCGTCCACGGCCCCTTTGCCCCCGAACGCGGCCATCGATTCAATGCAAACAAGCTGCTGGTCGATCCCTATACCCGCGCCCTGCACGGTGCGTTCAGCACGCATCCTGCCACCTTCGGCTACAGCACCGGTTCGGCAGATGCCGATCTGTCGTTTAACTCGTCCGACAGCGCCCCCCATACGCCGAAATCCGTGGTCTGGGACCCGGCGGACTATCCCACCGGCAGCAAGCGACTGCGGCGCGGATGGAGCAACACGGTCATCTACGAAACCCATGTCCGCGGGAGTACGATGCGCCACCCGAAAGTGCCCGAGGCCTTGCGCGGCACGGTCGAGGGGCTGGCATCGGACCCGATGCTGGACCACCTGACCCGGCTGGGCATCACTACGGTCGAACTGTTGCCGGTGCAGGCGATCCGGTCGGAAAACGCGCTGACCGGGCGCGGGTTGATCAATTACTGGGGCTACAATACCGCCGGGTTCTTTGTCCCCGAACCGCGCTATCTTGGCCCTGCTGGCGTGGCGGGATTTCGCCGGATGGTCGACAAGTTCCACGCGGCCGGGATCGAGGTGATCCTGGACGTGGTCTACAACCACTCGGCCGAGGGCGATCAGCTTGGGCCGACCTTCTCGTTTCGCGGGCTCGACAATGCCTCTTACTACCGGCTGGTCGAGGGCCAGCCGCGGTTCTACGTGAACGACACCGGCACCGGGAACACGCTGAACACGGATCATCCCTTTGTCCTGCGCCTGATCCTGGATTCCCTGCGTTTCTGGGTCGATTGCATGGGCGTGGACGGGTTCCGCTTTGACCTTGCCACCACGCTGGGGCGCGAACGACAGGGCTTCGACCGCAATGGCGGATTCATGGACGCGCTCAGGCAGGACCCGCTGCTGGCAGAGGTCAAGCTGATCGCCGAACCGTGGGACCTGGGGCATGGCGGCTATCGGCTGGGCGAGTTCCCACCGGAATTCGCCGAGTGGAACGACCGTTTTCGCGACACCGTCCGGCGTTTCTGGCGCGGTGACGGACACGCGGCGCAGGACCTTGGTTCGACCCTTCTTGGCACGGCCGACCTGTTCGATACGCGTGGGCGACGCACCTGGGCCTCTGTCAATTTCGCCGCCGCCCACGACGGGTTCACCCTGGCCGATGTCACCGCCTACTCAAAGCGCCACAACGAGGCCAACGGCGAGGGAAACCGCGACGGCCACCACGCCAACCACTCGGACAACCTGGGCGAAGAAGGCGAGACGGAGGACAAGGCGATTCTCTCGGCCCGCCGACAGCGCGTGCGCAACATGCTGGCCACGGTGATGTTGTCTCAGGGCACGCCGATGATCCTGGCAGGTGATGAAGGCGGCAACTCGCAAGGCGGCAACAACAACGCCTATTGCCAGGACAACGAGACCAGCTGGCTGGACTGGGCGGCAATGGACGAGGACCTGGTCAATTTCACCGCCGCACTGATCGCTTTCCGCAAGGCGCACGGCGTGTTGCGGCAGGGAAGGTTCCTGCACGGTGTCCAGCGCAAGGACGGAAAACCGGACGTGGAGTGGCGGGCCTTTGACGGCAGCGCGCTCAACTGGCGCGATCCGGGGCTGACCTCGCTCTGCCTGCTGCTGCGCGGCTGTGCCGAAAGTCCATCAGGCTGCGCCGACACCGAGCAAGTCCTGCTGGCCTTCAACCGCGAGGGCAGCGATCAAGTGCTGGAACTGCCCCGGACCGCCGGTATCTGGCGGCGCGAGATCGACAGTTCGACGTCCCGCCAGACCCCGCAGGACATCACCGAGGCGACCGTCAGCGTCGCCGCATTCAGCGTCGCGGGCTTTGTCCGCCATCCGGAGAAGACGACATGACCGGAGCCGATGAGGACCTGCGCGACCTGGCGAAGGCCTATGGCGTTCATCTCGGCTTTCACGATCTGCAAGGTCATGAACACGCCGCCGCCCCGGAGACATTGCGCGCGCTTCTCGGGGGCATGGGTGTCGCGGCCGATACGCCCGCCGCGGTGACCGAAGCGCTGGACCATCTGCGCGCCCGGCAGGACGAGAATCCCGTGCCGACCGAGATCCTGGCCCGCGCGGGCAAGCCGCTGTCCCTGCCCGTCCCGTCGCCCTGCGACTGGATGCTGCTGGACGAAAGTGGCGCCGAGGTGCAGGCGGGGAGGGCCGGCGACAGCATCGACATGGCGCCGCTGGGCATGGGGTATTTCACTCTGCATGTTGCCGCGCCGGACCGACATTCCGAATCGCTGGTGCTGGCGGCCCCCGCCCATGCGCCAACCGTTCAGGATCTCACCGGGCGGGCCAAGGGATGGGGCGTTTGCGGCGCGCTTTATGGCCTGCGTTCCGCGCACAACGGCGGGTTGGGCAGCTATGGCGACCTGCCCGCCGCCCTGCGGGCGCTGGCGCAGGCGGGGGCGCAATTCTTCGGGCTGAACCCGATCCACGCCTTGGGCTGGACCGCCGAGGAGATGACCAGCCCCTATTCCCCGACGCACCGGGGATTTTTCAGCACCGATCACATCGCGCCGCGCGCCGGACTGGGGCCGACACCACGGGATGAGCTGATCGACTATGTCACCTACCGCCGACGCCAGCGCGGCGCGCTGCACAGCGAATACCAGCGATTCGAGGCCGCCCCGGAACCCGAGCGCCGCGCCTTTCAGAGCTTCCGGGCCGAGGGCGGTGCCCGGTTGGATACCTTTGCCCAGTTCGAAGCACTGAGCGCCCTTTACGGCGAGGATTTCCGCAGCTGGCCCGACGCCCTGCGCCGCCCCGGCCCCGAGGCCGCGCGTGCCGCCGCCGAGGGCGTGGAATTCCACCAGTGGCTGCAATGGCGGGCCGAGACACAGATCGACGCCGCGCAGGCCACCGCGCGCGAGGCCGGGATGGACTTCGGGCTGTACCTTGACCTGGCCGTGGGCGCGCGGCCCGGCGGCGCCGAAGTCTGGATGCATCGCGACACCATCGCCCAAGGCGTCACCATCGGTGCTCCGCCCGACCACCTGAACCCCGAGGGCCAGTCCTGGAACCTGGCCGCCCATGCGCCGGCCCGTCTGCGCGCCGCGCAGTATCGCCCGCTGCGCGCCATGCTGCGCAAGCTGATGGCCAAGGCGGGCATCCTGCGGGTGGATCACGCGCTGGGCCTGTTGCGCAGCTTCTGGATTCCCGACGACGGCAGCCCGGGCGGCTATGTCTCGCAGCCATTCGAAAGCCTGCTTGCCGTGATCGCCATCGAGGCGGCGCGAACCCGCTGCCTTGTGGTTGGCGAGGACCTTGGCCTCGTGCCCGACGGCTTCCGCGAGACCCTGAACCGCGCCGGGCTGCTGAGTTATGCCGTCTGGCAATACGAGACGGCGCAAGACGGAACACTGTGCGATCCCAAGGACCTGCGCGCCTTTTCGCTGGCTTGTTTCGGCACCCACGACACGCCGACGCTGCGCGGCTTCTGGTACGGACAGGACATCGACTGGTGGCAACGCATGGGCTGGCTGAACAGCAGCCAGACCCGGGCGCGACACGATGAACGCGCCCGGCAGCGTGCGGGCCTGCGCGACTTGTGCGGCCTGCCGCCAGCGGCCCGTATCGACAGGATCACCGAAGCGGTGCAGGCCCGGCTTTGCACCGCGCCATCCGCGCTGGTGGCATTGCAACTGGACGACCTGCTGGGTTGCCTCGAGGCGCAGAACCTGCCCGGCACCATCGCCGAGCATCCGAACTGGCGCCGCCGCCTGCCCGTGGCGGTCGATGGCCTCAAGGAAGCATTGCCCGAGAGCCGCATTCGCGCTTTCATGCCCAAGGACCGCAGAGGGACCGATTAGAAAGGACCATTTCCATGACGCCCATCACCCGCCCGCTGACGCCCTTTGACGGCCAGAAACCCGGCACGTCCGGCCTGCGCAAGAAGACGCGCGTCTTCATGCAGGACGGCTATGTCGAGGCCTTCGTGCAGTCGATCTTCAACGCCATCGGCGGGGTTGAGGATAGGACATTCGTTGTCGGCGGGGACGGGCGTTACTACAACGCCGAGGCGATCCAGATCATCCTTCGCATGGCCGCCGCACAGGGTGCCGCGCGCTGCATCGTCGGACGCGAAGGCCTTCTATCGACGCCGGCTGCCTCGAACCTGATCCGCAAACGCGGTGCCGATGGCGGGCTTGTCCTGTCGGCGAGCCATAACCCGGGCGGCATCGAGGCGGATTTCGGCCTGAAATACAACATCTCCAACGGTGGTCCCGCGCCGGAGAGCGTGACCGCCGCGATCCACGAGCAGACGCAGGGCATTTCCGAATACACCACTCTGGAAACGCCGGACGTGGACCTGGGAATCCTGGGCGAAACCGGGCTGGGCAAGATGACGGTCGAGATCCTGGACCCGGTGGCCGATTACGCCTCGCTGATGCAGGAGCTGTTCGATTTCGACGCCATCCGGGCGCTGATCGCCGGGGGCTTTACCCTGAAATTCGACGCGATGCACGCGGTGACCGGCCCCTATGCCACTGCGATCATTGAAGGAATGCTGGGCGCGCCCAAGGGGACGGTGCTGAACGGCCTGCCTTCGGTCGATTTCGGCAAGGGGCATCCGGACCCGAACCCGATCTGGGCCAAGCCGCTGGTCGACATGGTGATGCGCGACGACGGGCCGGACTTTGCCGCCGCTTCGGACGGGGACGGCGATCGCAACATGATCCTGGGCAAGGGCGTCTATGTCACGCCCTCGGACAGCCTGGCCGTGCTGGCCGCAAATGCCCATCTTGCGCCTGGATACGCCAGCGGGCTGGCAGGTGTCGCGCGGTCGATGCCGACGAGCCGTGCCGCCGACCGTGTGGCGGAAAAACTGGGCATCGAAAGCTTTGAGACGCCGACCGGCTGGAAGTTCTTCGGCAACCTGCTGGACGCGGGTCGCGCCACGCTTTGCGGCGAGGAAAGCGCCGGCACCGGGAGCGATCACGTCCGCGAAAAGGACGGGCTTTGGGCGGTACTGTTGTGGCTTAACATATTGGCCGCACGCAAGATTCCCGTGTCGGAGATCCTCCAGGACCACTGGCGCAGCTATGGGCGCGACTACTATTCGCGGCACGACTACGAGGCGGTGGATGCCGCCGCCGCCGAGGGGCTGATGGGCGACATGAACGCCCGGCTGGACGATCTTCCCGGCACCGAGGTGGGCAATCCGCCCAAGGTGATCGCCCGCGCGGACCAGTTCTCCTACACCGATCCGGTGGACGGATCTGTCAGCAAAAACCAAGGCTTGCGGATCTTTTTCGAGGACGACAGCCGGGCGGTGATCCGCCTGTCGGGCACCGGCACCGAGGGCGCGACGATCCGCGTCTACCTGGAACGCTACGAGCCCGCCGGGGGTGATCTGAACGTCGAGACTCAGGCGGCGCTGCGCGACCTGGCGGCGGCGGTGAACGCGCTGACCGGCCTGCCGGAACGCACCGGGCGAACGGCCCCGGACGTCATGACCTGAGCCCGCGCCTGTGTACGTTTTGTACAAAACGTACGGCGATTCCTGCATTTTGTACAAAGGCGCAGGGTTTTGTTAACCCTGACCGCCGGGCGCCTTCGCGGCGGAGGACATCCGCCCCGGCGCCCTCCCCTCGCGAATCTGCTTGCGTCCGGTCCGGCGCTCGCCTATATGCGCTTCAACAGCGGCGCGCCGAGGTTCAGCCCCGGCGCCCATCGTTCTTTCGCAAACGGGCCGCTGGCCCGTTTTTTTGTGCCCGAAAGGCAAGTGACCAATGACCGACCTGATCGCAAAGACCGGCATGGACAAGCGTCTTGCGGAAATCGTGCAGCCCGTGATCGAGGACATGGGTTTCGAACTGGTCCGCATCCGACTGATGGGTGGACAGGTGCCGACGCTGCAGATCATGGCCGAACGCCCCCAGGGCGGAATCGAGGTGGATGAATGCGGCGAGATCTCGACCGCCGTCAGCGCCGTGCTGGACGTCGAGGACCCGATCATCGACGCCTATACGCTGGAAGTGTCCAGCCCCGGCATCGACCGCCCCCTGACCCGGCTGAAGGATTTCGAGACCTACGAGGGCTACGAAGCCCGGCTTGAGACCTCGGAGATGATCGAGGGCCGCAAGCGGTTTCGCGGCGTGCTGGCCGGGGTCGAGGACGGCGAGGTCCTGATCAACCTCGACGAGGGCACCATCGGGCTGGAATTCGACTGGCTGACCGACGCCAAGCTGGTGATGACCGACGAACTGATCCGCCTCATGCTGAAGGCCCGCAAGAAGGCGGATGCCCAGGGCGCAGGCACGACACTGGACGAGACCAAGTTTGACGAGATCGAGACCGAACAGTCTCGGGACGAGGAGCAATAACAATGGCAATCACCTCTGCAAACCAGCTGGAACTCCTGCAGACCGCCGAGGCGGTGGCGCGCGAGAAGATGATCGACCCCGGTCTGGTCGTCGAAGCGATGGAAGAAAGCCTCGCCCGGGCGGCCAAGTCCCGCTACGGCGCCGAGATGGACATCCGCGTGTCGATCGACCGGCGCACCGGCAAGGCGACCTTTACCCGCGTCCGCACCGTGGTCGAGGACGAGGAACTGGAAAACTACCAGGCAGAGATGACCGTCGAGCAGGCCAAGCAGTACATGGCCGACCCGCAGGTGGGTGACGTCTACTCGGAAGAGGTGCCGCCGGTGGAACTGGGCCGGATCGCGGCGCAGTCGGCCAAGCAGGTGATCCTGCAAAAGGTCCGCGAGGCCGAGCGCGACCGCCAGTACGACGAATTCAAGGACCGCGCCGGCACCATCATCAACGGCGTCGTCAAGCGCGAGGAATACGGCAACGTCATCGTCGACGTGGGCCGTGGCGAGGCGATCCTGCGCCGCAACGAGAAGATCGGCCGCGAATCGTATCGCCCGGGCGACCGCATCCGCTGCTACATCAAGGACGTGCGGCGCGAGACCCGCGGCCCGCAGATCTTCCTGTCGCGGACCGACCCGCAGTTCATGGCCGAGCTGTTCAAGATGGAAGTGCCGGAAATCTACGACGGCATCATCGAGATCAAGGCCGTCGCCCGCGACCCCGGTTCGCGCGCCAAGATCGCCGTGATTTCCTATGACAGCGGCATCGACCCGGTCGGCGCCTGCGTGGGTATGCGCGGCAGCCGCGTGCAGGCCGTGGTGAACGAGCTTCAGGGCGAAAAGATCGACATCATTCCGTGGAACGAGGATGTGCCGACCTTCCTGGTGAACGCCCTGCAGCCCGCCGAGGTCAGCAAGGTGGTCCTGGACGAAGAGGCCGAGCGCATCGAGGTGGTCGTGCCGGACGAGCAGCTGTCGCTGGCGATCGGTCGTCGCGGTCAGAACGTGCGCCTCGCTTCGCAGCTGACCGCGCTCGACATCGACATCATGACCGAAGAGGAAGAATCGAAGCGCCGCCAGGCCGAGTTCGAGGAACGCACCAAGCTGTTCATGGACACGCTGGACCTGGACGAGTTCTTTGCCCAGCTCCTGGTCTCCGAAGGCTTCACCAACCTCGAGGAAGTGGCCTATGTCGAGATCGACGAGCTGCTGGTGATCGACGGCGTGGACGAGGACACCGCCAACGAGTTGCAGGCCCGTGCCCGCGACGTTCTGGAAGAACAGGCGCGCAAGGCGCTGGAACACGCCCGCGAACTGGGCGTCGACGACAGCCTTGTGAACTTCGAGGGCCTGACGCCCCAGATGGTCGAGGCGCTGGCCGAGGACGGCATCAAGACGCTGGAAGACTTTGCCACCTGCGCCGACTGGGAACTGGCCGGCGGCTGGACCACCGTGGACGGCCAGCGCGTCAAGGACGACGGCCTGCTGGAGAAATTCGAGGTCGATCTCGAAGAGGCGCAGAACATGGTCATGACCGCGCGCGTCCTGCTGGGCTGGGTCGATCCCACCGAGCTGGAGGCCGAGGCCGAGGCCGAGGAAGGTGACGCAGACCTGTCCGACGACACCGGCGAGACCGAAGAGCAGGAGGCCTGATACCGGCATGACGAGAGGCGGACGGGCCAAGACGCACGACGACGGACCAGAGCGGAAGTGCATCGCCACCGGCGATGTGCAGCCCCGCGACGGGCTGATCCGGTTCGTTCTGGGCCCGGACGGACGGATGGTTCCGGATCTGGCTGGTAAATTGCCCGGACGAGGCGTATATATATCGGCCAACCGGGCGGCGATCGACAAGGCAGCCGCAAAGGGGCTTTTCTCACGGGCAATGAAACAGCCCGTGAAACTCCCCGACGGGCTGTCCGATCTGATCGAACAGATGCTGGCGAAGCGGGTCATCGACCTGATCTCGCTGGCGCGGAAGTCGGGACAGGCCATCTCGGGCTACGAGAAGGTCAAGTCCTGGTTGCAGATGGAAGAGGCCTCGGTGCTGATCCAGGCGGAGGACGGCTCGGGTCGGGGCAAGTCGAAACTGTCGACGCCGTATGGCGGCGATTACATCGGCTGGCTGACGGCAGATGAACTGGGCATGGCCTTTGGCCGACAAACTGTGATACATGCCGCGCTTGGCTCTGGCGGACTCGTGCCGCGTATTGTAGAGGAAGCCCAGCGCTTGAAGGGTGTACGCGTCACGTCAGACGCGGATCGCGGTGGCAGGGGCCACCGGAAAGGATGAAGAAGCTTTATGAGCGATAACGACGGCAAAAAGACATTGGGCGTGCGTGGCGGCGGGGCCCGTTCGGGCAGTGTGAAGCAGAGCTTCAGCCACGGACGCACAAAGAACGTCGTGGTGGAGACCAAGCGTAAGCGGGTCGTCGTCCCGAAGCCCGGCGCCGGTAGCGGCGCGGGTGGCGGCAAGGGCGGCCAGGTCGGCGGTTCGGGTGGCAAGCGCCCGGCCGGCATCTCGGACGCAGAGATGGAGCGCCGCCTGAAGGCGCTGCAAGCCGCCAAGGCACGCGAGGCCGAGGAAGCCGCCAAGCGCGAGGCCGAGGAAAAGGCCCGCGCCGAAGAGCGCGAGCGCCTCCGCGCCGAAAAGGAACAGAAAGAGCGCGAACAGCGCGAAGCCGAAGAAGCGCTGAAGCGCAAGGCCGAGGAAGAAGAGCGCAAGAAGCGCGAGGCGGAGGACGCGGCCAAGGCCGCAGCCGCTGCCGCCGCCCAGCCTGCGCCCAAGGCCGACGAACAGGCCCGCGCCAAGCCCAAGAAGGACGAGGCCCCGCGCCGGACCCCCGACCGCGACGACCAGAAGAGCGGTCGTGGTGGACGTGGCCGTGGCGACGGCGGACGCCGTTCGGGCAAGCTGACCCTGAACCAGGCCCTGTCGGGCGGCGAAGGTGGCCGGCAGAAATCCCTGGCCGCGATGAAGCGGAAACAGGAACGCGCACGCCAGAAGGCGATGGGCGGCCAGCAGGCACGCGAAAAGGTGACGCGCGACGTCAAGCTGCCCGAGGCGATCACGGTGGCCGAACTGGCCAACCGCATGGCCGAACGCGTGGGCGATGTGGTCAAGTCGCTGATGAACAACGGCATCATGGCGACCCAGAACCAGTCGATCGACGCCGATACCGCGGAATTGATCATCGAGGAATTCGGCCACCGCGTGCAGCGTGTGTCGGACGCCGACGTCGAGGACGTCATCAAGGAGGTCGAGGACAAGCCCGAAGACCTGCACCCGCGTCCCCCGGTCATCACGATCATGGGTCACGTCGACCACGGCAAGACCTCGCTTCTGGACGCGATCCGGGATGCCAAGGTGACGGCCGGCGAAGCGGGCGGCATCACGCAGCACATCGGCGCCTACCAGGTGACGACCGACAGCGGTGCTGTGCTGAGCTTCCTCGATACGCCGGGCCACGCGGCCTTTACCTCGATGCGCTCGCGCGGGGCACAGGTGACCGATATCGTCGTGCTGGTGGTTGCCGCGGATGACGCGGTGATGCCGCAGACCGTCGAGGCCATCAACCACGCCAAGGCGGCGCAGGTGCCGATGATCGTGGCGATCAACAAGATCGACAAGCCGTCGGCCAACCCCACCAAGGTGCGCACCGATCTGTTGCAGCACGAGGTGATCGTCGAGGAGCTGTCCGGTGACGTGCAGGACGTCGAGGTCTCGGCCCATACCGGCCAGGGCCTGGATGAACTGCTGGAAGCCATCGCGCTGCAGGCCGAGATCCTGGAACTGAAGGCGAACCCGAACCGGGCCGCCGAAGGTGCCGTGATCGAGGCGCAGCTGGACGTGGGCCGTGGCCCCGTGGCGACCGTGCTGGTTCAGCGCGGCACCCTGCGCCAGGGCGATGTCTTTGTCGTCGGCGAGCAGTACGGCAAGGTCCGCGCACTGATCAACGACAAGGGCGACCGCGTCAAGGAAGCCGGTCCCTCGGTGCCTGTCGAGGTGCTGGGCCTGAACGGCACACCCGAGGCCGGCGACGTTCTGAACGTCACCGAGACCGAGGCGCAGGCGCGTGAAATCGCCGAGTACCGTGCCAACCTGGCCAAGGAAAAGCGTGCCGCGGCAGGTGCCGCCACCACGCTGGACCAGCTGCTGCAGAAGGCCAAGGAAGACGAGAACGTCAGCGAGCTGCCGGTCATCGTCAAGGCGGACGTGCAGGGCTCTTCCGAGGCCATCGTTCAGGCGCTGGAGAAGGTCGGCAACGACGAGGTCCGCGTACGGGTCATCCACTATGGCGTGGGGGCCATCACCGAAACCGACGTGGGCCTTGCAGAGGCCTCCGGCTGTCCGGTGATCGGCTTCAACGTGCGGGCCAATGCGCCCGCCCGCAACGCGGCCAACCAGAAGGGCGTCGAGATCCGCTATTACTCGGTGATCTACGACCTCGTGGACGACGTGAAGGCGGCGGCCTCGGGCCTGCTGTCGAACGAGATCCGCGAGAACTTCATCGGGTATGCCGAGATCAAGGAAGTCTTCAAGGTGTCGAACGTCGGCAAGGTGGCTGGCTGTCTCGTCACCGAGGGCATTGCCCGCCGCTCCGCCGGCGTGCGCCTGCTGCGCGACGACGTGGTGATCCACGAAGGTACGCTGAAAACGCTCAAGCGTTTCAAGGACGAGGTTGCCGAGGTGCAGTCCGGCCAGGAATGCGGCATGGCCTTCGAGAACTACGACGACATCCGTCCGGGCGACGTGATCGAGATCTTCGAACGCCAGGAGATCGAACGGTCGCTGGACTGATCCCGCTGATAGCACCACATGGAAAGGCCGGCGAAATTCGCCGGCCTTTTTCGTTGGTCGCCTTGTGAGGCTTGGCCCGTTTCAGGCCGCCTTGTCGGTCTTGGACCAGGCGAACTTTTCGAACACCTTGTCGACCGGCGTCCGGGCGAGGTGGTTGGTGTAGTTCGACATGATCTTCTGGCTGTAGCCCAGGATCACATCCAGGATGTTCTGGTGGGTGTAGCCGGCATCAAGGAAGGCTTGCACGTCCTCGTCCGCCACGAAACCGTTCTGGCGCACCAGTTTCAGGGTGAAGGTCCGCAGCGCTTCCAGTTTGGCCGTGGGCAAGGGCGTTTCGTCGCGCAGGGCGTTGGTGATCTCGTCGTCGACGCCCATCTGCTTGGCGATGCCAGTGTGGGCGGGGACGCAGTAGTGGCATTCGTTCTCGACGTTGATCGCCTGCCAGACGACGGTCAGTTCATCCTTGTCAAAGCTGCTGTTCTGAAACAGCCGGTGCAGGGTCTGGTAGCCCTCCAGCAAGGCCGGCGATTCCGCCATCACCCGATGCAGGCCGGGCAGACGGCCGAAGGCAGCCTTGGAGTTTTCCAGCAGGGGCTTGGACTCTTCGGGTGCGGAGGTTTCGTCGTGCAGGGTGAATTCGGTCATCTTTGTCTCCTTTGGGTTGGCTTGATGTGCCGTCTGTGCAGGGAACATAGTTGTCTTGAGCGATCACTCAATGCTGGTTTTGAGTGTTCACTCAAACGTGAGCGAGCATGACAAACGCAGGACAAAGGGAGCAGGACCGCCTATATGTGTCGCCCATGACACGAGCACGGCCATATGATCGCGATACCGCCCTTGATGCGGCGCTGACCCTGTTCTGGAAAAAGGGCTATCACGCCACGTCCCTGAAGGACCTGGAGGCTGCCCTGCAGATGAAGCCCGGCAGCATCTACGCCGCGTTCAAGAGCAAGGAGGCCCTGTTCCTGCTGGCGCTTGATCGCTACTACCAGCGCAACAGGCAGACCCTTGCGGACCTGCAGACGGCCCATGCATCGCCTCTGACCGCTTTGGCAGAGTTCCTTCGCTCGTTTGCCAAGGCAGAGGCGGACGATCCCAAGCGGCGCGCCTGCATGGTGGTCCGCACGATGCTGGACGCAACAGAGGGCGAGGCCGCGCTGGCCGTGCAGTCACGTCACTACCTCGACAAGATGACAGGCGAGTTCCGGGCGATCTTCGACGCCGCGAAAGCGGCCGGAGAACTGCCGGAGGATGCGGATACAGCGCGGCTGGCCCGCCGCTATCAGGCCAACCTGACGGCCCTGCGGATCGAGGCGCAGCGCGGCCTGGAGGCGGCAGCGCTGTCCGATCTCTCGGAGGACATGGCCTGTGAGATCGAAGCGATGCGCATGAAAAAAGGGGCCGAGTCGCCCTCTGCCCCCGCGAACTGACTACGACCCGGGTGAAGGCACCCGGAGGACCTTTCAGGCAGGTTTGCCGACGAACAGGTTGTTGCCGACGCGCACCGATATGCGGCCATCGGGGAATGTCTTTTCCACGAGGCCCTGAACCGAAACACAACTTCCGATAACGATTGTCTTGAGCATGACGCACCTCCGGTTGTTTGAGTTGTGGGCAAATTACAACGGTCGCGGCAACAATGCCATAGTCCCTTTGTCTATGTTTCGCGATACTTAGCCCGAAAAACAGGCACCGGCGCGGAAATCGCAGGCAACCGGCAATTGCCCGCCACAAAGAGATGGGGAAAAGGTCAACGAGGCTTGCCTAAAGCCAATCCCTCAGAATCGGGATCAAGGGAATATCGGCCGGCGGCATGGGGTAGTCGCGCAACTCTTGCTTGCGCACCCATTTCAGCGCCTGCCCCTCTTTCGACTGCGGAATCCCGCCCCACTTGCGGCAGGCAAACAGCGGCATCAGCAGGTGGAAATCATCGTAGCCATGCGAGGCAAAGGTCAGGGGTGCGAGACAGCTGGACCAGGTCTCGATCCCCAGTTCCTCGTGCAACTCGCGAATCAGTGCGGCCTCGGGCGTTTCCCCCGTTTCGACCTTGCCGCCCGGGAATTCCCAGAGGCCGGCCATGCTCTTGCCCTCGGGCCGCTGGGCAAGGAGGACGCGGCCGTCGGCGTCGATCAGGGCGACGGCGGAAACGAGAATGATCTTCATGGAAACCTGCTCTGGCTGGCGAGGGAGGGAGCGAGGGGCCAGCCCCTCGCGCTCCCCGGAGTATTTATGGAGAGAAGAAACAGGGGCCGCAACGGAATGGTCAGGACCGGTAGTCCGCGTTGATCTGGATGTAGCCGTGGGTCAGGTCGCAAGTCCAGACGGTGGCCTGTCCGGCGCCAAGTCCGATATCGACGTTGATGTCGATTTCCTGCCCCTTGAAATAGGTGGCGCCATCCTCCTCGCGGTAGCTTTCGGCGACCCAGCCCTCGCTGGCGACAAGGGTGTCGCCAAAGCGGATCGACAGCTTGTCCCGGTCGGCCGCGGCGCCGCTCTTGCCAACGGCCATGACGATGCGGCCCCAGTTCGGGTCCTCTCCGGCAAGGGCGGTCTTGACCAGCGGCGAGTTGGCGATCGCCAGCGCATGGGTCCGGGCATCGGCATCCGAGGCCGCGCCGGAGACATGCACGGTGACGAATTTCGTCGCCCCCTCGCCGTCGCGCACGACCTGGTGCGCCAGGTCCAGCATCACGTTGTACAGCGCCTGGGTGAAGTCGGCGTTCCAGGTCACGTCGACGCCGGACGCACCGGTCGCCGCCATCAGCAGCGTGTCCGAGGTCGAGGTGTCGCTGTCCACGGTGATGTTGTTGAAGGTCTTGGCGTTGAGTTCCGACACCAGTCCCTGCAAATCGGCGCGGCCGATGCGCGCGTCGGTGAAGATGTACACCAGCATGGTCGCCATGTCGGGCGCGATCATGCCCGAGCCCTTGGCGATCCCGGCGATTCGCACCGGTTTGCCATCGACGTCGATTTCCGCCGTCGCCGCCTTGGGAAAGGTGTCGGTGGTCATGATGGCACGGGCGGCATCTGCCAGCCCCGCGGGCGAGAGGGCGCCGTGCAGTTCGTCCAGCTTGGCGGTGATGCGGTCATGCGGCAGGCGTTCGCCGATCACCCCGGTCGAGGAGGTGAAGACACGCGATGCCGGCAGGCCGGTTTGCGCCGCCACTGCCTCGCAGATGGCCGAGACGGAGCCTTCACCGGCCTTGCCGGTAAAGGCGTTGGAATTGCCCGAGTTGACGATGATGGCCGCGCCTTCGGCGCTGTCGGCGCCGATCTTGGCCTGGCAGTCCAGCACGTTGGCCGACCGCGTGGCCGAGCGGGTGAACACCCCGGCCACGACGCTGCCCGGATCGAGCAGTGCCAGCATCACGTCCGGGCGCCCCGTGTAGCGCACCCCGGCCTCGGCGATAGCGAACCTTGCGCCCCCGATGACCGGGAGCGCGGGAAAGTCTGCGGGAGCAAGCGGAGACCGGGGAGGCATCGGGTCAGTCCCCCAGCAGGTCGAAGTTGTTCAGGATCGACGTGTCGATGTCCGTGAAATCGAGCCGCGTCACCTCACCGGCCTCGGTCTGTTCCTCGATATAGGCCTGGACCGCGTCCTGCTTGAGCTTCTGCTCGATCGCGGGGCGAACCTGTTCCAGCGGCGGGGCATCCATCGTCCGGGTCTCGTTCAGGGTGATGACATGCCAGCCATAGCGCGTCTGCACCGGGTCGGAGACGGCGCCCGGCTCCATCGCGGCGACCGCGTCTTCGAAGGCCTTGAGCATCCGGCCCTTGCCGAACCAGCCCAGCGAGCCGCCGTTGGGACCAGTCGGACCGGTGGAGTTGGCGCGCGCCAGTTCCGCGAAATCGGCGCCGTCGGCCAGTTCCTGGATCAGTTCCTTGGCCTTTTCCTCGGTCTCGACCAGGATGTGCGAGGCATTGTATTCGACCCCCAGGTCGGCATCGACGTAATCGGCCTTGTAGGCGGCCTCGACGGCCTCTTCGGTCACCGAACCTTCGGCCACGGCCCGCATCGCCTCGGCGGCCAGCAGCTCGCGCTCTTCGTTGTCCAGCGCCAGCTTGACCCGGTGGGTTTCCTCGCTCTTGTCGGACTGGGCCATGGTCTCGTACTGGATCAGCCGTTCCAGCAGCCCTTCCCAGAGCTGGTCGGTCGGCGCCTGCTGGAACTGCTCGGGCAGCCCGACGCGCGCCATCAGCATGTGGCCAAAGGTGATGTCCTTGCCGTTGACGGTGGCGACGACGGTGTCGATGGTGATCTCGGCCGGCTTGTCGGCCTCGGCGTCCTGCGCGAGGGCCGGCAAGGCAAGGGTCAGGGCGACCGCCGCAGCCGAGAGTTTCATGAGGGTTTTCGACATCGGTTCTTCCTCTTGATTCGGTGCCGCGTCCCTGGGCGGCGTTGACACTCTACAGCCGTCCCCTTACATGCCCGAAAGGCTCTGCGAGGCCGGTCTTTTCGTTCCGTCATATGGCTCATGTGCGAGGCGGGCAAGCAGATGCCGCACTTGACGCTGGAAACAGGTACATCAGACCATGCTGGGAAAAATCGCGCGCAAGGTGTTCGGCACGCCGAATGACCGTAAGATCAAGGCCACACGTCCGCTGGTGGAAAAGATCAACGCGCTGGAACCGGAGTTCGAGAAACTCGACGATGCCGGTCTGATCGCCAAGAGCGAAGAGTTCAAGGAGCGCATCGAAAAGGGCGAAAGCCTGGACTCGCTGCTGCCGGAGGCCTTTGCCAACTGCCGCGAAGCCGCCAAGCGCGCCCTGGGCCTGCGCGCCTTCGACGTGCAGCTGATGGGCGGGATCTTTCTGCATCAGGGCAACATCGCCGAGATGAAGACCGGCGAGGGCAAGACATTGGTCGCAACCTTCCCCGCCTACCTGAACGCCCTGACCGGCAAGGGCGTGCATATCGTCACCGTCAACGACTATCTCGCCAAGCGGGACGCCGAGTGGATGAGCAACGTCTACGGCGCGCTGGGTCTGACGACCGGCGTCGTCTACCCGCGCCAGCCGGACGAGGAGAAGAAACAGGCCTATGCCTGCGACATCACCTACGCGACAAACAACGAGCTGGGCTTCGACTATCTGCGCGACAACATGAAGTCCGAGCTGGACCAGATGTTCCAGCGCGACCACTACTTTGCTGTCGTCGACGAGGTCGACTCGATCCTGATCGACGAGGCGCGCACGCCGCTGATCATCTCGGGGCCATCCGACGACCGGTCCGAGCTGTACCTGTCCATCGACAAGCTGATCCCGGAGCTGGCCGAGGATCACTATACCGTCGATGAAAAGACCCGGAACGTCACCTTTACCGACGAGGGCAACGAGTACCTAGAGCAGATGCTTCAGGCACATGACCTGCTTGAGGAGGGCCAGAGCCTCTATGACCCGGAAAGCACCACCGTTGTGCATCACGTCAACCAGGCGATCCGGGCGCACAAGCTGTTCACCAAGGACAAGGATTACATCGTCCGCGACGGCGAGGTCGTTCTGATCGACGAGTTCACCGGCCGGATGATGGCCGGCCGCCGCCTGTCGGACGGTCTGCACCAGGCGATCGAGGCCAAGGAAGGCTGCGACATCCAGCCCGAGAACGTGACGCTGGCCAGCGTGACCTTCCAGAACTATTTCCGCCTGTACGAGAAGCTGTCGGGCATGACCGGGACGGCGGCCACCGAGGCCGAGGAATTCAGCCAGATCTACGGTCTGGGCGTGGTCGAGGTGCCGACCAACCTGCCGATTGCAAGGATCGACGAGGACGACGCCGTCTATCGCACCGGCGCCGAGAAATACGCAGCCATCGTCGAAGAGATCAAGAAAGCCCATGAAAAGGGCCAGCCGGTCCTCGTCGGCACCACCTCGATCGAGAAATCCGAGATGCTGAGCCAGATGCTGACGCAGGCGGGGCTGAAGCACAACGTCCTGAACGCGCGCCAGCACGAGCAGGAGGCACAGATCGTCGCCGACGCGGGCAAGCTGGGCGCGATCACCATCGCCACGAACATGGCGGGCCGCGGCACCGACATCAAGCTGGGCGGCAACGTGGAATTCCAGATCATGGAAGCCATCGCCGCCAATCCCGACCGCCACCCCGACGAGATCCGCGCCGAGATCGCGGCCCAGCACGAGGCCGACGAACAGGCGGTCAAGGAGGCGGGCGGCCTGTTCGTTCTGGCCACCGAACGCCACGAATCGCGCCGCATCGACAACCAGCTGCGCGGCCGTTCGGGCCGTCAGGGCGACCCGGGGCGCTCCTCCTTCTTCCTCAGCCTCGAAGATGACCTGATGCGCATCTTCGGCTCGGAACGGCTGGAAAAGGTGCTGTCGGGCCTGGGCATGAAGGAAGGCGAGGCCATCGTTCACCCCTGGGTGAACAAGTCGTTGGAGCGCGCGCAGGCCAAGGTCGAGGGGCGCAACTTCGACATCCGCAAGCAGCTGTTGAAGTTCGACGACGTGATGAACGACCAGCGGAAGGTCATCTTCAGCCAGCGGCGCGAGATCATGGAATCGCAGGACGTCAGCGAGATCACCTCGGACATGCGTCACGAGGTGATCGAGGAACTGGTGGATGCCTATGCCCCGCCCAAGGCCTATGCCGACCAGTGGAACACGCAGGGGCTTTACGCCGCCGTGCTGGAAAAGCTGGGCATGGACCTGCCCATCATCGGCTGGGCCGAGGAAGACGGCGTCGACCAGGAGGTGATCCGCGAGCGTCTGGAAGAAGCCAGCGACGAGATGATGGCGGAGAAGACCGAGGCCTTTGGCCCGGACACCATGCGCCAAATCGAAAAGCAGGTGCTGCTGCAGACCATCGACGGCAAGTGGCGCGAACACCTGCTGACGCTGGAACACCTGCGGTCGGTCGTGGGCTTCCGCGGGTATGCGCAACGTGACCCGCTGAACGAGTACAAGAACGAATCCTTCCAGCTGTTCCAGAACATGCTGGACGGCCTGCGCGAGACGGTGACCGAGCAGCTCAGCAAGGTGCGCCCGATGTCCGAAGAGGAACAGCAGGCGATGATCGCCGAAATGCGCCGCCAGCAGGAAGAGATGCAGCGCCAGATGGACCGCGCCGCCGCAAGCGCGGCCCCGGCGCCCTCTGCCGCCGTGCCGGCAGGCGATGCGCCGGCCCCCGAGGCCGTGGCCGAGGGCTTTGACGAGAACAACCCCGAAACCTGGGGGAACCCCGGTCGCAACGATCCCTGCCCCTGCGGGTCGGGAAAGAAGTTCAAGCACTGCCACGGTCGGTTCAGCTGACCCCGCGCGGCGGCCCCCGGCGGGCCGCCCGCCCGATTTACGCCTCAATGACTCCGCCTGCGTGCCCAATGCGCGCCATGTTTGCCCCTCATGTTAAAGACTGAGAACAAGGGACAGGAGTCTTCATCATGGTCCGGCTTTCCAGCTATCTCCTCGGCGGCGTAACCCTGGTTTGCGCGCTTGGGACCGGCTACGTGATGCAATACGGCTTTTCCCTGCCACAACAGGGCGGCAAGGCGGCTGATACCAGGCTGGAAATCTCGGAGATCAAGCAGACGTCAGCGGCCCTTGCCCTGCCCATGATCCCCGCCGACAGGCCGCCCGAGGCGCACCTGCCCGAGGCCCCGGTGGTGATCAAGGCCGCCGCAGAGGGGGACCTGCCCGAGGCTGACCTCCCCGAGGCGTCAGTGGCGGCCGGGTTTTCCTGCGACATCACGATGAGCGCGACCCCCATCGCGGGCGCGCTTGTCGACGTCGAGCTGATCGCTCCTTGTCGCGCCAGCGAACGGGTGACGATCCACCATCAGGGCATGATGTTCACCGACGTGATACAGCCAGACGGATCGCTCTCCGTGTCTGTGCCCGCCCTGGCCGAGCAAGCCGTCTTTATCGCCAGCTTTGCCAACGGCGAGGCCGCGCTGGCCACAACCGACGTGAGCTCTCTGCCGTTCTATGATCGCGTCGTCGTCCAATGGAAAGGCGACGCCGGGCTGCAATTGCATGCGAGAGAATTCGATGCCGGCTATTTCACCGATGGCCACATCTGGGCCGCCCATGCCGGCAACCTGACCGCCGCCGCCAAGGGAGAAGGCGGTTTCCTGTCCCGCTTGGGGAGCGCTGACATACCCGAAGCCCTGTTTGCCGAGGTCTATTCATTCCCCGCCGGCACCGCCAGGCGCGGCGGTGAGATCCTGCTGTCGGTCGAGGCCGAAGTGACCGCAGGCAATTGCGAAACCCAGGTCGAGGCCCAGACGCTGGACATCCGCCAAGGCGGCGATCTTCGCGCCCGCGACCTGACGCTGCAGATGCCCTCTTGCGAGGTCCTGGGCGACCTTCTGGTGTTGAAAAACCTTGTCGAAGACATGACTATCGCCGCCAGATGACAGGCGGGTAACGGGGACTTCATGTCGATCAGTCGTGCGGCGGTATTCGCCGCACTTTTCCTTTTCATTCAGGCCGGTTGCGCCCTGGCACAGGACATCACGCTGAAATCGCGGGATGGCAGCATCGCCTTGTCCGGCAACCTGCTGGGGTTCGACGGCGAGTTCTACCGGATCGAAACGCGTTTTGGCGAGTTGACCGTCGACGGCTCGGGCGTGACCTGCACCGGCGTCGGCTGCCCTTCCCTGACCGACTATGTCGCGGAAGTGACGATTTCCGGCTCTGCCAGTGTCGGCCACGGGCTGATGCCTGCCCTGGTCGAGGGTTTTGCCGCCCGCAGCGGGTTGCAGGCAGAGCGTATCGGAACGTCCAGCGGGACCGTCTATGCCCTGCGCAAACCGGGCGGGCGTGTCCTTGGCCGGTTCACCTTTCGCGTCACCAACACCGACAACGGCTTTGCCGACCTGCTGGCGGACGAGGCCGATATCGTCATGGCCCTGCGCGAAATCCGCCCCGAGGAAGCGGCCCGCGCCCGCGCGGCGGGACTGGGGGACCTGACGGCGCCCAACCGCTCTCGCGTGCTGGCGCTGGATGCGGCGGTGCCGATCGTGTCGCCGCGCAATCCGGTTGACCGGTTGTCGATCGCGCAACTGGTCGATGTGCTATCGGGTCGGATCACCAACTGGTCCGATCTGGGCGGCCCGGATGCGCCGATCACGCTGCACCTGCGGGGCGAAGGCTCTGGCATGGTGCAGGGCTTGCAGGACCGCCTGTTGCGCCCCGCACGCCTGGAACTGGTTGACGGCGCACGACGCCACGACAGCAACACCGCGCTTGTCCGCGCGGTGGCGGTCGATCCCTTCGGGTTGGGATTGGCCAGCTATGCCGAGACGGGCGTGACCCGGCCGCTGGTGCTGGCCGGGGCCTGCGGCTTTACCCTGCGGGCGGCGCGGCGCAGCATCAAGACCGAGGACTATCCGCTGACGGCGCCGATGTTCCTGTATATCCCCGCGCGGCGCCTGCCCAAGCTGGCGCGCGATTTCCTGGCCTATTCGCACGGGTCGTCGGCCCAGATCACGATCCGCAAGGCCGGTTTCATCGACCAGGCCCCCGAGGAAGTTGCGTTGGATCTGCAGGGCAACCGCCTGGCCAATGCCATCGCCGTCGCAGAGGGCGAAGAAGGGCTGGCGGCCCTGCAGGACATGGTGGCTACGCTTGGGCCGATGCAACGCCTGACGACCACCTTCCGGTTCGAAACCGGATCGACGAAGCTGGACGCGCAGTCCCGCTCTAACGTCCTGGCCCTGGCCCGCGCGCTGGAGGCCGGGAACCATGACGGACGTGAGCTTGTCTTTGTCGGCTTCTCGGACGGGGTGGGACCGGCGGCGGCCAATCTGGACATCGCGCGGCGACGGGCCGAGGCCGTGCGCACAGCGGTCGAGGACGCGGCCGAAACGGCTGACCTGGACCGGGTGCAGATCAGCGCCCGAGCCTTTGGCGAGGCCCTGCCGATGGCCTGCGACGACAGCGCCTGGGGGCGCCAGGTAAACCGGCGGGTGGAGGTCTGGGTCCGCTAGGGGGCCGTCAGAGAAGCCCCTCGCTGCGGAAACTCAGCTCTCGTGATTTCCCGATCACCAGGTGATCGTGTAGCGTGATGCCCAAGGCATCGGCCGCCACCTGGATCTGTGCCGTCATGTCGATATCTGCCTGGCTGGGCGTCGGATCGCCGGACGGGTGGTTATGCACCAGGATGAGCGCCGAGGCGTTGAGCTCCAGCGCCCGTTTCACCACCTCACGCGGGTAGACGGGCACATGATCGACCGTGCCGCGCGCCTGCGGCTCGTCGGCGATCAGCACGTTCTTGCGGTCGAGAAACAGGATCCGGAACTGTTCGGTGTCGCGGTGGGACATGGTGGTCTGGCAATAGTCGATCAGCGCGTCCCAGCTGCTGACCACCTGTTTGCGCAGGACCCGCGACCGCGCCAGACGGTGCGCGGCCGCCTCGACGATCTTGAGCTCCGTCACGACGGCCTCTCCGACTCCATTGACCTCTTTCAGGCGATGCAGGGGCGCCGAGACGACGCCGTTGAAATCCCCGAAGGTATCCAGCAGCAGGCGCGCCAGTGGCTTGACGTCCCGCCGCGGGATGGCCCGGAACAGAACCAGTTCCATCAATTCGTAGTCCGGCAGGGCCTCGGCGCCGCCGATCAGGAACCTCTCGCGCAGGCGCGCACGGTGGTCCCGGATGTAGGACGGCAGTTTCTGCGCGCCCGGTCCGGGCCGGGCGGGTGCCTCGTCATGATCGAAGAGGGCAGCCTGTGAGTCGGAGAAATGCGGTCCTCGGGTCATGCCCGCGATGGTGGCGCACCGAAGTGAACAGTTGGTTAACGGACCTGAACAATCTGCGAACGCAAAGGCGCCACGCACGGCCCGTGCATGGCGCCTGTCACGTCGGGAGCGCCCCGTGATCTGACCGAACCCTCCACTGGAGGCTTCGCCGCGCGGAGCGCGGTGCGTCAGATCATCCCTTCATGGAGTCCCAGAAATTCTTCACCGAGGTGAAGAAACTGTGCGATTCCGGGTTGTTGTCTTCGGCCAGGGATTCGAACTCACGCAGGAGTTCCTTCTGTTTCAACGTCAGGTTGACCGGGGTTTCCACCGCAAGCTCGATGAACATGTCACCAGCGGCCCCGCCGCGCAGCGCCGGCATGCCCTTGCCACGCAGGCGCATCTGGCGGCCGGACTGGCTACCCGAGGGGATCTTGACGCGCGAGCGGCCGCCGTCGATCGTCGGCACCTCGATGTCGCCGCCCAGTGCGGCCACGGTCATCGAAACCGGCACGCGGCAGTGCAATTCGGCGCCGTCACGTTCAAAGATCTTGTGCGGCTCGACCTCGATGAAGATGTAAAGATCGCCCGGAGGACCACCCCGCATCCCGGCCTCACCTTCGCCCGCAAGGCGAATGCGGGTGCCCGTTTCCACACCCGCGGGGATGTTCACCGACAAGGCGCGTTCCTTCTGCACCCGGCCCGCACCGCCGCAGTTGTTGCAGGGGTTCTTGATGATCTGGCCCAGGCCCGAACAGGTCGGACAGGTCCGTTCCACGGTAAAGAACCCTTGCGTCGCGCGGACCTTGCCCAGGCCCGAACAGGTCGGACAGGTGGTCGGTTCTGCCCCGCCTTCGGCACCCGAGCCATTGCATTCATCACACTGGATCGAGGTCGGCACCTTGATCGTCTTTTGCAGACCGTTGTAAGCCTCTTCCAGCGTCACCCGCAGGTTGTAGCGCAGGTCAGCCCCGCGGGCCGCACGCTGGCGCCCCCCCTGGCGGCCCCCCATGAAATCGCCGAAGAGATCGTCGAAGACGTCCGAAAAGGCGCTGGCGAAATCGGCGTTGCCGCCACCCATGCCGCCGCCGGGACGCGGGCCTCCGCCCATGCCGCCTTCGAAGGCCGCGTGGCCGAAGCGGTCGTAGGCCGCCTTCTTGTCGGCATCCTTCAGAACGTCATAGGCCTCGTTGGCCTCCTTGAACTGCGACTCGGCCTCCGGGTTGTCGGCGTTGCGGTCCGGGTGCAGTTCCTTGGCCTTCTTGCGGTAGGCTTTCTTGATCTCGTCTGCCGATGCACCGCGCGCGAGGCCGAGTACGTCGTAATAGTCTCGTTTGGACATGGTCGTCCTCCTCGTTGCGGAACGTCATGGGGCCGGCCCGGTGTCCGGACCGGCCCCAGATTGGTTCCGAGGGCGCTGGCCTCAGGCCCGCTTGTTGTCGTCGAGATCCTCGAAATCGGCGTCGACGATGTCGTCGTCGCCCGGACCTGCAGCGTCATCGGCGGCCTCGGGGGCGTCGGCGCCTTCCTCGGCCTGGGCCTTGTAGATCGCTTCGCCCAGCTTCATGGCCGCTTCGGTCACGTTCTGGATCCCGCCCTTGAGCTTCTCGGCAGTGACGTCGTCCTTTTCGAGATCGTCCTTGAGCGCGGCCACGGCCAGTTCGATCGCCTCGACGGTCGAGGGATCGACCTTGTCGCCATGCTCCTCGATCGACTTCTCGGTCGAGTGGATGAGGCTTTCGGCCTGGTTGCGCGCCTCGACCAGCTCCTTGCGGGCCTTGTCGGCGTCGGCGTTCTCTTCCGCTTCCTTGACCATCCGCTCGATGTCGTCATCCGACAGACCGCCCGAGGCCTGGATGGTGATCTTCTGCTCCTTGTTGGTGCCCTTGTCCTTGGCACCGACAGAGACGATGCCGTTGGCATCGATGTCGAAAGTCACCTCGATCTGCGGCATGCCACGCGGCGCCGGCGGGATTTCCTCGAGGTTGAACTGGCCCAGCATCTTGTTGTCCGCAGCCATCTCGCGCTCACCCTGGAAGACGCGGATCGTCACGGCCGACTGGTTGTCCTCGGCGGTGGAGAAGATCTGCGACTTCTTGGTCGGGATTGTGGTGTTTCGGTCGATCAGGCGGGTAAAGACACCGCCCAGCGTCTCGATGCCGAGGCTCAGCGGGGTCACGTCCAGCAGAACCACGTCCTTGACGTCACCCTGCAGCACGCCGGCCTGGATGGCGGCGCCCATCGCGACGACCTCGTCCGGGTTCACGCCCTTGTGGGGCTCCTTGCCGAAGAACTTGGTCACTTCCTCGATGACCTTGGGCATACGGGTCTGACCGCCGACCAGAACGATCTCGTCGATCTCGTCCTTGGAGATGCCGGCATCCTTGAGCGCGGCCTGGCAGGGCTTGATCGAGTTCTTGATCAGGTCGCCGACGAGGCTTTCCAGCTTGGCGCGGGTCAGCTTCATCACCATGTGCAGCGGCTGGCCGTTGGAGCCCATCGAGATGAACGGCTGGTT
Source organism: Mameliella sp. MMSF_3455 (assembly GCF_030733205.1). Lineage (GTDB taxonomy): Bacteria > Pseudomonadota > Alphaproteobacteria > Rhodobacterales > Rhodobacteraceae > Antarctobacter. Next base: position 117,526 of record NZ_JASHJL010000002.1, read on the forward strand.
GATCTCGGTCTGGGTGGCCGAGGACAGTTCGATCTTGGCCTTTTCCGCCGCCTCTTTCAGGCGCTGCAGGGCCATCTTGTCCTTGGTCAGGTCGACTTGGTGCTCTTTCTTGAATTCGTCCGCCAGGTAGTTGACGATCCGCATGTCGAAGTCTTCACCACCCAGGAAGGTGTCACCGTTGGTCGACTTCACCTCGAACAGGCCGTCGTCGATTTCCAGGATGGTCACGTCGAAGGTACCGCCGCCAAGGTCGTAGACCGCGATGGTTTTCGAATCCTTCTTGTCGAGACCATAGGCCAGCGCGGCGGCCGTCGGCTCGTTGATGATGCGCAGCACTTCGAGCCCGGCGATCTTGCCGGCGTCCTTGGTGGCCTGACGCTGGGCGTCGTTGAAGTAGGCCGGGACGGTGATGACCGCCTGGGTCACTTCCTCGCCAAGATAGCTCTCGGCGGTTTCCTTCATCTTCTGCAGCGTGAAGGCCGAAACCTGCGAGGGCGAGTATTTCTCGCCACGGGTTTCCACCCAGGCGTCGCCGTTGCCGCCGTCGATGATCTTGTAGGGGACAATGTCCTTGTCCTTGGTGACCTCGGGGTCACCGACGCGGCGGCCGATCAGGCGCTTGACCGCGAAGACGGTGTTTTCCGGGTTGGTCACGGCCTGCCGCTTGGCGGGCTGGCCGACCAGTCGCTCATCTTCGGTGAAGGCGACAATGGAGGGGGTGGTGCGTGCACCTTCGGCGTTCTCGATCACGCGGGCCTGGGAACCATCCATGATGGCCACGCAGGAGTTGGTGGTGCCGAGGTCGATACCGATCACTTTACCCATGTTTCGATCCCTTTCATTCTCAAGGCGATGTCACGAGGCGACGGACCCGCTACGGCATCCAGCCCCGTATGGTGGTCGCCGGGCACGCTGCAAGGGGCGTGCCCGGCGTTCGGAGGACATATAAGGAGGGCCATGAGGGCCTGCAAGCGTCCTGATGACTGCATTTGACGGCTTTCTCGTTAACATCGGTTGGCATCCGGCCCGCTTTCCTTGACAACCGCCTCATGACCGATGCGATCACGCAAAATGGCTTTGTCATCCATCCCGGCTTTCTCGACCGTCCGGCGCAGGAGGCCCTCGTGGACCGCCTGCGCGAGGTTCTGGCACGGGCGCCGCTGTTCACGCCACGCACGCGGCGCGGGCCGATGTCGGTGCGGATGAGCGCCGCGGGCACATTTGGCTGGTACAGCGACAGCAAGGGCTATCGCTATGAAAGGCGCCACCCGGACGGCATGGACTGGCCGCCGATCCCCGAAGAGGTGCTGACAATCTGGCGCGGTGTCTCGGGCTGTGCGCGGCTGCCGGAGTGCTGCCTGATCAACTGGTACAGCGAGGGCGCCCGCATGGGATTGCACCGCGACGAGGACGAGGCAGATTTCTCCTGCCCGGTGGTCTCTGTCTCGCTGGGGGACGAGGGGCTGTTTCGCATGGGCAACGTGGACCGCGGCGGCAAGACCTCGTCGATCTGGCTGAAATCCGGGGACGTGGTGGTGATGGGGGGTGAGGCCCGGCTGGCGTTTCACGGGCTGGACCGGATCCGCTTCGGCTCGTCCACGCTGTTGCCGAACGGCGGGCGCATCAACCTGACGCTGCGGGTGGTGACCTGAGCATCCGGGCCGCGGCCCTAGTCTGACAGCGCGCAGCAGCCGGAATAGACGTATCCATCCGCGCCAGTGACGATCAATGTCGCATCCAGCGCGAATTCATTGTCGGACATGCCATCGTCGCAATAGGCCCCGGCCACGACAAGCGCCAGGTCGCGGCTGCCATCCGTGCCCTGCAGGACGTACTTTTCCAACGGGTTGTAGGCCCTCTGGAACAGGCCGACGGAAAACCTGTCGCCGGATTCGTAGTTCATCGGTGTCCGGACCAGGGCATCCTTTCCCGCGAACACCTCGACATCCCAGAAGGGTTCGGTACCGCCGCAGGTCACGCGGCGGACATTGGGCAGATCGCCGTCCGCACGCGGAGAAAGATAGCGCAGCGAGGCCCAGCCGGGCTGTTCTCCGGTATTCACGAGGCCCCAGTTGCCCTCGGCCCGGACCACCTCGACCGCGCGGGCGTCAAAGGCCAGTTCGCCGACCTTGTCGTGACTCGCACCCGGCCCGGCTCGCAGGTTCAGCACGTCGTCAGAGGCCACGCCCACGACGTCATGCAGGCGCGGATAGCTGTCCTGGGCCGCGGCGGCGGTGCCAAGGACCAGCAGTGCAAGCAGACCCCGCAGCATCGCCGCCCCCGCCTCAGTTCACGTCCAGCGAACAGCAGCCGGTGTAGACCTGCGTTTCATAGCCGCCGATCACCACCGCGCCGGAATAGCCGAACTTGTAGTCGGACATGCCGTCGGTGCAGATTTCATGCGTCATGACCAAGGTCACATGTTCGCCCATCTTGGCGCCCAGCAGGGCAAAGGGGTGATCGCGGCTGGTGGCGGTGGTCAGGTTCGACGCGCTGAACACCTTGTCGTCGTCATCCGGCCGGGTGAAGGTCAGCTTGTCGTCCTGAACCACGGTCGCGCTCCAGAACGGTTCGGTGCCGAAACACTTGAACTGGTAACCGGCGGGCAGTTCGGTGCCCTCCTGGCGCTCCATCGACTCCAGCGGCACCCAGCCGGACAGGCCAGCGACGTTGACCCGGCCCCAGCCGTCGTCTTCCTCGATCACCTCGACCAGCCGGGCATCATGATCCAGCGCGCCGATCACGGTACCGTTCTCGGTGGGGCGGGTGCGCATGTTCAGCACATCGCCGTCATCGACCCCCGTGACATTGTAGAGCGCCGGGAAATCCTGCGCCGAAGCTGCCCCTGCAAGGCAAATGAAAATGGCTGCAAATCTATTCATTACTCTCGTCCTTATATCCGCGCCCCGGCCCGGAGGAGAGAGTGCGTCAGCGGCGCGCGCTCCACGAGGCCGAAGCGTGTTTGCGGGTGTAGAACTCACCCATGAGACCAATCATTACGAGGATGATACTCAGGTACAAAGCATATTCCGAGTCGGAATTCCGGGGGTTGTAATCCACGAAAGCGTACCCCCGCGACTGGTCGATGGTGTGGAAAAGGGGATTCCAGTCGAACATCACCAGCATGTAGCTGGGCAGGGTATTGGCCACGAACATCTTGCCGCTCGCGATCATGTTGGCGCGCTGGTACACGGTCGAGATGATGCTGACCGGGGTCGGGAACCAGGGCTTGGCCGCCAGGAAAACCAGCCCGATCGCCCCGCCCGAGAACCACGACAGCAGGATCATCGCCATGCAGCCGATGGGATCGTGGATCTCCTGCATGACGCCTGGGTTGAAGGCCACGTCGTAGACGAAGAGAATCACCATCAGCGACAGGATCTGGATGTAGAGCGTCGAGATCATCGCCGAGGCGATGGCGATGGCCGTGTTCATCGGCGCATGCTGCATCATCGGGCTGGCGGGCCCTTCGGAGCCGGCGACGGCGCCCAGCGTCTTGGTGTGCGTCATGAAGAGAAAGACGCCGGTCATGATGTAGACGAGGAAATCGCCGCGCAGGGCCGCGCTGCGCATCCCGAGGATCTGGAACATGAAATAGAACGCCAGAACGAAGATGATCGTCTGCAGCATGTTCATGAAGATCGCGATGAAGGCATTTCCATGCGTCTTGCGCACCGCGCGCACGGAATTGTGGTAGATCAGTTCAAAGATGTAGATGAATGATCCCAACCGGGAGCGCGGTCTTGAAGCTTGAAACATCTTGCCTGCTCCGGGTGCGTCCTTGCAATCGAGCGCACACTTGTCGTTCTTGGTTGTGGGCAGCATAAGACCCGCAAGCTTTCAAATCAATAAACCCGCGCGAGGCCCGCGCGGTCTGGAGCCTTGTCATGAACTATTCCGAACTGACCACCGTGATGCGCCGACTGGCCCTGCAGGCGGGCGAAAAGATCATGGAGATCTACAACTCCGACGACTTCGAGGTCATGGTGAAGTCGGACAACAGCCCCGTCACCGTCGCGGACGAGGCCGCCGACGCGCTGATCTCCGAAGGCCTGCGCGCGGCCTTCCCGGACGTGGCGCTGGTGACCGAGGAACAGGCCGACAGCCACGATGTCTCAGCGATGACCTTCCTGATCGTCGACCCGCTGGACGGCACCAAGGAATTCATCAAACGCCGCGGCGACTTTACCGTGAACATCGCCCTGGTCGAGGATGGCGTGCCGACGCGGGGTGTCGTCTATGCCCCGGCCAAGGGCCGCATGTTCTTCACCGACAGCGTCGGCAAGTCGGTCGAGGAAACCGGCCCCTTCGACCTGGAAACAACCGGTGAGACCACGCCGATCAGCGTCACCGACCCCGACAACTCCAAGCTGATGGTGGTGGCGTCGAAATCGCACCGCGACCAGGCCACCGACGACTACATCGCCAAGTATGACGTCAAGGACATGACCAGCGCCGGTTCCTCTCTGAAGTTCTGCCTTGTCGCCACCGGCGAGGCCGATCTCTACCCGCGCCTGGGCCGCACGATGGAATGGGACACCGCCGCCGGTCATGCCGTCCTGCATGGCGCGGGAGGCCGGGTGGTCCGGTTCGACGACCACACCCCGCTGGCCTACGGCAAGGAAGGGTTCGCCAACCCCTTCTTCATCGCCTACGCTCCGGGGGTGGATTTGAAAGAGGCCTGAGCCAAAGTGACCCCGCCGGTCAGCATCGTCATCGTCAGCCGGGACCGACCGGCGGCGCTGATGCGGTGCCTGACCGGCGTGGCGCAACTGGACTATGCCCCGTTCGAGGTGGTCGTGGTCGCCTGCCCCGCCGGGGTGGCGGCGGTGACCAGCCGCCCGGATGCCCCCCGGATCAAGCTGGTTCCATACGACGAGGCCAATATCTCCAGCGCCCGAAATCTGGGCATCGGTGCGGCGAGCGGTGAAATTGTCGCCTTTGTCGACGATGACGCAGTACCGGAACCGCTCTGGCTCCGGCACCTCGTGGCGCCCTTTGCGGACCCCCGCGTGGCCTGCGCCGGCGGCTATGTGATCGGGCGCAACGGCATCTCGTACCAGTGGCGGGCGCGGACGGTCGACGTGACCGGCACCGCCCATGACCTGGACCTGACCGGCGACGACGCCGTTGTCCCCACCCCGCCCGAAGGCCAGGCCATCAAGACCGAAGGCACCAACATGGCGGTGCGCCGGTCCGTGCTGGCAGAGATGGGTGGCTTCGACCCGGCCTTTCGGTTCTACCTGGACGAGACGGACCTGAACCTGCGTCTTGCCGCCCGGGGACATCTGACCGCACTGGTACCGCTGGCACAGGTGCATCACGGCTTTGCCGAAAGCCCGCGCCGCGCCAGGGACCGCAGCCCGCGCGACCTGACCCAGATCAGCGCGTCGCAGATGATCTTTTTGCGCAAGCATTGCCCCGAGAAGGCGCGCAAACCCACCTGGAGGGCCTTTGTCCGCGCCCAGCGCCAACGGCTGTTGCGTTTCATGCAGCGCGGGCCGCTGGATCCGGGAGACGTGATACGGCTGATGCGGGGGCTGCGGCGGGGCGGAAAAGAGGGCGCGACCCGCCTCTTCGGCAGCACCCCGCCCATGCCTCCGCCGGCACGTCCTTTCCTATCCTATCCCGGTCACCCCGATGCACCGCGGCTGCACCTTTCGGGCCGCCCCTGGCAGGCCGCCCGTCTGCGTGCCGAGGCGGCGAAAGCCGTGGAAGGCGGCACGATCGTCAGCCTGTTCGTGTTTTCGCCCACGGCGCGGCGCCACCGGGTAACTTTCACCCCCGAGGGGATATGGCTGCAATCGGGCGGCACCTTCGGTCAAAGCGTGCGCGAGGGCCGCGCCATTCGACCGTGGTTCTTTTCTTCTCGCGTCTCGTCGGAGATTGTGCGAATTCAGAAAACACGAGGCTAATGCGCCATCGTAGGTCCGAAAGGCCCTCAATGACATATTGCGAACACAACTTTACCAAGGTTTTTGCCCTGCCCTAAGGTATGAAAGCCGCAAGGCCAGGCCCTGATCGGCCCGAAGGCAAGGACATATGGAGACTGTAATGAACACGAAAGTCACCAAGGCGATCTTTCCCGTGGCGGGGCTTGGCACCCGTTTCCTCCCGGCCACCAAATCCGTTCCCAAGGAAATCATGACCCTGGTGGACCGACCCCTGGTGCAATACGCCATCGACGAGGCCCGCGCCGCCGGAATCGAGGAATTCATCTTTGTCACCTCGCGCGGCAAAGGCGCGCTGGAGGATTATTTTGACGTGGCGCCCCAGCTCGAAGAGCAATTGCGCCAAAAGGGCAAGGACAAGCTGCTGGATATCCTGCTGTCGACCAACATGGACTCTGGCGAGATCGCCTATATCCGACAGCACAAGGCACTGGGCCTCGGTCACGCGATCTGGTGCGCCCGTCGGCTCATCGGCAACCAGCCCTTTGCCGTGATGCTGCCCGATGACGTGATCGCCGCGGAAAAGCCCTGCCTGCAGCAGATGGTCGAAGCCTATGCCGAGACCGGCGGCAACATGGTCGCCGCGATGGAAGTGCCGCGCGACAAGGTCAACGCCTACGGCGTGCTCGATTGTTCCGAGGACATGGGCCACATCGTCAAGGTGCAAGGCATGGTCGAGAAACCCAAGGCCGACGAGGCTCCGTCGAATCTGGCCGTGATCGGGCGCTACATCCTGTCTCCGGAAGTGTTCAAGCATCTGGAAAACCCGAAAACCGGCGCCGGGGGCGAGATCCAGTTGACCGATGCCATCGCCAAGGAAATCAACGGCGGCGGTGTCTACGGCTACCGCTTCAACGGCCAGCGGTTCGATTGCGGCTCGAAGGCCGGCTTCCTGCAGGCGACCGTCGCCTTTGGCCTGGCCCGCGACGACCTGAAGGATGACCTGGGCGCCTATCTCGACGAACTGGCGGTAACCCGCAAGGCGGCGGAATAACTTCGTGACGCAGGTACTGGTGACAGGCGGGGCAGGCTATGTCGGCAGCCACGCCTGCAAGGCATTGCGAGCGGCGGGCTACACGCCCGTCACCTACGACAACCTCGTCACCGGCTGGAAGGACGCGGTCAAGTTCGGGCCCTTCGAAAAGGGCGACCTGTCGGACCGTGCCCGCCTGGACGAGGTTTTCGCCAAGTGGCAGCCCATCGCCGTCATGCATTTCGCCGCCCTGTCACAGGTCGGCGAGGCGATGGCCAAGCCGGGCCTGTACTGGCGCAACAACGTCGAAGGCTCGCTGACCCTGATCGAGGCCGCCTGCGCAGCCGGATGCCTGGATTTCGTCTTTTCCTCGACCTGCGCGACCTACGGCGAACATGACAACGTCGTTCTGGACGAAAACACCCCGCAGGACCCGCTGAACGCCTATGGCGCGTCGAAACGGGCGGTGGAAAACATCCTGCGCGATTTCGAGACCTCGCACGGCCTGAAATCGGTGATCTTTCGCTATTTCAACGTGGCCGGCGCCGACCCCGAGGGCGAGGTCGGCGAGCATCACCGCCCAGAGACGCACCTGATCCCGGTCATGCTGGAGGCGGTGGATGGCAAGCGCCCCGGCCTGACCGTGCATGGCACGGACTATGATACCCCGGACGGCACCTGCATCCGCGATTATGTTCACGTCATGGACCTGGTCGAGGCGCATGTGCTGGGCCTGCGCTGGCTGCGCGACGGAAAGGGCAGCCGGGCCTTCAACCTGGGCACCGGGCGCGGCTTTTCCGTGCGCGAAGTGATCGAGGCGGCGGGACAGGTGACGAACATGCCCGTCCCCTGCACCGACGGGCCGCGCCGTGCGGGGGATGCGACCAAGCTCGTCTCCGGCTCGACCCGCGCCAGCGAGGACCTGGGATGGGAACCGTACCGCTCGACCATGCCGCAGATGATCGCCGACGCGTGGTACTGGCACAAACATGGCCACTACAGAAACTGACCGCCTGCTGGACCTGACCCGTCTGATCAGCCGGGCGGGTCGCCCCATGACCGGCGTCGACCGCGTTGAATTTGCCTATCTCACCCATCTCTTGCGGCATGGCCCTCTCTGGGGACTGATACGCACATCTCTGGGCTATGCGCTGCTGGATGCGCAGGGCTGTGCCGCCCTGCGCGACCGGATCGCGACAGGCAACTGGGGTGAGACCGACCGGCTGTCACGGATCAAACGCGGGCTGGACCCGATGCGCGCGCGGGCAGAATCCGACCTGCGACGCCTTTGCGTGGCGCGCTGCCTGCCGCTGCGCCTGTCGGCCATGCTGCGCCGCCACCTGCCGCGCGGGATCACCTATGTGAACACCGGCCATACGAACCTGACGGATCGCGTCCTGTCGGCGCTGCAGGGTATCGACGCCCGGGTGACCGTGTTCATCCACGACACGATCCCGCTGGACGTGCCGCAGTACCAGCGCCCCGGGACGGCTCACCGGTTCCGCCTGTTCCTGAACCGCGCCGCGCGGGCCGATCTGTTGGTCTGCAATTCGCGCCGGACAGAGGAAGAGCTGGCCCGGCACCTGCCGGCACAGCGCCTGCCGCAGACGATCTCGGCCCCCCTGGGCCTCGACCTGACAGAGCCGACACAGGCGCCCGTTGGCCCCTGGACCTCGCCCTATTTCGTCACCCTCGGCACCATCGAACCGCGCAAGAACCACGCCCTGCTGCTGGACCTCTGGAAAGACATGCCCGGGGCTCACCTGCTGATCTGCGGCAGTCGGGGCTGGGAAAACCACGCGGTTTTTCAGCGCCTTGACGCGCATCCGCCCCGTGTACACGAACTGCCCGGGCTGGATGACGGGCAGGTAGGCGCGCTGCTGCAAGGCAGCGCCGGCCTGCTCTTTCCCAGCCTGGCCGAAGGCTATGGCCTGCCCCCGGTCGAGGCGGCGGCGCTTGGCGTACCGTTGCTGCTGAACAACCTCCCGGTCTACTGGGAAGTCCTGGGCGACATTCCCGTTTACGCAGATGTTGCCGATCACTATCTATGGCTCAACGAGATAAGCCGGATGGCAGCAGATCATCAGGCAGGACGGACCCGCGCCGTAAAGGCGCCGCGCTTTGCGCCCCCGACATGGGAGGCGCATTTCAAAACGGTCTTAACCCTGACCTGATAGCAGCCGATCCCAGGGCGCCCCATCGGCGCGGTTGAAGAGGCACGAATTTGGGCGCATTGCAGGCATACCGGCTGCGGCTGCAGCGAAAACGCTGGCGTATCCGCGCCTTCCGCAAGCGGCGGGAACTGCGCCCGCTGTCCGACCGTACCGATCAAATCCGGCCCTCGGACATTCTGCTGTTCTCGACCCAGCGGAACGAAGCTGTCCGCCTGCCCTGGTTCCTGCGCTACTACCGCGAGATGGGGGTGGGTCATTTCTTCTTTGTCGACAACGACTCGACCGACGGCTCTGCGGACTACCTCGCCGAACAGCCGGATGTCTCTGTCTGGACCACGCGCGCCAGCTACAAGCGGGCCCGTTTCGGCATGGACTGGCTCAACTGGCTGCTGCTGAAGCACGCGCACGGCCACTGGGCGCTGACCGTCGATCCGGACGAATTCTTTCTCTACCCCTTCTGTGACACGCGCCCGCTGCGCGCGCTGACCGACTGGCTGGATGCCTCTTCTATCAAGTCGTTCTCGGCCATGCTGCTGGACATGTACCCCAAAGGCCGGATCGACCAGCATCCCTACGAGGCCGGGCAGGACCCGCTGGAAATCGCCAACTGGTTCGATGCCGGGAACTACACGATCAGCAAGAACCCGAAGTTCGGCAATCTCTGGATCCAGGGCGGCCCACGCGCGCGGATGTTCTTTGCCGACAAGCCCGCGCTGGCGCCGGCGCTGAACAAGATTCCGCTGGTGAAATGGGACCGGCGCTATGCCTATGTCTCTTCCACCCACAACCTTTTGCCGCGCGGTCTGAACCAGGTCTACGACGAATGGGGCGGGGAAAAGGCCAGCGGCATCCTGCTGCACACGAAATTCCTGTCCACCTTCGCCGACAAGGCCGAAGAAGAGCTGACACGCGGCGAGCACTACGGCGCCAGCCGAGAATACATCGCCTATGCCGAAGGCGTGCGCGAAAATCCGGAGCTCTGGTGCAAGTGGTCGGAACGCTACATCAACTGGCGCCAGCTTGAGATCCTCGGCCTCATGTCCAAGGGCAACTGGGCATGAGCGTCGGTATCGTCATGCTGGTCCACACCGCCTTTGACCGGGCGGAACAGGTGGCACGGCACTGGGCGGCGGGCGGCTGCCCGGTGGTAATCCATGTCGACGCCAAGGTCGGCAAGCCCGCGTTCGAGGCGTTCCGGAAAGCGCTGGCCGATATACCCGACGTGCGCTTTTCCAGGCGCCACCGATGCGAATGGGGCACTTGGGGCCTTGTCGCCGCCAGCCAGGACGCCGCCCAGCTTATGCTGGACAGCTTTCCCGAGGTCCAGCATGTCTACCTCTCGTCCGGCTCCTGCCTGCCGCTGCGCCCCGTGGCCGACCTGCGCACCTATCTGGCAGACCGCCCGCGCACTGATTTCATCGAAAGCGCCACCACGGCGGATGTGCCCTGGACGGTCGGCGGGCTGGATCATGAACGCTTCACGCTGCTGTTCCCGTTTTCCTGGCGCAACAGCCGTTATCTCTTCGACAAGTTCGTCGAACTGCAACGGGCGACAGGATATGCCCGCCGAATCCCGGCGGGGCTGGTGCCGCACATGGGCAGCCAGTGGTGGTGCCTGACGCGGCAGACCCTGACAGCGATCCTTCAGGACCCGCAGCGCCCCCGGTATGACCGGTATTTCCGCCGCGTCTGGATTCCGGACGAAAGCTATTTCCAGACGCTGGCGCGACTGTATTCCACGCGGATCGAGAGCCGGTCGTTGACCCTGTCCAAGTTCGATTTCCAAGGCAAGCCGCACATCTTCTACGACGACCACCTGCAGCTTTTGCGCCGGTCCGACTGTTTCGTCGCGCGCAAGATCTGGCCCCATGCGGACCGCCTGTACCAGTCCTTTCTCACCCAGCCGAACCGCGACCACCAGCGGCAGGAGCCGAATCCGGGCAAGATCGATCGGATCTTTGCCAAGGCGGTCGATCGCCGGACCCGTGGCCGCCCCGGCCTCTACATGCAAAGCCGGTTCCCCAACCGGGGTTGGGAAAACGGCGTGACTTCCGGGAAATACTCTGTCTTCCAAGGGTTTGCAGAGCTTTTCGACGGCTTCGAGAGCTGGCTCGCCAAGGCCACCGGCGCGCAGGTGCACGGGCATCTCTTTGCGCCGGACCGGGCGGACTTTGCCGGCGGCGAAACCGTCATCGCCGGGGCCCTGTCGGACAATGCGAACCTGCGGGATGCCAACCCAAAGGCCTTTCTGACCAACCTGCTGTGGAACACGCGCGGCGAACGCCAGTGTTTCCAGTACGGGCCGCGCGACAACCCCAAGATCCTGTGGCACATGGCGCGTGACCCCAACGCCCAGATCAGCGTGATTACTGGCGCATGGGCGGTGCCCCTGTTCCAGTCGGGCGGCGATTTCGCCGAAGTGAGGACCGAGGCCGCGCGCCTGCAAAAGATCGAGGCAAAGATGCTGGACGAACTGCGCCAGCCGGACGTCAAGGCCCGCATCCGCACATGGACGATGGCCGATTTCATCGAGGCCCCGATGGAACCCCTGCAGACGCTGATCGACGAGATCGGGCAAAGGAACAACCGCGGCCTGGCCGCAGCCCCGCGCCTGGTCGGGCTCAATGGCTTTGGCCAGTTCCTTCAGGACCTCAAGAACGAGGGGATGCACCCCTATCTCATGGGCGATTTCCCGGTCGATCCCCTGCCCCGGCGGCATCGCGGCAAGACCCGCAAGCCCTATCTTGTCAGGAAATAACGCCCTATGCCCCCGCCTTTCGACTGTTTCGTGATCTTCGCCGAGATGCGGACAGGGTCGAATTTCCTGGAGGCGAACCTGAACGCCTTTGACGGGCTGACCTGTCACGGTGAGGCGTTCAACCCACATTTCATCGGCTATCCCAACGCCTCGGACATCCTGGACATCACGCAACAGGAGCGTGACCGCGATCCTCATGGCCTGCTCGACCGCATCCGTACCGGCAGCGACGGCCTGGGGGGCTTTCGCTTTTTCCACGATCACGATCCCCGCGTGCTGGACAGGCTGCTGGCCGATCCGCGCGTTGCCAAGATCGTGCTGACGCGCAACCCCGCCGACAGCTATGTCTCCAAGAAGATCGCACAGGCCACCGGCCAATGGAAACTGACCAACGTCAAGAAACGCAAGGATGGGCTGGCGCGATTTGACGCCGAGGAGTTCGAGGCCCATCTGGCCGAGTTGCAGGAGTTTCAGATCAGGCTGCTGAACGCCCTGCAAACCACCGGTCAGACGGCGTTTTACGTCGCCTACGAGGATCTGCAGGACGTCGCCGTCATGAACGGGCTGGCACAATGGCTGGGGGTGGAGGCGCGGCTCGAAAGCCTCAATACCGCGCTAAAACGGCAGAACCCGCAGCCCACCGCCGAGAAGGTCGAAAACTACCAGGAGATGGCCGAGAGCCTTGCCCGGCTGGACCGTTTCAACCTGGCCCGGACACCCAATTTCGAACCACGCCGCGGGCCGGTGGTGCCCAGTTACATCGCCGCAGCCGAGACACCCCTGCTGTACATGCCGATCCGCTCCGGCCCCGAACGCGCGATCAAGGACTGGCTGGCGGCCCTGGACGGTGTCGGCACGGACAAACTGGTGGACAAGTTCACGCAGAGCAGCTTGCGCGCCTGGAAACGCGACCGACCGGGCCACCGCAGCTTTACCGTGATCCGGCATCCGCTAGCGCGTGCACATGACGCCTTTTGCTCCAAGATCCTGACCACGGAAAAGGGCGGGTTCCAGGGCATCCGCAAGGTGCTGCGCCGGGCGCACAACCTTCCCATCCCCGAGGGGGAGCCCGGGCCGGACTACGATGTAGACGCCCATCGCGAAGCGTTCACCGCCTGGCTGGCATGGGTCAAGGCGAACCTCAACGGCCAGACGGCGGTGCGGGTGGACGGCCACTGGGCAACGCAGGCACAATGCCTGCAGGGCATGGCCGAATTCACTCTCCCCGACATGATCGTGCGCGAGGACGAGATGCAGGCCTACCTGCCTGCGCTTGCGCTGCAGGTGGGTCACGGCACCCCTCCGGATCCGCAGCCGGTGCCAAACCGCGCACCGTTTTCCCTGGCCCAGATCTACGACGACCGGATCGAGGCGCTGGGGCGCGAGGCCTACCAGCGCGACTATACCATGTTCGGCTTCGACGACTGGGCGTGAAGGGGGGCGCTGCCGCCCGGCCTTCGGCCTCCCCCCGAGGTATCTGGACAACCGAAGAGGGGTATCATGCGGGGGTCGTTTCCTCACCGTTCGCGAAATCCCGGCCCCTCGAAGACGCGCGCCGGGTCGCCTCGTTGCAACTGGTGATGCAGCCAATGCGCCTGGCCGTCCCGCGCCGCCTGCGCCTCGGCGGCGTCCGCATCTGCCAGTGCCTGCAGCCGCTCCAGCGCCAGACGCCGGTTCTGGTGCTGCGAGCGCTGATCACGCACCACCACCGCATATGCACCCCAACGCGCACGGATGGCGCTGGAGGTCTTGTTCTGGTGCTGGCCGCCGGGGCCACCGGCACGGATCGCGGTCATCTCGACGTCGCGCGGGTCGATGTTCTCACCGCGCGCCGCGCCCGGCAGGCGAAACACCTGCACGAACCAGTTCTTGCGCTTGTGACGGGGACGCAGGGTGCTGGGGCACCGCCAAAGCAGCACACCTTCCCAGCGCGCCGCCAGCGCCTCGGCCCTCGGGCCGGTGAGCACGGCAATGGCCGAGACCGGGCCGTGGCGCCCTGCGCGTTCGGCCACGTCCAGCGTCACGCGATGCGCCTCTGCCTCGTCCGCCAGGCGGGTCAGGACATGGCCCACCGCCTGCTGGCATTCGCCCGGCCCGTTGCCGCTGGAAATCAACAGCGTCACCATCAGCGGCCTCCCTTGCAGGTCTTGAAGGTGATGAGCGGCGCCAGCGACGCCGCCCCCAGCGCAAGGCCGAAAGCCTCAAGATCGCCGAGCACCGCAGCCGCGTCCTTGTAGGCCGTGCCCGCCTCTTCGATCAGCAGGTCTCGGTCGGCGCAGATCACGCGCCCGCCGAACCGGGTCTGGCGCATTGCCTCCAGTTCCGATTTCACCCGACGGATACGGCCATGCATGGCGGCGCGGTCATAGCGACGCCCCGCCCCGTGCGAGACCGAACCCAGCGCCTCTGCCGGCCCCTCGGGCACCGCCATGAGGTAGCTCAGGCTTTCGCGCGACCCGGCCAGAGGGGCCAGACCGCGATCTGGCGCCGCCGCGCCCTTGCGGTGCAGCCAGCCGTCAACGCGCGCCTCGAGGTGGTTGTGCGGCGCATCGCAGATCAGGTCGGCCGAGCAGCGCAGCGCCTCTGCCGCCGCCTGCGCCAGCAAAGCCCGGTTGATCCGCGCCCAGACCTGCGCGGCATCATGCAGGGAAACATAGCTTTCCGCCGCCGCACTGCCGGGCAGAAAGCCGGTTTTCCAGCTGTCTTCGATCCCGGTGAAGACCCCGGCCCCATGCCCGCGAGAGCCGGTATGCACCAGCAGGCAGAGATCACCCGGCGCAAGGCCCGCTGTCGTGTCGTGCACCTCCTGCACCAGTTGCAACTCGCAGAAATGGTTGCCACCGCCCAGCGTGCCCAGCCCCTGCGGCCCCAGGGTTTCGGCCGGTGTTCCGGCCAGTGCGGCGCGGGCCTCGTCGGCTTCGGCACCATCTTCCAGCACCTCCAGCCGTCGTGCCGCCTTGTCCAGCTTCAGCTTGCGGCGCGGCAGGTCGAGCCGGTACAGCGCCATGCCGCAACCGATGTCCGGGCCGATCAGTTGCGGATAGATGCGGTCGGCCAGAAAGGCGCCACCGACCGGACCATAACGGCCCGGATGCAGGTCGGGGAAGCCGGCCACGGCAGCCATGCCGGGCCAGCCGGCAACTTGGTTCAGTTGATCGACGGCGCGCCCTTCGATCCAGGCGCCGTCAGAGTAGAATTCGCAGACACGCGCGCGTGCCGCGATGGGGGAATTGCCCATAGGTCCGTCTTTCTCAAATCATGAGAGGCGGCCCGCTAAGGGGCCGCAATGGCGGATCGTCCAAAGGGGATGGGGACGCGCCCGCAGGCGCAGGAAATCAGCGGCCCGAACGATCCAGGGAGGAAGCGGTGACGATAGATCCGGTCATGTGCGGCCCTCCTGTGTTGTCGGGGTGATGGATACGGATCAGTTACCCCGCCAGCGCATCGGCGCCAACGGGGGAATTCCTGACCTAACGCGGCTGTCGCGGAATTGTCTCAGGCGGCCTTGGAGGCCTCGGCCTCTGTCAGGATGGTGTAAAGCGTGGAGGGCTCGGGGTTTGCGCGCAGCTTGGCGCACAGCCCCTGGTCCCTAAGGCTGCGCGAGACGAGCGCCAGCGCCTTGAGATGTTCGACCCCGGCTTCCTCGGGAGCGAAGATCGCAAAGACGATGTCCACGGGTTGCCGGTCGACCGCGTCGAAATCGACGGGTTTGTCCAGCAGGATAAAGGCGCCCGCGACCTTGTCGATGCCCGGAATCCGCGCATGGGGCAGCGCCACCCCGTGGCCGACACCCGTCGGCCCCAGGGCCTCACGCTCCATCAGCGCCTCGAGGATTCGAGGCGCATTGACGCCATAGGCGCTCTCCGCGAGGTCCGAAATGTCATGCATCAATCGCTTTTTGCTGGAAGTCGAAGAAACGACTTTGACAGCAGACGGCGAGATGAGATCGACAAATTTCATGAGCAATGCCTGTAGCTAAGGTGCGAACACCGAACGGTCCGGTCTGGCGGCGTTTGGCTGATCTTTACGGATCGATCCAGCCGATGTTGCCATCCTCTCGGCGATACACGACGTTCACGCCATCCTTCTTTTCGTTGCGAAACACCAGAACAGGCGCACCGGCCAATTCCATCTGCATCACGGCCTCTCCAACCGAGAGCGACGGGATCTTGGTCTGCATCTCCGCCACGATGATCGGCTGCAGCGTTTCGGGTTCGTCTTCCCCCGATTCCGCTTCGGTGGCGAGGATATACGAGGCTGCCCCGAAAGTTTCAACAGGCTCGGCCCGGTCCTTGTGATGGTCTTTCAACCGGCGCTTGTAGCGACGAAGCTGCTTGTCCATCTTTTCCGCGCAGGCCTCGAAAGCTGCATAGATTTCCGTCGCATGTCCCTTGGCGGCAGCGTTCAGCCCGCTCGACAGGTGAACGATCGCTTCGCAGACATATTCATGGGCCGCCTTTGAGAAAACAACGGTCGCGTCGGTCGGACGCTGGCCGTACTTGTCCAGCACGCTGCCCAGTTCATTCGTGACATGAACCTGAAGCGCATCGCCGATATCGATGTGTTTTCCCGTGATCTGATAGCGCATGATCTGTCCTTTTCTTATGCACCCGTACGCCACACGGAGGACAAGCCCCCGTCACGGCGTCACAAGGTTCAGGGAAGGTAGTACCGGATCGCGGAATGCACGCGGACCGCCTCGGAACCGAGGAGCCCGCCAACACGCAATGCCGTGATCGATAGCACCATTCCCATATTTGACGAGGAAACCGGCGGGTCTGTCAATGGAAACCGGAGGCATAGCGTGCCCGATGCAGCGACAATCTGTCCACGGCGGCTGTCAAGCGGAGATGACCGCCTTTTCAACCAAAGCGAAAGTTTTCACCCAGGTAGACACGCCTGACGTTTTCATTCTGCACCACTTCCTGCGGCGTGCCCGACATCAGAACCTTGCCATCATGCAGGATATAGGCCCGATCCACGATCTCGAGCGTCTCACGCACGTTGTGATCGGTGATCAACACGCCGATGCCGCGCGTCTTGAGATCCGCGACAAGGTGGCGGATGTCGCCGACGCTGATCGGGTCGACCCCGGCAAAGGGTTCGTCCAGCAGAAGGTACTTGGGGTTCGCCGCCAGGCAGCGCGCGATTTCCACCCGCCGCCGTTCGCCCCCGGACAGGGCCAGCGCAGGGGCCCGGCGCAGGTGCTCGATCGAAAACTCGCCCAGCAGTTCCTCCAGTCGCTCGCGGCGGCGGTGGGCATTGCGTTCGGCGATGTCCAGAACCGCGCCGATGTTGTCCTCGACGCTCATGCCGCGAAAGATCGACATTTCCTGCGGCAGATAACCGATGCCCAGCCGCGCACGACGGTACATCGGCAGGTAGGTGGCATCACGCCCGTCGATCAGCACCTGCCCGCCCTCGGGGTTCACCAGACCGGCGATGGCATAGAAGGATGTCGTCTTGCCAGAACCGTTCGGCCCCAGCAGCGCCGCCACCTCGCCCCGGTCGACGCGCAGGCTGACGTCGCGGATGACGACGCGCTTGCGATAGCTCTTGCGCATGTGTTCGACGCGAAGGCCACTGTCGCCTTCGGTCACGCTCAGGTCGGGGCGGGTCATATCAGGGCTGTCCTTCGCCGTCGGGCGCCTGCTGCAACACGGTGCGCACCCGGCCGGAAAGCTGTGCGGTGCCATCGCTGAGGTTGACGACCATGCGTTCGGCGGTCAACGCGCTGGGCCCTTGGGTCAGCAGGACATTGCCGGTCATGATGACCTGCCCCGCCTCGATGTCATAATCCGCGCGCTGCGCCTCGGCCGCCTCGGAGCCGCTGACCAGGGTCACGCCGCGCGTGGCCTCCATCCGCCGGATCCGCCCCGCCTCGTTCGAGTAGACGACCAGCACCCGGGGGGCCGCCAGCCGCATCTGCCCCTGGGCGATCACCACGTTGCCGGCATACAGGGCGGTTCCGTCGGCCTGGTTCACCTGTAGCGTGTCGGCGGTCACCTCGACCGGGGCGCGGGTGTCCTGCTGCATTCCGCCAAAAGCCACCTGGGCCCCCTGCGCAGCCGCGCCGAGTGGCGCGAGGAAAAGCATGACGGCAAGCAGGTGACGGATCATTCGGCAGCACTTTCTTCTTTCGGCGGTTGATATACCAGTTTCACGCCGCCGGAAAACACCATTTGCACCGATCCCTCTTCTCCGCTGGGCGCGATCCTCAGATGGCCGGCCTCGAACCGACCCACCGGGCCCTCACCTTCGACCGGGCCGATGCTTTCCGCCTCGATCTCATCCAGCCGCGACATCAGCCCCTCTGTGCGCAGGATATAGCCCTGCGAGCTTTCGATGCGAACACCGCCTTGCAGGTGCGCGGACTGGCTTTTGTCACGCAGGATTGCCTCCACGGCGTCCAGACGCAACTCGCTGCCATCGGTCAGGCGCATCAGCGCCTCCAGCTCGTCGGCAATGATCTGGCCGTCACCTTCGGGCCGTACGCTGCGCGCGGTCATGGTCAACACGTCACCCTGGGGGGTGGTTCCCGCAAAATACGGTGCGCTCACCTGCTCCCGCGCCACATCATGTTGCAGCGCCTCGACAAAGGGCACGTCCTGCAACGTCTCGGTCGAGCGCGACAGAAAAAAGAGTGTCGACAGCATGGCCAGCGCCACCAGGGGAAGAAGGATCTTCAGCCAGGCGATCACTCGCGAGTAAAGCCCGTCTCCCCGGCGCATGTTCATCCCCTCTTAGGCATGTGCAAAGATATCGGTGTCCGGCCATCCTTGCAGGTCGAGGATCGCCCGGGTCGGCAGGAAATCGAAACAGGACTGGGCGATCCTTGTCCGCCCTTCGCGGTCCAGCATCGCATCCAGCGCATCGCGCAGCCGGTGAAGATGCAGCACGTCCGATGCGGCATAGTCCTTTTGCGCCTCGGTCAGCTCGGCCGCGCCCCAGTCGCTGGACTGCTGCTGTTTCGAGATGTCGACGGACAGCAGTTCCTGTGTCAGCGCCTTGAGGCCGTGACGGTCGGTATAGGTGCGCACAAGGCGGCTGGCGATCTTGGTGCAATAGACGGGCGCGGCCAGCGCGCCGAATGCATTGTACATCGCGGCGATGTCGAAACGGCCAAAGTGAAACAGTTTCAGGACCTGCGGATCGGTCAGCAGGCGCGCGAGGTTGGGCGCCTCGGTCTGCCCCTTGGCGATCTGCACCAGGTGGGCATTGCCGTCGCCGCTCGACAACTGCACGACACACAAGCGGTCACGGTGCGGGTTCAGCCCCATCGTCTCGCAGTCGATGGCCACGACCGGGCCAAGGTCCAGGTCATCCGGCAGATCACCATTGTAGAGATGGTTGGTCACAGTGCGCCCTTTCGTCCCGATCCGCTTGCCGGATCGACATATCCGCGCCCTGACGGGCTTTCAACTCTGGCCTCTCCACCGCGGCTCTCGACGATTGGATTGTCATGCCACATTTCCCCGGCCCGGGGCCAAAATTCGGCAACTTTGTGACCAATCCGGGCGAATCAGTGGCACCGCCGGGGTGTGATTCGGGCAAGGTCAAGACCCGGACCTCTCGATTTCCCTACTTTTGTAACAATCCGTGAGTTTCACAACTCACCTTATAATTGTCGAATATATCCGAAGCAGCGGAGTCCGGATCAAAAACCGCGGGCCGCCGCCTTCCGTAAGGGCAAGTTATCGATATTGTTTCCAGCAGAATGAACATGTCCGCCTCTGCCGGATTTGTGCAGCGTCAATTTTGCGGTTTCACCGGCCCTATCCCGCTATTTTCCGAGACTGTTCGCGACCCGGAAACACAGGCTGGAAAAACGCCATGAGATTGTTTCACCGCGCGTGTTTCACCAAAGGGAAACAATCCTGCCCGCCTCCACCGGAAACACCGCCGGGCCCTGGGTCATTTTTGAGCTCTCGACCGGTTTTTTCCCCGCATTTCAGATACCTCCGCAAACACCCCATTCACCTCTTGGTTGCGCTCTCTGGCGCAGATTGACGGAACAACGGGGTAAAGTCATAAGAACTTCGTCGAACGATTGGGACAAACTTTCGTCGCAATTTAAATGAACGGCACTTGGGGGTTGGTGCTTCCGCAATGGGGGTATCTCGATAGGTTTGCTGCGCCTTCGGCGCATCGCCATTCAATGACATAGCGGGGGCGATCAGCCCCTCTGCCCGGGGAAACACGCCTTGGCGTGTCATGGCGGAGCTATGCGTGAACCAGCGATGAACGCGAACCAATTCGCTGTGCTCTCGTCGATGCATGACTCGGGAGGTCATCTTGACACTACAACTGCGCCAGCCGCTACCAACGGTCAGGTTCGAAAAGCTGATCGATGAGGCGCTGCACGCCGAAAACGGCCCCGCACTTTATCGCGACGTCTTCAAACGGGCGCTCGACGTGACGCTGGTGATACTGGGCGCCCTGCCTATCCTCTTGATCGTCGGGGCATTTGCCCTGCTCATCGCACGCGACGGGCACTCTCCCTTTTACGCGCAGAAACGCCTGGGCCGGAACGGACGGGTGTTCAACATCTGGAAGCTGCGCAGCATGGTGCCTGACGCCGAAGCCCGGCTGAGCGCATACCTGGACAAGACTCCCGCCGCCCGCGCGGAATGGGACCGGACGCAGAAACTGCGCAACGATCCGCGCATCACCGCCATCGGGCGGTTGATCCGCAAGACCTCGATCGACGAACTGCCGCAGATGTTCAACGTGCTGCGCGGGGACATGTCTCTGGTCGGGCCGCGCCCGATGATGCCCTGCCAGCAGGACATCTATCCCGGCACGGCCTATTACGCGCTGCGCCCGGGGATCACCGGCTACTGGCAGATCTCGGTGCGCAACGAAAGCTCCTTTGCCCAACGCGCCGGTTTCGACACCGCCTACCTGGCCCAGCTTTCGCTGATCAACGACCTGCGCGTTCTGGTCAAGACGATGCGCGTCGTCCTGCACGGCACCGGCTGCTAAGCCGCCCTGGCCAGGGCGTCGCCCCGGCCTTGCCGATCAGTGTTCCACCGTCGCCCGCATGCACTGCCGTCCATCCGGGCCGCGCACCCACAGGTCGTCTCCGGTGCGGCACAGGGTGGCGCGCTCGTCGTGCATCAGGGGCGCGGTCGCCCGAAAGCTGAAGCCACGCACGGGCGCCTTGTCCTGCGCGAACAGCAACAGCCCCTGCGCCAGCAGCGGGCCATGCACCACCAATCCGCCATAGCCCTCGACCGCCCGCGCGTATTCCACGTCGTAGTGGATGCGATGGCCGTTGAAGGTCAGCGCCGAGTACCGGAACAGCAGCGTCTCGGAAAACCCCATCTCGCGGCTGGCCTCCTCTCCTGTCGGGGCCTCCGGCGGCACCGGGCGTGGCGCTGTCGGGTCCGGATCCTCGCGGTAGACGAGGTCCTGCCGTTCCGTCACGCATAGCTGCCCGCCCTGCCAGATCTCATGCGCCAGCGTGACAAAGCCCAGCGGACCGCTGCGCCCGTCCTTGCGGGTCACATCCACCACCCGAGAGACCTTTTCCGCCATCTGCCCGGCGCGCAACGTCGCATGGAACTGCAACGCTCCCCCGGCCCACATCCGGCGCGGCAGACCCAGGTCGGGGATCAGGCCGGTGCCGACACGCGGATGACCGTCGCGGCCCAGCACGCCGGGCGGCTGCGCATCCCAGAAATAGATCTGGTGAAAGAAGGCCGGCAGAGGGGTGCCCGCGTCGATGGTCACGGGCAGGTCCAGTGCCGCTTGCAGGGCGCGGGCGCGGTCCGGATCCATCACGTCTGTTTGACGGCGCTCGGCCGCCGAGCCAGTCTTCATGGGTCACGCTCCTTGATTTTTGCCGGGGTTATTCCAGCCATGCCACCTGTCGTCCAGTCGCTCGACCACCTCGTGCTGACCGTCGCCGATCCCGCCGCAACCCGTCGGTTCTACGAAGCCGTCCTGGGGATGCAGGCAGAGCGGTTCACCCCCGCCGATGGCAGCACCCGATGGGCGCTGAAATTCGGGCGGCAAAAGATCAACCTGCACACCGCCGGGCAGGAATTCGATCCCAAGGCCCGCGCCCCAGGGCCCGGAACCGCGGACCTGTGCTTTCTCAGCGAAACGCCGCTGGTGGAGTGGCAGGCGCATCTTGCAGCCCGGGGCGTGACGATCGAGGAAGGACCGCTGACGCGCACCGGCGCCACCGGCCCGATCCGGTCGATCTACATCCGCGATCCGGATGGCAACCTGATCGAGATTTCCAACCCTGCCCCCGATCCGGGCTGAGGGCCTCAGCCCCGCATTCGCGCGACCTCGCGGCGCAGTTCCTGCATCTGGTCGTTCAGCAATTTCAGCGCGCGTTCATCGGTCAGCCGTCCGTCTTCGTCGAACTGCTTGCGACTTTGCGCCAGCATGAGCTCCGGTCCCGTGAGCAGGCGCGGGCGAAAGGGATTGAGGCAGAGCCGGGCCATGTTCTGGGCCCGCTCGCCCCCGGCACGGCCCGCCGCCGCCGACATCAGCGCGACCGGCTTGTCCCGCCAGGGCGTGCCCTCGGTCCGGCTGATCCAGTCCAGCGCGTTCTTGAGCACCCCTGACAGGCCCTTGTTGTACTCCGGCGTCACCACAAGAACCGCGTCCGCACCCGCGATGGCATCGGCGGCGGCCTGCACGGCGGGGGGAATGCCCTCACCGTTCTGAATGTCCTCGTCGAACAGCGGGAACCGCAGGTCAAGCTCGGTGAAACTGGCAGGTTCAAAGAGGCGGGCGGCCTCGAACATCAGCTTGCGGTTGCTGCTGTCGGCGCGCAGCACGCCACACAGGCCGACAAGGGTGGGTTCGGGCATGATCGGTCTCCTGTCTGTCTGACCCTGACCTACCACGCAAAAGCGCCGCGGCAAGCCGCGGCGCTCTTTTGTCTCTCACAGGTGGGGCACAGCCCCTGTGCAATCACGCGTTGGGCAGGATCACGATCTCGACCCGGCGGTTCTGGGCCTTGCCTTCGGGCGTCAGGTTCGATGCCACCGGTTGATCCTCACCGCGGCCGATGACCGAGATGCGCGACGAGGGCACGCCTTCGGAGATCAGCACGTTGGCGACCGAGCGCGCGCGACGCTGCGACAGGTCGAGGTTGTAGGCGGCGTCACCGTCGCTGTCGGTGTGGCCGATCACCTGGGCGGTGGTGTTCGGATAGGCGAGCAGCGACTGGCCTACGTCGCGCAGATCCGACACCAGCGTCGGGCGCAGGTTTGCGCTGTCGGTCGGGAACAGGATGTCCTGCGGCATGGTCACGATCAGCCGGTCGCCGGTGTTGCGAATGCTGACGTTGTCGCCCATCTGCTGGCGCAGTTCGGCTTCCTGCTTGTCCAGCTGGTTGCCGATGGCGGCCCCCGCGGCGGCACCCACCAGGGCACCCGCGACGGTCGCCCGGTTACGCTCGCCCTTGTCGCCACCGCCCAGCAGGCGGCCTGCAACCGCGCCCACACCGGCCCCCACGAGGGCACCCTGTTTGGTCTGGCGGTTGGGATCGTTCGGGTTGCCCGTGGTGCAGGCCGACAGGCCGATGACCGCCACGGCGGAGATGAGAATCGCGGATTTCGCCCGGATCATGTGTAGCCTCTTTTCAGGTTTGCCCCACTTGAATGGGGTCTTTCACTGTCGATATGCAATAACATCCGCCAAAACCCCAGCCCTGTCACCGGGAAAATCGGCAAGGCTCCGCGCATGGCCCCGGCGCGCGCGTGTTTCGCGCGCGAAACATCTTTTCTTTACAGCACGTTAAGACCTCAAGCCTCCAATCTTGCCGCTTCCCAGGCAAGGATGGCCCGCTTGACCGGCAACCCCCAGTGATAGCCGCCCAGACCGCCGGATTTGCGCAGGGCGCGATGGCAGGGGATCAGGTAGCTGATCGGGTTGCGCCCCACGGCCGTCCCGACCGCGCGCACCGCCTTGGGGTGCTCGATGGCCTCGGCGATTTCGGAATAGGTGGTGACATGGCCCGAGGGGATCTGCAGCAGTGCCTCCCAGACCTTGATCTGGAAAGGCGCCCCGATCAGGTAGAGCGGCACCGGCCCGTCCGCCTTGACGCCGAAGGCGGCCAGCGCCCAGGGTCGCAGGCGCATAGGATCCTCGACGAAATCCGCCCGGGGCCAGCGCGCCAGCATGTCCTCCATCGCCTCTGCCTCTGTCGTCTCGGCGGAAAAGGCGATGCCGCAAATGCCCTTGTCGGTGCCCATGACCAGGGCCGGACCAAAGGGGCTTTCGAACCAACCCCAGTAGATTGTCAGGCCGGCGCCCGCGCGCGCATAGTCGCCGGGGCTCATTGCCTCCCACCGGAGGAACAGGTCGTGCAGACGCCCGCCGCCGGACAGGCCCGTGGCATGGGCGGTTTCCAGCGTGGTGAAGCGACTGGCCAGCAAGGTCTTTGCATGGCCCAGCGTCAGGTATTGCTGGTAGCGTTTGGGAGACACCCCCGCCCATTGGCTGAACAGGCGCTGGAAATGCGCCGGGCTCATGCCGACCTCGCCTGCAATCTGGTCCAGCGTGGCCTGCGGACCCAGTAGGTCAACCGCCTCGATGGCGCGGCGCATGACCTGGTAGTGATAGCTCTGATCGTCGTCCTTGGGCATGGCTGTCTCTCCTTGCGCCGCAGATTAGCCCTGTCGCCGCGGGCGAGCGATCCGAATATTGCGGAAAGGCGAAAGAGCGGCGGTGCATATGAACCAACCTTGGAGCGAGGGACCATTCCCCGGCGGCGAGGATGCCACTGGCAGTGAAGACACCGACATTGGATCCACCTAGCGCCGGGGGTCTTGATGTCAGAGGCCCGCAAGGAAGCGGCCGACCACCATCTCCTGCTGTTTCAAACCGTCGGGATCGGCTGCGGTCTTGAACCGGGTCAGGTCCTCTGCCCAGTCAGAGGTGCGGACGCGGATCGGCGGTGTCTCTGCCGCGATGACGCCCATGATCACCTCTGCCACCTGGTCCGGTGTCTGGTAGGCGTCTGCCCCCATGCGGGACTGCGCGCCAGAGATATAGGTTTGCAGGATCGGCAGGTATTCATCCTCCAGCATGCCGCCGGTCTCCTCGACCTGCTTTAGCACGGTTGCGGCAAATTCGGACTGGATACCGCCGGGCTCGACAGCGCTGAACCGGATGCCGAAAGCCGGGGTCAGATAGGCGGCCATCGCCTCTGTCAGCCCTTCGACCGCAAATTTCGCGGCGCAGTAGATCTCGTTGAAGGGCTGCCCGACAAGTCCGCCGACAGAGGTGACATTCACGATGTGCCCGGCGCGCGCCTGCCGCATGTGCGGGATCACCGCCTTTGTGGCGCGCACGACACCCATATAGTTGATGTCGGTCACGCGGGTGATGTCCGCCTCTGACGCCTGTTCGACGGTACGAACGAACCCCTGCCCGGCGTTGTTCACCAGCACGTCGATGCGCCCGTGATCCGCGATGATCTGCGAGACCGCGGCCTCGATGCTGGCCATGTCCTGCACGTCCAGCGGCAGCACGTTCAGCGTGACGCCCGCCTCTGCGGCCGCCTGATCCAGCGACGCGCGTTTTCCGAGGTTGCGCATGGTCGCATAGACCGTATGGCCCGCCTGCGCGGCCTGCACGGCGATGGAAATGCCCAGCCCGGTGGAGGTGCCGGTGACGAGGATGATCTTGCTCATTTTCATGTCCTTTGGAATTCAGGCCGCGATCGAAAGCCAGACCCGCTCAAAGGTCTGCTCGATGCTGTCGCGCGGTATGGGCTGGCCCCGCATCACCGCCCCGCGCGCCATTTGCATGGCAGGCGCGGTCAGCAACAGGGACAGCAGCTTGGTGTCCAGCGGGGCCAGGGTGCCATCCAGCACCCCGCGCCGAAGAAGCGCCGCGATATCCTCGGCATAGCTGTCCGCTTTGGCCTGCTGGTCTTCGGTCAGCAGATGCGCCGCGGCGCCAAGGTCGAGGAACAGGAACTCGCGCGGGTGATCGGCGATCCAGTCGAACATGTCGAACCACATCGCACGGATCATCGCGGCGGTCGGCGTGGTGTCCCGCCGTCGGGTGATGGTCTCGTGGAACTCCTCTTTCAGCTCCATGTAGACCTGTTGCAGCATGTCGGTCTTGTTCTCGAAATGCACATAGATCGTCCCGGCAGAGACTTGCGCGCGTTTCACAACGTCCGCCACGGACAAGGCGGCAAAGCCCTTGTCCACCGCCTCATACACCACGGCATTGCGCAGTTTCCGACGAGTCTGGTCCTTGGTCAGGCGGGGCATGGCGAGTCCTTCCGGTTCGATGACGCTCAAGTATGATAATGAATATTCATTATCAATAACGCGGGCGAAAAAATGCCTCACACCTTGGTGAGCGGGGCGACTTGCGGCACGGGGGCATTGCGGGCATAGGGGAACGCATGGCCAAGCAGCTTGACTATCATACGATCCGGCAGATCTTTTCCCGCTTTCAGGAGTCCGAGCCGGAACCAAAGGGCGAGCTGAACCACGTCAATGCCTACACGCTGGTCGTGGCGGTGGCGCTGTCGGCACAGGCGACGGATGCGGGGGTCAACAAGGCCACCGAAAAGCTGTTCCAGATCGCCGACACGCCGGAAAAGATGCTGGCCCTGGGCGAAGAGGGCGTGACCGAGCATATCAAGACCATCGGCCTGTATCGCAACAAGGCCAAGAACGTCATCAAGATGGCCAGGATCCTTGTCGAGGACTACGGCGGCGAGGTGCCCAACAGCCGCGCCGCGCTGGAAAGCCTGCCGGGTGTCGGCCGCAAGACCGCCAACGTGGTGCTGAACATGTGGTGGCAGTACCCGGCGCAGGCCGTGGATACGCATATCTTTCGCGTCGGCAACCGCACCGGCATCTGCCCGGGCAAGGACGTGGTCGCCGTGGAACGCGCGATCGAGGACAACATCCCGGTCGATTTCCAGCAACACGCCCATCACTGGCTGATCCTGCACGGGCGGTACATCTGCGTCGCGCGCAAGCCCAAGTGCAAGGCCTGCCTCATCAACGACCTCTGTCCATTCGAGGAAAAGACGACATGAAGAAATACCAGGTCGTCGGCATCGGCAACGCCGTCGTCGACGTGATCGCCCGCACCGAGGACGCCTTTCTGGCCGACATGGGCATCGAGAAAGGCATCATGCAGCTGATCGAGCGCGACCGCGCCGAAACGCTTTACGAGGCGATGGGCAACCGCGTGCAGACACCGGGCGGATCGGTGGCCAACACGATCGCGGGCTTGGGGAACCTGGACGCGCGCACCGCCTTTATCGGGCGTGTCGCGGATGACGACCTTGGCGCATTCTATGCCTCGGCGATGAAGAACGAGGGCATCGACTTTGTAAACGATCCGGTTCCGGGTGGCGAACTGCCTTCGTCGCGGTCGATGATCTTCGTTTCTCCCGATGGCGAACGCTCGATGAACACCTACCTCGGGATTTCCGCCGAACTGGGCCCGGATGACGTATCCGAGGACGTGGCAGGCCAGGCCGAGATCCTGTTCCTCGAAGGCTACCTGTTCGACAAGGACAAGGGGAAAGAGGCCTTTCTCAAGGCCGCGCGTGCCTGCAAGGCGGCGGGCGGCAAACCCGGGATCGCGATTTCCGATCCCTTCTGCGTCGAACGTCACCGCGCGGACTTCCTGAAGCTGATCGAACACGACATGGATTTTGTCATCGGCAACGAAGACGAAATTCGCTCGCTCTATCAGAACGACGACCTGGACGCAGACCTACGCGCCGTGGGCGAGATTTGCCCGCTGGTGATCTGCACCCGCTCCGGTGACGGTGTCTCGATCCTGCACGAAGGCACACGCACCGATGTCAGCGTGGAAAAGATCGTGCCCGTGGACGCAACCGGCGCAGGCGACCAGTTTGCCGCCGGGTTCCTGTTCGGACTGGCCACCGGGGCGGACATGGAAAAGGCGGCCCGCATGGGCAGCGTCGCCGCACGCGAGGTCATCAGCCACATGGGTCCGCGCCCGGAAACCAGCCTGCTGGACCTCTTCCGCCAGCATGGCCTGATCTGACCCCGTCAAGATGTTTCGGGCGCCTGCCTGGTCGACTTTGGCCGGCGCCCGTCTGATTTCATGGCGATTTCACGCGGCATTCACGCAAGTGCCGTTCCGCCACGCATCCCGTATCGCTAGCCTAATCCACAAGGGTTGGATTGTCCGGGGCGCGGTACATGACGCGATATATCCTTTTGCGAGACAAGACCCGGAACTGGCGCAGAGCACGCGTGCCGCTTGGCTCCCGTATCGCGCCGGAGGATCCCGACGCCCCCGCCGACCCGCAGATCGAGGTGAAAGAACTGACGCCCTCCGACCTGCGCGAGACCGCCGGCGACCGCGATCTTCTGACCATCCAGCCCGCCATGCCAACCCGCCTGCTGACGCCCGAACCGATGGACGAGCTGCGCGCCTGCGAGATGGTTCCGGGCTGGGGACTGCGGGCCACCCGGGCGGACTGGACCCCGATGTCGGGCGCCGGGGCGCGGGTGGCGCTGCTGGACACGGGGATTGACGCCGGGCACGCCTGCTTTGCCGGGGTCGCGGTGACGGCACGCGATTTCGCCGGCACCGGCATCGCGGATGCCAACGGCCACGGCACCCATATGGCGGGGACGGTGCTGGGCCGCGACCTAGGCGGCACGCGCATCGGCGTGGCGCGCGGGATCAGCGAATTGCTGATCGGCAAGGTGCTAACAGACAGCGGGCGCGGCCGGTCCGAGGATTTCCTGAACGCGCTGCTCTGGGCCTTGCAGAAAAAGGCGGAGATCGTCGGCTTTGCACTGGCCTTCGATACTGCTGCCCAGATCGAGACCCTTGTCGAGGAGGGCTATCCGGTACCGCTGGCCACTGCGGCGGCAATCCATGCCTATCGCGGCAACCTGCGCATTTGTGAAATGCTGTTGCAGATGATCGGCGGCGGACAGGTTCCGCTGATGCTGGGCGCCGTCGGCAACGACTCTCTCCGCACCATCGCAACCGATTTCGAGACCGGCCCGGTTGCCCCGGCAGCGGCTTCGGGCGTGCTGGCCATTGGCGCCTGCGGGCCGGGCGAATCGGGGTTTTGCCCCGCGCCCTTTACCAACGCGGGCGCGGCCGTGGTGGCACCGGGCGTGGGCATCATCTCGGCCGGTCCGGCCGAAGGCCTGCGCCCGCTCAACGGCACCTCGATGGCGTTGGCCCATGCGGTGGGGATCGCCGCGCTCTGGGTCGAAAAGATGCGTGCCGAGAACGAGGCCGTGACGGCACGGACGCTGGCCACCCGCCTGGTCCGCTCTGCCACCTTCGAGCCGATGTGCCCGGCAGCCTCTTACATCGATTGCGGCAGGGGGTTGATCCAGGCCCCCGAGGGATCGCTGGACTGATTGGCGCCATGGCAAGCGTAACGTGCTAGACTCCGCTCCCAAGGGGAGGCACAGCCATGATCGCAGGAGCGTTCGCCGTCTTGTGGGTCCGCCAGGACGGACCGGGAAACGACGCATGCCGTTTCGCAGAGGCCGAAGGCGGCTTTTTGATCGACGGGTCGTCAACGGATGCGGACTGGACCGCGTTGCGCTATCGCATCCGCGCCCGCAGCGACGGGACGACGCACCGTGTCCGTATCGGCGCCCGCTCCCGCATCTTCATCCAGCGCAATGCAGCGGATGACTGGCTGCTGAACGGGGCACATGCCCCGGAGGTCGCCGGCGCCAAGGATATCCACCTTGGCTTTACCCCCGCTGCGCTGACCCTGCCGATCCGCCGTCTCGCGCTGGGCATCGGGGAAGAGACCGCTGTCGATCTCGCCAGTCTGGACCTGGAACTGGCCCGTCTGACACCTCTGAGTCTCGCCCTCCGGCGGGTCGCGAAGGACAGGTACGCGACGGTCGATCAAGCGAGCGGCGCGACCTCCAACCTGACAGTGGATGCGCAGGGTATCGTGCGTGCCGTAGAGGGGCGCTGGATCGCGCAGAGGTAACGCGCCGGCCTCAGTGCGCGTCGGCCCAGTTGTCGCCCTGCCCGGCATCCACCACCAGCGGCACGTCCAGCTTCACAACCGGGTCGCAGGCACCCTCCATGACCTCCTTGGCCACACCGATCAGGTCATCGACCGCGTCTTTTTCGACCTCGAACAGCAGTTCGTCGTGCACCTGCAGCAGCATCTTGGCGGGCAGACCCTTGATGGCATCCGGCATCCGGATCATCGCGCGCCGGATGATATCCGCCGCCGTGCCCTGGATCGGTGCGTTGATCGCCGCGCGCTTGGCAAAGCCCGCACGCGGCCCCTTGGCGGCGATCTCTGGCGTGTGGATCTGGCGGCCGAACAGGGTTTCCACCCGTTTGTGTTCCTTGGCGAATTCCACCGTCGCGTCCATGTACTTGCGGATGCCGGGGAAGCGTTCGAAATAGCGGTCTATGAACCCTTGCGCCTCCCCCCGTGGGATGCGCAGGTTCCGCGCGAGACCAAAGCCGGAAATCCCGTAGATCACGCCAAAGTTGATCGCCTTGGCCTGACGGCGAATGTCCGGCGTCATCTCGTCCAGCGGCACGTTGAACATTTCCGACGCCGTCATGGCGTGGATGTCCTGCCCTTCGCGGAACGCCTGTTTCAACGCGTCGATCCCGGCCATGTGGGCAAGGATGCGCAGTTCGATCTGGGAATAGTCGAGGCTGACCAGAACCTGCCCTTCGGGCGCGATGAACGCGGTGCGGATGCGGCGCCCCTCCTCGGACCTCACCGGGATGTTCTGCAGGTTGGGATCGTTCGATGCCAGCCGCCCGGTGTTCGCGCCCGCGATGGAATAGGACGTGTGCACCCGCCCCGTATCGGCGTTGATGTGTTCCTGCAGGGCGTCGGTGTAGGTCGATTTCAGCTTGCTGACCTGCCGCCAGTCCAGCACGCGGCGGGGCAATTCGTGTTCCGTCGCAAGGTCTTCGAGGATGTCGGCCCCGGTGGAATACTTGCCGGTCTTGCCGCGCTTGCCGCCCTCGAGCCCCATCTTGTCGAAGAGGATCTCACCAAGTTGCGCAGGGCTGCCGACGTTGAACTTCTCGCCGGCCAGCTCGTGAATTTCCTCTTCCAGCTGCGCCATCTTCTGGGCAAAGGCGCTGGACATGTTGCGCAGCACCTCGCGGTCGACCTTGATACCGGTCATCTCCATCTGGGCCAGCACAGGCACCATCGGGCGTTCCAGCCCCTCGTAGACGCGCGTGACCCTGGCGCGGTGCAACTGCGGCTTGAAGACCTTTGCCAGCCGCAGGGTGATGTCCGCGTCCTCGGCGGCATAGCGCGTGGCCTTGTCGATCGGCACTTGGTCGAAGGTGATCTGGCTCTTGCCGCTGCCGATGATCTCCTTGATCGGGATCGGCGTGTGCGACAGATAGCGTTCCGCCAGCGCATCCATCCCGTGCCCGTGCAGCCCCGCGTTCATCGCGTAGGACATCAGCATGGTGTCGTCGATCGGTGCGATCTGCACACCGTAGCGCGCCATGACCTTGGCGTCGTATTTCATGTTCTGGCCGATCTTCATCACCGCCGGGTCCTCCAGCAGCGGCTTCAGCGCCTCAAGGGCCTGCTCCAGCGGGATCTGCCCCTCTGTCAGGTCCTTCGACTCGAACAGACCCTCGCCGCTTTCGCCGCGATGGGTCAGCGGGATGTAACAGGCATGGCCGGGGTCGACGCAAAGCGAGATGCCGACAAGGTCGCAGGTCATCTCGTTCAGGCCCGTGGTTTCCGTGTCGAAGGCCACGGTGCCGCGCTCGTTCGCGCGGTCGATCCATTTTTGCAGCGCCTCCATATCCGCCACGGTTTCATACCGTTCGGGGTCGATGGCAGGCCAGTCGGGGTCTTCGTCCCTGGGGTTGGCCCCCTCTGGCGTGGCGTCCGGGATCACCGGCGCCTCGACCCCCAGACCGTCGGCAATACGCTTGGTCAGGGTGCGGAACTCCATCTCCTTGAGAAAGCCCAGCAGCACCTCGGGTTCCGGGTCGCGCACCTCGAGATCGTCCAGCGTGAACGGCAGGTCCATGCCCTCGTCCAGCTGAACCAGTTTCTTGGACAGCTCGATCTGGTCGCGTTTCTCGATCAGGGTCTGGCGGCGCTTTGGCTGCTTGATCTCCTCGGCCCGGTCGAGCAGGTCTTCTAGGCTGCCATATTCGTTGATCAGCAGGGCCGCCGTCTTGATCCCGATGCCCGGCGCCCCAGGCACATTGTCGACGGAATCGCCCGCCAGCGCCTGCACGTCGACCACCCGTTCCGGCGGGACTCCGAATTTTTCCATCACGCCTTCGCGGTCGATGAGCTTGTTCTTCATCGGGTCCAGCATTTCGACGCCGTCGCCGACAAGCTGCATCAGGTCCTTGTCCGACGACAGGATCGTGACCCGCCCGCCGGCCTCCCGGGCGCGGCAGGCCAGCGTGGCCATGATGTCGTCGGCCTCGAATCCCTCGATCTCCTTGCAGGCGATGTTGAAAGCCTCGGTGGCCCGGCGGGTCAGCGGAATCTGCGGGCGCAGATCCTCTGGCATCTCGTCGCGGTTTGCCTTGTACTGATCGTACAGGTCGTTGCGGAAGGTGTGGCTGCCCTTGTCGAACACCACCGCAACATGGGTCGGCGCATCGGGGCCCGTATTCCCCTCGACATAGCGGTGCAGCATGTTGCAGAACCCGCTGACCGCACCGATCGGCAGGCCGTCGCTTTTGCGGGTCAGTGGCGGCAGGGCGTGGAAGGCCCGAAAGATATAGGCCGAACCGTCGATCAGATGCAGGTGGCATCCCTTGCCGAAAGTGCTGGCCATGTGTCGTCTCCCGCTCAGGTCATGTCACGCATGATGTGCCACGAACCGCGGCGGGGTGCCAGCAGCGGATTTCAGCCCTAGCGCACCGCCACCACAGGATGCGGCACGGCGGCGGCCAGGAAGACGGCCACGAAAAAGACGATGGAGGCCGCGACCACCATGCCGTGCCAGATCGTGTTGTGAAACCGCAGGCGCGAGGCCATCAAGAAAGGCGTCCCTATGGAATAGAGCACGCCGCCCACCACCATCAGTACGCAGACCGACAGCGGCAGCGCCGCCAGCAGGTCCCAGCCGCCGATCACCACCGCCCAGCCAGTGCCGAGGCACATCAGCACCGCCAACCCGGCGGGCAAGCGCCGTTTGAACAACGTCACGGCCGCTGCCCCGGCCGCCG
Source organism: Mameliella sp. MMSF_3455 (assembly GCF_030733205.1). Lineage (GTDB taxonomy): Bacteria > Pseudomonadota > Alphaproteobacteria > Rhodobacterales > Rhodobacteraceae > Antarctobacter. The sequence continues at coordinate 150,556 of NZ_JASHJL010000002.1, forward strand.
CGCTCCAGACCGCGGCGAGCAGGCCGGACCCGGTGCCCGACAACAGCGCGAAAGGCGTGTAGGTGCCAGCGATTTTCAGGTGGATGGCCGACATGTCGAGCCGCCGGAACAGATCCGTCAGGTGCGGGCGCCCGACATGGTTGTACAGCAGAGAGGCGGTCAGCATCACGATCAGCGTGCCGCCGTAGATCGAAACACCGACGATCCCCGCCGCGTCCCCGCGCCAGACCGCGGTCAGCGTGATCAGAACCGGCACCGCCGCCAGCGCAAGCACCAGCGCAACCATGTGCACGGCCATGTCACTGGCCCGCTCCGCCGGGCTGTAGTCCCGCTCTACCCGGTCAGGCAGGGCGTTGGAAATGTCCCGTTTCGCCATCATGAGGTTAGGGTATCCGCACCACGATCGAATGCAAATACCTTGGCACGAAAGGGTAAGCGCTTCGTGACCGACGGTGAGGGGCGCGATACACGCCCCTCGCCCCGGATCAATGCGCGGGCTTGATGAAGGTGCCGTTGTGCAGGTCCTGCATGGCCTTGCGCAACTCGCCTTGGGTGTTCATCACGATGGGCCCGTGCCAGGCCACCGGCTCCTGAATAGGCTTGCCCGCGACCAGCAGAAAGCGCACCCCCTCCGGTCCCGCGCTCACCTTGACCTCGTCGCCGTTGCCAAAGCGCACCAGCGTGCGGTTGCCCGACATGTCGCGGATGTTGACCTCTTGCCCGCCGAACTCCTTCTCGACGCGCACGCCGATCGGATCCGCGGCCTCGGCAAAACGTCCGGCCCCGGCAAAGACATAGGCAAAGGCATTCGCCCGCGTGTCGATGGGCAGCACCTTGGTCACGTTCGGCGGCACCGATACATCGAGGTACAGCGGATCGGCGGCGATTCCGTCGACCGGCCCGCGCTTGCCCCAGAAAGAGCCCGTGACAACCTTCACCCGGGTGCCGTCATCGTCGATGATCTCGGGGATATCCGCGCCCTGGATGTCCTGGTAGCGCGGCGCCGTCATCTTCAGCGAGGAGGGCAGATTCGCCCATAGCTGAAAGCCGTGCATCTGCCCCTTGGCGTTCCCGCGCGGCATTTCCTGGTGCAGGATGCCCGACCCTGCGGTCATCCATTGCACGGAACCCGCGCCCAGCACCCCCTCGTTGCCCAGGGAATCGCCGTGCGTCACCTCGCCCTCCAGCACATAGGTGATGGTCTCGATCCCCCGGTGCGGGTGCCAGGGAAAGCCTTTCAGGTAATGCGCCGGATCCTCGTTGCGGAAGTCGTCGAGCAACAGGAAGGGATCGCTTTCGCTTGTATCGCCAAAGCCGAAGACGCGGTGCAGATGCACGCCGGCGCCCTCCATCGTGGGCTGCGCGGCGGATTGAGAGGTGACAGGTCGGAAAGTCATGGCAAACTCCTCATCGGTTTGCCACTACATAAGGCGCGCGGCGCACCGCCCCAATCACCACCCGCGCACAGATCCTGTGACGCGCGTCACACTGGCGCTCAGGCCTTGCCCTCGAAATCCTTGTGGACGTATTTCGCGTCGCAGTAGGGACACTCGACAAAACCGGTCTCAAGCGGGATCTGCAACCATACCCGGGGATGGCCCAGGGCCCCTTCACCGCCGTCACAGGCGATGCGATAGCTCTCGACAATCTTGGTCTCGGGCGCTTGGGTCGTCATCTGGTTCCCTTTCGCGATGCTCTGGCCTATTTGCCTTATGACCAAAGCGGAGAAGGGGAGCAAGCCGTTGGACAAGGGGCAGAATGACGCCGCAATCCGCATCGAGGGCCTGACCAAGACCTATGCAGGCGGCAAACAGGCGCTGAAGGGCGTCGACCTGAACGTGCCCGCGGGCTCGGTTTTCGGCCTGCTGGGGCCGAATGGCGCGGGAAAATCGACGCTGATCAACATTCTCGCCGGGCTGGTCATCAAGACCGCCGGCCAGGTGCAGATCTGGGGCTGGGACCAGGACCGCAACCCGCGACAAAGCCGCGCCGCCATCGGCGTCATGCCGCAGGAACTCAACCTCGACCCGTTCTTTAGCCCGCGCGGCGCGCTGGAGGTGCAGGCCGGACTCTACGGCGTGCCGAAATCGCAGCGCCGGACCGATGAGATCCTGGAGATGGTCGGTCTCAGCGACAAGGCAGAGGCCTATGCCCGCACCTTGTCGGGCGGCATGCGGCGCCGCCTCCTGCTGGCCAAGGCGCTGGTGCATTCACCGCAGGTGCTGGTGCTGGACGAACCCACGGCCGGCGTCGACATCGAGCTGCGCCAGATGCTCTGGACCAATGTCCGCAAGCTCAACCGCGAACGCGGCATGACCATCATCCTGACAACCCACTACCTCGAAGAGGCCGAGGAGATGTGCGACGAGATCGCCATCATCAACCACGGACAGCTGGTGGCGCAGGACAGCACCTCGAACCTGCTGGGGCGGCTTGACGCCCGCACCATGGTGATCCAACCCGAAGAAACGCCGGAGAAACTGCCGCAGGCCGAAGGCATCGAAGCCGAGACCCGCTCCGACGGCAGTCTCGCCCTCACCTATCGGTCGACCCAGACCCGCGCCGAAGAGGTGCTGGCCGCGGTCCAATCCGCCGGGATCCGCATCCGCGAGCTGAGGACCGAGGAGCCGGACCTCGAGGATGTCTTCCTCGCCCTCACCAGCAGCACGGCGGCCTGAACGCGCCGGATCATTTTTGAGTATTTTCAGAGAGAAGAAACCCCGCTGCTTCTTCTCTCCGGAAAATACTCCTGGCATGCGTCATCCGCCTGCCAGCCATTTGCCAGAGGCGGCGGCTCCCCACACACCCCGAGCCCGCAGGCCAAAGGCCGGAGGCCGACGGGCGAGACGTCCTGTGCGCCCCCAGGGCGCGCTTCTGGATCAAGCCTTGGCCAGCATCCGGCCCAGCGGACGCCCCGCCAGGATATGAACGTGCAGATGCGGCACTTCCTGCACGCCGTCTCTGCCCGCGTTGGAAATCAGCCGGTAGCCTCCGGCCTCCAGACCTTCCATCCGGCAAACCTCGCCGATCACCCGGTTGAAATCCAGGATCTCGGCATCCGTCGCCTCTTGCACGAAATGGTCGTAGCAGACGTAGGCGCCCTTGGGGATCACCAACACATGCACCGGCGCCTGCGGATAGATGTCGCGAAAGGCCAGCGTGTGCTCTGTCTCCAGCACCGTCTTGTTTGGGATCTCGCCGGTCAGGATCTTGGCGAAGATGTTTTTCGGGTCGTAGGTATAGGCCATGCCGCGCGTCCTGCTGCTGTTGTGTCGGGTGGAAGCCCTGCCCCGGCCGCCGGGACGGATCTTGCTCTTGGCATAGCTCCTGCAGCGCAGAACGCCACCGCTTTCTTGGACCGCGGTAGCTCAATCCGCTAAAAACCGATCCAGTGCCACGATCTCCTGCGCGACACTTGCCGGCACCGAAAGAAAGCCGGCCACCGCCCGGGCATGGGCCTCGCGCGGATCTGTTTCGCGCAGGCGCAGGTGGTTGTCGAACTTGGCGTCCCGGATGCGGTCGCTTTCGTGCAGCAGATCATTGCGGACGGTGGGCAGCAAACGCGCCAATGCTTCCGGCGGGGTCCGCTCACCGGCAAGCCCCGAACGCATGGCATGACCGGCCAGGTCGGCGTCCGAGAAGTGACACTCGATCTCCAGCATCCGCGTCTGCGCCCGGTCGCGGCCGAAATCCTCCAGCAGATCGAGGTTGGCCGGATCCATGCAGATCACCAGTCGGTCGCTCTCGTAGTAGTCATACAGCATCCGCATCAGCGCCCGGCGGTGGCGGTGGCGCTTGGACATGGTGGACTGGATACCGCCAAGGTCCGGCAGGGGACAGGCGTCCTCGTTGAACAGATACTCGATGCAGGGAATGTTTGTCATCTGGCGGATGCGGGCGGTCAAACGCTTGGCAACATGCCATTTCTTGCAGATCACGATCAGCAATTCGCGTTCGCGCCCCAGGCTGCTTTCGGTCTCCCAGAAGCGTGGCGCGAAGCGGCGCCCCGTCCGACCGCGTTCGGTCAGGAAACGGTACAGCGACGAACCCTCGTTCGAGATCTGGAACCGCGCCGTTTCGGCGGCATAGAGCACGCCGAGGCGGCGGCGCAACTCGGTTGCCTCGGGGCTGATCTTGCGGGCGAACAGGTAATCCTGGCTCAGCAACAGGTCATAGTGATCGTTGTAGAAATTCACCGGCATCCCGTAGTCGGTGAACAGCAGGAAGGTCAGTGTGCGGCTTTCGATCTCGTGCTCGGGCACGAGATGGCGGACGAGGGTCTGGAAAAAGGTCTCATCCGGGATCCATGTACTTGCGAAAAAGCGCACCACGTCGCGGCGCGTCTTCACGAAATCCAGGATCCATTCGATCGTGCGACGGCGCAGGCACCACCACTGGCTGCCGATCATCACCTCGATGTCGTCCGGGATCTTTCGCGTCAGGCGCAGCCGTTTCTGCGCCTCGAACATCGCGTAGAACAGGCGCTTCTGGGTGCGTTCGTTGAACCAGTGGCGGTAGATCAGGCGTTCTTCCTTCCAGCCGGTCTTGATCCAGTCCGACTGAAAGTAATCAAAGCTCTCGATGTAGTCGCATTCGCGCCGGTCCAGAAAGGCATGGGCATATTCGGCGGACTTGATCGCCATGCAATCGCCCGAGACCATGTAGAAATGCGTCGCACGCGGAAAGGCGTCCACGGCCGCCTCGACCGCGTTCAGCGTGGCGCGCACTAGGCTCCATTCCCCCCAGCCGCATTTGATCCGCCGGGCGAAGACCACGTTAGGATTGTCCTTGAGCGCGGTCTTGATACGGGCAAAGTCCTGCGCCCCGGCGCGGGCGTCGAAATGGATCGAAATGTAATCGCCGACGGCGGTCAGGCTCTGCGCCTGCTTGACGATGGCGTCAGGATCCTTGTGACACAAAAGGATGAAGGCAATTTTCGCCATCCAGAGAACCAATCGCCCCAATTTCGCCCGATTGTTTATGTTGATAGAGGTGAATTTCTGTTGAATAAACCTGCTTTGCGCGGATTTTCCGCCGGGATGCGCCACGGCAGGCGGCAAGGAGACAAGACGGATGGGGTTTCCCGGCACATGGATGACCGAGAGCGAAAGCGTCTTGTATCGCGTCGTGCCCAAATGCGCCTGCTCGACGATCGGGCAGATCCTCTACTATTCGGACCACGGCGCTTTTTTCGACGGTGACATCCACGACGCCAGGCAGGGCCTGCACAAATGGGCGCAGGACCACAGTCAGCCGATCATCAGCGCCAACGTGAAAACGCGCAACGCCTACGCCTTCACCTGCGTGCGGAACCCCTATAGCCGCGTCCTGTCCAGCTTTTTCGACAAGATCTGCGGCATCCAGCGCAATGGCAAACGCTATCGCGGCAACATGGTCCCGCTGCTCATGCAGAAATACGGGGTCGAGGTGGGCGATCCGGAAAACGGGTTCCAATTCGACCAGGTGCGCAGTTTCCGACGTTTCCTGCTGTTCGCGCGCGACACGATCCGCTGGCGCCGCCCGATGGAGCCGGACATCCACTGGTCGGCCATCTCAGGCCATGTCGGCACCTTCATCGTGAACGGCGGGCGCTATGACCGCATCATCTGGACGGAAAAGTTCAACGAGGGGATGCGGGACGTGCTGGACCACATCCAGACGCCCCACCCGATCGACCTGACCGCCATTCCCCGGTTCAACGAATCCGAGGGCCACGGGCCGAAACGCGCGCATCCGGTCGAGGATTACTTCGACGATCTGTCGATGCACCTGGTCAAGGAAATCTATGGCCGGGATTTCGACCTGTTCAAATACGATTTCGACAACCCGGGCAACAAGCTGCCCGTGGGTGAAATCGACCTGGACGAGGTGCACGCCAAGCTGGGCGACTGACCGCCCGGCCCGGCGCTTGGGCTCAGGCTTCCAATGCCTTGATCATGTCGACCCGGGTTCCGTGGCGGCCGCCTTCGAATTCGGTTTCCAGGAAGGCATCCACGATTTCCAGCGCCAGCCCCTCGCCCACGACGCGGGCGCCCAGCGACAGGATCTGCGCGTCGTTGTGCGCACGGATCATGCGCGCGGAAAACGGATCGGCGCAGACCCCGCAGCGGATGCCCGACACCTTGTTTGCCGCCATCATGATGCCCTGCCCGGTCCCGCAGAGGATGATGCCGAGCGCGCAATCGCCCGAAGCCACCTTGCGCGCGGCGGCGGCACCATGTTCGGGGTAATGGGTGCTTTCGGGCGATGTCGGGCCGATGTCCACCGCCTCCCAGCCCTTCGCCTCGATGTGCCGGGCGATGGCCTGGCGCAGGTCGATGGCGGCGTGGTCGCTGGAAAGCACGATGCGTTTGCTGTCGGTCATGGCGTCTGTGTTCCGTTTCCGGGGGATATCCAGGGGTTCGCGGCAGCCTCTACCACGCTGCCTGCCTGCTGTCCTGCCGAAAGACGCCGCAGGGGCGCGGTGTCAGCCCAGTTCGCCCGAGGGAATGATCTGGAAGAACTGCCCGGACGACCAGACCCCGAACCAGCCATCGTGATGCGCGCCGTGATCCACCAGCCGGTAAAAGCTCTTGCGGTCGATCAGCGCCTCGAGGTTGGCCCGGATCAGGACGTAGGGCGACGGCTCGCCCGTCTCAGGATCGCGTTCCACCCGGATCGGGTGATCAGGACCCGCCGAGGCGAAATCGCCCACATGGGTCTCGAAGGTCAGCACCTGCGACTCGCCCTCGCCCTCCGCCTCGAAATCGACGGCCACGAAAGGCGCGTCATCGACGGTGATCCCCACTTTCTCGACCGGAGTGACCAGAAAATAATCATCCCCGTCCTTGCGCAGAATCGAGGAAAACAGGCGCACCAGCTCGAATCTGCCGATGGGTGTGCCGAGGTAGAACCAGGTCCCGTCACGCGCTATACGCATGTCGAGATCGCCGCAGAAGGGCGGATTCCACTTGTGCACGGGCGGCAGGCCCTTGCCTTTGCGGGCCTCTCTGGCCGAGGCGGCAAGGCCGTCGGCAGACGGGGTCACGAGATTTTGTCCGCTCATAGTTTTTGCCATTCCCTTCCCAGTCGATACATACTTACCCAAAGAGATAGTATGCAATGGAGAGATGACATGTCCGATCACGCAGGCGCGGCCGAGGATCTGGTCGCCGAGATCGAGGCGCTCGAGGACAAGCTGGCCGAGGCCAAGAAGTCGATCACCGCGCGCTTCATCGGACAGGAACGGGTCGTGGACCTGACGCTGTCGTCGCTCCTGTGCGGGGGGCACGCGCTGCTGATCGGCCTGCCGGGCCTTGGCAAGACGCGGCTGGTGGAAACCCTGTCGACGGTCATGGGTCTGAACGGCAACCGGGTGCAGTTCACGCCGGACCTGATGCCCGCCGACATCCTCGGCTCCGAGGTGCTGGAAACCGGCGCGAATGGCGAGCGCACGTTCAAGTTCATCGAAGGCCCGATCTTCTGCCAGTTGCTGATGGCGGACGAGATCAACCGCGCCTCCCCCCGGACTCAGTCGGCCCTGTTGCAGGCGATGCAGGAAAAGCAGGTCACGGTGGCCGGACAGACCCGCGCGCTGGAGGCGCCGTTCCACGTTCTCGCCACGCAGAACCCGATCGAACAGGAAGGCACCTATCCGCTGCCCGAGGCGCAGCTTGACCGTTTCCTTGTCCAGATCGACGTGGCCTACCCGGATCGCGGCACGGAAAAGGACATCCTGCTGGCCACCACCGGCACCGAAGAGGCGCAGTCGCACCAGGTGTTCACCGCTGCGGAACTGATCGCCGCGCAGACACTTCTGCGCCGGATGCCGGTGGGCGATGCGGTGGTCGAGATGATCCTCGACCTCGTGCGGGCGTTCCGTCCCTCTGATCCGTCTTCGCCGGAGCGCGTCAAGGACATCGTCGCCTGGGGCCCCGGCCCGCGCGCCGCTCAGGCGCTGATGCTGACCGTTCGGGCCCGCGCCTTGTTGCAGGGCCGCCTTGCACCGTCGCCCGAGGATGTCCTGGACATGGCCAAGCCGGTTCTGGTGCACCGAATGGCGCTGAGCTTCTCTGCCCGCGCACGGGGTGAGGATCTGGGCGCACTGATCGACGAGGTCGCCGAGGGGCTGCGCCGGACCGAGGCCGCGGCGTGACAGCCACCGTTGCCCATCTGCGCACCCGCGCCCAGGAAGAGGCCGGGCGTTTCCCGGCCCTGCTGGCCCGCGCCGAACATCTTGCCGGCACCGTCCTTCTGGGCGACCACGGCAGGCGGCGCGCCGGGCTTGGCGATGATTTCTGGCAATACCGCACGCTGCAGCCCGGCGACAGCTATCGTTCCATCGACTGGCGCCGGTCGGCGCGCGGGGACGAGCAATTCGTGCGCGAACGCGAATGGCAGATCGCGCAAAGCGTGCAGGTCTGGGTCGATCCCGGCGCCTCGATGCGCTTTTCCAGCCACAAGAACCTGCCGACCAAGGCCGACCGCGCGCGGCTGGTGGCACTGGCCACCTCGATCCTGCTGATCCGCGGCGGCGAACGTGTCGGCCTGACCGGCTGGCGCCTGCCGCCGCGCCGGGGCGACATGCAGACCCTGCGACTGGCCGAGATGTTTTCCGAGGACGGCGAGGACGACTACGCCGAACCCGAGGCACGCGGCATGCTGCCGAACGCCAAGGCGCTGTTCGTGTCGGATTTCCTGAGCGACGTCGAACCGGTCGAAGCGGCCCTGACCAAGGCCGCCGACCGCGGCGTTCGGGGCGTGCTTTTGCAGGTTCTGGACCCGTCCGAGGAGGCCTTTCCCTTTGACGGGCGGACGATCTTCGAAAGCGTGAACCAGACCATGCGGCATGAAACGCTCAAGGCCGGTGACCTGCGCGAGACCTATTTGCAGCGGCTGGCCGAGCGCAAGGCGCGGCTGGACGCGATCTGTCGGCTGACGGGCTGGCAGCACTTGACCCATCACACGGACCAGACCGCGCAATCCGCCCTGCTATGGGTATACCGCGCGCTGGACGGGAGCCACGGATGACGCTTTTCGGCCTGATCGGTTTCACGACACCCTGGCTCTTGCTGGGGCTGCTTGCCCTGCCCATCCTCTGGATCATCCTGCGGGCGGTGCCGCCGGCACCGATCCGGCGGATGTTCCCGGGCGTTGTCCTGCTGCTGGGCCTCAAGGACGAGGAACAGGTGACCGACCGCACGCCCTGGTGGCTCTTGCTGCTGCGGATGCTGGCGGTGGCCGCGGTGATCGTGGGCCTCTCCGGGCCGGTGCTCAACCCCGACAACGACACCGAGGCAGCGGGCGACGGGCCGCTGCTGGTGGTGATGGATGCCAGCTGGGCCTCTGCCGCCGACTGGCGCGGGCGGATGATCGCGCTGGATGGCTTGCTGGCCGAGGCCGGGCGCAATACGCGGCCCGTGGCCGTGATGCGGCTGACCGATCCCGAACAGGTCCAGTTCCTCAGCGCCGACGTGCTGCGCACGCGGCTGTCGGGCATCCTGCCGGAACCCTGGCAACCCAGCGCTGACAACATCGCCCGCGCCATCGAACTGCTGCCCGAGGACGGGTTCGACACCTACTGGATGTCGGATGCCCTCGCCCGCGAGGGGCGCGAGGACCTGCTGACGGCGCTGGAATCCCGGGGCCGCGTGACCGTCTTCGAAGCGCCGCGCACACTCTATGCGCTGGAGCCCGCGCAGGTGTCCGAGGGCAACCTGCTGATCACCGCCCGCCGCCTGCGCGAAGGCCCGGAGGCCGAGGTGACCTTGGCCGGGCATGGCAAGGACCCGGCGGGCAATCCCGCCGTGCTGACCCGCAACACGCTCACCTTCGAGGCCGGGATGTTGGAATCGATCACCGAGATCGCCCTGCCCGCCGAGTTGCGCGCCCGCATTGAACGGTTCGAAATCGAGGGCGCGCGCAGTGCCGGGGCCGTCACCCTGCCGGACGACAGCCTGCGCCGCCGCGAGGTCGCCCTGATCGCCGGCGCGACCGACCGCGAAGGGCTGGAGCTGCTGTCGCCGCTGCACTACCTGGAAAAGGCGTTGGAGCCGACCGCCGACCTGCTGGATGGCGCCCTGCTGGACATCCTGCCCGCCAACCCGGACGTCATCATACTGGCCGACGTCGCCACCCTGTCACCCGCCGAGGAAGAGGCCGTGCTGGAGTGGCTGGACAAGGGCGGGATGCTGCTGCGCTTTGCCGGGCCAAAGCTGGCGGCCTCGGACATCAGCCGCGACCTCGAGGATCCCCTGATGCCCGTGCGCCTTCGCGCCGGGGGCCGGACAGTGGGCGGCGCCATGAGCTGGGGCGAGCCCAAGGCGCTGGCCCCCTTCCCGGACGAAAGCCCGTTCTTCGGGTTGGACATCCCCGACGACGTGACCGTGAACAGCCAGGTCATGGCCCAGCCCGACCCGACGCTGGCGGCGCGCGTGGTCGCGCAACTGTCGGACGGCACGCCGTTGGTGACGCGCAAATCCGTGGGCCAGGGGCAGGTTGTGCTGTTCCATGTCACCGCCAATGCGGAATGGTCCAGCCTGCCGCTGTCAGGTCTGTTCGTTCAGATGCTGGAACGGCTGGCGGTCTCCTCTGCCGCCGCCCAGCCAGAGATCGAGGACATGGAGGGCACCGTCTGGCAACCGATCCGCGTTCTGGATGCCTTTGGCCGCCCGCGCGAGGCCAGCACCCTGCCCGGTGTCGACGGCCCCGATCTTGTCGCCGCGCCGCTGGGGCCGGAGCTGCGTCCCGGCGTCTACCAGGGCGAGGACCGCAGCCTGGCGCGCAACGTCGTCACCACCGACATGGACCTGACCCCGATGGTCTGGCCCGAACGCATCCCGGTCGAGGGCATCGTTCAGCCGCAGGAAAAACCGCTGGCAGGCTGGCTGCTGGCCGCGGCCATCGCGCTGTTGCTGGCGGATGTGATCGCTTCCCTGGCGCTTTCGGGGCGGCTGCGCGGCGCGGTGTCCGCCGGGGTGGTTCTGGGCGCACTGATGCTGGCACCGCAGCACGGGCAGGCCCAGACGCCGGAAGATCGCGCCGCCATCGCCGCCGCAAGTGAGGTGGTGCTGGCCTATGTGATCACCGGCGACAGCACGGTGGACGACCTGTCAAAGGCCGGGCTGCAGGGCCTGTCCGACACGTTGTTCTTTCGCACCTCGGTCGAACCGAACCCGCCGGTCGGCGTCGATCTGGAATCCGACGAACTGGCCTTTTACCCGATGCTGTACTGGCCGATAACCGCCGGCCAGCCGACGCCATCGCGTGAGGCCTATGCCAAGCTGAACACCTACCTGCGCACCGGCGGCATGATCGTCTTCGACACGCGGGATGCCGATATCTCGGGTTTTGGCAGCGCGACGCCGGAGGGCCGCAAGCTGCAACAACTGGCCGCACCGCTGGACATTCCTCCGCTGGAGCCCGTCCCCGAGGACCACGTCCTGACCCGCACTTTCTACCTGCTGAACGCCTTTCCCGGTCGTCATGCGGGCCGCGAGGTCTGGGTCGAGGCCGCACCGCCGGATGCGGAACTGATCGAGGGCATGCCCTTTCGCGATCTCAACGACAACGTGACACCGGTGGTCATCGGCGGCAACGACTGGGCCGCCGCCTGGGCGATGGACGGCAACGGCAATCCCCTGGTGCCCATCGGCAGCGGCTTTGCCGGGGAACGCCAGCGCGAGATCGCCTATCGGTTCGGCGTGAACCTCGTGATGCACGTCCTGACGGGCAACTACAAATCCGACCAGGTCCATGTCCCCGCCCTGCTGGACCGCCTGGGCCAATAAGCGAGAGCAGACATGAACGGACAGATCGTATTCGACCCGCTGCTGCCCTGGGCGGCAATTGCCGTACTGGCGGCGCTGGCGCTGCTGGGCACGGGCCTGGCGCTGTGGCGTGGGCTGTCGGGCTGGGCCCTGCGCTTTCTGGCGGGCGTGGTGCTGGTGGGCGCGCTGGCGCAGCCGTCGTACCAGGTCGAGGACCGCGCACCGCTCTCGGACATCGTGCTGATGCTGGTGGACGAGACCGCCTCGCAGCAACTGGCGGAACGCGCCGACATCACCACCGAGGCCGCCGCACGGCTGGAGGCACAGCTTGACGCGCGTCCCAACACCGAGGTGCGCCGCATTCCCGTCCCGGACGGAGAAGGCGACGCCGGCACGCTGTTGATGACGGCCCTGTCCAATGCCCTGGCCGAGGAACCGCGCGGGCGCATCGCCGGTATCCTTCTGCTGTCGGACGGGCGATTGCATGACCTCGAACGCGCGCCGGACCTTCCCGCGCCGATGCACCTGCTGATGACCGGCAAGGAAGATGACTGGGACCGCCGCCTGATCGTGCGCAACGCCCCGTCCTTTGCCATCCTCGGCGAGGAGGTCGAACTGACCCTGCGGATCGAGGACAACGGCGCCGCCCCCGGCGATACCCGGACCGATATCCTGATCTCTGTCGATGGCGACGAGGCCGAGCGTTTCACCGTCCCCATCGGCGAGGACCTGACCCTGCCGATCACCCTGCCCCACGGCGGGCTGAACGTGATCGAGTTCACAGTGCCCGAGGCGGATGGAGAGCTGACGGATCGCAACAACAAGGCACTGATCCAGATCAACGGCGTGCGCGACCGGCTGCGCGTGCTGTTGGTCTCGGGAGAGCCGCACGCGGGCGGACGCACCTGGCGCAACCTGCTGAAATCGGATTCCTCGGTCGACCTGGTGCATTTCACCATCCTGCGCCCGCCGGAAAAGCAGGATGGCGTGCCGGTCAACGAATTGTCGCTGATCGCCTTTCCGACGCGCGAGTTGTTCCTCGACAAGATCGACGATTTCGATCTGATCATCTTCGACCGCTACAAGCGGCGCGGCATCCTGCCGGCGATCTACCTCGACAACGTGCGCAACTATGTCGAGAAGGGCGGCGCGGTGCTGGTCGCCGCCGGGCCGGATTTCGCCTCGGCGGATTCGATCTATCGCTCGCCGCTGGCGGACATCCTGCCTGCGGAACCGACGGCGCGGGTGGTCGACCAAGGGTACAAGCCAGCCGTGACCGACCTGGGCCAGCGCCACCCGGTGACATCGGGCCTGTCGGGCGCGGATGACTGGGGCCGCTGGCTGCGCCAGATCGAGGTGCAGCCGATCAAGGGCGACGTGGTCATGTCCGGCATCGACGACCGTCCCTTGCTGGTGCTGGACCGCGTAGGAGAGGGGCGCGTGGCGCTGCTGGCCTCGGACCAGGCCTGGCTGTGGAGCCGGGGCTACGAGGGTGGCGGGCCGCAACTGGACCTGCTGCGGCGGCTGGCGCACTGGATGATGAAGGAACCCGAGCTGGAGGAAGAGGCACTCTGGGCGGAACCTGCCGGACAGACGATGCGGATCGTGCGCCGCACCCTGAACGAATTTGTCGGCGATGTGATCGTGACCACGCCCGATGGCGACGAGGTTCAGGTGCCGCTGGAAGAGGTCAGCCCGGGTCGCTACGAGGCGATCTACGACGGTCCCCAGATCGGCCTCTACCGGCTGGAGGAAAACGCGCTGTCGGCGGTGGTGGGCCTTGGTCCCTCGGCCCCGCGCGAGTTTGTCCAGACCATCGCATCCGGCGCGGCCTTGGCGCCGGTCATCGACGAGATGCGCGGCGGTGTCATGCGCCTGGAAGAGGGGCTGCCATCGATCCGCGAGGTCCGCGCCGGGCGGCCCGCCGCCGGGCGCGGCTGGATCGGGCTGACCCCGCGCGAGGCCTACGAGACGCTGGACGTGCGACAGACTCCGCTGGCGCCGGAGTGGCTGGTGCTGCTGCTGGCCGCCGGGCTGATCGTCGGGGCCTGGATGCGCGAGGGCCGCAGCTGAGACCTTGCCGAAGTGACGGGCGGGGCGAGCCCCGCCCTACGGCAGCGAATAGGGAAATGGCTCGGCGGACCAGCCATCGACCGAGCATTTTGCCCGGATCATGACCTGGGACGTGCCCTCGGGGATCACGATGCCGGACTGCGATCGGGTAAAGGGCTGTTCGTTCACATGCGGGTGCAACAACTCCCGCGTGCCTAGAACGGTGCCGTCGGGCAGTTCCACACGCCAGCCATCGGCATAATGGTCCCACCCCGTGTCCGGGTGGGAAAGCGTGACGGAAAAACGCCAGGTGCCATTGCCCTGGCTGGCCTCGACGGCCTCGATCCGGGGCGGATCGGCCAGAGCGGGGGTGGTGAAAAGGAGAAAGGCTGCAACGTGTTTCATGCGATCAGCCTAGCAGCCTTGCGCCGCGCTGTGGATCACGAAGCGCGGAGGGAGTGGTCATTCCATCTTGTCGGTGTCTTCAAGCAGGACCTCGCGCGACGCCGAGGTGAACTCTCGCCGCAGGATCACCGCCAGGGCAATGAGCGTCGCCCCGATCAGCGGCCCGGCCCCCACCAGCCAGGCCGAAGCCGCGATCCCGAAATAGACCGACCGAAGGCCGCGGTTGTAGCTGCGCGCAGCGGTCACGTTGATCTCGGCCGCCTTGCGGGCGCGGGGGTAGGCCGCCGGGTGATCCGGTTCGTTCGGCACCGCCGCCATCAGCACGGAGGCATAGCCGAACAGCCGGTGTGACCAGACGAATTTCAGAAAGGCGTTTGCAGCGAAGAGCATCATCGCCATGACCTTGATTTCCAGCACCACCACCGGATCGACCGAGGGCGCCAGGTCCTGCGCCACGCCGCGCAGCCGATCGGCATTGCCGATCAGGGCAAAGCCGCCACCGATCGCGATCATGCTGGCCGAGGCGAAAAACGCCGTGCCTTGCCGCAGATTGCTCACGATCTGCGAATCGAAGATGCGCGGATCGCGGGTGACAAAGACCTCCATCCAGGCGCGCCGATAGTCCGCCATGATCACCGAGGTCGAGGGCCGGCGCCGGGGCGGGTGTTCGATGATCCAGCCCGCGCCTTGCCACGCAAGCGCCAGCAGCGTCAGCGCGGCGACATCCCACAGGGTAAACCCGGCGCGCAGCGTCTCCCAGGTCATCAGAAGGGTTGGGCCACGACGACCCAGAGGATCGCGATGGTGCCGATCACGCTGATCTCGTTGAAGATGCGCAGGTACATGTCGCTTTCGGTGAAGACGCCGCGCTGTGCCCGCCGCACCAGCCGCCCGGTCCAGAGGTAATGCGCCGCCAGCAACACGACCAGCGTGGCCTTGAGGTGCAACCAGGCGGGCCAGCCCAGCCAGAGCCCGTACCAGACGCCGGTGATGATGGCGATCACGCCAAGCCCGAAGGAAAACCGGTAGAGCCGGAACGTCAGATCGCCCAACGGTCCGTTTTCGCCGAGGCGTGCGTGCTCACGCTTCCAGTAGATTATCGCGCGCGGCACGGCAAAGATGGAGGTCATCCAGCCCATGACGCACAAAAGATGAATGATCTTGACCCAACTCATGCGCGCACCTGACCCTGTAGCCGGATAAATGGCAAGATGCCGCGCCACCGCAGCGCGATTCACTGTAGCGCAATGGCGATTTTGGTTATATCTTCTTACCAATTGCCCCGATGCCGCGGTGGCCGAGGAGACCTGAAATGCAGATGCCCGACCCGAACCCCGCCATCCTGGCCCGCAAGGCGCGGATCGTCGAGCGATTGCGCAGCGTCCTGCCCGCCGACGCGGTGATCGAGGACGAGATGGAGACGCGCGCCTATGAATGCGACGCCCTGACCGCCTATCGCTGCCCGCCGCTGGCGGCCGTGCTGCCCTCCTCGACCGAAGAGGTCGCCGCGGTGCTGAAGGTCTGCCACGAAGAGGGCGTACCGGTGGTGCCACGCGGCTCGGGCACCTCGTTGGCAGGGGGCGCTTTGCCGACGGCGGATTCGGTGATCCTGGGCGTAGCGCGCATGAACGAGGTGCTGGAGGTGGATTACGCCGACCGCGTCATCCGCGTGCAGACCGGGCGCACCAACCTGAGCGTGACCGGCGCCGTCGAGGAAGAGGATTTCTTTTACGCCCCCGACCCCTCGTCGCAACTGGCCTGCGCGATTGCCGGCAACATCGCGATGAACTCGGGCGGGGCGCATTGCCTGAAATACGGCGTGACGACGAACAACCTGCTGGGCGTGACGATGGTGCAGATGGACGGCACCGTGGTCGAGATCGGCGGCGCACATCTGGATGCGGGCGGACTGGATCTGCTGGGGCTGATCTGCGGCTCCGAGGGGCAGTTGGGCGTCGTGACAGAGGCAACCCTGCGCATCCTGCGCAAGCCGGAGGGCGCGCGGCCGGTGCTGATGGGCTTTGATTCGAACGAGGTCGCGGGGGAATGCGTCTCTGACATCATCAAGGCGGGCGTTCTGCCGGTGGCGATCGAGTTCATGGACCGGCCCTGCATTCGCGCGACCGAGGATTTCGCCAAGGCGGGATACCCGGACTGCGAGGCACTGCTGATCGTCGAGGTCGAGGGCAGCCCGGCGGAAATCGACGAACAGCTGGGCCTGATCCTTGAGATCGCCCGGCGCCACGACCCGGTGGAGCTGCGCGAGGCACAGAGTGCCGACGAGGCGGCGCGGATCTGGCTGGGCCGGAAATCGGCCTTTGGCGCGATGGGCAACATCAACGACTACATGTGCCTGGACGGGACGATCCCGGTCAGCGCGCTGCCCTACGTCCTGCGCCGCATCGGCGAGATGTCCAGGGAATTCGGACTGGACGTGGCCAACGTGTTCCACGCCGGCGACGGCAACATGCACCCGCTGATCCTGTTCAATGCCAACGAGCCGGGACAATTGGAAACCTGCGAGGCCTTCGGCGCCGAGATCCTGAAGCTCTGTGTCGAGGTGGGCGGCTGCCTGACCGGTGAACATGGCGTGGGCATCGAGAAACGGGACCTGATGGTGGACCAGTACGATCCGGTCGACCTGGAGGCGCAGATGGCGGTCAAGGACGTCTTTGACCCGGCGTGGCTCTTGAACCCGGCCAAGGTTTTCCCCTTGGCCGCGTCGGAAGGACGCCGGAGCCTCGCGCTGGCGGCGGAGTGAGGGAGTGGGGCCAGCCCCACACCCCGGAGTATTTTTGCAGAGAAGAAGCCAGGAGCGTGGCGCATGAGACCTGAGAGCGAAGCGGAACTGGCCGAGGTGATCACCGGCGCCAGCGCGCCTTTTCACATCCGTGGCGGCGGGACGCGGGCCATCGGCGTGACCACCGCGGCGGAGGTTCTGGAGACGGGCGGCCTGTCGGGTATCTCGCTTTATGAACCGGGTGCACTGACGCTGGTGGCGCAGGCGGGCACCCCGCTGGCCGAGATCGAGGCGACGCTGGCGGCGGAGGGGCAGCGTCTGGCCTTTGAGCCGATGGATCATCGCGGGTTGCTGGGGACCCTCGGCGAACCGACCATCGGTGGCGTGGTGGCCGGCAATGTCAGCGGACCGCGCCGGGTGCAGGCCGGGGCGGCGCGGGATTTCCTGCTGGGCGTGCAGTTCGTCGATGGCGCGGGGCAGGTGATCAAGAACGGCGGGCGCGTGATGAAGAATGTCACCGGCTACGATCTGGTCAAACTGATGTGCGGCAGCTGGGGCACCCTGGGTGTCTTGACGGAAGTCAGCCTTAAGGTGTTGCCGGTGCCGGAAACCGCCGCCACCCTGTTGATCGACGGGCTGGACGAGGCGGGCGCGCAAGAGGTGATGAGCCGGGCGCTGACTTCGCCCTTTGAGGTGACGGGTGCGGCCCATGCGCCGGGTGGACCGGGTGAGCAGCCGCTGACGCTTTTGCGGCTCGAAGGATTTGCCGGGTCCGTCGCCTACCGCACCGGGCGCTTGCAGGACATGTTTTCCGACCTTTCCATACGGGTGGAGACGGACCCGGACCGGGTTGGCGCGCTCTGGCGCTGGGTGCGGGACGTGGAGATCATGCAGGGCACCGGCGGCGATGTCTGGAAGTTCTCCGTCAGGCCCAGCGAGGCGCCGGGGCTGTTGGCCCGGTTGCGCGCGGCGCATCCGGTCGAACGGGTGCTCTACGACTGGGGGGGCGGGTTGATCTGGGTGGAATGCGCACCGGGCACCGATCTGCGTCCCAAAGAGTTGAAAGGGCACGCGACGCTGATCCGGGCCTCGGAACAGACGCGGCTGAACCTGCCGGTGTTCCAGCCGGAACCGCCTGCGCTGGCAACGCTCAGCGCGGGCATCCGCGCCCGGTTCGATCCGCGCGGCATGCTGAACCCCGGGATCATGACCTGATGGCCAATCCGGCCCTGATCCTATTTGTCATGGGCTTTGTCGCGGCGCCCTTGCTGGGTGCGGTGCTGCTGCAACTGCCCGACACTCCGGGCGCGCTGATCGGGCTTGCGCTGGCGGTCTTCCTGGCCTCTGGACTGGCGCTGTACCTGCAAGAGAGATCGGCGCTGGCCTCGCTTGCCGCGCTTTGGACCGGTTGGGTGCTGGCGGTGGTCATGGTGGCGCAGGCCCTGCGGCGACAGTTGGCCGGTGCGACGAACAGCCGATGGACGAAACGCGGCGCGCTGCTGGCCTGCGCGCTCCCCTGGTTTGGCCTCGCCCTGGCCCAAGTGATGGACTGACATGCAGACGAATTTCACCGAAGAGCAACTGAAGGACGCGGGCACGGCGCGCGCAAACCAGATCCTGCGCAGCTGCGTGCATTGCGGGTTTTGCACCGCGACCTGCCCTACCTACCAATTGCTGGGCGACGAGCTGGATTCCCCCCGTGGTCGCATCTACCTGATCAAGGACATGCTGGAAAATGAGCGTGTGCCGGACGAGAAGACCGTCAAGCATATCGATCGCTGCCTGTCCTGTCTGGCCTGCATGACGACCTGCCCCTCGGGGGTGCATTACATGCATCTTGTCGATCATGCCCGCGACTATATCGAGAAGCACTATGACCGCCCCTGGCACGACAAGGCCCTGCGCTGGCTGCTGGCGCGGATCCTGCCCTATCCCGGACGATTCCGAATGGCACTGCTGGCCGCCAAGATGGGCAAGCCATTCCGCGGGCTGATCCCGGACGCACGGCTGCGGGCGATGCTGGACATGGCGCCCGACAAGATCCCGCCGGTCAGCCGCAATGACGATCCGCAGAGTTTCGCGCCCAAGGTCGAAAGGAAGATGCGCGTGGCGCTGATGACCGGGTGTGCGCAAAAGGCGCTGAACACCGACATCAACGATGCCACGATCCGCCTGCTCACCCGGCTGGGTTGCGAAGTGGTGGTTGCGAAAGGCGCGGGCTGTTGCGGGGCGCTGACCCATCACATGGGCAAGACCGGCGAGAGCCACGCAACCGCCGCAAGGAATATCCGCGCCTGGACGGCCGAGATGAATGGCGAGGGGCTGGACGCCATTGTCATCAACACCTCGGGTTGCGGTACCACGGTCAAGGACTACGGCCATATGTTCGCCCAGGACGACCTGGCCGATGACGCGGCGCGGGTCGCCGGGATCGCGATGGACATCAGCGAGCTGCTGACCCGGCTGGACATCCCCGAAGGCGCGGCCAAGGGGCTGCGTGTCGCCTACCATGCCGCCTGTTCCCTGCAGCACGGGCAAAAGGTCAAGACGGCGCCCAAGGACCTGCTGAAACGCGCGGGATTTGAGGTTGTGGAACCGGCGGACAGCCACCTTTGCTGCGGCAGCGCGGGCACCTACAACCTGATGCAGCCCGAGATTTCGACCAAGCTCAAAGCCCGCAAGGTGCGCACGCTGGAAGCCAGGAAACCGGAGGTCATCGCCGCCGGGAACATCGGCTGCATGATGCAGATCGGCAGCGGCACCGACCTGCCCGTCGTGCACACCGTCGAGCTGTTGGACTGGGCCACCGGGGGACCGAAGCCGCGGTCGCTGACCTGACAAGAACAGTCTGAATTCAGGTCGACCTTGCCTCAATTTTGCCCAGATCCGATGCGAATCTATAACCAAAGGTATAGGATAACGGTGCAGTGCGGCTTTTTCTGGTTTTCTTTCTTTGGGTCTTGGGCAACGCGGCAAGCGCGCAGGGCCTGTTCAGCATGGAGTCGGCCGAGGACGGCCGCGGATGGGAGGCGGTCGGCCGAATCGAAATCGCCGGCAGTGCCTTTTGCACCGGTGCGCTGATCGCGCCCCACCTGGTGTTGACGGCGGCGCATTGCCTTTATGATCCCGATACCGGCAACCGCGTCTCGGTCGAGGACATGCAGTTCCTCGCCGGGTGGCGCAACGGGCGCGCGGCGGCCTACCGGTTGGTGCGCAAGGCGGTGCCGCATCCGGATTTCGTTTATGGCGCGCAGGCCAGCACGGATCGTGTCCGTCACGACCTGGCGCTGATCGAGCTGCAACACCCGATCCGCAACACCACCATTTCCCCGTTCAGCGTCGGCCCCGGTCCATCCAGAGGCGAAGAGGTGGGCGTGGTGTCCTATGCCCGCGACAGGTCAGAAGCCCCGTCTTTGCAGGAAACCTGCGAGGTTCTGGCACGACAGGACGGGATGCTGGTGCTGTCCTGCGTGGTGGATTTCGGCGCCTCCGGCTCTCCGGTCTTTCGCTTGCAGGACGGGGTAACGCAGATCGTTTCCGTGGTCTCGTCCAAGGCGCAGGCCAATGGCAGGCCCGTTGCCCTGGCCAGCGGCCTGGGCGCGCCGCTGGACGCGCTGAAGACCGCGCTGGCCGCGGACCGCAATCCCGGCGCGGGTGTCGACCGACTGGCCGCAGGCGACCGTCGCGAGACAGGGGCGCGTTTCATCCGGCCCTGAGGGTCTTGAAACCGCTCCGATCGCTTCCCAATTTCAGTTGCACCGGGACGCCTATGACAGGGTTCCGGTGCTTACGACGCCTGTCCCAGGAGGGAAGGCGCACCACAGACAGGTATCGCTCAAACGGAGGATTCCATGCGACATTTCGATTTTGCCCCGCTCTACCGTGCCACTGTCGGTTTCGACCAGATTGCCGACCTGATGGACCGCGTTCTGGCCAGCGACAACGCGCAGCCGGGCTATCCCCCCTACAACATCGAAAAGACTGCCGATGATGCCTACCGCATCTCGATTGCCGTGGCCGGTTTCGCCGACGAGGACCTGTCGGTCGAGGTGAAGGAGCAGGCGCTGGTGGTCTCGGCCCGCAAGGCCGACAACGACGAAGGCAAGTCCTTCCTGCATCGTGGCATCGCGACCCGCGCTTTTGAACGCCGCTTCCACCTGGCCGACCACGTCCGGGTCCAGGGGGCGACGCATGAAAACGGCATGCTGCACATCGACCTGAAGCGCGAGATCCCCGAAGCGCTGAAGCCCCGGCGCATTGCAATCGCCAAGCCGGAGGCCCAAATGGTAGAGAAGGATGTCGTTGACGCAGAAGCCGTCAACTGATCCCAAGACCCTCGTGTGAGTAGTGCGCCCCGGGCATGTGTCCGGGGCGTTTTTTGGTCCCCGACGGGCTGGCTATTGACAATCCGGCCACCATCGCCATGCAATCCTGCATGGATTGGCGCTCTGTCACCTTTGACTGGAACCGCGCGCGGGCCTTTCTCGTCACCGCCGAGGAGGGGTCGCTCTCTGCTGCTGCGCGGGCGCTGGGCATGACCCAGCCGACGCTGGGACGGCAGGTCACGGCGCTGGAAGAAGAGCTGGGGCTGGTGCTGTTCGAACGAGTCGGGCGGGGGCTGGTGTTGACCCAGGCCGGCACGCAATTGATGGGCCATGTACGCGCCATGGGTGAGGCGGCAGTGGGCGTGTCCCTGGCCGCGTCGGGCCAGGCGCAGGCGGCCTCCGGGCATGTGGCCGTCACCGCGTCAGAAGTCTATTCCAGTTGGTTGATGCCCCGCATTGCGCGCCGGTTGCGTGACCTGGCCCCGGGGATCACGCTGGAGGTTGTCGCCTCGAACGAGATCCGCGACCTGCGCCGGCGCGAGGCCGATATCGCCATCCGCAACGCCCGCCCCGAGGAACCGGACCTGATCGCCAAGCGCGTGGGCGATGACGAGGGCACGTTCTACGGCTCCGTCGACTACCTGGAACGGGTGGGGCCAATTCACGATCCCACCGACCTCGCCCGCGCGGAGTTCATCGGTTTTGCCGACAACACCCAGTTCATGGAAGCCCTGCAAAAGCGGGGGATCCCGGTGACACCGGCGCAGTTCCCCGTCCTGACCTCTTCGCACACGGTCCATTGGGAAATGGCGCGCAGGGGCGTCGGGCTGGGCACGGTGCCATGTGGGCTGGGCGACGCCGCGCCCGAGATGCGGCGCGTTCTCCCGGACGTGACCTTTCGCTTTCCGATCTGGCTGGTTGCACATCGCGAGCTGCGGACCAGCCCTCGGGTGCGCATCGTCTGGGACCTGCTGGCAGAAGCCCTGCCGGAATTGCTGTCCCATCCGGGGTAAGCTTCGGTTCTCTGCCCCAGATTTTTTGCCAATAAGAAACCGGGGGCGCGGCGCATTGTGCCGGATGCGCGCCCAGCAGGATGTCGGCGGCGCGGTCGCCGACCCTTATCGTGGGTGCCTTGAGATAACCCCTCCCTCGACCACCATGATCCTTTCGGTACCGATCCTGCCACGGACGGGCGCGAGGTCGCGTGCATTCAGAACATCACCCGCGACGAGTGTCGTGAGGGTTTCGCGGAAAATGTCTTCTCCACCCGAAAGCGCCAGACCTACTGACGCGTAGCGGAAAGACACGGAACCTCTCAATCAATATGCGCAAAGGCGCGATGAAAGGGAGGAGCACCCCGCCCTATCCATGCGAAAACGCCCCGCAGTCTCCTGCAGGGCGTTCCTAGTCAGGACGGAGCCTGCTCTCAGAGCTTGAACATCCAGAAGAAGGTCTCGCCCGAGCTGTCATCCACGCCGTCATTGTCGGTGGAGAGCCAGGCCGTGCCATCGGGGAAGATCGCCAGGCCCTCGACCTTGTCCACGATATAGCCGCCGTAGCTGGCAAGGTCGGGGATCAGGTCGCGGACTTCTTCCTTGGACACGACCGGCAGTTCTCCGCCCAGCGCGGCGGGTTCCATGTCACCCATCGGGATGCGGTAGACCTTTTTCGTGACGGCGTTGGCGCCGATCTGGTTGTCACGCTCGACCACATACATGAAGTCGCCATGCGCCACGATCTCGGACAGGCCGACCCAACCGGTGTCCGGCTCGGCCTTGGGATAGAGAACCGCGCCCCATTCACCGCTCTCGATGTTGTACGAGACCAGCTTGACGTGGTTCTTGGGATCGTCGGCCCATTCACGCTGCACGGCCATCCACAGAGTGTCACCGACGCGGGTGATCCCCTCGAAACCAAAGCGTTTCTCGACGGCGGTCAGTTCCGCGGGGATCATGATCTCGGCCGAGTTGGTCTTGATCAGCCCATCGGCGGTGACATGGTAGATCGCGTGTGGGATGCCGCGTTCGGTCCGGCCTTCGGAGGCGACCCAGAAACCGCCATTGCCGTCCAGCGTGATGCCTTCGAGGTCCAGCTTTTGCGCGGCGTCGCCGTTGGCGCGGTGGATGCGGATCACGTCCACGATGCGCGCCGGGGTCTGCGTGGTGTCGATCTTGAAGATCGAGGGCTGGAAGCCGTAGAAACTGTCGTTCACGGCCCAGACGATGCCGTCCGCATCTGCCACCATGCCCGAGATCGCGCCCCAGCCGATCAGCTGCTCTGCACCTTCGGAGGTCAGCGTCGGGTACATCGCGTCGGCGTCCTGGTATTCGAAGATCATGACATGCGCGCGCACGCCGCCGTCCTCGATCAGGTCTTCCTCGTTGGCCGAGATCAGAAGATTGCGCTCGGGGATGGCGACATAGCCCTCCGGCCCGATGCCCGAAGGCAGGATCTGTTTCAGAACCGGGTTGGCCGGGTCGGTCACGTCGTAAACGCCCACGGCAGAGCCGCGCTCGGATCCGACGAAGACCATCGGCGTGCCGTCGAAGACAGCGGTTTCGATCGACTCGGGCTCGACGCCCTTGGCGTCGGACCGCTTGTCCGGGTAGTGACCGATCTGGATCAGCGCGTGTTCGAAGGACACGCCGGATTCATAGATGACTTCGCCGGTTTTCGAGAAGATGGTCCAGCCGCGCGAGCCGCCATCCATATCGCCTTCGTTGGCGATGGCGAAATGATCGCTGTCGATCCACTTGACGGCATCGGGTTCCCGCTTGCGGCCTTTCTGCGACTTGTCGAAGTTCAGAGAGCCACGTTCGTCCAGCGTATCAATCATGTCCAGATCGACGGCACCGGCAGAGAAATGGCTGATGATGGAACCGTCGGCGCCTACCACGACCAGATAGTTGTTTTCCTGCAGCGTGACGATGGTCTCGCCAAGGTCGTTGATATCGACGAATTCGGGCTCCGGGTCTTCGGGGGCGACATCGGCAAGGCCAGTCAGTTCGACCTTCATCAGGTCGTCGCAGGCCAGCGCACCGTCCTTGATCTCACCGATGACCAGGAAACCGGCGGGCAGTTGGCCGACGCGGCCTTCGCCCAGGTCCTCGTCCCGCTCATTCTCGATCGCCACGGAGATGCGGGTGCCGTCCTTGGAAACGGCAACCGAATCCGGCTGACCGCCGAGGTCGCAAGTGGCCGTGATGTCACCAGACATCACGTCGATGACGGCCAGGTGGCCCGAAGGGTCGGTGAAGCTGGCCGAGGTGTTCACGCCAACAAAGGCGGTGCTGCCCACGATGCCCACGGCGGTCGGTTCACCGTCCAGCGCCACGTTGCCCAGCGGCGCCGGGTTGGCGGGATCGGTGATGTCGATGCGGCCGATCACACCCAGCGGGCTGTCGGTGTAGACCAGCGTCATGCCGTCCGCGGTGGCGGCAATGATCTCTGCCGAGGTTGTGCGGGAAAGGTCTTCGCCATCGGCCATGTTCAGGTAGGTGCCGAACGAGGCGATGCGATTGAAATTCATGTCTGCCGTGGCGGCGCTGGCGGTAAGGGCCAGAACGCTCGTCAGGCAGAGGGCGCGGAAATGCATGGTGTCCCCCTGTTGATAGGTACTCGGGGGGATAGGCGTCGACAGGTAACAAGGGCGTGACGGTTCTTTGACAAAGCCATGAAACCGATTTCCTGTCCAAACCCGCATTTCCGGTGCCGCGAAATCTTTTTAATTTTTTTCGACGGAACCGACCGGCTGTTACGTTTAAGTCGTCCATGAAGCGTGAACGCAGAAATCGTTCACGCTTCCGCCGTTTTTATGAGGAAAGACGATGATGAAAACCGCGCTACTGACCGGCTTCAGCCTTGCGATTGCCGCAACGACATCGGCATGGGCCGAGCCTGTCGAAATCTATCTTATCGACAAGCTGGACAACAAACAGAACGGCTATTGCCTGGATATCGCCAAGGGCCGCGAGCGCGATGCGAATCCCGATGATGGTTTGCAGGGGCACACCTGCTACAGTCCGGGCGGAGCCTTGGGCTATGATCAAACCTTTGAAAGCGATCGGTTCGCGGACGGCAAATTGCATATGCCGACCTTTGACGTCTGTGTGGTGGCGCCTTCGGTCACCGCCGGCAGCGCGTTGGAACTGACCGCCTGCGACGACGTCGCAAAGCAGAACTTCGTGTTTTCCGGAGAGGGCACGATCACGCCGCAGTCGGCACCGGACATGTGTTTCACCGTCGCCGAGGCCACACGGTCCGGTCGCAGCGATGCCAATCAGATCAAGGTCCTGTCGCTGGAACCCTGCGACGAGGCCCTGGCAGCCTATCAGACCTGGGGAATCCGCACCGCCGAATGAGGACCGCAAGGCAGGGCGATCAATTGAAACCCGCCGACCAGAATTGGCCGGCGGGCATTGTTCGGCCTGCGCGGCCTCAGCGGTTCAGGCTATCGGCCAGACGCATCAAGGTGATCGCCTCCTGCCGGTAGCCAAAGGGATCCTCGCCACGGGCGCCCTGCGCCAGCGCGATGGCATCACCCATGCTCCAGTCTCCGATCAGGTCCGACCCGCGCAGGACCTGGCCAAAGCCGGCGATGGCCAGCGCCCAGTCCGCCTCGGCCAGCGGGGCTGCATCGGCCATGATCGGCGTCTCGATCAGCTTGCTGGTGTCCTCACCCGGCGCCTTGTGGCGCAACCGCAGAAAGCCCAGTTCGCCCGTGTCATCCACCACCGGCGCCGCGTCCCCCGCCGCGTACCGCAGCGGATCGGTCATTCGGGCGGGCGAGCCGACGGGGGTGATCGCGTAGAGCGCCGTCACCTGATGCCCGGCACCGATCTCACCCGCGTCCACCTTGTCATTGTTGAAATCCTCGCGCTTCAGCGCGCGGGTCTCGTAGCCGATCAGGCGGTATTCGGCGACCAGAGCAGGGTTCCACTCGACCTGGATCTTGACGTCATCGGCGATGGGCACCAGCGCGCCGGTCAACTGGTCCACCAGCACCTTCTGCGCCTCGGCCAGCGTATCGATGTAGGAGGCGATGCCGTTGCCGGTCTGCGCCAGGGCCTGCATCGTCGCATCGTCAAGGTTGCCGCGGCCAAAGCCCAGCACCGACAGGTAGGTGCCCGCGTCGCGCTTGTCGGCGATGAAGTCCTTGAGGGCGTCGGGATCGCTGATGCCCACGTTGAAATCGCCATCCGTGGCCAGGATCACCCGGCTGACCGCATCCTCGGCCCCGTCCTTGGCCATCTGCGCGGCAGTGGCATAGGCCTGTTGCAGGCCCGCCTGCCCGGCGGTGCTGCCGCCCGCGTGCATCCGGTCCAGCGCGGCAAGGATCGTCTCGCGCTCCGTCGCCTTGGTGGGTTCCAGCGCAAGGCCCGCGCTGCCCGCGTAGGTGACGATGGCGATGGTGTCATTCTCTCCCAGCTGGCCCAGCATGAGGCGGAAACTCTGCTTGAGCAGCGGCAGCTTGTCGGCGCTGTTCATCGAACCGGACGTGTCCACCAGGAACACCAGGTTCATCGGCGGCCGCGCCTCTGGCAGGACCCCTTGCAACCCGATGTGTACAATTTGTGTACCCTCAACCCAGGGGCTGTCGCTGACACCGACATGGGTCGCAAAGGGCGCATCCCCCTCGGGGGCCGGGTAATCGTAGGAGAAATAGTTGACCATCTCCTCGATCCGCACCGCGTCCTTTGGCGGCAACTGCCCCCGGTTCAGCGCATTGCGGATGAAGGCCCAAGAGGCCGTGTCGACGTCGATCGAGAAGGTCGAGACAGGTGTTTCCGCGGTGACCTTGATCGGGTTGTCATCGGCCTCGGGGAAGGTTTCGGTATTCGGGGCGGGCTGTACGATCACCGGGTCCGGCAGCCGCGCCGGAGCGCTGCGCTTGAAGTTGAGAACCCCGGTTTCCAGGCTGATCCCGCCACCCGCCCCGGGCGATGCCGGGGCGATGGTCCGGTTTCGCGCGGCGCCTGCGGCCGGCGCCGGGGGTTGCGGCGAGGGTTCCGCCATCGGGCGGCCTTTCGTGACCGGCCCGGACTGGCGCACCGAGGGGTCGAACTTTCGGTTGGTCGAGACGACCGGCGCATCGCGGGTCAGGACATCCGCGGTGTCCGGGATCTCTTCGACCACCGGGGCCGGATCGGCCACGGGGCCGGTCTCGAGCACGGTCCGCGCATCTTCGCCCGGTATGAACAATGCCGGTTCGGGCGGCTGACTGTCACGGAGGACAGGGATCAGGGCCACCATCGCAACGGCGGCAATGGCGGTGGTGGCGGTCAGAAATCCACGGTTCGAAATATTGGCAAGCATCTGTCTGGCTCCTCTGAAAAAGCCCCCCTCTCGGGTGGGTTCAGAGGTCTGACGCGCCAGCGTTTCGCTTTCTTGGACGCGGTCGAAGTTTTTCATCGCCAAGGCGATCGCCTCGGCGCGCTTGTCGGGGTCGGCCTTGGGCAGGCCCGCGTCGAATGCGCGTTTCAGATCGTCCAGATCGTCGCTCATGCCTCGGCCTCCTGCATCGCCTTCAGTTTCTTCTTTGCCTCCGAGATCCGCCAGCTGACGGTACCCTCGGAGACCTCGAGGATCTGCGCCGCCTCCTTGTGGGTTACCCCGTCCAGGACCAGCGCAAGGGTTTCGCGCAGATCGACGGTGAGGCAGGTCATCGCCTGCATCAACCAATCCACGCGCTCTGCCGTCTCGGCCATTTCGGCCTGGCGCGCCAGTTCCCAGTCGCCCCAGCCATCGGCGGCCCGGGCGCGGGTGGCCGCGCGCCGGAACCGGTCCCGGGCGGCATTCACCGTGATGCGATACAGCCAGGTCGTCAGCTTGGCCTCGCCCCGAAAGCTCTGCAGCTTTGCGGGCAGCGCGGCGCAGAGATCCTGCGCCAGGTCCTCGGCCTCGGTCCGGCTGCCGGTCAGTTTCACGCCGTAGCCGTAGACCCGGTCGTAGACCCGTTCGACCAGCAGCGCAAAGGCCTGCCGGTCACCGTCTGCCGCCGCACGGGCAAGGGATTCATCGCTGACATTCATGCGCATCACATGAGTGAGACGCAGGGCGAGACGCAATCCTTGGATACCTTACCCGTTTTTTCATGAATTTTTCCGTCGCGCCGCGGAGAGGATGCTGACAGGGGGCTCCGCCCCCTCGGCCTTTGGCCTCACCCCCGGGAGTATTTTCGCAGAGAAGAAGCCACAGGCGCGCGCTTTCGGCTTGCTCTCTGCTGAAATACCCCGTGCCGACACCTTGGCCACGCTAAATGTCGAGCAGGCGCGCCACCATTCGGCTTTCGGGATCCGCCAACCCGTCAATGACGTCAAAATGATGTTTGCCCTCGTCCACCACCAGGCCGCAATCCCAGACCTGCGACAGTTTTTTTGCCTGGTCGAGGAAGGCGGGCCGTTCGTCGCCGCCGACCCAGACCGTCACCGGCATGGGTGGCGGCGGGGCGTAGATCGGGCTTTCGGCACGCGCCTCGCCCGCGTCGATGCGCAGATCCGCATTCATCGAGGTCTGCATCAGCGGACGCAGGTCCGAGAGCGGCGAGACCGGCATGACTTGGGACACCCGTGACAGCAGGTCGGGCGCCAGAACCGCACCCATGCGCGCCACAAGGTGCCCGCCGGCAGAATGCCCGGCCAGCCGGATCGGCCCCGGGACCTCGGCCGCAGCGACGGCGACAGCCTGCGCCACCTGGCGGGTGATGTCGGAAATCCGCACCCTGGGACAGAGATCGTAGGACGGCATGGCCACCGCCCAGCCCCGCGCCCGCGCGCCTTCTGCGAAGTGCGACCAGCTGGAGCGGTCGAAGCGCAGCCAGTAACCGCCGTGAACGAAGACCACCAGGCCTTCGGGGGGCCTCTCCGGCAGGAAGAGATCCAGCGCCTGGCGTGGCCCATGCCCGTACATCAGCCCCAGCCGCGCCTTGCCGGTGACGGCCAGCCGCTTGCGATAGGACTCGGCCTCGGCGGCCCAGCGCGGCGGGTAGGACTCGGCCCCTGCGATGTGGGCGGCATTGGCGTATGCGTCGTCGAGGTCCATGTCTTTCTCCATTTTGGCCCTATACTTCCCGCGCACAGGGTGTTCAGCCTATGCCAAACCTGAACGGAGGATACTGAGAATGCGCGACGATGCCACCAATCTGAAGAGCCTTCTGTCCGATCCCGGCCTTCTGGAGGCCCGCGCCTATGTGAATGGCCGCTGGATCGACGGAGATGCCACTTTCGACGTCACCAACCCGGCGCGCGGCGATGTAATCGCAGAGGTCGCCGACCTGACCCGTGCGCAGGTGGGTGAGGCCATCGAGGCCGCATTTGCCGCCCAGAAGGAATGGGCGAAATGGACCGGCAAGGAACGCGCCGCCGTCCTGCGCAAGTGGTTCGACCTGCTGATGGAAAACCAGCACGACCTTGGCCTGATCATGACCGCGGAACAGGGCAAGCCGCTGGCCGAGGCCAAGGGCGAGGTTGCCTATGGCGCGGCGTTCATCGAATTCTTTGGCGAAGAGGCCAAGCGGATCTATGGCGAGACCATTCCCGGCCACCAGCGCGACAAGCGCATCACTGTCTTGAAACAACCCGTCGGCGTCGCGGCCTCGATCACGCCGTGGAATTTCCCCAACGCCATGATCACCCGCAAGGCCGCGCCCGCGCTCGCCGCCGGCTGTGCCTTTGTCGGGCGGCCCGCGGCCGAAACGCCGCTTTCGGCCACCGCGCTGGCGGTGCTTGCAGAGCGCGCGGGCATTCCACCGGGGGTCTTCAATATCGTCACTTCCTCGCGGTCGTCCGACGTGGGCAAGGAGTTCTGCGAGAACCCCAAGGTGCGCAAGCTGACCTTTACCGGGTCGACCGAGGTGGGGCGCATCCTGATGAAACAGGCGGCGGACCAGGTGCTGAAATGCTCGATGGAACTGGGCGGGAACGCGCCCTTCATCGTTTTCGACGACGCCGACCTGGACGCGGCGGTCGAGGGCGCGATCCTCTGCAAGTTCCGCAACAACGGCCAGACCTGTGTCTGCGCCAACCGGATCTATGTCCAGGACGGTGTCTATGACGCCTTTGCCGATAAACTGGCCGCGGCGGTCGCGAAGCTGACGGTCGGAGACGGGCTGGAAGAGGGAACCGATCTTGGCCCACTGATCAACCAGGCCGCCGTCGACAAGGTCCGCGAACATATCGCGGATGTCACCAACCACGGCGGCACCCTCTTGCAGGGCGGAGAGGTGCAGGACGGCACCTTCATCACTCCGGCGGTCCTGACCGGCGTCACCCAGGACATGAAGGTCGCGCAAGAGGAGACGTTCGGCCCGATGGCGCCGCTGTTCCGGTTCAAGGACGAGGAGGAGGTGATCGAGATGGCCAACGACACGATCTTTGGCCTGGCCTCCTATTTCTACGCGAAGGATCTCAGCCGGGTCTACAAGGTGGCCGAGGCGTTGGAATACGGCATCGTCGGCGTCAACACGGGCATCATCTCGACCGAGGTCGCGCCCTTTGGCGGGGTCAAGCAGTCGGGTCTTGGCCGTGAGGGCAGCCACCACGGGATCGAGGATTTCCTTGAGCTGAAATACATCTGCATGAGCGTGTGAGACCCGCGGCGCATACCACGCTTTCCGCGAACCCGAAGATACTGGCAGGCAGGAGGTCCAACTCCTGCCTGCCACGGACAGCGCCGCGGTGCGACTCGGCGCCCGCCCACAGCTGTTGCATTCCACCCTTTTCGAGTTGTTTCCCGAATGATCGGACCGCGTGATCCCCGGGCCTTTGCCCCCGATTTCCTCTCTCCGTCCGGCGGCCCCTCGGAGGCAGACCTCGAGGCCTGGCGCCGGGCCGCGCAATCGGGCAAGGGCACGCCCTGGCTGGACGCCGCCCGTGCCGATGCGCTGGCGCGCTACGCGCTCAAATTCGGCGAAGGCGTTCACATGATGGAGGCCGTGGCAACCCGGTTCCGCGAACCGGTGCGCGAGGTCGGCTGGGAAATCATCGGCGCCGATCCCAACGGCGAGAACTGGGAAGATCACCGCGACCCGCAGCGCGCCTATGCCCTGATGCGGGACAAGCTGCGCACGGCCCGCGGCGCCGGTGCGGTGCTGGAATACAAGATTTGGCTGAAACCCGCCGGGAGCTGACCCCCGCCGTCCCTGTTTCAAAGATGGCAGATCCCGGGCACTCTTTGTCCGGACATTCCGGGAGGACAGAGCATGAGCGACAGACCGATACCCCCCTTCCGCGCCGATCATGTCGGCAGCCTCTTGCGCCCACAGGCGGTGACCGAGGCGCGCGCCAAGGGAATCACCGGCGCGGACCTGAAGGCCGTCGAGGACGCCGAGATCCCCAAGCTGATCGCCATGCAGGAAGACCTGGGCCTGAAGGCGGTGACGGACGGCGAGGCGCGACGCGCCTTCTGGCACTATGATTTCATGGGAATGCTGACCAACTACGAGATCGAAGAGGACGCGGGCGAAGGCTTCAGCTTTCAGGGGGTCAAGACACCCGGCGTCTTCCCGGCCATCACCGGCCCGCTGGATTTCCCCGACGATCACCCGATGCTGGACCATTTCCGCTTTGTCGCCGATCACAGCGCTGTCTGCCCCAAGATCTCGATCCCCGGGCCGTCCTGCCTGCATTTCCGGCTGGACCCGGCGCGCGTGCGGCACGCCCCCTACGAAGATCTCGAGGTGCTCTTTGCCGACATCACCCGCACCTACCGGAAGGCGGTCATGGCCTTTCACGCCGCGGGCTGCCGCTACCTGCAGATGGATGACATCTTTTTCGCCTATCTCTGCGATCCGAAACACCGGGCCGAGAAGGAACGGGCCGGTCTGGACCCGGACTGGCTTATCGGCAAATACGCCGAGATGTTGCGCAACGCCATCGCCAACCGGCCCACGGACATGGTGATCGGGATGCACATGTGCCGGGGCAACTTCCAGTCGACCCATGCCGCGGCGGGCGCCTACGACCTGGCCGCCGAGGCGATCTTTTCCACCGGGGTCGACGCCTTCTTCATGGAATACGACACCGAGCGCGCCGGCGGGTTGGAGCCGCTGCGCCTGCTGCCCAAGGGCAAGCAGCGCGTCATGCCGGGTTTCATCACGACAAAATCGGCGGAACTTGAAACGGTGGACTGGGTGAAATCGAAGATCGACGAAGTGTCGCAATACGCCGACATCGACCAGCTGGGAATTGCCCCGCAATGCGGTTTTGCCTCCACCGAACATGGCAACGCGATCACGCCTGACGACCAACGGCGCAAGCTGGAACTGGTGGTACGCTGCGCAGAGGAGATCTGGGGCGAGGTCTGACCACGCGCCGCAAAGCGGCCCCCGTTTCTTCTCTCCCAAAATACTCCGGGGAGCGCGAGGGGCTGGCCCCTCGCACCCTCCCGCGCTTGAATCACGTGCAAACGTCTGGCGTGCGTTTCTGAAGCAACCAACCGGCCGAGGGCTTTCCTGAAAATTGGGGCTTGCCAGTGCCGCCGCAACGCAGCATCCTGCACCTGGGCAGGCGATGGCGTCGCCACTTTCAGCCCCTCACCCGTCCTGAACGCCGGGACCTTGCTTTGCCAGCGCGGTAGAGGAAGGCTCCGCCGCGTCTCAGGAGGGTTTCATGGAACGTCCCCAACATTATCGTTTTCACCAGGGCCAGAAGTGCCTGCCGTTCGCACCCGAGGAATACGAGGCCCGGCTTGCCGGTCTGCGTGGGGCGCTGGCGGAGGCCGGGCTTGATGCCGCCATCTTCACCTCGATGCACAACATCGCCTACTACTCGGGCTTTCTCTACTGCAGCTTCGGCCGTCCCTACGGCCTTGTCGTGACCCCGACCGAAAGCGTGACGATCAGCGCAGGGATCGACGCCGCCCAGCCCTGGCGACGCTGCCACGGCGACAACATCACCTACACCGACTGGGAGCGGAACAACTACTGGCGTGCCATCGCCTCTGTCACCGGCACCGGCAAACGGCTGGGTTATGAGGGCGATCACATGACCCTGGCGCAAAAGGCGCTGATGGACGGCTTTCTGGCCCCGACCCGTACCAGCGACATCGCCCCCGCCACGATGCGCCAGCGGATGCACAAGTCACCTGCCGAAATCGCGCTGATCCGCCACGGCGCCCAGGTGGCCGATGTCGGCGGCTACGCCATCCGGGACGCGATCAAGCCGGGCACAAGAGAGATCGACGTGGCAATGGCCGGTCGCGACGCGATGGAACTGGAAATCGCCAAGAGGTTCCCCGAGGCCGAGTACCGCGATACCTGGGTCTGGTTCCAGTCCGGGATAAACACCGATGGCGCGCACAACCCGGTCACCGGGCGGGTGCTGGAACGCGGCGATATCCTTTCGCTCAACACCTTCCCGATGATCTCGGGCTATTACACGGCGCTGGAACGCACGCTTTTCGTTGGTGAGGTCGACGCCGCCAGCCTGAAGGTCTGGGAGGCCAATGTCGGCGCGCATGAATACGGCATGGGCCTGCTCGAACCGGGCGTGTCCTGTGCCGAGGTGACTCACAAGATCAACGCCTTCTTTGCAGAACGCGACCTCTTGCAGTACCGGACGTTCGGTTACGGCCACTCCTTCGGCGTGCTCTCGCACTACTACGGGCGCGAGGCCGGCCTGGAACTGCGCGAGGACATCGACACGGTGCTGGAACCGGGCATGGTGATCTCGATGGAGCCGATGCTGACGATCCCCGAAGGCCAGCCCGGCGCCGGCGGATATCGCGAACACGATATCCTTGTCATCACCGAGGACGGCGCCGAGAACATCACCGGCTATCCCTACGGCCCGGAATTCAACGTGGTGGGCTGAAACGCCGGCAGGATGGGTTGATTCAACCCATCCTTTCCTCTGGCACCGGTCAGAGCCCGAACCGGGACATCTCGGCGAAATCCATCATGTCCAGCAGGGGGCGGGTCTTTTCCGGGTCGCCATCGGTCTGGACCAGGATGCGATTGGCGATCAGCGCCATCATCTGCCGATCCTGAATGGCAAATTTCTGACGCTGGATGCGCTCTGTCTTCATGCCCATCATCGCGGCATTGGCGATCATGCCCGACATGCTCATGACCATCGGGTTGTCGGCCATCAGCGTGATCTTGATCCGCTCGCCATCGGGATCGGTATAGGTCGCCTCGGCGCCCACGCCGCCACCCATCATGGCCAGCCCCTTGTTCATCTCGGTGTTGATCTCGCGCGTCCAGCCATCGGGCGCCTCTGGCAGAAAGCCGCCAAGGCTGGCGGTCTTCATTTCCAGCAGCTTGGCCCGCGCCATGTCCAGTTCGTCGAGGGCGTATTGAATATCGCCGTCCTCGTAGGCTTTCAGCGCCGATTCCATCAGGTCAGAGACATCGTCGGCCTGCGCGGGCAGGGCAAAGGCGGTCAGCATCAATACGGCAAAGGTCCGGGTCACGGTAATTCTCCCTGTCAATTCCTGGCCACACCCTGACGCCGGGCGCCGGAGCAGGCAAGGTCGGGAATATCCTGCCCGTTGAATACGCGGCGCTCCGCCCCCATCCTTGTCCACATGATCCTGCAGCTTCTCCTGCCCGTGCTGGGCCTCATGCTTGTCGCCGCGCTTGTCACACGTGCGGTCGAGGCTGTCCTGCCCGAAAGCCTGGGCGCCCTGGCCGCGACAACCGTGATCTCGGGGTTGCTGGTCTGGCTGCTGACCTCGGCCGGATTCGCGCTTCTCTACACGATCGAGGACGCGCGGGTATGGGACCTGCTGGGACAGGCCCCCAGCGCCTCTCTGGGGTATTTCCTGCGGTTGGGCGCCAGCGCGGTGCTGATATGGGGACCTGTCCTGCTGCTGGTCGTCAGCACCGCCCCCCGCCGCTGGAAGACGGCGGTCTGGTGACACCCGCGGCCTTTTCCCATTGTGACACCGCGTTTCACCGCATTCCCCGTTGATTTTTCACGCCACCCGTATCACCTCATTTTCAGGAGGGTGGGTATGTTCGCACTGGCGCGGTTCCTGATCATGGCGGCAGTCGTGCTCACGGTGGTCTACGGGTCGCTGTGGTTCTACCTGCGCGCCCGACGCCGCGAGATGCTGGAAACCGATTGGGCCGCCGACCCGGCCGAGACCCGCTCTCAAGAGGACTATGTGCAAAAGGCGCTGGAGGAATTCGACCGCAGGCGCCATCGGACCCTTGTGCTTCTGGTCTATGCCGTGCCTCTTTGCCTCGTGACCCTGATCGTGTATCTGACGAATTTCCACTGAAAGGCGCCGCGCGCATGAAATATGTGAAATGGACCCTGATCATTCTGTTCTGGCTGCTGGTGGCGGGTTTCCTTCACTACACGCTGCCCCAGCATGACGTGGCGCGGATCACCGACACCTACGAAAAACGCGAGAACCCCAGCGACAACCCCTGGTTCTGGTCGCAGGCCAACACGGGCAGCGCGCCCGGCGGACCGCGCGACGTGTTCTTCATCCAGACGCGGCGCGCCAACAACGACATCATGGTCTACCGCAACGAGGATACCGGCTGGGGCTGGCCGCCCTATTTCAAGTTCGACACCTCGAACTTGCAGGCGGAAGCCGCGGACCTGCGCTCGACCGCCGAGAACCCCACCTGGGTGGTGATCCGCCACTATGGCTGGCGCAACGAGTTCATCTCGATCTTTCCCAATGCCGTCTCGATCCGCGAGGTCGAAGGTCCCGACGTCACCATCATTCCCTGGCTGAACATCATCATCCTGGTGACGCTGGCCGCGCTCTACTGGGCGATTCGCGTGCGTTGGCTGCGGTTCTGGGAAAACCGGGTGGACCCGGTTCTGGGCGCCGCAGGGGACAAGCTGGACGAGGGCGGCGATCGCGTGCGCGGTCTCTTCGGTCGGTCGAAGTAAGGACCGAAGTGCCCTGCCCCGGCGGGCTGCCCTTCACAGCCCGTTGTCGCTCAAAAAGCTCTCGTAACGCCTGACCAGTTCCGGATCCACCGGGTTGCCGCCGCGATTGCAGGCGCCGTTCTGCGTCCGGCTCCAGACCTCCTTCAAGGTCTCCTGCGGGATGCCGTCGAAGGAAAAGGCCCGGTGCCGTGCATATATCGCCGGGTCACCGTAATCGGCAGCTCCATATTCCATGCAAATGCACAAGGCGACGGCACCACGATCGGGCACATTTCTTCCCTCGATTCGGGCCGATTGCATGTAGGCCGGATAGCACTGAGCCATGAACTGCCGCCAATCCGGCTGAAACCCCGTCGGCGCTGCGTCCGCCAGCTCATCCGGACCTGACACTCCAGCCAGCCTTGCGATAGCGCTCTGCAGCCTGCGAACGTTCGGACCATCACACCCTTCGAGCTGCACGAGGCGCGCGGCGGCGGCCTCGATCTTGCCGATGGATTCCGGCGACGACCAAGAGGCGCTCATGGAGCGAACGAAGCGCTCCAAACGGCGCTCCACGAACAGAGGGTCGACCCTCGAAGCTGAAAACGAGGTCCTGCTCTGACCCAAGAGATTGCGCTCCTCCATCTCGATTGTTGTGCGGATGTCGATGCGCACGATGGGCTCGGACAGGCATTTGCGGGCATTTATATTGTAGCTCCATCCTTCCAGCACGCGCAGCGCCGCAACGCGCCGTTCCTGCTCCGTCGCCATTTCCGGCTTGTCCCGCAGCAGGGACATCAAACCTTTTTCGTCGGTCAGCGCGGCCATTGGCGCGGGCAGGACCGTGTCGCCGGGCTGTGCCGTCCCGGCGATCCGGATGATCCCGTCCACGACCGTGAGCGGACCTTCGCGAGGCACAAGCCCACCCTCGGTATCCCAGCGGTCGTCAGGACTGGTTCGCCAGGAAAGCTGGAGCGGTTCGCCCGCCAGAACCTTTTGTTCGAGAAGCCCAACGAGAGCACGGGAGTCCCCGACCCGAGACATCTCATAGCCCGCGCGCAGGCCGGCCGAATGAGCCGGGCTCAAAGGGTCCACGGCCTCGATGGTCCGCGAGTTCAGCTTTGGCGCATAAAGGATGCCGGTCTTTGCATAGACCACCTGGCGGGCCCGTTCATTAGCCACCTCGAAGGTGTTCCCGCCGAGCGCAACCATGAACTCTTCGCCGCCCCGCAACTCGGGCGGGATCGGACGGCCGCCGGGCTGAATGAATTGGACACCACCCTGCAGGGCCGCCTCTACGCAGGCCATGTCAGAGCACCTGATATCTTGCCCGTCCAATGGCCGGATTCTGAAGCCGGAAAAAGTCAAACCCGTGTCAAACCGCTGCGGAATACGCGGGGCAAGAATATTGAAACCGCCAAGCACGAACCCATCAGCGCCGTGCACGAGTTCGAACCCCATGACCTCGCGTACGATGTCGGAAGCCCCTTCCAGCGGAACGGATTCATCAAAGGGCTGCAGGCTCATGTCCTGTGCCATCGTACACGTGGCGCCAAAGACTCCAAGGATCATGGACAAGACCCGAGGCGCCCAGATGGCGTCAGATCCTTTGCGACGCTGCGTGCGTGTCAATGAATGGACGTATTCAAGCAATGAATTCACTCCCGATGCGTTTCTTGAAAAAGCGTCTGTAAAATGATGTCCCGGGCCGGGCAGTGCTGCGCCACACCGTGAGACTGAAGAAAGTGTATTCAAAACGTGATTCTGATCAATGGGACAGGGAAGGTTCCGGGCCTCTTGCCCCCGGGTGCCGACGCGACGCACCGATTGCCGCCAACGGCGCTCCGAGAACAGCCAGCCTATCGCATCGTTCCCCGGATCGCTCTCGCATCCGGCCCCGGTTCAGCGTTTGCCGTAGTAGAGACCGACCACATGCTCGGCCTCGGCAAAGAATAGCCAGCGGGCGGTCAGCACGCCTGCCACATGGGCAAGCACCGCCAGGACCGCCAGCCAATGCCCGAAAGGCAACAACAGCAGGAATGCGGGCAGGACCACCATCAGTCCCAACGCGATCAGCCGCAATTTGTGCGCGTGTTTGCGCCCGACCACAAAGACCATCTCGCGCAGCAGGTAATTGCTGCCCGTGTGCGGCGGTTCAAAGGCACGGACCCTGCCGATCTGGCCGAGACCGGTGGCGCTTTCGATCGTGGTGCCGGAGGCGGCCAGCCGTCGGTCCCCCGCCAGCCACCACCCCCCCTGTGCCAGCGCGGCCAACCCGATCAGGACAAGCCCCGTGGTCACGCGGCCCGAAAGCAGGGCCCCACCGCCCAGCGCGTAGAGTTGGAACAGCACCGGCGTCGACCAATGGTGCCAGCGCGGAACGGTTTTCAGCTGGGTGTAGATCATCGAGGTGGTGAAAACGGTGGCGAGGCACAGGATCGCCCCCAACCAGCCAAGCACATGAACCTGCAGACCGAAGAACACCAGCAGAGCCGCGTAGATCCCCATGACGACCAGCGCCGCACAGGCCGTCCATGCCTCGCGCGAGAGCCAGCTAGACCGCCATTGCGTAAAGGCCTTGAGCGCCCGTTCGGGACGGCCAAGGTGCAGCGTGGAGGCCATGAGACCGCCGATGGCCAGAACGTAGCCGATCAGGAAAAAGGCGAAGGCAATCCAGCCGGTCGGCGCATCCGGATCGACGCCAAGCCAGAACAGCAGGCCAAGACCGAGGCCGGAGAAGGTGGTAAAGGCGATGATCGAAGGCGCCGGGTGCATTCAGAGTTTCT
Source organism: Mameliella sp. MMSF_3455 (assembly GCF_030733205.1). Classification (GTDB taxonomy): domain Bacteria; phylum Pseudomonadota; class Alphaproteobacteria; order Rhodobacterales; family Rhodobacteraceae; genus Antarctobacter. Next base: position 189,442 of record NZ_JASHJL010000002.1, read on the forward strand.
CCAGCGTCTTGTCGATCCAGGCAAGAAAACCGCGCGGCTCTTCGGCCACCGGCTCTAGGAACGGGGCCAGGACGTCGACCTCTCCCTGCCAGCTGTCGCGCGGACGCGGCGGCAGGTACTTGTTGACGGGCTTCGTGCCCTGTTCCGGCATCAGGTCCATGCCACCTCGGTCCGCCACCAGGCGGGAAACGTCGCTGTCGGGGTCAGAAAGATCGCCGAAATGCCGCGCGCCTGCCGGACAGGTGCGCACGCAGGCAGGGGTCCGGTCCTCCTCGGGGAGGGTCTCGTTGTAGATGCGATCGACACAAAGCGTGCATTTCTTCATGACACCTTCGGCGAGGTCCAGTTCGCGCGCGCCATAGGGGCAGGCCCAGGCGCAGAGGCCGCAACCGATACAGTCGGTTTCGTTGACCAGCACGATGCCGTCCTCGGTGCGCTTGTAGCTGGCCCCGGTGGGGCAGACGGTGACGCAGGGCGCGTCCTGACAGTGCAGGCAGGACTTGGGGAAATGCACCAGCTGTGCCGGGGCGTCGTCGGGCTGAACCTCGTAGCTGTGCACGCGGTTGAGGAAAGTGCCCGAGGGATCGGCGCCGTAGGGATCCTGGTCCGAGAGCGGCGCACCGTAATTCTCGGTGTTCCAGCCCTTGCAGGAGATCACGCAGGCATGACAGCCGACGCAGGTGTCGAGATCGATGACAAGCCCGAGGCTGCGGGTCGTCTGTTCCGGCAAGGTCGTCATGTGCGGCCCCCGTGATCCAGCGGCGCCGCTGACGCGGCACAGGTTTCTTCAAGGGGCGCTGCCCCCGTCTCCCTTTGGTCGACTCCCCCGGAGGTATTTTTGGCCCAAAGAAACATCAGGGTTTGGTCTTCCATGCCAGTTGCGCCGGCCCCTGCCCGACAGGCGAAGTGATTTCACCAAAAGACGGCTGGCTTCCGGCGGGTGGAGTGACCTTTTCGATGCGCACACGCAGGTCGAACCAGGCGGCCTGGCCCGTGACCGGGTCGGAATTGGACCAGCGGAGTCCGTCGCCCTTTGGGGGGAGCAGTTCGTGGATCAGGTGGTTGAGCAGGAAGCCTTGCGTCGCCTCGGGGGCGCCCGGTTTCAACGCCCAGGCCCCCTTGCGCTTGCCGATGGCGTTCCAGGTCCAGATCGTGTGCGGGTTGAGCGCGGCCATTTCCATCACCGGCACTGTGATGTCACCGTGAGGCGAGGTGATGCGTGCCCAATCGCCGTCCGAGAGGCCGTGGTCCCGCATCAGGCGCGTGGGCAGGTACATCGGGTTGTGACCATGCAGTTGCCGCAACCAGGCGTTCTGACTGCCCCAACTGTGGTACATCGCCATCGGGCGCTGTGTCAGGGCGTGGACAGGGTATGTGCCGGGATCGCCGGCGTCGGGCGCGTACCAGATCGGCATCGGGTCGAGCTTTGCACGGATTTGTCCGCGCAGGTGGTCGGGCGGCTGGCGGTCGCCCTGCCCTTCGGCCGCTCGCTGAAAGCGACGCAAGGGTTCGACGTAGAGCTGAAAGAGGTAGGGTGCGGCCGAATCGCAGAGCCCGGCCGTGACCGCCCAGTCCTGGTAAGCGCGGTTCCAGGGTTTGAAATACTGCGCCTCTACCGGGATGTGCATTGCAAAGTGGCCGCCGTTGGCGATGTAGCTGTCGATCTGCGCGGCATTGGGTGCGCCGCGCCCGTGTGTCAGGCCGGTATCCGACATGCGCCAGCCGGCCAGAGGACCGATGCCCGGGCGCCGTTGGTGGGTCTGGATGTAGTCCGCGTAGTCGGCGTAGGTCGGCGTTCCGTCCTCGTCGATCATGCCCGGCAGGCCAAGCCGCGCGCCGAGGTCCAGGAGCACCGACTGGAAGCCCCGCACGTCCCGGTCCGGCTCCACCACCGGCCAGCGGATGGCATCCGCCGCCGCGTCCGGCTCGGAGATCGGGCGGTCGAGCAGCGAGATGCAGTCGTGGCGTTCCAGGTAGGTCGTGTCGGGCAGGATCAGGTCGGCATAGGCGACCATCTCGGATGAGTAGGCATCCGAATAGATGATGCGCGGGATCTTGTAGTCGCCGTTTTCGTCGGTGTCGGTCAGCATCTCCATGACACCGCTGGTGTTCATAGAGGAATTCCACGCCATGTTCGCCATGTAGAGAAACAGCGTGTCGATCCGGTAGGGATCGCCCGCGTGCGCGTTGGAGATGACCATGTGCATCAGACCATGCGCCGACAGCGGGTTTTCCCAGGTAAAGGCCTTGTCGATGCGCAACGGCTGGCCCTTGTCCGACAGTGCCAAGTCCTCGGGTCCTTGCGGGTAGCCAAGGTGCGGCCCCTTCAACGGCTGGCCGGGCGCTGCCTGCGCATGGGGGCGCGGATGGGCCTCGGCCGGTTTCGGATAGGGCGGTTTGAAACGCATGCCACCGGGGGTTTCCACCGCGCCCAGAAGGATCTGCAGGATGTGGAGGGCGCGGCAGGTCTGAAACCCGTTGGCATGGGCGGAAATCCCGCGCATCGCATGGATCGCCACCGGGCGTCCCACCATGCGGTCATGCCTTTCGCCGCGGAAATCCGTCCAGGGCTGATCCAGAATCACCGGGTCGTCGAAGGCCGCGCGGGCCAGTTCCGCAGCCAGAGCGCGGATCCGTTCGGGCGTCAGGCCACAGCGCTCGGCCACGGCCTCTGGTGCATATTGCGGATCGAGGTAGCGTTCCGCGATGCGGTGCATGACAGAGGTATGGGTGACACCCGCGCGCCGAATCTGGCCAGTCAGGTCGGGCCGCACGCCGGGCGCGTCAAAGGCGGTCGGCTTGCCGGACTCGCGGCAGATCACCTGCGGCTTGCCATCCTCGCCGCGCAGGAAAAGACCATAGTCAGGTGATTTCGGGTCGCAATCCAGCAGGACCGGCGCATTGGTGAAGCGCGCCAGGTAATCGAGGTCGATCCGTCCCGCCTTGAGCAGGCAATGGACCAGCGAGAGGATCAAGAGCCCATCGGTGCCGGGCGTGATCCCGATCCAGTCGTCCGCCACCGCGTTATAGCCGGAACGGATCGGATTGACCCCGATCACCTTGGCGCCACGCGCCTTCAACCGCCCGAGTCCCATCTTGATCGGGTTGCTGTCGTGGTCCTCGGCCACGCCGAACAGCAGGAAAAGCCTTGCGTGTTCCCAGTCGGGCGCGCCGAACTCCCAGAAGGCGCCGCCCATCGTGTAGATGCCTGCCGTCGCCATGTTGACGGAACAGAACCCGCCATGAGCGGCGAAATTCGGCGTGCCATAGGCCTGCGCCCACCAGCCGGTAAAGCTCTGGCTCTGGTCACGCCCGGTGAAGAAGGCCAGCTTTTCGGGTGCGGTCTCACGCAGGGGTTTCAACCACGAGACGGCGGTTTCCAGCGCCTCGTCCCAGCTGATTTCCTCGAACCGGCCCGAGCCACGCGGGCCGACGCGCTTCAGCGGCGCGCGCAGGCGCGAAGGCGCGTTGTGTTGCATGATCCCGGCGCTGCCCTTGGCACAGAGCACGCCCTTGTTGACCGGGTGATCGCGGTTGCCCTCGATATAGGCAACCTTGCAGTCCTTCATGTGCACGTTGATGCCGCAGCGGCAGGCGCACATGTAGCAGGTGGTCTTGCGGACTTCGTCCGAGACCCTGGGCGATGTCTCAACCCGAGGCTGTGCCATGTCCCCTCCCTCTGACGCCGTCTGACGGGCGCGCAAGTTGATGCATCATTCGTATATCAATTCTGCCGCTCTGCAAGCCTGCGCAACTGGGTTCTATTTTTTCTCGCCCAAGCGGATGATTTTCCCGAAATCCGCCGCCTGGCAAGGCCTGCATTCCCTCCGAGACGCGTTGATCTTTGCCCTTGCCACACGCCAAACTCATCAAGGCAAACGGGCGGAGGACAACCGGCATGACATTCCTGGAACGGGCCTTTGACCGGGCGCGGGCGCGGCGGGCGCGTGTCGTCTTTCCCGAGATCGAGGAACCGCGCGTGGCAGCGGCCTGTGACAGGCTGCGCGCCGAGGGGCTGGCGACCCCCATCGGCCTGATCCCGACGAGTGACGCCATGATCGCCACGCTGGTCGAAGCGCGCGGCATGAAGGAAAGCCTGGCCCGCCGGATGCTGGACCGCCCACTGTACCGCGCCGCCGCGATGGTCGCCGCCGGAGAGGCCGAGGCGATGGTGGCAGGCGCCGATGCGCCGACGCGGCGGGTGATCGAGGCGGCCTCGATCGCCATCGGTTTGGCCGAGGGCGTCAGCCTGCCGTCTTCCTTCTTTGCCATGCTGATGCCGGACGGGCGTACCCTGATCTTTGCCGATTGCGCGGTGAACCTGTCGCCGGATGCCGAAGGGCTGGCCGCCATCGCACGGGCGTCCGAACGCACCGCACAGGCGCTTCTGGGAGAGGCGCGGGTGGCGCTCTTGTCCTTTTCCACCGGTGCAAGCGGCGCGGGTGACAGCGTGGACAAGGTGCGTGCGGCGGCAGAGATGACGGGTTTCGCGGGGCCGGTGCAGGCGGATGCGGCGCTGAACCCCGGGATCGCCGCGAAGAAGGGTATGGGGTCGGGGGATGCCAACGTGCTGGTCTTTCCCGATCTCGATTCCGGCAACATCGGGTACAAGCTGGTGCAGGAACTGGCCGGGGCGCAGGCGCTTGGGCCGATCCTGCAAGGGTTCCGCAAGCCGGTCTGCGACCTGTCGCGCGGCGCCACGGTTGATGACATCGTGGCGGCAACGGCGGTGACGCTGGCGCTGGATTGACCAGTCATGCCTGCACCAGGTCCAGCGCGGCGCGGGCGATGACCCGTTCCTCTTCGGCGGGCAACACCCAGGCGGTGACGGCCGCCCCCTCGACATGCAGCCGAGGGGCATTTCGCGCGTTCTTTTCAGCGTCGTACCCAGCCCCGGCCCAGGCCAACCCGTCAAGGATCGCCACGCGGACACGGGCAGAGTTCTCGCCGATGCCGCCGGTAAAGACGACGGCGTCCAGCCCCTGCATAGCCGCGATCAGGCTGCCTCCATGGCGCCGCGCCCAGTAGGTGAAATGCTCGATGGCAAAGGCCGCGTCGTCGGCGCCGCTTTCCTCCAGCGCGCGCATGTCCGAGATCCCGCCCGAAAGGCCTGCCAGCCCGGAGCGGTTGTTCAGCAGGTCGCGCGCGCCGTCCACCCCGCGTTCTTCAGCCAATCGCAGAACCGCGTTCGGGTCGATGCTGCCGGACCGTGTGCCCATCGTCAGCCCGTCGGTCGGGGAATACCCCATCGTCGTCGCCACGCTGCGCCCGCGCAGGATCGCACAGGCCGAGGCGCCATTACCCAGGTGAAAGGCCAGGACACGTTCCGGCAAGGCCCCGGCCAGAGCTTCCAGCCGCGTAACAAGCCCGGCATAGCTGAGCCCGTGGAAGCCGTAGCGCCGGATACCGGCCTCGGCGCAGTCGGGCGGCAGCGCATAGCGCTGCGCGACCTCTGGGCAGCTGGCGTGAAAGCCGGTGTCGAAACAGGCCACCTGCGGCAGGTCGGGCGCCAGCGCGGCCAGCGCCTCCATCGCCGCCAGGTTGTGCGGGTTGTGCAAGGGCGCCAGCGGTGCGCAACGGTCAATCTCGGCGCACACCTCGGGGGTGACCAGCAAGGGGTCCGCTAGGTTCGGCCCGCCATGCACGACGCGGTGCCCGGTCACGCGCAACGAGGTCAGAGCAACGCCCTGCGCCGCCAAGGCGTCCAGCACCACCAACAATGCGGCACCGTGATCCGGCGCCATCACCTTCTGGCGCAGGACGCCCATGCGCAGCACCGCCTGTTGGCCGATCCCGTCGACCCCGCCGCGCAGCACCTCGTGCAGCGCAGCGTCGAAGACCACGCATTTGATCGAGGAGGACCCGACGTTCAGGACAAGAACATCCCCTCCCGCCGGGTCAGCCATCATTCCGCCGCTTTGGCCGGTGTCTGCGGGCACATGTCCGAGGGGTCGATCCCCGCCACCACAACCGGTTTCTTCATCGCGTCGCGGCGGAAGGGTTCGCCAAGCTCCTGGTTGATCATCGCCTCGATCAGCGTGGTCACGCCGTTTTGCATCTGGTCGGTAATCGCCTGGTTCAACGCCGCCGTCAGCTCATCCATCGTGCGGGCGATGACGCCCTTGAGACCGCAGGCCGAAGCGATCCCGGCATAGCTGACGCCCTCGTCCAGTTCGGTGCCGACGAAATTGTCATCGTACCACAGGGTCGAATTCCGCTTTTCCGCGCCCCATTGGTAATTGCGGAACACGATCTGGGTGATCGCGGGCCACTCGCCGCGTCCGATGGCGGTCAGTTCGGTGACCGAAATGCCAAAGGCACCGTCCCCGGCAAAGCCGACGACCGGCACATCGGGGCAGCCGATCTTGGCCCCGATGATCGAAGGCAGGCCATAGCCGCAGGGGCCAAAGAGGCCGGGCGCCAGGTATTTCCGCCCCTCGTCGAAAGAAGGATAAGCGTTCCCGATCGCGCAGTTGTTGCCGATGTCCGAAGAGATGATCGCCTCGCGCGGCAGGGCGCTCTGGATGGCGCGCCAGGCCATGCGCGGGCTCATCCAGTCGGGCTTGTCGGCCCGGGCGCGCTGGTTCCAGCTGGTGCCTGGGTCGTCGTCCTCGTGGGTCATCTCGGTCAGTTGCTGCGCCCAGCGGCTCTTGGTTTCGGCAATCCTTGCGCGGCGCGCCTCGCGGCCCTCGTCGCCCGCGGTGTCGGCCAGCTTGTCGAGGATGCCGCGCGCCACCTTGGCCGCGTCCCCGATGATGCCCACGCTGACCTTCTTGGTCAGGCCGATGCGGTCGGGGTTGATGTCGACCTGAATCACCTTGGCGTCCTTGGGCCAGTAGTCCATGCCATACCCCGGCAGGGTCGAGAACGGGTTCAGCCGCGTGCCCAGCGCCAGCACCACGTCCGCCTCCTTGATCAGTTCCATCCCTGCCTTGGATCCGTTGTAGCCCAAGGGCCCCGCGAACAGGGGGTGGCTACCCGGGAAAGCGTCATTGTGCTGGTAGCCCACGCAAACCGGCGCCTCCAGCCGCTCGGCCAGCGCCATGCTGGCGGCGATCCCGCCCTCGGACAGGACCACCCCGGCGCCGTTCAGGATCACCGGGTTCTTCGCCTCCGACAGCAGCGCGGCGGCGGCGGCGACCGAATTTTCACCCCCCGAAGAGCGCTCGAATTCGATCGGCTCGGGGAGGTCGATGTCGATGACCTGGGTCCAGTAGTCACGCGGCACGTTGATCTGGGCGGGCGCACTGGCGAGCTTGGCCTGGGCGATCACGCGGGTCAGCACCTCTGCGATGCGGGAAGGGTCGCGGACCTCTTCCTGGTAGGCCACCATGTCCTCGAACAGCTTCATCTGCTCGACTTCCTGGAACCCGCCCTGCCCGATGGTCTTGTTCGCGGCCTGCGGCGTGACCAGCAACAACGGCGTGTGGTTCCAGTAGGCGGTTTTCACGGCGGTGACGAAATTGGTGATGCCCGGGCCGTTCTGGGCGATCATCATGCTCATCTTGCCGGAGGCACGGGTATAGCCGTCTGCCATGATCCCGCCCGAGCCTTCGTGCGCGCAGTCCCAGAACATGATGCCCGCGCGCGGGAAGAGATCGGAAATCGGCATGAAGGCCGAGCCGATGATCCCGAAGGCATGTTCGATCCCGTGACGCTGAAGCACCTTCACGAAGGCTTCTTCGGTGGTCATTTTCATAGGCCGCGCTCCCAAGGCAAAGGCGCCGGCAGAAGGTGCCGGCGTTTGCGGGCCAATCTACTGGCGGGATGGAGTGCCGAATAGGGCCAGTTGGAGGGGCGGGTTAAGACCAGAACACGCCGAACAGAGGATGCGAAGCATTGCACGGGGCGCGCGTACCGGCGAAGGCGGATTTGCGGGTTTTGAGGCAAAGCGCCCCGGCACGGAACACGATCACAGACCGCCGCAAAACCGTCCAGGCGAACCCGGCGACCGCACCCACGGTTACAACCGCGACAGCAACTCCGCCTTCTTCGCGGCAAATTCGTCCTCGCTGAGGATGCCCATGTCGCGCAGGCTGCCCAGTTTTTCCAGCGCGGCAAAGATCTGGTCGGAATCGCCGCCCTGCTGAACCGGCGCGGGGGCCGGCTCGGGCTGGAAGCTGGGTTCGGGCTTGTAGACCGGCTCTGGCTGCATAGGCGCCGGCTCTGGTTGGGCAAAGGATGGCTCGGGCGCAGACCCCGCCCCCGAAACCACCGGAAGCTGGTTCAGGTAGACCGTTCCGTACTGGCTGGTAAAGGTCCAGCTGGCATCGCCCGACTGCTGCTGCCCGACGCCGCCGATCAGGTGATCGCCGGTGTCATAGACCGTCACCTGCCCGTTCAAGTTCACCGCCAGCCGACGCGACTGCGGAAAGATCGCGTAGCTGAGGTTGTTCTGCGAGCCCTGCGACGAGGGCTGACCCAGCTCCGACGGCCACCAGGAGCCAAAACTGCCGCCCGAGAAGGTCATCGAGGCGCCGCCCTGCTGCTGACCCTGCCAGCTGCCCTGCGGCTGCGGCGCGGGCTGGTAGAAGGCGCCCTGGTAATAGGCATTTGCGATTTCGCCGCAGAGGTTGTTCACCGTGTTCTGCAAGCCGATGTTGAACATGTCGCCGACCATCGTCATGCCGCCGGACTGCCATTGGCCCATGCCGCCCAGTTCCGGGACGTTGAACTGCGCTTGCATTCCGCCGCCACGGCTGACGGCATCCATCATCGACAGGACCGCGTCGGGGCTCAGCCCATAGGCCTGCGAAAGGCGGGATTGCACGGCCAAACCGTGATCTGTGAGGGGGGACATGATGTGCTCCGGCCGCTTCGGGCTTTGAGGAAAGACTCGGGCTCAACCGCTAGCACATGCCGCGCCGCAGCACCAGCAGGGGCCTGCGGTGTCAGGCGCTCCGGACCCGGCGCGTATCGCGTTTGCGCGCCACCGCCTCGTGCAGGAGTGCCGCGGTCCGTCGCCCCCAGGCATCCCAGTTGAGCCGCTCTTCGAACTCGGCCCGCGCCGCGCGGCCGAGCCGGGCATAGCTGTCGGGCGCATCGAGATAGGACAGGATGATGCGCGCGAAATCAGTGGCCTTCGCCCCCAGCGGCAAGGCATGGCCCGTGATCCCGTCACGAACCGGCACGCCCCCCACCCGCAGGCAGAGCGACGGCAGGCCGTGGGCGGCGGCCTCGCAAAAGGCGAAGCCGTAGGATTCGAAGGACGGCATGACCATGAAATGCGACTCGGCCAGGGCGGTGTCAAAGATGGCCTGCTCCTTGGGCACGGCCTTGTTCAACTGCGGGTAGACGGTGACGAACGGGTTAACATGATCCTCTGGCGGCAAGCAGCCGATCACGGTCAGCCGCGCATCCACTTCCGCATCGCGCAACGCCATCATCGTGTCGAAGGCCACAGGCCCGCCCTTGGCCACCCAGTCACGCCCGACGACCAGCAGGCGCACGGGCTGTCCCTGGCGCAAGCTGCGCGGGGCGGGCAGCGGCGGGGCGGGGATATTGGCGCCCCAGGGCACCAGCCGGCTGCGGTCCGGTGCGATTCCATAACGGCTTTCGACGGCCGTCCGCAGCCATTCCGACGGCCAGAGCAGAAGATCCGCCCGCGCCAGCGCCGCGCGCTCCCGCCGTTCGACCCAATCGTCAAGGAACCGGCCCAGCTTGAAGATGCGTTCATGCGCCTGCCCGATTTCGGATTCGCGGTAGACCGTCTGCGTCGCGTCCGAGGTGAAGGCCGCGACCGTATCCGAAGGCACCCGCACCCCCGCCAGCGCGTGCAAAGCATAGGCCCCGAAAAGCACATCGTATCGGCCCCGCCGCAGCTCTGCCTCGATCGGACGCGCGATCACCCGGCGCAAGGCATAATGCGCACGCCAGCGCGCGCGCAGGCTCACCCGCTCCGGCATGGCTTGAATGAGGCGACGCAGGGGGTCTGCCGCGCCCCAGATCTGCGGCAAGACCGTGACCTCGCCCGCGTGGCTCCGCAACGCATCGAATATCCGCGCATTTCCCCCGGAATACAGGTTCCGGTCCAGCGGCGACATATCGCACAGATAGGCGATGCGGAGAGTGTCGGGGGTCATGGGCCTCTTCCCGGTGCGGGTCTGATCCCTGCAATGATAAGAGAAACTGGCCTTTTTACGACCGTTTCGCGCCCATGAGGACACGACGCCCGAATTGCGCCGGATTTCACTCTTTTGCTTCATTACAGCCGCGACTTTGCCCCGCCCCCTTGCTAGGTCACACTGGAACCCGGCGCATCCCGCGTCCAAACGCAAAGCGACCATGCCCAACCAGATTGCCTTTCTTGCACTGGCGGCAAGCCCGATTTTCGTGGCCGTGATGATGTCACGGCTGCGCCTTGATCGTGCGATCATCTGGTCGCTGATGCTGTGCTACCTGTTCCTGCCGGAACCGCCGGCGGTCTTCGATTTTCCGATGATGCCGCCGCTGGACAAGCACAATATTCCGGCACTGATGGTCTTTGCCCTGACCTTGTGGCGCAAGGAAGCCAGCGGCCCGCTGCTGCCCCGATCGCGGCTTGGCAAGGTGCTCTTGCTGACTTTCCTGTTCTCACCCGTGATGACGGTCCTCAACAACGGAGAGCCGGTGTTCTTCGGCATCGTCGGCCTGCCTGCACTGGGGATCAAGGACGCGGCGGCGCTGGTTCTGGAACAGATCCTGATGGTGCTGCCCTTCCTGCTGGCCCGCCAGCACCTGGCCTCTGGCGGCGCGATGCGGGAACTGTTGCGCGCGCTGGTCTTCGGCGGTCTGATCTACACGCCGCTGATGTTGCTGGAGATGCGCGTCTCTCCCCAGCTCAACAACTGGGTCTACGGCTATTTCCAGCATTTCTTCGCCCAGACCATCCGTTTTGGCGGCTACCGGCCCATCGTGTTCCTCTACCACGGCATCTGGGTGGCCTTCTTCCTGATGACCTCCGTTGTCTCGGCATGGGCACTGTGGCGCTGGCACGAAGGCCAGACCCGGATCAAGGCGCTGGCCGTGGCGGGCTACCTGACCCTGGTCCTGATCCTGGCCAAGTCGCTGGCGGCGCTGATCTTCATGGTTCTGCTGGTGCCCCTGGTGGTCCTGCTTGCCCCCCGTGCGCAACTGCGCATCGCGCTGCTGATCGGCGCGGTGGCCCTGGCCTACCCGATCCTGAAAGGCGCCGACCTGGTGCCGCAGGAGCAGATGCTGGCGCAGGCCGAAAAGATCGACCCGGACCGCGCCGGCTCTTTGCGCTTCCGTTTCCAGAACGAGGACACGCTGCTGGAACGGGCCTATATGAAACCGGTCTTCGGCTGGGGCAGTTGGGGGCGAAACCACATCCTCGATCCGTTCAGCGGGGTGATCCTGACCGTGACCGACGGGTTCTGGATCGTCTCTCTTGGCACCTATGGCTGGGTCGGGTTTCTGGCCCAGTTCGGCCTGCTGCTATGGCCACTGGTGCTGATTTGGCGCGCCATGCCGATGCAGGCCCCCGATGCGGTGTCTCCCTTTGTCGGGCCGCTCTCGCTGATGCTGGCGATCAACGTGGCGGACATGATCCCCAACGCAACGCTGACACCGATGACCTGGCTGATTGCCGGCGCGCTGACCGGCTACGCCGAGCGCCTGCGCGAAACCGCACCCAAACGGCGGCAGGCCACCGCTGCAGGCCACCTGCGGCGGCGCACGGCGATGTAGAGAGGTCCCTGATGTCCCAAAGACCCCGCGTCCTCCTGGTCGCCGACGAATGCAACCCGGAGTGGCCCTCTCTGCCCATCGTCGGCTACAAGTACGCGCTGGAAATCGGCAAACGGACGGATGTGACCGTGGCCACCCATGTGCGCAACCGCGAGAACATCGAGAAGGACGGGCCATCCGTGCCCGTGGTCTATATCGACAACGAGTGGATCGCCTCACCCATGTACCGGCTCGGCAGGCTGATCCGGGGCGGCGATGAGGTCGGCTGGTCGACCTCGATGATCTTCAACTACCTGCCCTATCTTGCCTTCGAACGCGGCGTCTGGCGCCATTTCCGCGATGACCTGCGGGCCGGGCGTTTCGACATCGTGCACCGCATCACGCCCATGTCGCCCACCCTGCCCAGCTGGCTGGCGCACAAGGTACAACAGCCCTTCGTGATCGGCCCGCTGAACGGCAACCTCGACTGGCCGCGCGCCTTTGCCGCCGAACAGGCGCGCGAAAAGGAAGGGCTGCGGAAGTTGCGGAATTTCTACAAGTATCTGCCCTTTGCCCGCAGCACCTATGACGATGCCGCCGCCGTGCTCTGCGCCTTTTCGCATACGCGCGCCGACCTGCCCCGGGTCGAGGATGGGCGCATCGTTTCCTTCCCCGAGATCGGCTTTGACCCTGCCATCTTTCACGCGATTGGCGCCGCGCCCGCGGGGCGCCGTGGCAACGGCCGGCTGGATTTCCTCTATGCGGGCCGCCTTGTCCCCTACAAGCTCCCCGAACTGCCGATCCGCGCCTTTGCCGCCTCCGCAGCGCTACGCCGCCACCACCTGCATGTGGTCGGCGATGGCCCTGAACGTACGAGGATGGAGGCGCTGATTGCCGAACACGGGTTGGAGGACTGCATCACGATGCATGGTCGCAAGAGCCAGGACGAGGTGGCCGAGCTGATGCGCAAGTCCGACGCCTTTGTCTTTCCCTCGATCCGCGAACTGGGCGCGGGGGTGGTGATCGAGGCGATGGCCTGTGGCTGCCAGGTGATCGTGGCGAATTACGGCGCGCCGGGCGACCTCGCCGACCAGGGTCGGGGTGCGCGGGTCGAAATGGGCACCTTCGACCGCATGGTGGACGGGTTCCGCCTGGAAATGGAGGCCTGCGCCGAGGCCCCCGCCAATATGGCCGAGACCGCAGAGCGCGCCAAATCCTATGCCGACGGCTATTTCCCCTGGGCGAAAAAGGGCGAAAAGACCATCGATGTCTATCGCGCCTTGCTCGATGGCCGCCCGCTTGAAGGGCTGGGCTATTGACCGGCTTCACCACCAAACGGCTGCGTGTCACCCCCTGGGGAACGGCACTCGACGATCCGGCCAGCCGCGCGGCGATCGAAGACCGCCTTGCCCGGATCCTCACACCGCCCGTCCTGCGCCCGCTGCCGCCGTCCGTGCAACTGGACGGCACAGCAGAGCAGATCGCCAACTGGATCGCCGCGCGCCGCGCCGCATCCGAGGTCTGGCTGGTCGAGACCGGCGAGGCCCTGATCGGCCTGCTCATGCTTTTCTCCGATCCCGAGGGCGACCGGGACTCTGCACATCTCGGCTACCTTTTCGCCGAAGAGGCCTGGGGCAAGGGCTTTGCCACCGAACTGGTCCAGGGCCTCGCAGCGCATCTCGACGCCACCGCTCCCATGACACTCCGCGCCGGCGTGGACCGCAGCAACCCCGCCTCCGCCCGCGTGCTGGAAAAGTCCGGCTTTCTCCCCGATCCTGGGGCGGGGAGTCCCGAAACCCTGCGCTTTCGCCGCCCGCCACGGTGACCGCCGGCAGGTCAATCTGACCGGGTGATCAACTTCGCCGGAACCCCCGCCACGGTGGCCCCGGCGGGCACATCCCGCGTCACCACCGCGTTGGCGCCGATCACCGCGTGATCCCCCACCGTCAGCGGCCCGATCAGCTTGGCCCCCGCGCCCACGTCGACGTGACCGCCCAGCACCACCGGCCCGGCCAGCGTCACCTGGTGAAAGATCATGCAGTTCACGCCGATCCTCGCCTCCGGGTGCACGATGATCCCCGTCGGATGGGTCAGGCGCAGCCCGCCGCCGATCTCGGTCGTCAGATGCAGCTCGCTCTGGCACATCAGCGACCAGAACCAGTGATTGAGCACCCAGTATCGCGCCACCATCCGTCCCAGGGGACCACGTCCGCGCCAGGCCTGATACCGGCGGACCGCGCGGATCATCTTCTTGCCCGGTTCCCAGAACCGCTCGATCCGCTCGCGCGACCAGTCCGGCACTTTGGCCGAGATCAGATTTTCCGCCATTCCGGTATCCAACGCCCGCGATCCGCCATATTACTGCCCTGAAATGCGGTATCCTAAGGGGTATGGCAACACTCTGACCGCAGGGTGCGCACAACCCGGAGCCTCCGGAAGGAAGAAAATGACGCTCTCGCCCCTTGGTCGAGGACATCCGCAGGCATGAGCGCGCCTGCGCATACGCCTCTCCCCTACCGGGGGGATATCGACGGGCTGCGCGCGGTCGCCGTGCTGGCCGTCGTACTCTATCACTTCGGCCTGCCGCTTTCTGGCGGTTTCGCGGGCGTCGACATCTTCTTTGTGATCTCGGGCTTTCTGATCGGCGGCATCCTCTGGCGCGAGTATGATTCCACGGGCCGCGTCAGCCTGCCGAATTTCTACATCCGCCGCTTTCGCCGCCTCGCCCCCGCCTTTTTCGCCATGTTGCTGGTGACAACGGCGCTCGGCTGGGTTCTGCTGCTGCCGTTCGAGTTCCGCGAATACGGCAAGGCCGTGATCGCCTCCACGGTCTACCTTTCGAACGTGCTGTTCTTCAGGCAGGCGGGCTATTTCGACACCGCGTCCGAGGACAAGCCGCTTTTGCACACATGGTCACTGGCGGTCGAGGAGCAGTTCTACATCTTCCTGCCGCTGGCGATTGTCCTGCTGGCGCGCTGGCGCTGGGGGGTGATCGGCGTTCTGGTGGCCTGCTGGGCCATGTCGCTGGCCGCCTGCGTGCTGATCACGCCACTGTCACACACGGCCACCTTCTACCTCTTCCCCTTCCGGGCGTGGGAGTTGCTTTCGGGCGTTCTGTTGGCGATCTGGGGGCATGAGACCCGCGCCACATGGCGGGGCCATCCGGCGCTGTCCTCGGTCGGGCTGGTCATGGTGCTGGCCTCGATCTGGTTCATTCCCGCGGGGCCGCTCTTTCCCGGATTGCTGGCCATCCCGCCGGTGTTGGGCACCGTGCTGCTTTTGTCATCGGGGACCGGGGCCTGTGCGGTCAACCGGCTGCTGACGCATCCGTGGATGCGGATGATCGGTCTGATTTCCTACTCGCTCTACCTGTGGCACTGGCCGGTCTACACACTGGCCACATCGCTGCGGGGCGAGATGGGCCTGCCGGAATCACTGGCATGGATGGCGCTTTCCTTCGGGCTTGCCTGGCTGTCCTGGCGCTTTGTCGAGCAGCCCGTGCGCCATGCCCAAACGCTTACCGGGCGCACTGTATTCTCAGGGGCGGTGCTGGCCTCGACTGTCGCGCTGGCCATTGGCGGAGTCCTGTTCAAGGGTGACGGGGTGCCAACCCGTTTCGGCCCCGAGGCGCGGGTGCATATCGCCGCATCCGGCGACTTCCTCCAGGACTGGAGCCGTTGCTATACGCCCGATGACGGCCCGCTTGACGGGTTGGAAGTCTGCCCGATCGGGCCAGAGGGCGCGCCGCGTCTGCTGGTCTGGGGCGACAGCCATGTCCGCGCCATGAAAGAGGGGCTGGAGGTCGCCGCGCATGAGGCCGAAGTGCCCGGCATCATCCTCTGGCGCGCCGGGTGCCCGCCGCTGTTCAGGCTGCGCAAGGTCGAAAGCGCCGCCACCGCCGGGCAGGACATGGCCTGCACCCAGGCCAACATCCAGATCCGCCAGGCCCTGCCCGCGCTCGACAGCCTCGACTCGATCCTTCTGATCGGGCGGTGGAGCTATTATGCGACCGGGCAGGGCGTCGGGCTGAATGCCCATGACAGGATCGCGCTGCACCCCACGGACCGGCCCGTGTCCACCAAGGTGACACAGGCACAACTGCTGGCGGAGGCCGCGCGCGACACGGTGGCAGAGCTACGCCGCCATGTGCCCCGCGTACACGTCCTGCGCCAGCCGCCGGAAATCCCGCTGTACAACAGCCGTCTTGCCGCGCGCGAGGCGGCCCATGCGGGCCTGCCCCTGGCCGCGCGCCCACGGACAGAGGCCAGCGTTCCGGCGGCGGCCATCGTGCTGCGGGCCACCCTGTCCGATGCGCCCTGGCTACCGCTGGCCGAGCGGGGCGAGATCACCTTGCTCGACACATGGCCACAGTTCTGCGCAGAGGGCACCTGTTCTGCCGTGCAAGGCGGGCAGGGCCAGTATTTCGACAACAACCACCTGACCAATTCCGCCGCGATCCGCATTCGCACGGTCCTGCAGCCGGTCTTTCAATCGCTGATCCCTGAAGTTTCGATGCAAGGGGCCTCGGACGGATGACGTCACCGTTCGACACGGACTGGGATGCCATCGTCATCGGCGCAGGCATGGGTGGCGGCACGCTGGGCCGCGCCCTGGCAGAGGCCGGGCAAAAGGTGCTGTTCGTCGAGAAGGGCGCAAAGGGCCTGCGCAGCGAAAGAAATGGCCTGACAGATGTCTTTGTCCCCGAGGCCCGCGCCGCGCGCGGCCTCTGGCCCGATCCGCTGCATGTCTCGCTGGATGGCGTGGAAACGCGGTTCTTTGCCCCCTTGGGCAGCGGTCCGGGCGGCAGTTCTGTCTTTTACGCGGCGACACTGGAACGGCCCGAACGGCACGACCTGGACGACCTGCCCGGACAGCCCCATCCAACAGGCGGCTGGCCCGTTGGCTATGATGAAATGGCCCCTTGGTACGACCGCGCCGCGCGGCAATTCCGGGTGCATGGCACGCCCGACCCGCTCTCGCCCGAGGCGCCGATGCCGCTGGACACCCCGCCGCCCCTGCAGGCGGCAGAGGCCGCATTGACCGAAAGCCTGCGCGCCGCAGGCCTGCACCCCTACCACACCCATACCGGCATCGCCCGGGTCGAGGGATGTGAGAACTGCCTGGGGAAGAAATGCCCCAGAGCCTGCAAGATGGATGGACGCTCTGCCGGGGTGGAACCGGCGCTGGCCACGGGCAATGCGCATCTTGTTACCGGGCTCGCGGTCACCCGCCTGTTGACCGACGGGACGAAAATCACCGGCGCAGAGGTCCGCGCCGATGGCGAAACGCGCAGGCTCGACGCCAAGCGCTATATCCTTGCCGCAGGCGCCCTGCATTCGCCCCGCTTGCTGCTGGCATCGGGCTGTGAGGCCGCCCCGAAGGGCCTTGCCAATTCCTCGGGACTTGTCGGGTGCAACCTGATGCTGCATGTCGACGAACGCTTTGCCCTGTGGCCGAAACGCGGCGTACCGGAGGGCGGCGCGACCAAGGCGATTTCATTCCGCGACTTCTATCACCGCGAGGACATGAGGCTGGGCACGGTGCAGGCAATGGGCATCCGCGCCTCCTATGGCGAAATGGTGCATTTCTTGAACCGCATGTTCGACCTGCGCGGCCAGCCGCGCCTGCGCGCCCTGTCGCGCCCACTGGCCGCAGCCGCACAAGTCCTTCTGGGCCATGCGCAACTGTTCGTCGGGCTGATGGAGGATTTCCCTTACGCCCATAACCGGGTGCTGTACGATCCCGCGAACCCGGAAAAACTGGCCGTGACATATACCCTGTCGGATGAGCTGCGCCTCCGCCGTCGCGCCTTTCGCAAAGCGCTGCGCAAGGGGCTGCGGGGGCACAGGCATCTGTTCCTGTCGATGGCGCCGGAACTGAACTGGGGGCATCCCTGCGGCACGCTGCGGTTCGGACATGACGCGATGCATTCGGTCACCCGCGCCGATGGCCGCGCCCATGATCTGGAAAACCTCTGGGTTGCGGATGCCAGTTTCATGCCCACTTCGATGGGCGTGAACCCCAGCCTGACCATCACCGCCCACGCGCTGCGCGTCGCTAGCCATATCCTGGAGGACCGGCAATGACCCGGATCACGCCGGAAGACGGGTTTGCAATTGTCACCGGCGCCGGCTCCGGTTTGGGCCGCGCGCTGGCCCGCCAGTTGAGCGACGCCGGGTTTACCGTGGTCGGCACCGGGCGCCGGGCCGAAGCGCTGAAGGAAACCGGCGCAACCTGCGCAGGAAGGTTCGAGGCACTGCCGATGGACGTGTCGGATTTCGCAGCGGTCCGGCAGGGCTTTGCGCAGGCCACTGTCCGTCACGGCGCGCTGGCATTGCTGATCAACAACGCCGCCGTCTACCCCAAGCGCGATGTCCTGGACGAGACACCAGAGATGTTCTGGCAGAGCATGTCCGTCAACCTCGGTGGGGTTTACGCCTGTTCCTGGGCCGCATTGCAGGACATGGCGCCGCGCGGCACGGGGCGCATCCTGAACGTTTCCAGCTATGCCGACATCGCCCCGCTGCCCGCCTCCGCCGCCTATTCCGTGTCGAAGGGTGCGCAAAGGGTGCTGAGCCGCGCCCTGATCGCCGATCTGTACGACCGTTTCCCCGGCATCGTCATCACCGACTGGCTGCCCGGCGCGCTGGCCACCGGCATGGGCGTCTCCGAGGGGCTGCCGCCAGAGACTGCCGCGCAATGGGGGGTGAAACTGGCCCTGATGCGGGATCAAACCTTGAACGGCGCCACGTTCGAGCGAAACATGGAACTTCTGCCGCCACGCGGGCTGAAAACCAAACTGAAAGATACCCTGCTGCTGCGGCGCCCGCGGCGCCGAAAGCTCTGATCCCTTGGGAAGGCTGACCCGTGTCCGTCACCCCGTTCAGGTCTTGCGGTCGCGGAAGCGTAGCAGCATCGCCCGCACCGCCAGCCCCGGCAACGCGAGGGCGCATTTGGCATAGCGTCCAGCCAGGCGTCCCGGGTCCAGCATCATCCGCCACACCCATTCCATCGCGATCCGGCGCACCCATTTCGGCGCCCGCTGCTGGGTCCCGGCAAAATAATCCAGTCCCGCCCCGATTGAGGCAAAGCCCACCTCGGGCGCGACCCGACGGCCCGCCGCGGAGAAACTCTCCTGCTTGGGCGCCCCCAGCGCGACAAAGCACAGACGCGCGCCAGAGTCCGCGATCTGCTGCAACATCTCTTCGGCCTGCGGCCCGACCGGGTCGAATCCCATCGGCGGCGCGATCTGGCAGACCACCTTCAGGTCGCGCACCTCGCGCTCGAGGTATTCCGCCGCCGCCTCCAGCACCGGTCGGGACGATCCGAACAGCGCAACGGTCACGCCCTGCGCCGCCGCGATCTGCGCCAACGGCATGATCGCCTCGGATCCCGGGATCAGTGACACGGGCCGCCCCGCCAGCCGCGACAGCCAGACGATCGGATAGCCATCGGCCACAACGAAGTCCTGTGCGGCATAGATCGTACGGAAACTGTCCGAACCGCGCAGCTTGACGATATGATCGAGGTTGATCGTGGCCAGCGAAAAACCGGCACGGCGGGCAAACCGCTCGCGCACCCGTGCCTCCAGCACGGCCCATGTCGGCACGTTCACGACAACCGTGTCATCGCCAAATCGGAATTCCATAACGGCACCCTGTTCCCCCGCCCGCAGCAATAGCCTGTTCCCGCGACATTCGCAGTGACCTTTCCACAATAGTTTTGCCCTTTTTGAAATCACTGGTGCCGCGCTGCCGCAATTTCCCGGTGCACGTCGAAATATGGCCATGTTTAAGTGTTCTATCTTTGCGGAAACACAGGCGGGCCAAGGGTGGCACAGTGAATTCGAGCAAGTCGGAGTCGGGCGCGGGTCAAGGCGCGCAGGCCGGGCAGGTCGTGTTGCTGGGCTGTGGCTTTGTCGCGGATCTCTACATGCGTTCGCTGGCCGCCATGCCGTGGATCAGCGTTGCCGGCGTCTGGGACCATGATCCCGACCGGTTGCGCGTATTCTGCGACTTCTGGGGATTGCCGGTCCGCGACAGCCTGGCGGACCTTCTGGACCGCGCGCCGGGCGCGCTGGTGCTCAACCTCACCAATCCCCGCGCCCATTTCGAAACCTCGCGCGCCTGCCTTCAGGCGGGCCGTCACGTCTATTCCGAAAAGCCTCTGGCCATGACGCTGGAGCAGGCCAAAGAGCTGCACAAGCTGGCCCGGGACAAGGGGCTGGCACTCGCCTCGGCGCCCTGTTCCGCACTGGGCGAGGCGGCACAGACCCTGGGCCACGCCCTGCGCACCGGCGTCGCCGGCAAGCCCCGAGCCATTTACGCCGAACTGGACGACGGGTTCATCCCGCAGGCCGCCTATCACAAGTGGCTGTCGGATTCCGGCGCCCCCTGGCCCTACGAGGATGAATTCCGCGTCGGGTGCACGATGGAACACGCGGGCTATTACCTGACCTGGCTAATCTCGTGGTTCGGACCGGTGCGCACCGTGGTCGCCGCCTCTGCCGAGACGATCCCCGACAAGGAGGGGACGGGTCCCTTTGCGCCGGACCTGTCGGTGGCAATGCTGTTCTTTGACAACGGGCCGGTCACCCGGCTGACCTGTTCCATCACCGCGCCGCACGATCACCGTATCCGCGTCTTCGGAGACAAGGGCGTGCTGTTCTGCAATGCCGCATGGGACAACGCGGCCAAGGTGAAATTTGCCCGCCGCCTGACGCTGCGGCGGCGCCAGATCGAACATCCCTTGCCCCGCACCTTGCGCCTGCCGCAACCCACGCACCCCAAGGTCACGCGCTGGGGAGCCGCCGCGATGAACTTCATGCTGGGCCCCGCCGAGGTGCTGGGCGCACTGCAAGAGGGCCGCCCCTGCCGCATTTCGAACGATTTTGCCCTGCACTTGACGGAAGTCTCGCTGGCGATCCAGAACGCCGGTGAAACGACAGGCGCCCAGACCATGACCACGACCTGCGAACCAATGGAACCGATGCCGTGGGCAAGTTGACGGTTGTCATCACCGGTGCGGGCGGCTTTCTCGGCCGCGCCTGCGTGGCAGAGGCGCGACGCCGGGAACTGCCTGTCCTTGCGTTGTATCGCAGCACCCTGCCGGCGGATTGGGCCGGGGACGCAGGGATCACGCCGCTGCAACTGGACCTGACCGCCCCCGATGCCGCAGACCGCCTGCGCGCGGCCCTGCCCGGGGACTGTGCCATCATCCATGCCGCGGCCCACCTGGGCGGCGACCCGGCTGCAGTCGCCCGCGACACATTGAGCGCGACCCGAACGCTGCGCGAGGTCTGGCGGGACAGCGCTGCTCGGCTTGTGCTGATCTCGTCGCTTGCCGTCTACGATACCGACGCGCTGTCGCCGGGCGAGGCGCTGAGCGAAGCCAGCCCGCTGATCCCGTTGCCCGATGCGCCGGAACAGGCCCGCGACGCCTATGCCGGGTCAAAGCGGCTGCAAGAAGCGCTGTTCCTCAGCGACGCCGGCTTTGAAGACGGCTGGATCCTGCGGCCAGGCGCGCTTTGGGGGCCGGGGCGGACGTGGCACGGGATGCAGGGGTTCTGGGCGTCCAAGCTCTTTGTCACCATCGGGTCGCACGGCGAACTGCCGCTGGCGCATGTGGACCTTTGTGCCGAAATCGCCGTCGAGGCCGCGCACGCGCCCACCTCCGGTCCCGGCATCGTCAATGTCTTTGACGACGACCGCCCCACCCGCGCGCGTTTCCTGCGCGCGCACAGGCGCTGTTTCGGCTGGCCGCGCCTGAACGTGACGGTGCCCTACCGGGCCTGGCTGGCGCTGGCGCGCCTGTTGAAACCCGTCTCCGGCCATCTGCCTGGCCTCTTCCGAGAGAGCATCCTGCGGGCACGGCTCATGCCGCTGCGCTACCCCAACACCCGGATGCGCAGCGCCTTTCCGGGCGAGGACGTCGATACCTTCGAGGGATTGATGGCCCGCGCGGCAGAGGATCGCGCATGAGCTTGCCGAAACTGGCCTATCTGACGGGCGAATACCCCCGCGCCTCCGACACCTTCATCCAGCGCGAGGTTGCCGCCCTGCGCGCTCTCGGGCACGAGGTCGAAACCTGTTCGATCCGCACAACCGGGGCCGAACATCTTGTCGGGCCGGAGCAGCGCGAGGAACACGCCCGGACCTACAAGGTGCTGGATGCGGCGAAGAACCCGCTGACCCTGCTGCGTGCGCATCTGCGTTGGATGCGCCGCCCGGGCCGCTACCTGGCCGCGCTGAAACTGGCCTGGCGGACAGCGCCCAAGGGCGTGAAAGGCCGACTTTACAACCTGAACTATTTTCTCGAAGCCGGGGTGCTGGCCGCCCATCTCGCGGATCTGGGCATCGACCACCTGCACAACCATATCGCCAAAGCCTCCTGCACGGTGGCCATGCTGGCCTCGGAAATGTCGGGCATTTCCTACAGTTTCACCATCCACGGCCCGGACATCTTCTTTGAGCCGCACCACTGGCGCATCGACGAAAAGGCGGCCCGCGCCACATTCGTTGCCTGCATCTCGGACTATTGCCGGTCGCAGCTGATGTGTTTTGCCGATCAAACCCACTGGGACCGTTTTCACATCGTGCATTGCGGCGTCGATCCTGACCGCTATTCCCCCAGCCCGCACGCAGGCCCGGACACGCACCTGCTGTTCGTCGGGCGGCTGGCCGGGGTCAAGGGCGTGCCGATCCTGATCGAGGCGCTGCGCCGGATCGCGCCGGACACGCCCAACCTGCGCGTGACGATCATCGGCGACGGCCCCGACCGCGCCGCGCTGGAGGCGCAGGCACAGGACCTGCCCGTCACGTTCACCGGCTACCGGTCGCAATCCGAGGTCGCGGACGCCCTGGCGACGGCGGATCTCTTTGTTCTGCCCAGTTTCGCCGAAGGCGTGCCCGTGGTCCTGATGGAAGCGATGGCCTCTCACGTCCCGGTCATCACCACCCGCATCGCCGGAGTGCCGGAGCTGGTGGCGCATGACACCTCGGGCCTGCTGGTGGCACCCGGTGACGCCGAGGGGCTGCGGGACGCCATCAAGGCCCTGATCGACGATCCCGGGCGGCGCCAGCGGATGGGCCTGGAAGGCCGCGCCAAGGTCGAGGCCGAATTCAACATCACGCGCGAGGCGGGCTGGCTCTCGACGCTGTTCCGTGGCTATGCCGCCGGGTCGCCGCCGCAGGGGAAACGCCCATGACGCCCGTCGATGTGGTCCTGATCGGCCGCAACGAGGGCGCGCGGCTGGTGGCCGCGCTGACCTCTGTCCAAGGGCAGGCGCGCGAGATCGTCTACGTCGACTCCGGCTCGACCGACAACAGCCCGGCCGAGGCGCGCGCCGCTGGCGCCAAGGTGGTCGAACTGGACATGTCCACGCCCTTTACCGCCGCCCGCGCCAGGAACGCCGGATTCGAGGCGCTGTCCCAGCCGCGCATCGTCATGTTCATTGATGGCGACTGCACCCTGCAGCCCGGCTTTCTCGAAGCCGCCCGCGCGCATCTCGAGGCGCATCCGCGCCTTGGCCTCGTCACCGGCTGGCGGTCGGAAATCCACCCGGACGCCTCGGTCTACAACGCGATCTGCGACTGGGAATGGCATCGCCCCGCCGGGCCGATCCGGGCCTGCGGCGGCGACATGATGGTGCGGGCAGCGGCCTGGAGGGGCGTGGGCGGCATGAACCCCCGCGTGATCGCCGCCGAGGATGACGAGTTCTGCACCCGCCTGCGCAAGGCCGGCTGGCAGCTGGAACGCCTGCCGCTGGAGATGACGCGCCATGACGCGGCCATGCTGCGTTTTGGCCAATGGTGGCGTCGGGCGGTGCGCACCGGCCACGGGTTTGCACAGGTGGGCCACCTGCACCCCGAGTATTTCCGGACAGAACGCCGCCGTGTCCTGACCTTTGCCCTTGTCCTGCCGCTGCTATTCCTGGCCGGGTTCCTCACCACGTCCTGGATCAGCGCACTTGTCCTGCTGATGTACGGCTACAGCCACTTCCGCTCGATCCGGGGGCTGCACGCCGACGGGTTACCGCCCGGACAGGCGCACCGGCTGGCCCTGCTGCTCACCCTGTCGAAATTCCCGAACCTGATCGGCATGGCGCGGTTCCACGCCCGGCGGCTTGCTGGCGATAACATGCGGATTATAGAATACAAATGAGGGTTCAACCCATGTCCACCCCCATCCGTGTCGGCCTGATCGGGGCCGGCTACATCGCAGACTGGCACGCTGACGCCCTGCGCGCGACCCCGGGCGTCAAGGTCACGGCGGTCTGTGACAAGCGCGACAGCGCCGCCCAAGCCCTGGCAGAGCCGCTGGGCGCGAGGGTGTTCACAACTGTCGCCGAGTTGATCGATTCGAAGGCCTGCGATGCCGTACACATCCTGACACCGCCAGATATACATAAGGATATAGCGACTCAGTGCCTCACCGGCGGGCTGCACGTGCTTGTGGAAAAACCTGTGGCTGAATCCGGTGAAGAGACCGAATTCATCCACAGGACAGCGATTGCGGGAAACCGCAAATTCCACGCCGGGCACAACTTTCTTGGCCTGCCATCCTATGTCCGCATGAAAGAGGCGCTGGCCGCCGGGGACTATGGCCGCGTCTTCTCGGCAGAGATCACCTGGGCACTGCCGCTGGCGCCACTGCGGTCGGGTCCGTTCAACCTTTGGCTCTTGCGTGAGCCGAAGAACCTGCTGCTGGAACTGGGGCCACACCTCGTGGCCTTCGCGCAGGACCTGTTCGGTGACATCGAGATCCTGCACGCCCATGCCACGCACCCCGTGATGCTGCCGGGCAAGGACCCGCGCCCGCAGGGGTTCCGAATCCTGGCCCGCGCCGGTCAGGTCGAGATCACCTTTACACTGGCAATGGTGGAAACCATCGACGACCGTTCCGTCACCCTGCGCGGCTCCTCTGCCCGGGCGCGGCTGGACTTTGCCCAGGACGTGCTGGTGGTCGAACGGGAAAATGCCGCCGACCTCGTCGCCAACCCGCTGAAGAAACAGATGGAACTGTCCCGCCAGCATCGGCGTGAGGGTCTGGCGAACGCCTGGACACAGCTCCGCTCGCTTAACACCCGAAATCCCTATGGCCTGTCTTTCCGGGGCATGACCGCCGCGATCTATGGCGCGCTGGCCGAAGGCAAACCCCAGGATCCCCGCTTTTCCGGGGAAAGCGCGGTCAAGGTCATGCGCACCGTCGATGCGATGATCGCGAAACTGCCCCCCGAGATCCTGAAGACCGCCGCCCCTGCGGTGCAGACCCGACACCCAAAACCGACCGCCATGGTCATCGGCGGCACCGGCTTCATCGGGCGCGCCCTGACCCGGCGGCTTGTGGCCGATGGACGCGAAGTGCGGGTGCTGTCGCGCGGGAATACTGGCCCCTTCCCCGATCTGACAGACAACGTCGAGACGGTCTCTGCCTCGCTGCATGATCTCGATGCGCTGACGGTGGCGATGCAGGGGATCGAGGTGGTCTTCAACCTGGCCAAGTCGCTGGACGACACCTGGGCCGGCTGCCTGAAGAACGATGTCGGCGTGGCGCTGCGGATCGCGATGGCAAGCGAGAAGGCGGGCGTGAATCGGCTGATCTACACTGGCACAATCGCCAGCTACGACATGTCCGATCCAAACGTGCAGATCACCGAGGACACGGGCTTTGCCGAGGACATGACAGATCGCAACCTCTACGCCCGGTCCAAGGCGGAATGCGAACGCAAGCTGCTGGAGCTGCACCGGGACCGGGGCCTGCCGCTGGTCATTGCGCGCCCGGGAATCGTCGTTGGTCACGGCGGGCCGCTGCAACACTGGGGCATCGGGCGCTGGCATGGTGCAGGGGCGGTGCGCATCTGGGGGCACGGCCGCAACATCCTGCCTTTCGTTCTGATAGACGACGTGGCGGACGGGCTGGTGCGGATGATCGACGCGCCCGCCATTGGCCAGAGCTTCAACCTGGTGGGCGAGCCGATGTTTTCGGCCCGGGGCTATTTCAATGCCATCGAACAGGCCCTGGGGGCACGGATTCGCGTTGTTCCGGGAAATCTGAATGCCTTTTACGCCTCGGACGCGGTGAAATACCTGCTCAAGAAATATGCCCTGCGGCGGCAGGGCGTCATTCGTCCCTCGCTGGCCGACTGGAAAAGCCGGGCGCATTTCTCACCCTTCGTGAACATGCGGCCCAAGGAGGTGCTGGGCTGGCAGCCCGAGACCGACAAGCACCGTTTCATCGAAGAGGCGACCACCAAGGCCAACCTCTTTGGCTTTTGACACCGCGAGGTCCGTCAACAATCCCTGTGTTTCCACCTTATTCTGGCCAGAATTGGCTGTTTTAACGACAATCGACCGGGTCTCCTTCTGGCGGCCCCGAACACGGAAAACTGAATCGCACCCCGCACGTTGGCGGGACACAAGGGAATCATGGTGTGCGCAATCGGCACGCGCCGCCCGGAAAGCTGCGGAGCAAGGGTCATGAACATGATGGACAGCCCAAAATTCCGGCGCAAACGCACTTCCGCCACGGGGTCCGCACGCCCCGTGGCCCAACAACCTGATTCCGTGCCCCAACTGGACGAGACTGCTCAAGAGGTCGCCCGGAAACACGACGCCGCCGCGGATCAAGTCCGGTCGGTTGCAGACAAGGCGAAGGCCCGCGAAAAGGCACAGGAAAGGGCTCGCCGCCGCGCGGAAATCGAAGCGATGGCAAGGGCAGAGGCGTTGCGACGGGTCGAGGCCGCGCGCGCCCGACGCGAAGCAGAAGCCCGCCAAGCCGCTGAACGCGCCGAGGCTGAGGCAGCATTGCAGGCCCAGAAAGAGGCCAAACAACGCGCGGCGGAGGAACGCGCTGAAGAGGCGCGGCGGAAGTCAGAGGCAGAGCGGGCCGAGGCCGCGCACCGTGCCGAACAGGAAAAGCGAGCCGAACAGGCACGCTTGGCCGATGCCAAGGCCGCAGAGGCCGCGCGCCGCGCGGAGGAAGAGCGCCTTGCACGGGAGCGCACCAAAGTACCACGGGACTTGCCCCCGCTGGCGCTGACGGAGATGGTCCCGGTGACGGACCGGCCGACAGGCACGCCGGCCTCGGCGCGGCCACCACAGCAGCCGGACCCGGCTGCCTCCGCTTGGGCCGGGCTGTCGGAAATGACGGTCGACAAGGCCCACCTCGACCGGAACCGCATCATCACCGCCAGCCGCGATGATCCTGCCCATGCGGCCTTTGACGTGCTGCGAACGCGTCTCTTGCAGGCCCTGCACGAAAACGGCTGGCGCCGCGTGGCAATCACATCTCCCGGCAAGGAATGCGGCAAGACCTTCACCGCCGCCAATCTGGCCATCAGCCTGTCGCGGCAGGAGAACTGCCGTACCTTGCTGCTGGACCTCGACATGCGCCGGCCCAGCCTGCACAAGATCCTGGGCGTCTCCGATCCCGGATCGCTGGGAGACATGCTTCGCGGCATGACCGCGCCGGGCGATCACCTGCTGCGGATGGGGCGCAACCCGGTCAACGCCGGGCGCAACATCGCCTTTGGCCTCAACAACCGGCCCGAGGCCTATGCCTCGGAACTGCTGCAGGACCCGCGCGCCGAGACCTGCCTGCACCGGATCGAGGACGAATACGATCCCGACGTCGTTTTGATCGACCTGCCCCCGGCCCTGTCCTACGACGACGTGATCGCCGCGCGGCCGCTGTTCGATGGCGTTCTGCTGGTGATAGGCGGCGGATTGACGACGGAAAAGGAAATTGCCGAGGTTGAACGGCGCCTGGGTGATGGCACCCCGATCCTGGGGATGATCCTGAACAAGGCCGAGGGCACCGAACTCGACCGCTACAGTTATTGAGGCCGGGCGCCCCCGTGCCCGGCCCGCAAGTGCGCTCTCCAGCTGCAAGGACAGCGCACCCGTACCTCTGACATGTCTCGTGCCTAGCCCCGGATCGCCCGCGGCAGGAACCTTTCGGTGAATTCTGCCAGCACCGGCGAACGATCCCAGAGCAGCTTGAGCCCCAGGCCCAGGATCGCGAAGATTGCCAGCAATTTGCCCAGCATTCTCAGCCCGCCGCCGCGCCGGTCCTGCCGGGTCGTCACCACCGGGATCGCGACCACCGGCTGCACACCCAGCGCCCGCTCCATCTGGGCCGCGCTGCGGATCACCGGGTTCATCGTCTCGATCAGGAAGGCCAGGCCAAGCGCGGCCATCAGGCTTGCCACGCCGCCCATCACCGCCAGCTTCTTGCGGCTGCTCGACACCGGGAATTCAGGCACCAAGGCGGTCTCGAGGACCTCGAAGCGGTCGGTGGCCTTGCGATCCTCCAGCAGTTGCCCCAGTTCGGCCTCGGCCTTGCGACGGGTGATCACGCCGTATTGCTCCTGCAGGCGGGTCATCTCGCGGTCCAGCCGGTTCAGCTCGCGCTCGACCTCGGGCGCCCCCTGGATCTGGGTTTCGATCTGGGCGATCCGCGCCGCGATCAGGGCCTTTTGTTCCCGCAGGGCGGCGATCTGGCGCTCGCGCACCTCGTCCCGGGTCCGGTCGCTGGACGTCTGCAACGTCAGGATCTGCTGATCCAGGTCCAGGTCGGTGTCCCGCAGGCTGCCCAGTTGCGACCGCAGGTCAACCACGCCCGTGGGAAGCTGTTCTGCGTTCAGGCGCTTGAACTCCGCGATCTCAGCCTCGAGCGCGTCGATTTCGGCGCCCACGCGCGTCTCTTCGGCGGCGAAGAACTCCAGCGTGTCGCGGGCGCGGCTTGCGCTGCGGTCGCGCGACTGGTCGATCACCGATTGCATCAACTCGTTGGCGACGTCCGCTGCCTTTTGCGCATCGTCCAACTGCACGGAGATCATCAGGCCGGACGGCGCGTTGCCGCCGGGTGCAAAGCTCTGCTCTTGGCCAACAAGCTGTTGAATACGCACTGAATCCCGCAGACGTCCAACGCGCTCGCTCATGGTCATGGTCGGGTCGGCGCTGAACAGCGCGTGTTTCTCCATGATCCGCACAAGGTTGTCCCGGGCCGTCAGGCGCTGCTCGATCAGGCGGACCCGGCGGGCAGCGTCATTGGTCGCGGCCAGCGCCCCGGCCAGTTGGTCGGGCACCTGCGCGTCCTCGATCTGAACAATCGCCGTCGCCTCGAAAACCTTGGCCTGCCCCATTGCGTAGTAGAGCGAGGCGAGACAACCCAGGAACGTGACCACCAGGATCAACAGGGCACGACGCTTGAGGGCGGCGAACACTTCGCCGGTCGACTGGAACTGACTCATTTCAACTCTCCCGCAAAACCGCCCCCGGTGCGGAGACAGCGCGAACGTGTTTTACCCCGAAAGCGCCATCTTCAGGCCGCAATCTAGCAATGCCGCCCAAATTTCGCCACGACCTGACCAAGGAAAAGCCGGAAACAAAGCGTGTCCAGGTTGCGAACTGGCGCCATGTTTTCGCCTCATTTCCGGCAGTTTGCAGGGCTTCACCGGCCAATTGTGGCAAATCCGTGTCCTAGCGTCGGGAGATGTCCGCCGGGATGGCGCTCAGCGACAGAATCAGCCCGGCCCCGAATACCTGGCGCAGAGGCAGGTCCGCCCGGGATTCGGGCGGAATTGAGGCAACTTCGGGATGGTCAGTGAACCGGGCAAGGCCCTGCGCAAGATCCACCTGCAATCCGTGAAAGCCAAAGGCCTGTGCGGCCAATGGATAATGCGCCTTGTAGGCGGCCTCCTTCGCCGAGAACAGGCGCTTGGCCCGGGCCGCCCGAAGGTCTGCGGGCACAAGGGCCAACTCTTCTGGCAGGCAGATCTCGGGGATCAGGTCCTTAGCCAGGGGGGCATCACTTTCGATGTCGATGCCCAGGCTGCGAAAGTTATCAACCCGCGCTACGACGCCCAGGCAGATGCCCGCGGCATGGCTGATACTGCCAACCAGCCCCTTGGGCCAAACGGGCGCGCGGTCGGGGCCCATCGGGATTGCGGCATCCGCCAAATCCAGCTGCGCCATCGCGCGGCGGGCCGCTAGGCGACCGGCGGCGAACTCTGCGCGCCGCTCCGGTCGGGCGCGGGCGATGGCCGCCTCCTCTTCCGGATACAGGTCTCCCTCACCGGGGACGGCCAGGCCCCAGCCCACACCGCGCGAGAGCCCGATCTGGCGAACAAGGCGTTCCAGTTCGACTGCCGACACGATGTTCAGACCCGGCGCCGGGCGCGCATTTCACGCCGTCGCGCCATCGCCTCGCTGCGAGACCACGCCCTGTCCGATGTCGCGTCAACGGGCATAGGCCCGGGTTTCGGCGCAACGGGCGCTGCGGGCGCGCGCACCGGCCCCTCCGCCAATCCGGCCACGCGCGCGGCAAGATCCGCAAGGACCGGGAAACGGAAGATGTCGGTGATCGACAGGGTCGCGGCGCCCAGTTCCTCGCGGATCGCCCGATGCGCCTGAACCGCCAGCAGGGAATGCCCGCCGAGGTCAAAGAAATTGTCCCGGGAGGAAGGCGCGACGCCCAGCGTACGCTGCCAGATCGCGGCAACCGCGGCCTCGACCTGCGCGGCATCCCCTTCCGCGGCCGAAATCGCCGGGGCAATCGGCGGCGATGCCGATTTCGCTGCCACTGCCTGCGGTGCGGGTAGCGCCTTGCGGTCGACCTTCTTGTTGGGGGTCAGCGGAAAGGAGTCTAGGTGCACGAAGCGTCCGGGCACCATGATGCCGGGCAGATCACGGGCCATTGCGGCCTTGACCGCAGCCTCATCCTTGGCCGCACCCGTGTAATAACCCACCAGTCGCACATCACCAGGCACATCCTCACGCGCCATGACGACGGCCTGCGTGACCCCGGCGATTGCCTCCAGGCAGGCCTCGATCTCGCCCAGTTCGATCCGGTGTCCGCGGAGTTTCACCTGGTGATCCACCCGACCGACAAAATCGATCCGACCGTCAGCGCGCCTCCGCACCAGATCGCCGGTACGATACATGCGCCCAGCGTGAAACGGGTTGGCGACGAACCGTTCCGCCGTCAGGTCGGGGCGGTTCCAATAGCCGCGCGTCACACCTTCGCCGCCGATCCAAAGTTCGCCCTCCTGCCCCACGCCCACCGGGGCGCGGTTCTCGTCGAGGACATAAAGCTGCTGATTGGCCAGTGGCAGGCCGATATTGACCACCGGCTCATCCGGATCGGCGCGCGTGCAGGAAGACCAGATCGTCGTTTCCGTGGGCCCGTACATGTTGGTGACCGTGGCCTGGGTAATCTGGGCAAACTCCTTGACCAGCGCGCCGGGCAAGGGCTCTCCACCAAGGTATACATGTTGTACACCCTTGAGGGCAAAGCGCGCCTCGTCGTTCATCACGATCATCCGGGCCATCGAAGGCGTGCATTGCAGATGCGTCACACCATGTCGCACGATCTGCGCCGCGATCGAGAAATCGTCCGGTGCAAGCTCCGTTTCTCCGCCCGCGCTGGCGACAACCTCGGCCAGAGGTTTCAGCCCGTCCAGCACGGTCTCGCGGTCGATGCCATAGTCGATGAGACAGGCGATTTCCGTGACGCCGATAGCCTGCACCTCCTCGGTGCGCTTCAGCGCGTCATCGACCGTGCCGAACAAGCCGCTTTCGTTGAAATAGCGCTCGAAGGCAAAGTCCAGAATCGCCTCCAGTTCCTCGGCCTCCAACCCGTCAAGCTGCAGGTCAAAGGCGTTGGACACCCCTTCAGGCCGCTTGAACGCCGGAAAGGCCCAGGCGTATTGCTTGATCAGCCCGGCGGCAGAGCGCAGGTAGTCCTTCATCGGCGCGCGCGCGATCTCGCGGGCGTGGTCGCGGCTGTCGCTGAGGAACGTGTGCAGCATCAGCGTGACCTTGAAGTCCGCCGGATCGTGCCCGGCCTCGCGCAGGGCCGCATGGTACAGCTTGATCTTGTCGCCGACCTCTTCGACCGACTGGCCCAGAAGATGCGTCAGCACATGGCACCCCGCCGCCCCGGCCTCTTGCCAGGTCTTGGGATTGCCGGCGGTCGTCACCCAGACCGGCAGATCCTTCGACACCGGGCGCGGCTGGGTCACGATCTCGTGGATCGAACCGTCCTTGCGCGGGAACCCTACTGCCTCGCCACGCCACAGCTTTCGCAAGGTCTCAAGGTCGCGCAGCATGGCAGGCTTGTTCTCGGGCGGGGTGTTCTCGGGGCGCAGCACGAAATCGTCCGGCTGCCAGCCAGAGGCAATCGCCATGCCCGCACGTCCGTTTGTCAGGTTGTCGATCACCGCCCATTCCTCGGCGATCCGCGCGGGATGGTGCAGGGGCGCCACGACCGATCCGGCGCGCACGCCGATGTTCCTGGTCGCACCGGCAACGGCGGCCCCGGTCACGCTGGGATTCGGATAGGGGCCACCAAAGGCATGGAAATGACGTTCCGGCGTCCAGACGGCGACAAAGCCGTTCCGGTCGGCGAATTTCGCCCCTTCCAGCAGCAGGGCGTACTTGTCCCGCCCGGCCCCATCGTCGTTGCCCCAGTAGTACAGCGAGAACTCCATGCCCTCTCCGCGCGGCATCGGCCCCTTTGAGATCAGCGCCCGGTCCTCGTCCCCGGTCAGAACGACGGTCAGTCCGCGCGCAGTGGTCCAGAAGAGTTCCAGCACCGAGATGTCGAAGGACAGCGAGGTGACGGCCAGCCAAGTGCCACCGTCGTGCGGGATGTGCGCGTCCATCCCTGTATAAAAGTTGCATACATTGCGATGCTCGACCATCACGCCCTTGGGTCTGCCCGTCGATCCGCTGGTATAGATCAGGTAGGCAAGATCCGCTGGTCCGCTGGTGTCGGGCAGGTTTTCGACGGGCTGCGCGGCAAGACGTGGTTCGGCGTCCAGCACCAGCAACTGCGCGTCATGGCGCGGCAGGCCGGGTTCCACCGAGGCCTGCGTGACGATCACCTGCGCGCCGCTGTCCTGAACAAAATGCTGCAGACGGTCCGATGGGTAGGCCGGATCCACTGGCAGGTAAGCGCCCCCGGCCTTGAGGATCGCCAGCGCGCCAACCATCAGGTCGATCGACCGCCGGCAGCAGAGGCCGACCACCTTTCCCGGCGCCACGCCCATCTCGCGCAACAGATGCGCGGCGCGATTGGCGCGGGCATTCAGATCCGCATAGGTGAGTTTCTGATCCTCGAAGATCAGCGCCACCGCTTCGGGCGTTGCGGCCACCTGCGCCTCGAAGGCGCGGTGCATCGTCAGGCCGCGGTCATGGCTGGTCGTGGTGGCGTTCCACTGGTTCAGGACCAGGTCGCGCTCTTCCTCGGGCAGGCCCGTGCCGGTGAATTCCAGACGCGCGGCGAACAGTTCCGCCTGCGCAGGCGGCAGGCACCCGGCATCGTAGGAGAGCACCGGCGCGTCATCCAGGATCACGGTCATCACCGTTCCCGGCACATGGCCCGCGCCATCGACAGCAACGCCAATCTGCGGCACCTCGGGCCAGGTCAGCTCTGGCGCGCGGGCAGGCAGGTCCGTGGCCCAGGGCTGTGGCCTGGCCGTCGAACCGGTACGCAGCGGCGCCCAGGGCGCGACCAGACCGCTTTCCGCCAATGCCTCCAGCGCGCCGTCGGCCCAGGCAAGGTCTACCGCCTCGCGCCGGCAGAGCGCCTGCGCCCAGCGCATGACCCGCGCCAAGGCCTCGCCAGAAGGCAACGTCAGGGCACGGGTTTCCAAGGCGCATTCGCCTTCGGTCAATCCGCCCAGTGCAGCGGGCCGCCGCTCGGCCAGCACCCGGCGCATCTGCCCGTCGCCCCGTGCGACAGGCGCCATATCGACCTCTGGCGCCGGGCCCAGTATCTCGCCAACGCATGCGATCTGGCCCGCTTCGACTGGCGCGCCGCAGATGCGCGTCAGCCCGGACAGCACCAGCGCGTGTTCCCGGCAGGCCACGGTCAGCCGGTCTTCCGAGACGTCCAGCACCGTGCCCGGTGTCCCGTACCCCTCTGTCAGGCGCGCATGACCAACCCCGAAGAGCGCCCCCCGCGCCCGGATCTTGGCCACGCAAAGCGGGTTCCAATAGGGCCCGTGATCAAGCGCCCGCACCAACCGTTCCAGCTCTACCGCCGGCCGCGTGAAATCCAGCACGCCGTAGCCCCCGGGCCGATCTGCCCGCGCGTGATAACTGCATTGGGTCAGGTCCTGCGCCACACGGACCAACGCGCCGCTTTCCAGCTGGTCCAGCAGCGCCGGGAAAGACTCCATCGCCGCTTCGTAGGCCTTGGTGTTCAGGGTCAGCGCCGTATCCCCCGGCCGGATGTCGAACCCGGCCTGCACGAGGATGTCGCCCTCATCCACCCCGCCCTCGATCAGGTGCCAGGTGACGCCGTGGCGTGTCTCGCCCTCGATCAGCGCCCAGACCGGCGCGTTCAGCCCGGCATGACGCGGCAGGGGTCCATCGTGGAAATTGACCGCGCCCCTGGTGGGCAAGGCCAGCACGTCCTCGGGAATGATCGAGAGGTTGGCGATGGACAGAAGCCAGTCAAACCCGTCCCCCAGACGCGCCGCAAGATCCTTGCCCGGCGTTTCCACCCGCAGGCCACGGCCATCTGCCCAGCGCCGCACGTCCAGGTTATCGGTCACGACCGCAGAGATGGTGTTGCCTCGGTCGAGCGCCATCTCGCCACATTGCACCAGCAGTGACTCATTCCCCCAAAGCACGCAGGTCATCGCCATCTCGGTCACTCCGCCTGTGCCTTGGCTGCAACCCGGGCCGTGGCGCGCGCAGCCTCGCGCCGTTCCGGCAAGGGCCGGACCAGTGCCTTGGTGTCATGCAGGATCAGATCGCGCAGGAAATGCGCAGGATCAGCGGGCGGCTTGCGTTGCAGCAACATGCGCAGCCGCCAGACTCCACCGCCAAGCGCGTGCATCAGCGTCGCCAGTGCCGCGTAGCCGCGCCCGTGGTTCTTGGAAAAATAGTGCCAACGGCTGTCCAGCCAGAACCCCGGGATGCGCTGCCATGTCTTCATGCCGGTCGAGACAGAGCCGATATGCGCCACCTCGCTGTCCCGGACGTAATGCGTTTCATGTCCCGCGCGCGCGGCGCGCAGGCACAGGTCGGTTTCCTCGAAATAAAGAAAGAACGTCTCGTCAAAGAGCCCGATTTCGTCCAGCACGCCCTGCCGCATCATGATCGACGCCCCGGCCAGCCAATCCACGCGTTGCGTTGTCTTCGGCACGCCGATGGGCACGGCTTTCTGCCGCAAGGCTCGTGACACCGGGCCGAACCGCATCGCGCCTTCCAGTTCCGACCAGATCGAGGGAAAGCGGAAGGCGGTCACATGCGGTTCGCCATCCTCGCCGTGGATATAGCTGCCCGCGAAACCGGCCATTGGATGCGTCTCAAGGTGGTCGTGCAGGCGCCGGATCGCGCCCCGCGCCGGAAAGGCATCGGAGTTCAGCAGGTAGACGTAATCCGGTATGCCGCCATCGCTCATCCCGGCACGGATGCCGACGTTGTTGCCCGCACCGAAACCGCCGTTCTTTCCCGATTGCAGCAGCCGGACAGGCGCGCCGCGCGCCCAGTCCTCTGTCGCCAGCGCCTGCGCGATACGCTCGAACGACCCGTCACCGGAATCATTGTCCACGATGACCAGTTCCGCATCCATCCCCTGCATCGCCTGCAGGGCCGCGCGGACGGACCGCAGGGTCATCTCTGCCGTACGATAGTTCAGCGATACCACCAGGATCCGCGCCATGCCGCTCACTCCGCCGCGTGGCCGGGAAAGGCCACAACTTCGCCGTGGCCAAAGCTTTTGGCCTCGGCGCTTTCGATCGCCTCGCGCATCAGCCCGGCCAGCGCCCTCACGTTGGGTTCCAGCACCATGCTGTCGTGGTCGCCCGGCACCTCGTGCACCTCGACCCCCGGCACCACCAGGCCCCAATCGTTGTCATGGGTCACATAGGTGCGTTCGCCGTTGACCAGCGCCCCGCCCGAAACCGTCCATTTGCCCGAGAGCGGCGGACGGTACAGCACCACGCGGCCATCCCAGGGCCGCACCTTGTAGGCGGCGATGGCCCGGTAGAAGGCCGCCTCGATCTCGGCGTTGTGGAAGGCATGTTCGGCGCCGGTTTGCCCTGTCTGCCGGCGCTTGGCAAACTCCCAGGCGATGCGGTTCCTTGCCCAGATGAACGGGTAGAGCGGCCCCTTTTCCCTTGCCTGCTGCCACTGGATCATCATCCGGTCGCGCCGCGACAGCGGACGCCGCTGCGGCAATGGCGTGTCCAGCATCACCACCAGCGACACTTCTTCACCTGCAACCTCCAACTGGCGGGCGACCTCGTAGGCGCTGATCCCGCCACCCGAGAAACCGCCGACCATGTAGGGGCCATGCGGCTGTACCTGCCGGATCTCGGCGATGTAGTCGCGTGCGGCCTCTTCGATGGTGTCATGCGGCGCCTCACCCCCGTAGAGGCCACGAGCCTGCACGCCATAGAACGGCCGGTCGCTGCCCAGCAGATGCGCGAGGTGGCGCAGGTTGAGCACGTTGCCGAACATGCCCGCGATCAGAAAGAAGGGCTGCCGCGCGCCGCCGTCACCGTCATGCATGGGCACAAGATGGGTGAACCGGCGCTGCGGCGCTTTCGGGGCGGTTTCGGGGTCGCCTTCGACAGGGCCGATCTGCGCCTCGATCAACGCGGCACAGGCACGGATCGTCGGCGCCTCGAACAGGATGGAAATCGGGAAATCGACGCGAAAGGCCTTTTTGACCATCGCAAACAGCCGCACGGCGATCAGGGAGTGCCCGCCCAGATCAAAGAAACTGTCCTCGACGCCCACATCTGTCACGCCCAGCAGATCCTCCCAGAAGCCGGCCAGCCGGGTCTCGATCTCGCCCTCGGGGGCAACATAGTCGCTGTCCAGTTGCGGACGTTCAAAGGTTTGACCAGACGCGGCCTCGACCACCGAGGCCGCCGTCTGCGCGGTCAGCGCGTCCAAGTCCATGGATGACACCACGACCTGCCGAGCGTCCAGCGCCAGCGCCCGGTGGAAGGCTTCGACACCTTCGGCCGGCCGGATGCCCTGGCTCAGGTTGTGGGCCAGCCGTTCCTCTGCGGGGGAGAGCGGCTGCACGGCATCGCCTTCATCCACTTCCAGTTCTGCCGCCGTCAGCCTCGGTGGCGTCGTCAAGAGCGCGACACGCTCCAGCTTGCGGATCACGAAGCCGGAGATTTCCACCAGCACCGCACCCGTGGGATCGCAAAGCGTGACATCAAAGCTGGCCGTTTCGCCATCGGCCCGGTTGTTGGCGGCATTGCGCACCCAGCTGACCACATTTTCCCCCAGCGGCGCATGGACCCGCACCCGACCATAGCGCACCGGCACCCAGAGGTGCGTCGGCTGGTAGCCCGCGATAAGCTCCATCGCCCAGCCGGTGGCAATGTCCAGCAGCGCAGGGTGCAGCGGCATGTCGGGCGCCGCGGCATCGGCGGGCAAGGACAGATCGGCAATCCCCTCCCCCTTGCCCAACGCGCGGGCATCCAGCACCTTCCAGCTTGGGCCAAAGGCCAGATGCACCTCCTGCGCCGAGGTCAGCTTGGCACCATTGCCATCGAGGCGCGCCGGACAACGCGCCCGGATCGCGCCCAGATCCAGCGGCGCGGGCCGCGCCAGAGGCATCAGCGACAGCGCGCCCTGCGCGGTCAGCGCAAAGCCCTGCCGCCCGTTCAGCGTGGCATCGGCCAGCACGTCGAACCCATAGCCATCGTCGGTACGCGTCAGGCGAATGCGCACATCACGCGCGCCATCATGAGTGACCCGCAAGGGCCGCAGGAAGGTCAGGTCTCGGATTTCGAACCCGCCACTTTCGCCATGCGCCCGCAGCGCCTGCGCCGCCAGCGACAGGTAGCCGGTACCGGGCAGCAGCGCCTCCCCGGCCCGTGTCCGGTGCTGGTCGATGAACCAGTCCGTCTCTGCGTAGCGCGCGGTAAACAACCGGTTGCCGTGACGGTCAAAACTCGCCTCGGCCAGCATGTCCTGCGCGACCGGGGTGACGGGCGGTTTGGGCAGGTCTCCGGTCCGTGCGGCGACAGCCTCGGCCGCCATGCCAACCTCGTTCCAGATGCCCCAGTTGATCGCCACTACGCGCGTCTTGCCGCTGCGCGCGCGGGCAAAGGCATTGAGAAACTCGTTGGCGGCGACGTAATCCACCTGCCCAGCGGGCGCCGTGACGGTCGAGGACGACGAAAACAGCACCATCCAGTCAAGGCTGCCGTCCGGAAAGACCTCTCCCAAGACTTCTGTGCCGTGGATCTTGGGCGTGAACACATCCTCGACGCTGGACGGCGACTTGGCCAACAGCGGCGCATCGTCGATCACGCCCGCGCCGTGGATCACCCCGGTGATCGGGCCAAAGCGGTCCTCGACCGCGCACCGCGCGGCCTGCACCTGGCCCAGGTTGCAGACATCCGCCGCCACCACCATGACCTCGGCACCTGCCTCTTCCAACGCGATGACCGCCCGAATGCGCCGGGCCACCCGGTCCTGCGGCGCGTGACGGCGCAGGTAATCGTCCCAATCCGTCCGGTCGGGCAGCGATTTGCGGGCCATCAGCGCCAGTTTCGCCCCGCGCGACGCAAGATCCCGCGCCAGGGTCAGGCCGATGCCGCCGAACCCGCCGGTGATCAGGTAGGTGCCGCCCTCTTGCACCTCGGGCGCTTCGTTCAGCGCAACGGGTTTCATCACGCGTTCGAACCGTCGATCCCCGCGTAGCGCGGCGATCCGGTCGCCCGGTTCGCTCAACAGGTCCTCCAGCACCCGGGTCGTCAGCGCCTCCATTGCGCGCTCATGCGCGGCCTCCGCCCTGGCGCGGCCCCAGAACGCCGCCTCGACCGGCGCAGGCAAGACCACATCCAGCGTCGTCACGCTGACCCCGGGCAATTCGCGCGGAATCACCCGCGCCGGTCCGGCAACGGTTGCCTTTTCAGGGTAGGGCAGCGGCTCGTCCCGCAGTTGTGCCGCGCCATTTGTCACCACGGTAATCTGCCGGGGGCGCGGCAGGCCCTCGCCCTCGATGGCCTGCGCCAGGAACATCAGGGCGTAAAAACCCTGTTCCTGCACCCGGTGGAAAAAGCTCGACCCGGGGCGGTGGGTTTCGCCCTCTGTCAGCAGCCAGAACTGCCCGATGCGGGTCGGCACCATCCCGCGTGCCGCCAGGTCCTGCACCAGCAGGTCATAGCCCTCGCGCCCACGCTCCGGCGCCAGCACATAGCCCTGGCCCACCCGGGCAAAGGCATCTCCGGGCCGCACCTCGACGACGCTGTGCCCTGCCACGCGCAGCCGGTCCGCCGCCCGATCGGCCAACCCGGCCTCGTCCATGAACATCAGCCAGACCTGCGGCGCGGCATCGGACAGGCCATCGACCACATCCACCTCGACCGGGGCAGAGCGCGGCCGCCATACCGGCTGCCAGCCCCACTCTCCGATCTCATCGTTGCGCATCAGATAGCCGGGCGCCTTCGCCGCCGCTTCTCCCGGCTCGATGAAATATCGGCTGCGCTGAAAGGCATAGGTCGGCAACACCACGCGGTTGCGCCGCGCCTCGCCCCAGACCTGTGCCCAGTCGATCCCGACGCCCAGCGCCGCCAGCCGACCCAGCACCTCGAACATGTGCTTGTCGTCGGCAATCGCCTCGTCCGGGTGCCGCAACGAGGACAGCACCCGGTTGCCCCCCACCTGCTGCCGCGCCAGCGAGGTCAGCGCCTTGCCCGGCCCGACCTCAAGGAAAACCCGGTTGTCCCTGTCCAGCGTGCCGATGCAATCGGCAAACAGCACCGTGCCGCGCAGGTGCGCAACCCAATACTCAGGGTCGGTCGCCTGCTCCGCCGTCATCAACGCTCCGGTGCGGTTCGAAGTCAGCGGCAACTCGGGCGCCCGCAGCTCGATCCCCTGCAGGTAGGCGCCGAATTCCGCAAGGATCGGCTCCAGCATCCGGCTGTGCGCAGCAATGTCGATGCCGATACGCGTGCATTGAACCTCGCGCCGCTCCAGTTCCGCCTGCAAGGCGTCCAGCGCCGCCTGCGGCCCGGAGGCCACCGAAAGCTCCGGCCCATTCACCGCGCCAAGGTCGAGGTCCTCCCCCAGCAAGGGGCGCAGTTCCTCCGCCGGAAACCCAACCGACAACATGCCTCCGGCGGGCACCGTATCGAACAGCCGCCCGCGCAGGTGGACCAGCCCGATACACTCCTCGAAGGCCATCACACCTGCGACGCAGGCGGCGGTGTTTTCCCCCATCGAATGACCGGTCAGGGCGGCGGGCGTCACGCCCCAGCTCATCCAGAGCTGTGCCAGCGCGTATTCCGTGATCATGATCAGTGGCAGCTGCAGCGAAGGCCGCAACAACTCCTGGTCCGCTGCCTCTTCCGCCCCGCGCTCGGGCAGCCACAGCGCGCGCACCCCTGGCTTCTTCTCTCCTGAAATACTCTCTGCTTCCTCGCCGCCCGCGATCCGGTCGAGGTGTTCCAGCCCCCGGTCCATCCACTCGGCAAAGACCGGCTCCGTCTCGTACAGGTCGCGCGCCATACCCGCGTATTGCGCCCCGCCGCCGGGAAACATGAAGACGACCTCGGGCCGGTCCAGCGCGTCATGGGCAAAGACACGACGCGCATCGCTGCCCTCCAGCAGGCGTGCCGCCTCCTCGTGGTTTTCGGCCACCACCACGCGGCGTTTCTCGAATGCGCGGCGGCCCTCCTTCAGGGTAAAGGCCACATCCGCCAGGTACTGTTCGGGATGCGCGCGCAGATGCGCGGCCAACCTTGCGGTATTGTCCTCCAGAGCGGTCTTGCTACGACCAGAGACCGTCAGGATCTGGAACGGCCAGTCGCTCTCGTCGCCCGGCGCCCGCTCGGGGGCCTCCTGCAGCACCACATGCGCGTTTGTGCCCCCCACACCCAGAGAGTTCACGCCCGCCCGGCGGGGATGGTCGGCACGCGGCCAGTCGGTCAGCCGGTCGTTCACGCAGAAGGGCGAACTCTCGAAATCGATGGCCGGGTTCGGCGCCTCAAAGCCCAGAGAGGGCGGCATCTGCCGATGGTGAAGCGCCAGCGAGGCCTTGATGAGGCCCGCCACGCCGGCCGCCGTATCCAGGTGGCCGATGTTGGTCTTGACCGACCCGATGCGGCAATGCCCCACGGCGGTCGATGTCTCGTGAAAGGCCTCGGTCAGGGCTGCGACCTCGATTGGATCGCCCAGGTAGGTGCCGGTGCCATGGCATTCGACGTAATCCACCGTATCGGCGCTGATCCCGGCAAAGGCCTGTGCCTCGGCCACGGCGCTTGCCTGCCCCTCGACGCTGGGCGCCAGATAGCCGGCCTTTTGCGCACCGTCGTTGTTGACCGCCGACCCCTTGATCACCGCGTAGATGTGATCGCCATCGGCCACCGCATCCGCCAGCCGCCGCAGCACCACGACCCCTGCGCCAGAGCCAAAGACCGTGCCCTTGGCACGGTGGTCGAAGGCGTGGCATTCCCCGTCGGGCGAGAGGACCTCGTTTTCCTTGTAGAGATAGCCGCGCCCCTGCGGCAGTTCGATGGTGACGCCGCCCGCGATGGCCATGTCGCATTCGTCGTTCAAAAGCGCCTGCACCGCGTAATGCGTCGCCACCAAAGAGGTGCTGCACGCGGTCTGCAGGTTGATCGAGGGCCCGTGCAGGTCCAGCACATGGCTGAGCCGCGTCGTCATGAAATCCTTGTCGTTCCCGGTATGGCGCAGCAGGAACATACCGGTGCTTTCCACCAGGTCCGGGTTGGAACAGACGTTGAAATAGAAATACGAACCCATGCCGCAACCGGCAAAGACCCCCACTTGGCCATCAAAGCTGTCAGGCACGTGGCCCGCGTTTTCCAGAGCCTCCCAGGCGGTCTCCAGGAACTGGCGATGCTGGGGGTCCATGATCGCCGCCTCCTTTGGGCTGAACCCAAAGAACTCGGCATCGAAATGGTCAAAACCCTCCAGCGGGGCGGCAAAGGGGACGTAATCGCGGTGACGCATCAACCCGGGGTCTTCGCCCGCTTCGCGCAGTTCGTCCTCGGACAAGCGCCGGATCGAAGAGATGCCGTCACGCAGATTGCGCCAGTATGCGGCGATGTCGGCGGCGCCCGGCAGATGGGCTGCCATGCCCACGATGGCAATGTCGGTTTCGCCGTACTGCTGCGCTGTTTCACCCGTCATGCAGGCCCTCGAAAAAACAAATGCCACCACCCGCAAGTTGCGCGGAACTGCGGCGATTTCCAGTGGAACGCAGCCATTTCGATCCGTCTCCGGGCCGTGCCAACCGATTTCCTGACCGGGGTCTGAACACTGAACCCATCCTTTCGAAACCGCGCCTTGCGGGATACCGGCCTCATCCGCCCTGTTGTGACAACTGCAGGATCGGGCCCCAGTTCAACCATATTGCGATCCCGGCCAGAAGCAGCCCGGCACAAGCAAAGACAACATCGTGCAGCGCATCCCAAGCCCCCATGCGAAGCGCCAGCCAGACCACCACCGGGTAGGCCAGCGCAAAGGCCGCGGCCTGCCCGGCAAGCGCCCCGATCAGCCCTGCCGCCTGCAGGCCGATCAGGATACACCCCACCATCAGCACCGCACGCACCAGAGCCAGGTAAAAGTACCGGCGCGAGTCCCCCGCCGCGAGCGCGGCCTGATCATAGGTCATGACGATCAACATTGGGATCTGAGCGCAGGCCAGGACCACCGCCACCGCGCCCGCTGCGGCGTATCGCGCGTCATACAGCGTTTGCACCAGCCAGACGCCCATCAGGGCGAAGATCCCGACAAAGCCGATCAAGCCGATGGACACGGCAAAGCGCATCTTGCGCAGTTTCAAAAAGTTCTCACGGCTCTCCTTTGGCGGGGTTTCCCGGTAGACCGGGATCAGGATCTTGTGGGTCAGAAGGTTGCCCAGCATCAGCGGGAAAGAGGCCCAGAAAAAACCGATGTTGTAGACACCGAAAGTATCCAGCGCGATGAACTTGCCGATCAGCATCTTGTCGGCCTGGGTAAAGAAGAAACCGCATACCGTCGCCAGGAACACCCATTTCCCGAAGGAGATCAGTTCGCGCGCGGCGGGGCTTTCCCAGCGCAGGCGGTTGGCCGGACCGGGCAGGTAACGCCAGTTCAACACAACCTCGACAAGGGCACCGATCACACCAGAGATCACCAGCGCCCAGACCGACCCCCACCACCAGGCCAGACCCACGGCGGCGGCCACCCCCGCCAGCTGAGTGGCCATGTCCAGGACCGTGACCCGCCCGAGCAGCAGGTGCCTGTTCGCGGTGATCATCCGCGTTGGCCTGAACCCGGTGATCAGCAGGGTCAGAGCCGAAACCGGCAGGATATATGCCAGCAAAGGCTGATCATAGACCCAGGCCATCGGCCAGGCCAGGCCGCAGGCCAAGAGCCACAGGCCGATGCCCCGGGCCACCTGGATCGTCCAGGCGGTGTCGAGGAAATCCTGATCATCACCACGTTTCGACTGCATGATCGCGGGCGTCACCCCGACGTCCGAGAACTGTCCCAGGCCCATCAGAAAGACCATGACCAGCGCCATCAGGCCAAAGGCCTCGGGGAACAGCAGCCGGGTCAGGATGAGGTTCGACCCAAGTCGTACAACTTGCCCGAAGCCAAAGCTGCCCAGCGTGAACAGGGACGACCGCATCGCCCGCGCGGTGACGGATTCGCTTCGGAAGGCCTCCATCGCGCTCATCTTCCGCGGCTCCAGGTCTGACGGGCGTGCGGGGTCAGCTTTACCGCGATCGCCACGCCCGCATAAACCATGAAACCCAGCGGGTCGCGCAGCGCGAGGCGCAGTTTTTCGGGCAAGGGAAAGCCCGGCTTGTCGTCGTTCCGAGTCAACGCCGGATAAAGCGCGGCGATCTCATCCACGCCGGCGTTCTGCCGCCGGCGCACCTTGACAAGGTTGCGCCAGCCCTCCGCGATGGGCCATCGATAGGGCGCCGGCACGCCCTGCCGTTCGCCCGGACGAAATTGCAGCCGGACATAGATATCGTCCGAGATGATATCCGGGAATGCGCCCCAGCGCGCCCGGCCCGCCGCGTTCACCGCGAACAGGCCGCATCCCGGCACCACGTCCCGCATGAAGGGCACACGCCGCCAGATCCGTGCATAGGCCCGGCTGATCGCGCCCTCTGCGGCGATCTCGACCCGGCCGCTGGCATAGCGCGGGCCATCCACGTACAACGCCGTCACCAGTTGAGCCAGCAGCCCCGGCGTGACGATCACATCCGCGTCGAGGTAAACCCGGATCGCCCCGCTGGCCGCCGCATCCCCCGCGTTCAGCGCGCCGGGCTTGCTGCCCGCCCGTTGTTCGATCACCACCAGATGCCAGCCCCGCGCCGCCATCCGCGCCGCGTAGCCGCGAGCGACATCGGCCGTGTCGTCGCGGCAGCCATTGGCCACCACGATCACCTCGACCATGCCTGCGCCGGACTCTTCAGAGTCCAGCAATGCTTCGAGGCAGCCGCCAATCAGCGCTGCCTCGTTGCTTGCCGGAAGTATCACCGAAACGCCCGCGTTCCGCCTCTGCATGGTTGTATCCATATCTCATACTCACACCCGTACCACTGGGGCCACACATGAAAAAAATACACCTCGCCCTGCTCTGGAAACTGCTGCGGAACTGTGGCCAAAGCATGGAATCGATTAGGTTTGATCACGACGAACGCCCACAAGAGGCGCGGCTGCCATCCATAGGAATATCAGGTGACGCAAGGCTTGCGTATAGGGTACATCGTCCCGCAATTCCCGGGACAGACGCACATCTTCTTCTGGCGCGAGATCCGCGCACTGGAAGCGATGGGACATGAGGTCCATGTATTCTCGACCCGCAAGCCGCCGCGCCGCCTGATTTCGCACGACTGGTCCGACAAGGCGATCGCACGCACCACTTACCTGGGGCATTTAGATCCGCTGCTTGCCGCCACCGCACTGACCAAGTTGAGCACCAAGCGACTGCCGCTTTGGATGCTGCGCGAGGGCCCCGGATTCGCCCGGGACGCGCTGATGACGATGGCCGCCGCCGAAAGGCTGCGGCGCGAGGCGGCAGCGCGCGGGCTGGATCACATCCACGCCCATTCCTGCGGTCGCGTCGCGCTCATCACCTGTTTCGCGCATCTCATGGGCGGGCCGCGCTACTCAATGACATTGCACGGGCCACTGTCGGACTACGGCCCCGGTCAGCGGGTGAAATGGCGGCACGCCAGT
This sequence comes from Mameliella sp. MMSF_3455, assembly GCF_030733205.1. Taxonomy (GTDB): domain Bacteria; phylum Pseudomonadota; class Alphaproteobacteria; order Rhodobacterales; family Rhodobacteraceae; genus Antarctobacter. Next base: position 234,312 of record NZ_JASHJL010000002.1, read on the forward strand.
TTCGCCACGATCATCACGCGCAAGATCCTCTCCGAAATCGAAGAGACCCTGGCCGGATCGCTCCCCGAACGGCGGATCATCCGCCCGATGGGCGTGGACACTGACAAACTGCAGCGCCGCACGCCCTACCAGCCGCCTCAACATGGCCGCCCGATCCGCATTTTCGCCTGTGGACGCCTGAACCTGGTCAAGGGCCACCAAGACCTGATGGCCGCCACCCGTCAGCTTCTGGACCAGGGCGTCGACGTGCGTGTCGAAATCGCCGGAGAGGACGACGACGGTGGCACCGGCTACCGGATCGAACTGGAAGAGACGCTGAAGCGGCTGCGCCTTCAGGATCACGTCAAGCTTCTGGGCGCGATCGACGCGGGCGAGGTCAAGGACAAGCTGGAAGAGGCGCATCTGTTCGTGCTGGCGTCCTGGCACGAACCGCTGGGCGTCGCCTACATGGAAGCCATGTCGATGGGTGTCCCGACCATTGGCACCGATGCGGGCGGCGTGCGCGAACTGATCACGGACGGGTCCACCGGCTATCTGGTCGAACCGAAGAACCCCGGGATGCTGGCCCGCACGATCCGCAGCCTCGTCGGCGATCCGGACGCGCTCAAGCGCCTGTCAGAGGCCGGGCGCCAGCACATCGTCGAGAGTTTCCGCGCCTCGCTGGGGGCCGAGGTGCTGGTCGAAGAGATCGAGCGCCTGCGGAACCCGGACAGCGCCCAGGAGGTGTAGCGCGGGATCCCCGCCGCCCCTGCCCTGCTCGCTCCTCTCTGGCCTCAAACCGCTTGCACAGCCTCTCTGGCCCCTGTCGCCGTTCATCAGCCGAATTGTCGGAACCTCGTCGGCACGAACGGGGTACGCCAAAGTCGATTTGGCGGTCTCGGGGCAGGCAGACAACGTCAGGGGAGCAGGTCCGCCACGGAAATCGCGGCCTCGGGAGCCGCGTCAAAGACCACTTCCTCGATCCCCACCATGCGCAGCAGGCCGCTGTCGGCACGAGCATGGACGATGCCGTTTTCCCGTGTAAATTCATAGCTGTCACGCGTTCCGGGCAGGACCGCACGATCCTGCCCCGATCCGCCGTTCAGCACGTCCGCGCCGCCGCCCGAGACCAGCACATCATCCCCCGGCCCGGCGGTCAGGTAGTCTTCTTGCGCGGTGCCCTCGATCCGGCCCTCTCCGCCCAGCACTCTTATGCCATTCAGAAAGGCAGCCTCGTCCCTGGCCTCCCAGCTGTTAGGGCCGGAAGCATTGTAGGCCATCAGCATGTCCCAGCGCGGGTTCTCGTCCTCGAGGTGGCGCAACCCGCCCCAGTTGCCCCACATGGACGAGGGGGCGACATCCACGAAAGCGTTGAACAGCACCCCGCCCGCATCGACCCAACCCGCCAACAGGATCTCGTACAGGCGGGCCATTTCCGGGGTATAGCTGAAGGTCTCGAAGAAGGCGGTCAGCCGTTCGTCGTTGACCCGCGCGCCGTGCCCGACAAGATGCGTGCCGCCCTCGTACATGATCAGGCGCAGGCCGTTCTTGCGGGCCACCCCGGCGTGATAGGGAAAGATCTCCTCGACCAATTGCCGCAGCGAGCCTTTCTCCAGCGCCTCGGCCACGGGGGCGATGGCGGCCTCGAACCTCCGGTCCTTGATAAATTCCCGCAGCGCAACCCGTTGCAGGCCCTCGGCCTCACCCGCGTCCCGGGCAAGTTCGGCGGCAGCATCCAGCCAGCCGTCCATGCGCTGCGCCATTTCCTCGCCACCCATCTCGTAGCCGAAATAGCCGGTCACCGCGTAGGCATCGAAACTGTTGACCGGCATGTGCCCCAGTCGCAGAAAGGCCAGAGGCGCCTGCAGGATCTCCTTTTCCAGACCGGGCCAACCTGTGTGCGTCGCCACCACGCGCACAAGGCTGTCGGACTGATCGGCGTAGACATCCGACCAGATGTCCATCACCTGCGCCGCACGCAGCCCGTAGAATTGCGCCCATCCCTGGTCCGTCGCGCCCCAGAGCGTCTCTGCCTGCCCGCGCGCCCAGGCCGCCTGCGGGAAACCCGGGTTCCAGACCTCGTTGGACAGCTCGACGTAGGCCCTCAGCCGCGGGTCAAGGTCACGCTTCACCACCTCGGCAAAGCGGCGGACGTAATCGTCATCGGCCAGATGGGGCATGTTGAACCAGGGATCGGCCCCGATCACGTTGGCCAGCCGCACCATGACCTCGACTGGCACACCCCATTCCGACCAGCTGGCGGTGGTCATCGTCGGCCGCGTCTCCCAGCCGGTCACCGGAGAGCCGTTGGTGATCATCCAGTCCATGAAGCGCAACACGCGCACGTCCTCGACCCGGGCCAGGAAATCCGGGTTGAACAGCGCCCCGGCGCGGTACAACGCCTCGTGCTCTTCTCGCAGGATGACGATATTGCGGATCGGGTCGGCGGGATCGATCTCGGTGATCGACAGCGCCACCAGGCCCTCGCCCGGTTCATAGCTGAAGGTCATGCGGCCCGGCTCGGTGCGGACACGCCGGGCCCGGCCGACCAGCTTGAACTTGGCCTTGCCGTCATAGGTCAGGACATAGTCGCCGCGCAGGGACCCGGCAGCCTTGGGCTGGTTCGTCAGGATCACCGTCTCGATGGCATCGACACCCTCGGGCACCCGCAGAGGCCAGTCGTCTTCGTCCAGATGGCCACCGGCGCGCAGCTCTTCGGTGCTTACGGCGCCCCATTGGTCGCCGATGTTGCCGACCCAGCCGCGCGAGGATTTCATCAGGTCCAGAAAGGGATGCTGCGTCGACCAGTCGGATATGCCGTTCAGGCCCAGCCCCAGCGCGGGGGCGCCCTGCGGCCTGACCCCGCGCGGCGGCAGCGAGATCGGCTGGCGCTCGGGCAGATCCGGTGCGCGGGCCTCTTCGACCGGCGGATCGGCGGGAGCGGGGGTCGCGGCCTCGCGCTGCGGCACCTGTTCCCAGATCGCCTCGGCCAGCTGGGCGTAATTGGCCACGACATCCGGGTGCAGCACCGCAGGTGGCGAAAATACGTCCGGCGGCGGCGCGTCATAGACCCAGGCATAAGTGACCATCGCCGCCAGCATGTAGAGCGTCGGCGTCCCGTGCGGAGCATTATCGGTATAAAGCGCCTCTGCCGGCAGCCCCTCCAAGAGGCCGCCCCGCTGAAAGAACCCGGCCAGGACAGAGGCCACCGGGATCACCTCGACCTGCGTGTCGGGGCGGGTGACGGACATCACGTTCAGCAGGTCGCGATACCACTGGTGGTATTCGCCCGCGTTGAAGGCATGGTAGCGGCGCAACTGCCGGTTCGACGGCGGAAAGCTGCGCGAGAAACTGGCCATGTCCGACCAGCCCTCGTAGACAAACAGCCGCGTGTCCGGGCTGTTGACCTCGACCCAGTCAAAGATCCGCTGCAAGGCGCCCAGCGGGCTTTCGCGGTCCGGATTGTCGCCGTCGTAGGGCACGTCGGGCAACTGGTACTGGATGAAGTTCGCGGGCGTCACGATCACCGCGTCGTAGCGCCCGTCGCGGAACAGCCCCTGTTCCGGCGACCAGGCCCCCTGCAACCCCGGAAAGGACCAGTTCGCCGTCGGCGGCAAGCCGTCTGCAAAGTTCCTAAGGAACCCCCATTGCCCGTCCAATGCCAGCGACCGGCCATCGGCCTTGGCCATCTGGTTCATCCAGTGGGGAACGTTGGTATGGTCCGACGTTTCGCTGAGGTGATGCACCAGCGAATTGCCAAAGACGTAGACGCGCGCCTCGTCCCGTTCCGCCACCGTGATGGTTGCACAAAGCGCCGGAATCAAAGCCAGCGCGAGCGCCCTCAGCCATTTGCGCATGTTGGTCTGCCTCATGTTTTCCTGCCTGCCGCGACTATGCCTCAAACCGCATCCGGGACAAAGCGTACGAAACGGGCCGGTCCCGGAAATCAGGTCAAATCATGGGTTTTCATTTGGAATTTGCTCCGTATAGTGGCCGCCATGACCGAGACCCGCCATAACGCCCGCCAGACCCGCCTTTCGGCGGTCTTTGCGCTTGGCGGCGGTCTACTGCTAACTCGCCTCTGAGCGTGGCCCCCTCGGCGCGCGTGCTCAGAGGAGATGTGTGACGCGCCGGGACCTGCACGCACACGAGTTGGGATCTTTCCGATGACAGACACATCAGGCCAGTACCGGGGCCGTCATCCCTCCGCTTTCGCGGAGCCCGCGCGCGTGCCGGCAGGTCAATCCCCCAAGACATTCCGGGACGCCCCCGCGTTCCGCCCGCATAGCTGAGGACAGACCATGAGCACCGACAAAGACCGCGTTGTCATCTTCGACACCACCCTCCGCGACGGCGAACAATCGCCCGGCGCCACCATGACCCATGCCGAAAAGCTCGAGATCGCAGAGCTGCTCGACGACATGGGCGTCGACATCATCGAGGCCGGGTTCCCGATCGCCTCCGAGGGCGATTTCCGCGCCGTTTCCGAAATCGCCGAACGTTCGAAACAGTCGGTGATCTGCGGGCTTGCCCGCGCGCAGCTGCCCGACATCGACCGCTGCTGGGAGGCGGTCAAGAAATCCGAGCGTCCGCGCATCCACACCTTCATCGGCACCTCGCCGCTGCACCGCGCCATTCCCAATCTCACGATGGACGAGATGGCCGAACGCATCCATGAAACCGTGACCCATGCGCGCAACCTCTGCGACAACGTCCAGTGGTCGCCGATGGACGCGACCCGGACGGAATGGGATTACCTCTGCCGCGTGGTCGAGATTGCCATCAAGGCCGGCGCCACCACGATCAACATCCCCGATACGGTGGGCTATACCGCGCCGGTCGAAAGCGCGGACCTGATCCGCAAGCTGATCGAGACCGTGCCCGGCGGGGACGAGGTGGTCTTTGCCACCCATTGCCACAACGACCTTGGCATGGCGACGGCAAACGCCCTTGCCGCCGTTGCCGGTGGCGCGCGTCAGATCGAATGTACCATAAACGGCCTTGGCGAACGCGCGGGCAACACCGCGCTCGAGGAGGTGGTCATGGCGCTCAAGGTGCGGGGCGATATCATGCCCTACCACACCGGGATCGACACCAAGAAGATCATGCATATCTCGCGCCGTGTCTCGACCGTCTCGGGCTTTCCGGTGCAGTTCAACAAGGCCATCGTCGGCAAGAATGCCTTCGCGCACGAAAGCGGCATCCACCAGGACGGGATGCTGAAGAACGCCGAGACCTTCGAGATCATGCGCCCCGAAGACGTGGGTATCGCGGGCACCTCCTTGCCGCTCGGCAAGCACTCGGGCCGCGCGGCGCTGCGGGCGAAACTCAATGATCTTGGGGTCGAGGTCGGGGACAACCAGCTCAAGGACATCTTCGTGCGGTTCAAGGATCTTGCCGACCGCAAGAAAGAGGTCTTTGACGACGACATCCTGGCCCTTGTCACCGCGACCACGGACGGCGATTCGAACCGTCTTGAGCTGGTGAACCTGCGCGTGGTCTGCGGCACCGGCGGACCGGCCGAGGCCCAGCTGGAGATGGAGGTCGACGGCGAGGACCAGAGCGCGACCTGTCATGGAGACGGCCCCGTGGATGCCTGTTTCAAGGCTGTGCGGGAACTGCACCCGAACAAGGCGCAGCTGCAGCTCTACCAGGTGCACGCCGTGACCGAGGGCACCGACGCGCAGGCCACCGTTTCCGTGCGGCTTGAAGAGGACGGCATCATCGCCACCGGCCAGTCGGCGGATACCGATACGGTCGTCGCCTCGGTACGCGCCTATATCCAGGCCCTGAACCGGCTCATGGTGCGCCGGTCCAAGATGGGACCGGGCGCGGACACGCGTGAAATCTCCTACAAGGAAATGGGCTGACCGCGTCCTTCGGCTCCGCCGGCGTCCCCGCTGGCGGAGCCCCTCGGAAAGCGCGAAATCGCGGGGCCGAATGCGTGTGATCCCGGATCAGGTCTTTACAGCATTTTAACCATTTTGATGTTTTGTTAACCGAGTTTACCCGTTTTCTGGAGGCCCCGATGGCCCCGACGCCCCCAAAGCCCGACATTGACGACCTGAACCCCAAGGGATTCTTCGCGGATATCGTTGGCGCCCTGTCCGGTACCCTGCAGGAAGTCGTGGGCATGGACGAGGCTTCGGCCTTCGTGGCGCGCGTCGGGGATGACATGGGCCGCAGCATCGCCGACCGCTACCGCGATGACGACGGTGCACTGCCTGCCGAACCGGCCGAAATCGGCCGCATCCTCTGTGATCTCAAGCAAAAGATCGGCGGGCATTTCGAACTGATCGAGGCGGGGCCCGACAAGCTGGTGTTCACCGCCTCCAGTTGCCCCTTTGGTCGGCGGGTCGAGGGCAGGCCCTCGCTTTGCATGATGACAACCAACGTCTTTGGACGCATCGCCGCCGAGGCAAATGGCTATGCCTCGGTCGAGATCGACGAGGCCCTGTCGATAGGGCATTCCCGCTGTCACGTCACGGTTCACCTCGTCCGAAACGAGGACGCGGACTTGTTCGAGTTTTTCGCATGAAGGGTCTTGTGCACGCAAACAACCGGGACCGGGATCAGGGCTGTTCCCAGTCCCGGAGCCTGACACAGGAATGATAGTGACCGACGCCGTGCTGGATGCGGCCCTGGGGGCCATCGGCCAAGCGATCGAGCGCGCCCCGCGCGCGATGATGTTGCTGGACCATGAGTGGACCGTCCTGCTGGCCAATCGCCAGGCGCGCGATCTGCCCGGGCTGACGGTCGGCCTGCACCTGACCAGCCTTGCCCGCGAAGGCGCCGAGACCATGACAAGGGGGTTGAAACAGGCGATTTCCATTTCGCGTGGCATTCCGCTTCGCCTGACCTTCACCGAGGAGCCGATGACCTTCCAGGCTTGGCGGATCGACCCGCTGCCCGGCTCGGAACACCCTCTGGTGATGCTGAAATCCGACCCGTCCAACCTCTTTGCCGCACGCCTCACCTCTCTCGAACGCAAGCAGGACAACACCCGCCGCCGGTTGAGCCAGACGGAAGAGGAGCGCGACAGGCTACGTCATACGGCGCGCCGACTGTCCAGCCTTGCCATGACCGACCCTCTGACCGGCCTGATGAACGCCCGCAGTTTCCGTGAAGAGGGGCAACGGCTGCTGGCCAAGCCACAAGGCACCGTCGGGCTGATCTACATCGACTTGAACGGCTTCAAGCCGATCAACGACCAGTACGGCCATTGCGCCGGCGACGAGGTGCTTAGCCGGGTTGCCCGACGCCTGCGCGAAACCCTGGGCAACGACGGCAACGCTGCCCGCCTGGGGGGCGATGAGTTCGGAATTTGGCACCCGGACACCAGCCAGAGGACCATACTGACCTGTGTCAACGACCTGCGCGCCGCATTGTCCCGGCCGATGACATTGGAACGACCGGGCGGAACGGATATCGTCCTGCCCGGAATCAATGCCGCCTTTGGCCGGGCCACGGCCCCGGATGACGGCACCGACGTGGACATGCTGCTGAAAAGGGCGGATGCGCGCATGTACGCAGACAAGACCCGCCGACGGGGGACTTGTCTGCGCCTGTCCGGCTGAGCGGCGTCACTCACCCAGCGCGATGCCCTCGCGGCGCGGATCGGCGCCGCCCTGCAGACCGTCCGCCCCGATGGCGATGGCATGAAGGCCGGAATTCAGGTCACGCACATCGGTATTGAACCCCATCTCTGCCAGGGCCGCCGCCATTTCGGCCATCGGCGTCCCCGCCTCCAGGTCGAAGGTGCCGAAGCGGTTGACGCCGTGCGGCATGGCCACCGCCTGCTGCACGTCCATGCCCCAGTCCACATGCGCGATGATCGCCTGCGTGACATAGCCGATGATCCGCGACCCGCCGGGAGAGCCGATCACCAGCACCGGCTTGCCCTCTTCGCGCACGATGGTCGGTGACATCGACGACCGGGGCCGCTTGCCCGGCGCCACCGCGTTCGCGATCGGCACCCCGTCCTGGTGCGAGCGGAAGGAGAAATCCGTCAGCTCATTGTTCAACAGGAACCCATTGGTCATCAGGCGCGAGCCAAAGCCGTTCTCGATGGTCGTCGTCATCGACAGCGCATTTCCGTACTGGTCGACGATCGAGATATGCGAGGTCGAGGGGAACTCGATGCTCTCGTCATCGGCCCAGAGCATCGCATGGTCCCACGCCGGCATCCCCGGCGCCACCTCCGGCAGGGCATCCTCGCCTTCCAGCAGGCGCGCGCGCTCGGACAGGTAGGCCGGATCGACCAGACCATCGGTCGGCATCGGGACAAAATCGCTGTCGGCCATGTACCGGCCACGATCCGCAAAGGCGAGCCGCGAGGCGTCGCCGATTTTGCGCCAGGTCTGCGGATCATCTGCCGCCCCGGGCTCGGAGGCATCCAGCATCCCAAGGATCTGCCCAACGGTCAGCGCGCCGGAAGAGGGCGGACCCATACCGCAGACCTCAAGCCCCCGGAACGGCGCACAGACCGCCGGGCGCTCCTTGACCTCGTAGGCGGCGAGGTCGGCCAGGCTCATGACACCGGGATTGGGCTCGAACCCGCGCACCGTGTCGACGATGTCCTGCGCGATCTCACCCTGGTAGATCACCTGCGCGCCTTCGCTGGCCATCCGGCGCATGACATTGGCATACTCCGGGTTCTTCAGCACGGTCCCGGCCACGGGCGGCATCCCGTCCGGCAGAAAATAGTTGGCGGACGGTTCATACCGGGTCAGCGCGGGGACGTTGGCCAGCACCAACTGGCTGAGACGGGGAGAGACCTCAAACCCCTCGTCCGCCAGCCGCGTGGCTGCATCGAACAGGCCGGCCCAGTCGGATTTGCCCCATTTCTCATGCGCCGCCTGCATCAGCGCGGGCGTGCCCGGCACACCGACAGAGCGTCCCCCGATCACCGCGTCCCAGAACCCCATCGGCTCGCCGTCGTCGGTCTGGAACAGGGTCGGTGTGGCGGCAAAAGGCGCGGTTTCGCGCCCGTCCAGCGTGGTGATCTCGCCCGTTTCGCCATCGTGCCAGACCAGAAAGGCCCCACCGCCGATGCCTGAACTTTGCGGTTCGACCAAGCCCAGCACGGTTTGCACGGCGATCATGGCATCCGCCGCCGTGCCACCGGCCCGGAGCACCTCGGCCCCGGCCTGCACCGCATGCGGATTGGCCGCCGCCACCATCCATGTCTGTGCCTTGACCGGTTGACCGGCCGCCTTGGCCTCCAGCGCCGCGGCGACCTCGGGCGATAGCGCGGCAAAGCCGCCGCCATCCACAGTGGCCGCCTCGGGGGCGATGGTATCCGTGCTTTGCTGTGCCAGCCCCGCGCCCGCCGTCAGCATCAACAGCGTGGCTATCTGCGCAATCCTCATCTTACACACTCCCTGGTTGCGTCTGGTGACTGACAGTCAATCAGCAGAAGCGAGTCGGGGATAGACCCGATGTGCGCGTTGGCGGTCCTGGTCCTTCTTGACGGACGTCGTCAGGGGCACGATCCCAGATATGGTCTGCGTCGTCCGGCTTCAGCGAGACCTTGCATTTCGCGGCCCCCTGCTTGGCGGTGATCTTCGGCCTCGGCCGGGTAGGCCCGCATCTTGCGCCCTGTCTCGGCAACGCCGATGCGGAATGCGCGAAAGAATGGGCCGGCGACCCGCTCACAGCATCGCAGGCACGACCTGGTCCGGCGGGCGGTGGCCATCGTCGAAGGTCTTGATGTTGATGATGACCTTTTCACCCATCTCGATCCGCCCCTCTTCGGTGGCCGACCCCATGTGCGGCAGCATCATCACGTTGGGCATGTTGCGCAGTTCGGGGTTGCCCTGGATCCCGTGTTCGTAGACGTCCAGCCCCGCACCGGCCAGTTGCCCCGCCTTGAGCATCCGGGTCAGCGCGTTTTCGTCGATCACCTCCCCGCGCGAGGTGTTCACGATCACCGCACTGGGTTTCATCAACTGCAGGCGGCGCGCGTTCAGCAGGTGATAGGTGCTGGGGGTCGAGGGACAGTTGACGCTGATCATGTCCATGCGCGCGACCATCTGGTCGAGGCTTTCCCAATAGGTGGCCTCCAGCGACTCTTCGATCTCGGGGCGCAGGCGGTGGCGGTTGTGGTAATGCACCTGCATCCCGAAGGCCGCCGCGCGGCGCGCGACCGCCTGCCCGATCCGGCCCATGCCGAGGATGCCCAGCCGGCGCCCGCCCAGGCGCTGGCCCAGCAGCGCTGTGGGCGCCCAGCCGGCCCATTCACCGCCCTGCATGACGGCCAGGCCTTCCTGGATGCGCCGGGTCACACCCAGCATCAGCGCCATGACCATGTCGGCGGTGTCCTCGGTCACCACGCCCGGCGTGTTCGACACGAGGATCCCGCGCGAGCGCGCGGTTGAAACGTCGATATGATCGAATCCCGCACCGAAATTGGCGATCAGCTTTAGCCGTTCTCCCGCTTGGCCAATCAGCCCGGCGTCAATGCGGTCGGTCAGCGTGGGCACCAGAACATCGGCCTCCTGCACCGCGTCGATCAGCTCTCCACGGGTCATCGGCGTGTCATCGGCACGCAGTTTCGCGTCGAACAGCTCGGTGAGCCGCGTCTCGACCACTTCGGGCAAGCGTCGCGTCACGACAACACTCAGACGTTTTGATGGCATGCAGCCTCTCCCCAAACTTCCCCTGCGGGTCCCACGGGCGGTAGACTGCGACAGGAAAGGACGGGGCACAAGAACCCCGCCGGAAAAACTGAGCAGGACTTGAAAACCATGTTCAAACAAGCGATCGCCGCGGCGGTGGCGCTGCTGTTGCTGGCGGGTCCCGGACCGGCCGGGCAGGACCGTGGGCCGGTGACGAACCTGCCGCTGCCACGTTTCGTCTCGCTCAAGGCCTCGGAGGGCAACGTCCGCCGGGGGCCCTCGCTGACGCATCGGATCGACTGGGTCTACAAGCGACGCGGCATGCCGCTGGAGATCACCGCCGAACACGGCCACTGGCGCCGGGTCCGCGACCGCGACGGGGCCGGCGGCTGGGTGCATTATTCACTGCTGTCCGGCGCGCGCACGGTGATCGTGGAAGAGGACATGCTGAGCCTCCATCGGCGGCCCGACCCCGACAGCGTGGTGGTGGCGCGGCTGGAACTGGGAGTGATCGCACGGCTGGGCGATTGCGGACCGGACTGGTGCCGCCTGACCGCTGACGGCTATCGCGGTTGGGTCGACAAGACCGCGCTCTGGGGTGTGGGACTGGACGAAATCCGCGAGTGACCGCGCAACGCCGGCCTGCCGGCACCTCGACTGGCACGAGGTCCCGGGCCAAGCCCGGGAATGGGACGCGCGGCCTTCTCAGGCCGCCTCGTGCAACAGGATCGCCGCCTCGGACGCCGACAGGTTGCGCCGCGCATAGGCGCCATAGCCCAGCGGGTTCGAGGCCACGCCCGGCAGGGTCCGCAGCAATCGCTTGCGATCCTCGTCATCCAGAGAACTGAGCGCGGTGTTCGCCGGATGGAAGCTCTCTGTTTCGACCCCATCGGCAAACAGCACCTCGTGCCGAGGCAGAAGCAGGTGCACATAGGTCACTTCCTTGACCGTGCTGTCCTGCACCACGCCCTTGCCATCGACAAGGTCGCGCGCCGTCACCAGCACCTCGGGCGTGTTGAACAACGCCTGCGCGGGCGCACCGCGCACCACCATGCGGTGATCCGGTGACACGAGCACATCGCTGTTGGGCTGATCCAATCCCAGCGCGCCGGCGCGCAGCCGGATCGGGCGCAAGGCAGGCATGGCAAAAAGACGGGCACCCGTCATCCGGCGGCTGCCGATCCAGCAGATCGGCTGGGCGCCGCTGTCCTTGGTCTGCACCAGGTCGCCTTCGCGCAGAAGGCCGACCGGAACCGGCCCGCGCGGTGTCAGGATGCGTGTCCTGGGCGTGAAACAGATCACGCCACCCGGGTCTGCCGGGGCGGCCAGCCTCTGCGCCGACCGGACATGATGCACCACCCACAGATCGACACCGGCGGGCGGCAGCTCATCGAGGCACATCAGCAAAGGCGGCACATGGGGCCCCACCGGGATCAGCGTCACGGGATAGCCCTTGCGACCATCGGTGACGACAAAGGTCGAGTCGTCGCCGGGCAGGTCTTGCCCCGACCCGCTCGGGTCATCCCCGCGGGGGGCGTCCTCTGCCAGGGCTGCACCCACCAGCCTGCGCACCATGCGCGCCGCGCGGGGTCTGATGTCTTCGCCTTGGTCCGCCCTCTTGCCCAGCGGAAGAACCGAGGCCGGACCGTCCACCCGGACCGGCTCTCCGGACCAGGACCAGGCGGCCCCGACCTGCAATGCCGGTTCGGGCGCGTCCTGCACCCCGTCGATTTCCGTTTGCGCCCAAGAGATGACAAACGTGCCACGATAGCCCGTTCCCATGCCTGCTCTGCCTCTTGTCATTTTTTGAAAAGAGTAGGCGACGTACCGGGTTAGGCAAAGCCATGCGCAACGTCAGCGGGGCCATGCCAAGCGCCTTGGCCCCGCGCCTGTGGTCAACAGGCAACAAGTCCCGGCCACAAGACAACCAAGACGTGTATGAAGCCGCCGCCCCAATAGGTGGGACGGCGTTTCAGGATCAATCCGGTGGCTCAGCCGCCGTAACCGGCGCGCCCGATGCTTTCGTAGCCGGTGAAGCCGGCGGCCTCGGCGTCGGCGGGGGCATAGATGTTGCGCAGGTCGGCCAGTTTCGCTTGTGC
>NZ_JASHJL010000030.1 GCF_030733205.1 Mameliella sp. MMSF_3455
ATGGTCCGGCACGATTCATTTTCCCGAGGGCTTTCATGTTCCGCTGTCTTTCCCTGTTTCTCCTCGCCGCCGGCCCGGTTGTCGCCGACTGTTCCACGCCTGACGCCACCTTTGTCCAGTGCCGCATAGAGGCATCCACAAAGATCCTTGAGGTGTGCGCGGAACAGGATGCCGCCGTCTACCGCTTTGGTCTGCCGGGGCGCCCCGAAATGGAGCTTTTCGAACCCTACGCAATGCTCGACTACCAACCTTGGCCGGGTGTCGGACGGGACATCTGGGAAGAGGCGAGTTTTTACAACGAGGAATACCGCTATACCGCCTTCGCCGGGGCCGAACGGCAGGTCGGTACCGCCGAAACGACACAGCTCTTCGGCGGCGTGATCGTCTCGAAAGATGGAGAAGAGCTCGCCCGGCTGGACTGCGATCCGGACACGGTGACATTCGGCTTTGGTACGGGTTTGTCGGAGGGCAAGTCGCGGGCCGGCTATAGCTGGATACCGGGCGAGGGCTGGGTGCGCTGACCCAGAAGGCCCCGCCGATTGCAGCCGGTGAGGGGATGCGCGTCATCCAGCGGTCGCGCGTCTCCCTGCAACAGTCGCGTCCCTGACGGGCAAACGCCCGACATCCTCAGCGCAGGGCGTCGAAACCGAATCCCGCCGGGATGCCGTCGCGGCCTTCCAGCACCAGATCGGCCATGACCTCGCCCACCTTGGGGGCCATGCCGAAGCCGATCTTGAACCCGCCATTGGCCACGAAATGCCCGGCACGCCCTGGCCAGGCCCCCAGCAGCGGCGCCCGAGAGCGGGCGCGCGGACGCACGCCGGCCCAACGCTCCAGCACGGTCGCGCCATGCAAGGCAGGCACCGCCGCATAGGCGCGGTCGATCAGCCCCTGGCACTGATCATCCACCGACATGGGATCGTCGAACTCACGCTCCGAGGTCGAGCCGACAGCCACGGTCCCATCCGCATGGGGGACGATATGCAGCCCATCCACGAACAGCTGCGGATCGTCCTGCGCCGCGTAGCGCAGGAGGACGGCCTGCCCTTTCACCCCGTCGCCGACCTTGCGCCCAAGAGCATCGGTCAGATCGCGAAGGCCCGTCCAGCCCGTCGCCCAGACCACAGCGCCGACGTCCGGCGCCTCGGTCACGATCTCTACGCCGGACACCTCCAGCGCCGCCACCAGTGCGGTGCAGGCCCGGCGCGGGTACATGCGGGCGGTCAGCGTGTCACGGATCAGCATGCCAGATGGGGTAAGCGGTGACAGGCCGGACAATCCTTCGGCGGGGATCACCTCCCAGATCGCCCTGCCCTGCCAGAGCGCCTCGGCCCCTCGGGCACGGGTTCGCGCAAGGGCAATGGCGGCTTCGTCCGGCAGCGGTTGCAACCGCCCCGTACGGGCATAGCCCGGACTGACGCCGCCGGTTGCCTCGACCCGCGCCCAGTACCCCTCCGCCATCAGCAGGCTGTCGAGTTGAAAGGCCTTCTTCTCGTTCCAGTTCTCGGGCACATGGGGTGCCAGCGCGCCGACGATCCCGCCCGACGACCCGGCGCCGGGACCATTGGGATCGACCACACGCACCTTTGCACCGCGCAGGGCACTCGCCCAGGCCACCGACAGGCCGAAAATTCCCGCCCCGCGCACCGTCACCTCGACGCTTGCCATTGCCTGCCCTCCTCGTCAGAACTCGGCCCGTTGATAAGGAAGAATGCCATGCCCGACCAGAGCAGCGATCTGGACTGGCGGGACGAGATCCCGGTCTCGACCCGTTTTGACGACCCCTATTACAGTCTCGAAAACGGGCTGGCCGAAACCGCGCATGTCTTTCTGTCGGGCAACGGCCTGCCGGACCGGTTCCGGGACGGGTTCCGTATCGCCGAGCTGGGGTTCGGCACCGGGTTGAACCTGCTCGCCGCGCTGCAGCTCTGGCGGATCTCGGGTCAGACCGGCATCCTACACTTCACCACTTACGAGGCCTTCCCCCTGCCGCCCGCAGACATGACCCGCGCGCAGGCAAGGTTTCCCGAGATCGCGGATCTCGCCAGCGAACTCGCCCCGCACTGGGGCAACAGGCGTATCGACCTGCCCGACCTGCGGTTCGAGATGGTGGAAGGCGACGCGCGCGAAACCCTGCCGCTTTGGGAAGGGATGGCTGATGCCTGGTTCCTCGACGGGTTTTCTCCGGCCAAGAACCCCGAACTCTGGGACGCGGCGCTGATGGAAGAGGTCGCCCGCCACATGGCCCCCGGCGCCACCGCGGCGACCTACACAGCGGCAGGCCATGTGCGTCGCGCCCTGGCGGCGGCGGGGCTTGAGGTCACACGCATGCCGGGATATGGCCGAAAACGTCACATGACGACAGCTCTAAAACCGCCGATCCCCGGCTGACCCTGCGCGACGGGGCCATGCCACGCGACGGCGAGACCCCGGACATATCGCAATGGCTCAGCAGAACACGCGCCTCGGCATCTGGCTCATGGTGGCCACCACATTCGTCTTTGCCCTGCAGGATGGCATTTCACGCCACCTGGCGGCGGAATACAACGTCATGATGGTGGTGATGATCCGCTACTGGTTCTTCGCCGCCTTCGTGCTGACGATCGCGGGGCGCAAGGCAGGCGGCTTGCGCGCCGCGGCGCAAAGCGCCTTTCCCTGGCTGCAGGTCTTTCGCGGCGCGCTGCTGGTGGTCGAGATCAACGTGATGGTTCTGGCTTTCGTCTTTCTGGGCCTCGTCGAAAGCCACGCGGTCTTTGCGGCCTATCCCCTGCTGGTGGCCGCCTTGTCTGGCCCAGTGCTGGGCGAACACGTCGGCTGGCGCCGGTGGACGGCCATCGCCGTGGGCTTTGTCGGGGTCATCATCATCCTGCAACCCTCGGGCGGGGTCTTCTCACCCTACGCCGCAATCCCGCTTCTGGCGGCACTGATGTTCGCGCTATACGCTCTGCTGACGCGCTATGTTGCCCGTGGCGACAGCTCCGCCACCTCGTTCTTTTACACCGGGGTGTCCGGCGTCGGTGTGGCCACGGCGATCGGGGCCTGGTTCTGGGTGCCGATGACCGGCCCCGACTGGGCCTGGATGGGCCTCCTCTGCTTGACCGGAGCGGCCGGTCACTACCTGATGATCCGCGTCTACGAGGTGGCCGAGGCCAGCGCGGTACAACCCTTTGCCTACCTGCAACTGGTCTTTGCCAGCACCCTTGGGCTGGTCGTCTTTGACGAGACGCTGCGCTGGAACGTGGTCTTCGGGGCCGCGATGATCGTGGCGGCCGGGCTGTTCACCCTCTGGCGCGCGCGTCAGAAAGAGGGCTGACGACCCGCAGACAGCCGCGGTGTTTCTTTGGGCCCCAAATACCTCCGGGGGTGAATGGACGGCAGGTCCAGAGGGGACAGCGCCCCCTGCCCCGGCTGACACATGTCAATCCAGCACAGCCTTGAGCGTGCCGCCCACCAGTTCCTGGCTGAAAGGCACCGGGTGCGGCGGTTTGCCCAGCCGCGCGCGGTAGACCGGCAGGCTCTCGGTAACGCGCATGACATAGTTGCGGGTCTCGTCGAAAGGGATCAGCTCGATCCAGTCGATGATGTCGATGTCGCCTTTGCGGGGATCGCCAAAGCGTTCCATCCAGCCGATCGGCCGCCCCGGGCCCGCGTTGTAACCCGCCGCCATCATAACCGCGTTGCCGTCGAACCGCTCCGACAGCCCGGCAAGGTAGCGCGAGCCCAGTTTGGCGTTGTAGCCCGGATCGGTCAGCAGGCGGTCAAGATCATACTCCAGCCCCAGCTGGCCAGAGACCAGCTTGGCCGTGCCGGGCATAAGCTGCATGTAACCACGTGCGCCGGCCCCGGAAATCACCCCCGGATCGAACTCGGACTCGCGCCGCGCAATCGAAAGGACCAGTTCCTTGGGCACGGGATATTCGCCTTCGGTCACCTGCGGATCCAGCGCGTAGTAGGGACCGGGCAACTGGATGCCGAACTGTGCCGCGCGCTTGCCCAGCATGACCTGGATATGCGGACGGTTCATCTCCATCAGCATCATGCCCATGCGTCCCATGTCCTCGCGGTCCAGCGACTCGGCCAGGTGGGTCAGGAAACGCTCGCCCAGGTTGGTCTCTCCCGCGGCCAGCAAAAGCACAGCCGCCTCGAAGACGCTGGACTTGGTGAAGTCGGCTTGGCGCCAGTCCGGAAACGCCTCGTTGCCAGCCAGGGTCGGGTCCGGCGGCAGTCCGGCGCGTTCCGCGGCCAACAGGCCATAGAACGAGGTCTGGTACTCGGCCCCGATCGCATAGGCCGCTTTCGCTTTCTCAACCTCGCCCGCCGCATCGTAGGCACGGCCCAGCCAGTATCCGCCGCGCCCCACCGAGATCGGGGTCCAGACCGCATCGCTGAAGTTCTCGAAATGCATCACGGCCAGGTCGGCCCGGTCGAGGAAGCGCAAGGCGATGAACCCGGCGATCCATTCCAGCTCGGCAAATTCGCTGCCGTCGACCAGCCAGTGCCGGGCGGCGATCTCATAGGCCTCGGCATAGGCGCCTGAACGCATCCGCTCGCGGGCCAGGTCGATCCGTTCGGGCGCCCAGGCCCAGGGTTCGCCCAGCCCCGCCGGGCTGGCCGATTGCGCACGCAACAGCGCGATGGCGTCCTCGGTGCGCCGCTTGCGCACGCGCCACAGAAACCGCTCGTAGGCCAGTCCGGGGTGATCGGCCAGTTGGTCCGGCACCTTGGCAATCAGGGTATCCACGCCCGGTGCAGATGACCGCAGTGCCAGACGCGCCTGCGCCAGCGCTTGCCAGCCCTCATCGACCAGCCCCATCATCTGGCCGGCGTCCCGGCTCCACCCCTGCCACAGCGCCATGTCCAGCCGGGCCTCGTGATGGTCGCGCAGGATTTCTCCCCAAGTGGTCAGGAAGGCGCGGCGTTCATCCGAAGTCATCGACAGGGTGCGCCACGCCAGGACGATATCGGCCTGTGCCGCACCTTCGTTGCCTTCGGCCATATGCGCCCGGGCAAGGGACAGCGCGCCACTGCCGGTCTGCGGCAGCGCATCGGCAAAGAAAGCCCGGATCCCATCCAGCGAGGCCTCGGACATGGCGGGTTCGGATTTCTCGCGCAGGTAGGGAAGCCCCGGCCAGTCCGGGTGACGCGACAGGAAATCCTGCACCTCGCGCGCATCGCCCCGACCCGCCCGCAGCGCGTGCCAGAGGATCACGTCCACCGCGGCCTGCCCGTCGCCCCGCGCGGCGATTCGGGCCGCCGCCCAGTTGCCTTCGCGCATGGACTGCATGGCCTTGGCCAACGAGGCTCCTCGCTCCTGCGCAAATGCCGGCAGGGCGGTGACGAACAGCAACAACAAGGCAAGGAGACGTGACATCGACTTGCTTTTTCCGCAATGAAAAGGAATAGACGCTTCTTGCAAAGGATAGGTCCGGGAACGGCTCGTGCAACTCACATAGTCGCGGGGTCGGCAGGTTTCCACCTCAAGCCACACCGGGCCGGAAAAATGAAAGGAGCGTGTCATGTTTAAAGGTTCAATGCCTGCCCTGGTCACGCCGTTCAAGGACGGCGCCGTGGATTTCGACATGCTCAAGAAGCTGGTCGAATGGCACATCGAGGAAGGGTCGCACGGGCTGGTTCCCGTGGGCACGACCGGCGAAAGCCCGACGCTGACGCACCGCGAACACGAAGAGGTGATCGCCTGCGTTGTCGAGGCCGTCGCAGGCCGCATCCCGGTGATCGCCGGGGCCGGGTCGAACAACACCGACGAGGCGATCCGCTTTACCGAATATGCCGCCAAGGTCGGCGCCGACGGCGCGCTGGTCGTGACGCCCTACTACAACAAGCCGACCCAGGCCGGCCTGATCGCGCATTTCAAGGCGGTACACGACTGCGCAGACATCCCGATCATCATCTACAACATCCCCGGCCGGTCGGTCGTTGACATGTCGCCGGACACGATGGGCGAACTGGCCAAGCTGCCGCGCATTGTCGGCGTCAAGGATGCCACCGGCGACCTGGCCCGCGTCTGCCAGCAGCGCATCACCTGCGGTCCGGACTTCCTGCAGATCTCGGGCGAGGATGCAACTGCGCACGGGTTCAACGCCCAGGGCGGGATCGGCTGCATTTCCGTAACCGCGAATGCGGCGCCGCGCCTCTGCGCCGAATTGCAAGAGGCCTGCCTAGCCGGTGACTACGGCAAAGCGCTGGCGATCCAGGACCGGCTGATGCCGCTGCACCAGGCAATCTTTACAGAGCCGGGCCTCTGCGGCGCGAAATACGCCATGTCGCGGCTGGGGCTCTGTTCCGACGAGGTCCGCCTGCCGCTGGTGCCGTTGACCGAAGGGACACGCGCCAAGGTGGACAGCGCCCTGCGCCACGCGGGCCTGATGAACTGAAGTGACTTCGGTCTTTCGGGAACAGAATAGGAAAGGGCTGGAAACCTCGCGGTTTCCAGCCCTTTTTCCTTTTTGTCGGCGGCGGTGTTACTGCCCCACCGTCGCCTCCAGCCCCTCGGGCTGGCCGACCACGACAAAGCGCAGCTCGTCCGGTTTCATCAACTCACCCGCCACGCGCTTGACGTCTTCCAGCGTGACCGCCTCGATCTTGGCGTTGCGCGTCTTGATGTAGTCGGGCGACAGGTCGTCCATCTGCATGCCCACCAGGATCCGGGCAATCGGCGCGTTGCCATCGAAGCGCAGCGGGTAAGCGCCGGTCAGGTAGGTCTTGGCGCGCTCCAGTTCCTCGGGCGTCGCGCCCTCGGTGGCCATCTTGGTCCATTCGTCGCGGATCACCTGCACCGTCTCGGCGATCCGGTCATTGGCGGAGGCCACGCGGCCCAGCATCAGTTCCGCATGCTCTCGCGGCGCAAGGTAGGAATAGACGCCGTAGGTCAGGCCCCGCTTCTCGCGCACCTCGTTCATCAGCCGCGCCTCGAATCCGCCGCCGCCAAAGATCGTGTTCAGCACATAGGCGGCAAAGAAATCGGGATCGTCCCGTTTCATCCCCTTTTGGCCAAAGATCGCCACCGACTGCGGGGTGTCAAAGGGCACCACGGTCACGCCGGCCTCGGTCTGCACCTCCACGTCGGCGGGCTGCGGCGCGCCGACCTCCGGCAGGTCCGAGAACAGCTTGTCCAGCAGCACGCCCAGTTCCTCGGCGCTGATGTCACCGGCGGCGCCCACAAAGACGCGATCCTGCGCCAAGGCAGCGCGATGCGCATCGACGATATCCGCACGGGTCAGCGCGGTGACGCTTTCAATGGTGCCGCTCTGGTTGGTTCCATAGGGGTGGTCGCCAAAGACCAGCCCGTAAAAGGCATCGCCCACGATCTCGTCCGGATCGGTGGCATCGGACCGGATGCCGGACAGCACCTGCGCGCGGACACGATCAATGGCCACCTCGTCGAAACGGGGCGAGACCAGAGATGACCGAAGCAGATCCACTGCCTCGTCCCGCGTTTCGGTCAGGAACTTCGCGGAAACGCTGACCGTGTCGTCGCCGACATCGTAGCGGAACTGCGCCGCGATGCCGTCGCGCGCCTCGGCAAAGCCGCGCGCGTCCAGGTCGTCGGCGCCCTCTTCCAGCAGGCCGACCATCAGGTTGGTCGCCCCGCGTTTGCCCGGCGCATCCAGCGAGGCCCCGCCCAGGAACCTGATTTCCAGCGCGACGAATGGGATAGACGGCTCTTCGACCAGCCAGGCCTTGAAGCCGCCGGGACTGGTGACTTCCTGAATATCGATCTCGGCATGGGCGGCAAAACCGGCGCAGATCAGGCCGAAGGCAAGGACAAAGCGGCGGATCATTGGGTCACCTCCTGCTGCGGGGTCTGTGCGTCCGGCGCCATCAGGTAGCCGGTCACGGATTGGCGGCGATCGAACACCTTTTGCGCGGTGGCCACGATATCCTCGCCCGTCACCGACTGCAGGACTTCTGGCCACTCCTGCACATCCTCGACCGTCAGTCCGGTGGTCAGCGCGTTGCCATAGCGGCGCGCCATGCTGGCGGGATTGTCCAGCGCATAGATGCGGGACGCCTTGATCTGGAACTTGATCCGGTCCAGCTGGTCCGGGTCGATCCCCTCTGCAATCACCTCGGATAAAACGTCGTCCAGAGCGGCTTCAGCCTCTTGCAGGCTGACGCCGGCCGCCGGCACGACGACCAGGGTAAAGCTGGAGGCATCCAGCGTGGTGTCGTCATAGTAGGCGTCGGTGTAAACCGCCACCTGGCTTTCGAACTGCAGTTTCTGTGTCAGGACAGAGGTCTGCCCGCCGGCCAGAACCTCGGACAGGATGGCCAGCGCCGCCGCTTCCTGCTGGGCACCGCTGGTTCGGGCGGGCGCCAGGTAGCTGCGGGTGATGTAGGGCTGCGACACGCGGGGATCGGTGTAGGTCATGCGCCGTTCGGACAGGTGCCGCGGTTCGGTCGGGCGGGCACGCTCGACCAGGTCGGGATTGGCGGGCAGCGGGCCGTAATGCTCCTCTGCCAGGGTGCGCACCTCTTCCGGCGTCACGTCACCGGCCACCACCAGGATGGCATTGTTGGGCGCGTAGAACTGGCGGTAATAGTCCAGCGCATCATCCAGATCGAGCTGCTCCATCTCGTGCCGCCAGCCGATCACCGGCGTGCCGTAGGGGTGGTTGAGGTAGAGCGCCGCGTCCTTCTGTTCGCGGAAAAGCGCGCCGGGGCTGTTCTCCACGCGCGAGTTCCGCTCTTCGATGATCACCTCGCGCTCGGTCAGGATATCGGCTTCCGTCAGGCGCAAGTTGACCATCCGGTCGGCTTCCATCTTCATCATCAGGCCCAGACGATCGGCGGCGACGCGCTGGTGATAGGCCGTGGTGTCGTAGCTGGTAAAGGCATTGTCGGTGCCACCATTGAGCGCCACCGTTGCGCTGAACTCGCCGGGGTCCAGCGTATCGGTTCCCTTGAACAGAAGGTGCTCGAGGAAATGCGCCACCCCCGAGGACCCGGGACGTTCATCTGCAGAGCCTGCGCGATACCAGACCATGTGCACCACGACCGGCGCGCGGTGATCCTCGATCACGACAACGTCCATGCCGTTGTCCAGCGCGAAGGTCGATACCTTGCCGGTCTCCTGGGCGGAGACGGCGACAGGCGCGGTCATGGATAGGGCGAAAGCGAATAACAGGGTCAGTCGGCGCATGCGGCATCCTCTGGTTTTCCGGATGTCGCATTAGGTACGCGCGGCAGCGGCAACTTCAAGCCGGAGTTACGGTCTCGTGACCGGCGCGCGCGGCGCGGGCCGTCATTCAGGCGGTGCCGCCGGCGTCGTTGCCCCGGCGCGCCGGTAGACCCGCAACCAGCGATAGGGGTCAAGCGTTTCGCGCCTGTAGGCGCGGTAGTAGTCGTCCCGCGGCACGATCGACCAG
Organism: Mameliella sp. MMSF_3455; assembly: GCF_030733205.1. Classification (GTDB taxonomy): domain Bacteria; phylum Pseudomonadota; class Alphaproteobacteria; order Rhodobacterales; family Rhodobacteraceae; genus Antarctobacter. The sequence goes on from NZ_JASHJL010000030.1 coordinate 9,387, forward strand.
TTGAAGATCGACTTGGACCGGCGGAAGTCCGCATCCTTCTCGGCCAGTTCCTGGCGCACGCCCGGATCGCGGCCGTAACGGCTGGCGCGCTGGATCAGCGCGCTGTCACCCGCCGGGACGCCCAGACCGCTGGCCACGAGACGCGAAGGGTTGCCCCCCAGCGCGGTCACCGCGTCGGCCTTGGGCGTCTGATCGGTCCGGTTGGGACCGCCGGGCGTCGGCGGCGGCAATTGCGCATAGCTTTCGGGCTGAACCAGCGGCTTGTTCGGGACAATGGCGAATTCTTCGGGCTGCGCACTGTTGGTGCGCAGATCGTGCAAGGGTTTGTCACGGTCGATCGCCGAACAGGAGGCGATACCCGCCAGGCCAATGATTGCAACAAGATGCGCGCGCCGCATCGCCTACCTCCGGTCTCCGAGTTTCGCCAGCCTTACCCCATCTCGGGACCGGCGTCACGGGGCCTTTTTGCCCGACGGAAAAACGATCAGCCCGAAAGCGCCGACAAAGATCGCGATGTCCGCGACGTTGAAGGCATAGGGATTGTCGATGCCGCAGCAGGACATGTTCAGAAAATCCGCCACCGCCCCGTAGATCAGCCTGTCGACCACGTTGCCCAGCGCCCCACCGATCAGGAAACCGGCCGAGATCAGCCCCATCACGCCCGGCGGATCGCGGCGCATCCAGACAACGACAAACAGGACGATTCCCAGCGCGACGGAAATCAGGATCCAACGGGTCGCCGCCGCATCGCCTGAAAAGAGACCAAAATTGACACCGTAGTTCCAGGCCATGCGGAAATTGAGGAAAGGCGGCAGCACCTCGATGGCCAGCTTGTTGCCAAGCCCCATGACATGAACGACGAGGTATTTCGTCACCTGGTCCAGCAGGAAGATGACCAGGGTCACCCAGAACACCAGCCTCAACCCGCCAAATCGTTTCGCCGTCTGTGCCAGAACCGCCTCCCGCAATTTTCGGTCGCAGACCTAGTGAGCCGCAACGGGGCGCGCAAGCGGCTTTGCCGTCTCGCGCCCCGCGCCGTGTTTCTTCCTGGCCCAAATCCGCTTGGGCCGAGCGAAGGAATACAAGGGCAGATCCCCGACCGCCCTCAGTGGCGGAAGTGACGCATTCCGGTAAAGACCATCGCCAGACCGGCCTCGTCGGCGGCGGCGATCACCTCATCGTCGCGCATAGAGCCGCCCGGCTGGATCACGCAGCTGGCCCCGGCGGCAGCCGCCTCCATCAGACCGTCGGGGAAGGGAAAGAAGGCGTCCGAGGCCACGGCAGAGCCCTTGGTCAGCGGTTCGGGCAGGCCCAGCGCCTCGGCCATGCGCTCGGATTTCTTGGCCGCGATCAGCGCTGAATCGACCCGGCTCATCTGGCCCGCGCCGACGCCGACCGTGGCCAGGTCCCTGACGTAGACGATGGCGTTGGACTTGACGTGCTTTGCCACCTTCCAGGCAAACAGAAGGTCCTGCATCTGCGCCTCGGTCGGGGCGACCTTGGTCACGACCTTCAGGTCGTCCAGCGCACGGGCGCCATTGTCGCGGTCCTGCACCAGCAGGCCCCCCGCGACCTGCCGCCAGGCCAGACCTGCGGATGCCGGGTTGGCAAGGCCGGGGGCCAGAATCAGGCGCAGGTTCTTCTTCTTGGCAAAGATATCCTTTGCCTCCTGGTGGATGGCCGGGGCGATCACGACCTCGGTGAAGATCTCGGAGATTGCCTCGGCGGTCTCGCCGTCCAGCGCGCCGTTCAGCGCCACGATGCCACCAAAGGCCGAGGTCCGGTCGCAGTCGAATGCCTTCTGGTAAGCCTCCAGCATGCTGCCGCCGCGCGCCACGCCCGACGGGTTGGCGTGCTTGATGATCGCGCAGGCGGGGCCGTCGCCGGGCAGGAATTCCGACACCAGTTCAAAGGCCGCGTCGGTGTCGTTGATGTTGTTGTAGCTCAGTTCCTTGCCCTGCAGTTGCTCGGCGGTCGCCACGCCGGGCCGGTTCGACCCGTCGGTGTAAAAGGCCGCGTTCTGGTGCGGGTTCTCGCCATAGCGCAGACTTTGCGCCAGCGTTCCGGCAAACACGCGGCGGCGCGGGGTCGCCTCGCCGATGGCGGCGGCCATCCAGGTGCTGACTGCGGCGTCATAGGCACCGGTGCGGGCGTAGGCGATCTGCGCCTGCCGCTTGCGGAACTCGATCGAGGTCTGTCCGTCGTTGGCCTCCAACTCGGCCAGCAGGGCGTCATAGTCCTCGACATCAACGATGGTGGTGACGAAGGCATGGTTCTTGGCCGCGGCGCGGATCATCGCCGGGCCGCCGATGTCGATGTTCTCGATGCAGGTGTCATAGGCGGCACCCTTGGCCACCGTTTCCTCGAAGGGGTAGAGGTTCACCACCAGCAGGTCGATGGGCACGATACCGTGTTCCGCCATCGCCGCCGTGTGCATGCCGTTGTCGCGCAGCGCCAGCAACCCGCCGTGCACCTTGGGGTGCAATGTCTTGACCCGCCCGTCCATCATTTCCGGGAAACCGGTCAGGTCGGCGACGTCACGCACCTCGAGTCCCGCGTCGCGCAGCGCCTTGGCGGACCCGCCGGTCGAGAGCAGCTCTACCCCCCTGGCGGCCAGCGCACGGCCCAGATCGGTCAGGCCGGTCTTGTCGGATACGGAAAGAAGCGCGCGGCGCACGGGCTGAAGGTCGGACATGGAGGATCCCCTCGGAAGGTCGTTCAATTGCGGCAAATGACCGTTTCAGGCGGTCTCGTCCATCTCGTCGCGGACAAGGTCACGAACGGCAAGGGCCGTCTCCTGCGCCTTGGCCAGCGACCAGCGGACGCGCGTCGCATACTGCATTGCGCGCCCGGATAAAACGATCTGCTTCGTCGCACGCGGCTGCAATCGTCCCTTTTCCAGGTAAACCGAGGGTTCCAGCGCCATTTCCAACGACCCGTCAAAGCGGAACACCCAGATTTCGCCGGACCGCAGCGCCATAGAGACGGCGGTGCCACCCATGTCCAGAGCCACGTCCACCTCCGGATGCAGGTGAAAGCGGATCTCGAAAGGCAGACCCGCCAGCTTCATCGAATCCATCGCCCGGTCAAACCGTTTCTTCGATGGCGCGTCCAGGGCGACGAGGTAATCCTCTCCCTGCAGGCTGCGCCCGTCCAGCGACAGCTCCAGGCTGCGGGCATGGGTCAGCCCCTGCACCGTGACGTAACCATCGTGCCCGCCCTCGAACCGCAGGCTGTCCGGCAGATGGCTCATCTGTACCGGGACGTGACGCGGCGCGTCCTCCAGCAATTCCCGCCGGGCCTCGCCGATCCAGCGCGGCGCGCCCAGTCGGGCCGAGGAATACCCCTGCAGGCAAAGCGTGGAATGCGAGGGCGTGGCGCGGCCCGCCCGGCGCCATTCCTCTCCGAACCCGCCGCCCGAACCGCAGTTGACGATGACGGGCCGCCGCCCCGAGGTCAGTTCGAACGCCAGGGTCGAGGCATGGGCGCGAGCGGAGGCGGCACCGGCAGGTGGCGGCGCCGCGTCGACGATGATCGAGGTGCGCATGGCCGAGAGCCGGGCGAACCCCATCGCCAACCCGTCTGCCTGTCGTTTCTTGTTGCCAGAGGCGGCCAGCGCGCGGTCTAACCGCCCTTCCAGCCCCCGCCCCCCACCATGGAACCGCGCCAGCCCACCGTCGGCATGGCGCAGGGTCCGCAGCGTCGGCGCAATCCGCCCGATCGCCTCTACATGGCGCGGATCGAGATCCAGTTCAGCCTCCTGCAAGGCCTGTTGCGCCCAGGTCAGCAGGGTAAAGACCTCCAGCAATTCCTCGGGGTTGCGGGTGGGAATACCGCCCTGCGCATCGACCTGTTTCGCGCAATCGCTGCCCAGCGCCTCCCGCGCGGGTGCCACATGCGCCTCCATTCCCTGCAGGGACAGGCCCGCGTAGAGCAGCCCGGTCATGGCCTCGAAACGTGGCAGACCCGGAGCGGCCACATGGGCACGTTTGGCGAGAAAACGGGTCTGCGCGGCCAGCGCGGTGTAAAAGGCCTCGCTGTCGTCGGCCTTGCGTCCGCGCAACAGGAACAGCGCATGGTGGATCCAGCGGATCACCCGCCGCCCGGTCAGTTCCGGCGTCCAACCGGGCCCCCGGCCCTTGCCATAGCGGCGGATCCAATCCCACAGCCAGTCCTGTGCCAGCGCCCGTGCCTTGGCGTCGCCCACCGCCGCCAAGTCATCGAGCCAGCCGAAGCCGTGGACTTCCTCATCGAAGGCAGGATCGGGCGGATCTATGGCCCAGATCGACCGACCCTCGGCCTGCACCAGGTGTCCCGCGAACATCAGGTTTCCGGCCAGCATCTGCCGCCCCCGGGCAAAGAAACCCACGGTGCGCGGTTCCGGTTGCGAGACGAAGCCTTCGGCCGGTCGGGCGCTGGCCGACATGCGCGCTTGCATGCGGTTCATCATCCGCGCATGCGCGGTTCGCCAGTTTCGCGCCGTGGACATGGGCCGGTTGCTCTGCGATCTGCCTCGGGTCGCCCGTTTCGGGCTTGTTGATCGCAGGATACATCGCTCCCCGGCGGAAGTCACCACAGAGTTAATCGTGCGTGAGGAGCGCCATGAAGAACCCGTCCATGCCCCCCTTGGGCGCCCAATAATCGGGCCGCAGCCGCAATCCCCCTTCTTCGGACCGCCAGCGGTCCTCGATCCAGGGCGCGTCGGGCGGGATCACCTTCAAGTCCGGATGGCGGGCCAACGCCTCGTCCACCTGGCATTCGCCCTCGTCCGGGATCAGCGAACAGGTGGCATAGACCAGTTTCCCACCGGGCCTGAGCAGGCGCAGCGCATGGTCCAGCATGGCTTCCTGCAGGCCAATCAACTCGCTGATGCGCTCGCCTTCATGCGCGTGTGGCAGGTCCGGGTGCCGCCGGATGGTGCCGGTGGCGGAACAGGGCGCGTCCAGCAGGATCGCGTCGTACTGCCCCTCGTGCTCCAGCACATCCCCGGCAACCAGCGTCGCCGTCAACCCGGTACGGTCGAGGTTCTCCTGCACGCGCTTCAACCGCGCCTCTGACAGGTCCAGCGCCGTGACCGCGGCCCCTGCCGCGGCCAGTTGCAACGTCTTGCCACCGGGGGCTGCGCACATGTCCAGCACTTGTTGCCCCGCCACGTTCCCCAGCAACTTCGCCGGCAGCGCGGCGGCCGCATCCTGCACCCACCAGTCGCCTTCGGCAAAACCGGGCAAGGCGCTTACCTGCCCCGCATCACGCAAACGCACGGACCCGGTGGGCAACACCTCGCCCCCCAGCGCCGAAAGATCCGCGCCCGATTTCGGTGTCAGGTCCAGCGGGGCGCCCTCGAAATGCACGCGCTCCATGTTGGCCACGGCCTGCGGGCCCCAGGCCTCGACCAGCGGGGCGCGCAGCCATTTCGGCAGGCGCGGGATGCGCAGCTTGCCCCAGGCAGTCGGCCCTTCGTCTGCCAGCTTGCGCAAGACCGCGTTGATCAGCCCGCGCGCGCCTTGCGTGCGCTTGCCTGCGGCGGCGATCTCGACACAATCGCTGACCACCCCATGCGCGGCCCCGCCAAGGCACAGCTCGACCGTGCCCAGTCGCAGGATGTTCATGACCCTTGGCGCCGGTGCCTTGCGCAGGTGCGGCTTGAGCAGCCGGTCGGCCCGCTCCATCCCGCGCAGCGTTTCCGTGGCCAGCCGCTGCGCCGCCGCGCGATCCGACGGCGCCAGCGCGTCCAGCCGTTCACTTTCGGACAGCGGCCGCCCCTGGCCAAGGACCTGGTCCAGCAGGTCGACGGCGGCAAGGCGGGCCGGGCTGGGGGCTTTGGACATGGGCGATCTCCGGAACGGCGGTTGGGGGGCGGGGTTGCCCGACAGACCGGCGGGCGTATATCAAGCGGCATCAGACGAGGAAAGCCCATGTCCGAGAGCGACCACAAGGCCGACAGGCCCGATCTTCCCCCCGCTGCGCAGCGCGCGCTTGCCGAAGCCGCCGAACGCCGCGCCAAGGCCGAGGCCGAAGCAAAGGCGGCGCCGCCCGAACTGGGCGGCCGCGATGGTCCGGAACCCGTGCGCTACGGCGATTGGGAGAAGAAGGGCCTCGCGATCGACTTCTGATCCGGGCGCACCCGAATAGTACGCCAGACCTCCCGCGCCCGCGTGCCGAACGGAGCGCGCGGGTGGGCGTCGCTCCGGGCGATGCGCGGGCGCGGGGCTTAATTCAGCCCCAGCACGTCCAGCATGTCGTATTCGCCCGGCCCCATGCCCTGCCCCCAGAGCGCGGCTTTCAGCGCGCCGCGGGCAAAGAGCGCCCGATCGGAGGCAATGTGTTTCAGCACGATCCGTTCTCCGGCAGCGGCAAAGATGACCTCGTGCTCTCCCACGATGTCGCCGCCCCGTATCGCATGGAACCCGATGTCACCCTTCTTGCGCGCGCCGGTGATCCCGTCGCGGCCACGATCCGACACGTCGGACAACGCGACACCGCGTCCCTCGGCCGCGGCCTCACCCAGCATCAGCGCCGTACCCGAGGGGGCATCCACCTTCTGGTTGTGATGCGATTCGACGATCTCGATGTCCCAGTCCATGTCCAGCGCCGCCGCAACCTGTCGCGTCACCGTCGTCAGCAGGTTCACGCCGAGGCTCATGTTCCCTGCCCGCACGACCACCGCGTGACGGGCCCCCAGGGCGATCTTTTCCAGGTCGCTTTCGGCCAACCCCGTCGTACCGATCACATGCACCAGGCGCGCCTGGGCCGCCAATTCGGCGAAGCCCACCGTTGCCGCCGGCGAGGTGAAATCGATCACCGCATGGGCGCGGGCGAAGGCCTCCAGCGGGTCGTCCGAGACCATGACTCCTATCGCGGCCCCGCCCGAGGCCAGCCCAAGGTCCTGCCCGATCCAGGGATGTCCGGGCCGTTCGAGGGCCCCGCAAAGGTGCAACCGTTCGTGCGCCGCCACCTGCTGTACCAGCATCTGGCCCATCCGGCCCGAAACGCCGGTCACCACAACGCCGTAATCCTCCATCGTTCCCGCTCCTTGACGCAACTGTTCCGCCCCTGTTACCGCTCCTGTCCGGTAAATGCACGCCCCGCTCGGGGCGCTTGGCAAACGAAGACAGCAAGCTTAAGTCTGGACCCATGGCACGAAACAGATTCCACGATGGCCCCGGGCCCAGCCAACGCCAGCTTCGGGTCGCCGAGCTGATCCGCCGCACCCTGTCCGAGGTGCTGCAGCGCGGGGATATCCACGATCCCGATCTCAACCGGCTCTCGATCACCGTGGGCGAGGTCCGGGTTTCGCCCGACCTCAAGGTGGCGACCGCCTATGTCGTGCCCCTCGGCGGCGAGCATCAGGACGACATGTTCGAACTTCTGGAACGCAACAAGGGAGAGCTGCGCCGCGCCGTGTCACGCGGTCTGACCCTGAAATTCGCGCCAGAGCTGCGCTTTCGTCTCGACGAGACTTTCGACCACCTCGACGACACCCGGCGTCTGTTTGCAGATGACGCCGTGCGGCGCGATCTCGACGACTGAACAGATGCGCCGGATTGCCGCCTGCCTCGCCTTGCTGACCGCCACGCTGGCCATTGCCCCGGCGGCGCAGGCGGTGACATGTCGCGACGTCGACCACGAAGGCAATGCATATGTCGTCTGCGAGGTCGATCCCACGCGCGAGAAGCTGCGCCTCTTTCGTTCCGACGAAAGCGGCGATGCGTACGGCCATTTCAGCATGCTCAAGGCCGAACTGGCCAGTGAGGGTGAAGAGCTGGTCTTTGCCATGAACGCCGGGATGTACCATGAGGACCGTTCACCGGTTGGCTTCTACCTAGAGGACGGTCGCGAAGAGATGCGCGTGATCTCGGGCCCGTCACAGGGCAATTTCGGCCTTCTGCCGAATGGCATCTTCTGCATTGGCGACGGCTGGGCGCGGGTCATCGAGACGCGCGATTTCCTGGCCCGCCGCCCGGCTTGCCGCCATGCCACCCAGTCCGGCCCGATGCTGGTGATCGAGGGCGCCCTTCACCCGCGGTTCCTGCCGGACAGTTCGTCGCGCTACATCCGCAATGGCGTCGGCACCTCGGCCGACGGCGACCGGGCCGTTTTTGCGATCTCGCAGAACACGGTCACCTTCCACGAATTCGCCCGCCTGTTCCGGGACGTTCTGATGCTGCCCAACGCGCTGTTCCTGGACGGAAACATATCGCGGCTTTACGCGCCCCAGATCAACCGCGCCGACCTTGGTCGCCGCATGGGGCCGATCGTGGCCGTCACCGAGCCCGCGCGGTAGACCACCTCTGCGGGCTCAGACCCGCAGCTCTTCCCGAAAGAGATCCACCTCTGCCGCGATCCGGTCGGCCGCCCCGTCTTCCATTCCGACCTGTTCGGCCATCCATGCGGAAACCTCCGACAGGTCCTGGCTCACGAAGTACCGTTTCTCGGGGCGGATACCCTCCAGTTCGGCCAGGATGCCGAACATGCGCAGCATCCCGAAAGACCCGGTGTCGCCACAAACGCAGGCTAACAGGTTGCCTGTGTGTGGAATGCCTTCACGCGACCGGCGGCGAAAGTACTCCATGAACTGTTCGGTGGGCAGGCGAGCCAGAGACACGCCCCGCGCATCCGTGAGCATCGGCATATCCACGCTCAGCCCCGGCTCATTCCCCGCCGCGATGCTGCCCAGGCGGACGTTGACATCGATCATGGAAAAGGGCTTTACGGCGCTCAGCAAGGCAATGCGCCCTTCACAAATCGCCTTGGCTCCGAACATCGCCGCCCCCCAGATAGGCCAATAATAACAGGCTTTACCCGAATCCGGAAACACGGAAACAGCCTTGGCCTTGCCTCTCTTCCCGGTCCGGCTTACCTCGAAGGCACATCAATTCAGAGGCTCCCATGACCGACACCTGCCAATCGCTTGCACATGCCCTGCTTGACGCCGCCCGCAAGGCAGGTGCCGATGCCGCGGATGCCCTGGCGGTCAATGGCGCGGCACAGTCGCTGGACGTGCGCGCCGGTGTCCTGGAACAGGCGGAGCGGGCAGAATACCGCGATCTCAGCCTGCGGGTCTTTTTGGGCCAGCGCAGCGCTTCGATCTCCGGGTCGGACATCCGGCCAGAGGCGCTTGCCGAAATGGCTTCCCGCGCCGTGGCAATGGCGCGAGAGGCGCCCGAGGACCCCTACGCCGGGCTGGCCGATCCCGATCAGATCGTCACGGACTGGGACGTGGCGCAGCTGGAACTGGCCGATCCCGCGCCGGAACCGGCCCCCGCAGCCTTGGAGGAAGATGCGCGGCAGGCAGAGGCCGCCGCCCTGGCCCATGATGGCATCACCCGGATCGACAGCGCCGCAGCGCAATATACCGCGCAGACCATCGCCCTTGCAGCGACCAACGGGTTTTCCGGCAGCTACCAGCGGACGTCGCGCGCTCTTTATTGCGTCGCCATCGCGGGCGAGGGCCTGGGCATGGAACGCGACAGCGACGGCGATAGCCGCACCTTTCAGTCCGATCTCCGCAGCGCGCAGGATATCGGGGACAGTGCCGCCGCCCGCGCCCTTGAACGGTTGAACCCGCGCAAGCCCAAGACCGGCGCCTACCCTGTGCTGTTCGACGAACGGGTCGCGGCCTCGCTGATCGGTCACATGGTTGCCGCAGCGAACGGCGCGCAGGTGGCGCGCGGCCAGTCCTGGCTGCGCGAGGCCCTGGGCGAACAGATCCTGCCCGAACACCTCAGCCTGATCGAAGACCCTCACCGTCCCCGTGCCAGCGCCTCGCGTCCGTTCGACGCCGAGGGCCTGCCGACCCGCAAACGCGCGGTGATCGACAAGGGCGTTCTGACCGGCTGGACGCTGGACCTGGCCAATGCGCGCAAGCTGGGTATGCAGAGCACCGCGAATGCCGCGCGCGGCGGGGCCTCTGTTTCCCCCGCATCGTGGAACCTGACCCTGACACAGGGCACGCAGAGCCGCGAGGACCTGATGCGCGAAATGGGCACAGGCCTGCTGGTGACCTCGATGATCGGCTCTACCATCAACCCCAATACGGGCGATTATTCGCGCGGCGCGGCCGGCATATGGATCGAGAACGGCGAACCCGCCTACCCCGTGTCCGGCGTGACCATCGCCGGCAACCTGCGGGACATGCTGCGGACCATCGTGCCGGCCAATGACGCGCGCACATATCTCAGCCGCGTTGTCCCCTCCCTGCTGGTCGAAGGATTGACCCTTGCCGGCGAATGATCTCGATCTTCTGATCGAAGCGGCCCGCCGCTCTGCCGAGGTGGCCACCGCCTTCGTCGGCGGCGACCTTGGTGTGCAGTACAAGGCCGTCGACGACAGCCCCGTCACTCAGGCCGACCTCGCGGTGAACACGCTGCTGACGCAATTCCTGCGCGAGGCACGACCCGACTACGGCTGGCTGAGCGAGGAAACCCCGGACGGCACCGACCGGCTGGGCGCGAAACGCGTCTTCATCATCGACCCGATCGACGGCACCCGCTCTTTCATCGAGGGGGAAGACACCTGGGCGCATGCGCTTGCGGTGGTCGAGGACGGACAGGCCATCGCTTCGGTCGTCTACCTGCCGATGATGGACAAGCTCTATTCCGCCCGCCTTGGCGGCGGCGCGCATCTGAACGGCGATCCGGTCACCGCCAGCACCACCGTCCGTCCGGACGAGGCGCAGGTCTTGGCCACCCGCCCCAGCATGGATTCCGGACACTGGCCCGGCGGCCTGCCAAAGCTCAAGCGCAGCTACCGACCGTCGCTGGCCTATCGGCAAAGCCTCGTGGCTGAGGGCCGTTACGACGCGATGTTCACATTTCGTCCGACATGGGAATGGGACATCGCCCCCGGCGCCCTGATCCTGTCCGAGGCCGGGGCCCGCATCACCGATGGCACGGGCGCGCCGCTGCGGTTCAACGCCAAGGTACCAAAGGCCGAAGGCATCATCGCCGCAAACCCCGAGCTGCATTCGGCACTGATGCAGCGCAGGCGATAGCGCCGTCGCGCGGACAGCCCCGGCTGCAAACCGCCCAAGGCGGGGGCAATGCCCGACCCACCGGCGCCTTGGCCCTTCACCGCGCCTTGACCAACGGTGCGCGTTCGCTAGGGTCGCGCTGACCCCGCAACCCAAAGGGAGCGCGCCTCATGCAACGCCTTCACCTCGTTTTCGGCGGCGAACTCGTCGATCCGTCGAAGACCGTCTTCAAGGACGTGAACGACCTGCACATCGTCGGCATCTTTCCCAATTACGAAGAGGCCTACAACGCCTGGAAAGCCGAGGCGCAGCGCACCGTGGACAATGCCCACATGCGCTATTTCATCGCCCACCTCCATCGACTACGCGAAGAAGCGCAAGAGGCTTCCTCGACCGAGGAACTGGGCTGATCCCATGACGCGCCGCGCGCTGAGCCTCTCGGCCTATCTGGCCTATGCGCGCAGCGCCTCTGCCGCGGGCGAGGCTCCGGATTGGCCCGTGCGCCCCTCCGGCCCGCTCGTGTGGGGCTTCGCCGAAGACCGCGAAACCGGGCGCGCCCTGGCCAGTCTTGCCGCGCGGCTGACGTCACAGCGCCCCGAGGTCACGGTCTGGCTCAGTGGGCGGGTGCCGTCGCGTCCGGGGGTGATCACCGTGCCGATGCCTCGCGACATGGCCGCCGAGGATCTGCGATGCCTGCGCCAGTTGCGCCCGGATGTAACGCTCTGGACCGGGCAGTCCCTGCGCCCCGGCCTGCTGTCGGCCCTTGCGGAGAGCGGCAGCCACATGATCGCGCTGGATCTTGCCGACGCGCCCTTTCCGGCGGAGGCACCGCGCTGGTTGCCCGATCCCGCACCTGCTGTTCTGGGGCTGTTCGACAGCCTCTACACCACCGGCCCGGAAGCCAGCCGCCGTCTGCGCCGCATGGGCATCGAATCCGGCCGCGTGCATGACGCCACGCCTTTCCTCGATACCGAGGCGCCGCTGGACTGCTCTGACGGATTGCACGAAGAGATTGCCAGCCTGATTGCCGGGCGTCCCATCTGGCTCGCCGCCCGCATTCGTCCAGACGAGGCGCGCGACGTGCTGATGGCGCATCGACAGGCCAGCAGGCTGGCCCACCGGCTGTTGCTGATCCTTGCCCCGGCGGATCCCGCGGACGGGGACAGGTTCGCTGCCATGCTGCGCCGCGACCAGATGCGCGTCTGCGACTGGGAAAATGGCGAAATGCCGGACGAGAATACCCAGGTCCTGCTGGCCGGTGGACCGGATGAGCTGGGCCTTTGGTATCGGCTGGCACCATTGGCCTTTCTGGGCGGATCCCTGACCACCGGCGGCACGGGAGAGGACCCGTTCGAGGCGGCGGCGCTTGGCGCGGCGGTGCTTTACGGCCCCAACGTGGGCGCGCATCTCGGCGCCTACTCGCGGTTGGTCAGCGCAGGGGCCGCGCGCATCGTGCGCGACGGCGACTCCCTTGGCGCAGCGGTGTCACACCTCGTGGCGCCGGACCAGGCGGCGGTCATGGCCCACGCGGGCTGGGACGTGATCTCGTCCAGTGCGCGACTGGTCGACCGGATCCTGTCCGAGATCTGCGACACGCTGGACGAGAGAGCCGAGCACTGATGCGCCCGCCCCGCTTCTGGCAGACACCGCCCGATACCCCGGCGTGGCAGGCGCGCCTGCTGGCGCCCCTTGCGGCACTGACAGCGCGGGCCACGGCCCGCCGGGTGGCCCGCCCGCCAAAGGTACGTCCCGCCATCCCGGTGGTCTGTGTCGGCAACGTCAACGCCGGCGGGACCGGCAAGACCCCGACCGTCATCGCCCTTGTTCAGCGCCTGATCGGGCGCGGGCTTGTCCCGCATGTGGTGTCACGCGGCTACGGCGGACGCATCACCGGCCCCGAGCAGGTCGATCCTGGCCGCCACACTGCCGAGATGACCGGGGACGAACCGCTGTTGATCGCCGCCTTCTGCCCAACCTGGGTGTCGCGTGATCGGGCGGCAGGCGCGCGCCAGGCCGAAGCCGCAGGAGCCGACGTAATCGTCCTCGACGACGGGCTGCAGAACCCGGATGTGGCCAAGGACTTGACCATCATCTGTGTCGACGCGGTCGCCGCGTTCGGCAATGCCCGCTGCCTGCCCGCCGGGCCGCTGCGCGAATCCTTGGCGGCCGGTCTGTCGCGAGGAGATTTGTTGCTGTCGATCGGACCCGACGCGGCGCAGAAACGGTTTACCGCCGACTGGAAGTCGCTCATCCCTTTAACGCATCTGACCGGGCACCTTGCGCCCCTCCAGACAGGAATGGACTGGGAAGGCCTGCCGACGCTGGCCTTTGCCGGAATCGGCCACCCGGAAAAATTCTTTGCCACTTTGCGCAGCCTTGGCGCCGATATCCGCCGCGCCGAGGCGCTGGAGGACCACCAGCCGTTCACAAAGGCGCTTGTTACCCGGCTGATGCGCGAGGCCCAGTTGCTGGGCGCGCAACTGGTCACAACGGAAAAGGACGCGGTGCGTCTGCCGCCCGAGATGCGGCGCGAGGTGCTGACCCTGCCTGTCCGGCTGGAAGTTCACGATCCCGCGCCGCTGGATGCGGCGCTGGACCGCCTGTTCGAGCAATAGACGCAAAAGCTTATTCAGCTGCCAGTTGCTGCTGACCTTCGGTGCCAAGTGCCGCCAGTTCCGCCACCACGTCGCGCAACCGGCGCCGGACAGAATCGAACTCCGCGTTCGGCAGGATCCTGGCCTCGTCCATGTAGACCGCCCGGTCGATTTCCACCTGCACCGCGTGTTGACCGCGCGACGGCCGACCGTAATTCTGCGTCGTGTAGGCCCCGGCAAACGGCGCGTTGCGCGCCACGACGAACCCCGCGGCGGCAAAGGCCGCTTCGACACGTTCGACGATCTCGGGACGGGCCGAAGCGCCGAACCGGTCACCGATCACGACTTCGGGCCGCCGTCCGCCGTGACGGGCAGAACCGTCCAACGCTTCGTGCGGCATCGAGTGGCAGTCGATCAGCACCGCCTCGCCAAAGCGCTCGCGGGCGTCGTCCAGCAACGCTTGCAGCTGGTCATGGTAGGGTTGCCAGATTCGCGCGATTCGCCGATCCACCTCTGCCCGCGTCAGCTTGCCGCGATAGATTGCGCGTCCGTTTGCCACCACGCGCGGCACGACGCCAAGCCCGCTGGCCACCCGCGGATTGTGCCCGCCGCGGCGCAAACCCTCGATCAGCGCCGGGTCCAGTTCGTCGGCGGCTCGGTTCAGATCGACGTAGGCACGCGGTGCCCCGGCCCGTAGCAAAGCGGCCCCGAATTCCGGCGCACAGTCAAAAAGACGGTCAACATAGGCGTCTTCGGAGGTCCGGATGCTGTGATTGTCCAGAATCGTGGTACGCAGAAAGCTGTCGGGATAGTCCCGGCCCGAATGCGGAGAGGCGAAAACCACGCGCGACGCGGGTGTCTCGGGCATGTGCAGGTGGTACGAAGTTTCAGGCATCCGCTCTCCTTTTCAGAGAAGAGGATAGACCAAAAATTCCACCCTCCAAAAGCCCTTGATCCCCGCAAAGAAGCCATTTATAGACCCCTCCACCGGCGCGCATCACCGGGTGCTTCGAAAGAGGCGGGCGGGAATGCGCAAGGGTCATATAGGGCGGTTAGCTCAGCGGTAGAGCACTTCGTTGACATCGAAGGGGTCACTGGTTCAATCCCAGTATCGCCCACCATGAATTCATCGCCCGGCACCCCGGGAGGCATGCCTCTCGGTGCGTCGGGTATTGGCCGCAACCAATGGCGCTCGCGCGCCGCGACGACAGGAGAAGACCATGAAGGTCGCAAACTCGCTCCGCTCGCTCAAGAAGCGCCACCGCGACTGCCGCGTTGTGCGCCGTAAGGGCCGCGTCTACGTCATCAACAAGACGCAGCGCAAGTTCAAGGCACGCCAGGGCTGAACCTCGGCTTTTTGCCTGAGGGCCTCTGGCCCGATCCGAATAACCCCCGCTGGCATATGCCGCGGGGGTTTTTCTTTGCTTAGGTCCCCGGTTCGAAGGGCGGACCGGATCAATCCCGATCCAGCCCGATGACACCATCCGCCAAGAGCCGAACCACGGTTTGTTCGTCGAGATAACCGGACACGCGCAATCCCCGCGAATCCTGGTATCGGCGTATGGCCGCCCGGGTGTTATCGTCGAATCGGCCATCCACCTTGCCCGGCTTCAGCCCCAACTGTTTCAGCCGCCGCTCGGCCAGTTGGCGCGCCACGAAGTTCAGGTTCATCCCCTGCTCTTCCTGCCGTGCCGCCACCGCGTCGCGCACCTTGGCGGCATCATGTTCCAGAAGGGCGATTCGCTGCTGCGCCTCGGCGCGGAAGGCGCCGTTGGGCCAGTCCTGCAAATAGGCCCGGTAGGCGCTTGTCGTGTTGGCCTGTGCGGCCTTGGCCCAGTCCCGCCGATCCTGGCCGGCGGCCTGTTCGGCGCGGCGGTCGTCTATCTCCTGCAGGACCCGGCGAGCCTGATCGGCGAACTGACCTTCGGGATATTTCTGCAGGTAGTCGCGGAAACCGTCTTCCTCGCCCCGCCTTTCGACCTGCCGCCAATAGGCCCGCTCTTCGCGTTCCCGCTCCAGCCGCCGTTGCTCTGCCTGGCGTTCCAATTCCGCGGCCCGCCGGGCCGATTGATCCTCCAGCCGCGCGATCTGGTCGCGGCTGAGATAGCTTGTCACGCGCAGGCCCGAATCCTCCTGCCAGCGCCGGATCGCGCCGCGGGTTCCATCGCCAAAGATCCCGTCGATGCCGCGCGTATCATACCCCAGAATCGACAGCGCCCGCTGGATGCTGCGCCTTTGCTCGCGTGTCAGTTCCAGCGCCTCTTCGGCCCGGCGCTCGCGGTAGAAAGGCTCGGAATTCAGCGCGTTCAATCGCTGACGCGCGGCATTGGCGTTCTGCCCGTCCGGAAAGCCGTCCAGGTAAGCGCGGTAGCCGTCAGGCGAATCGGCCTCTTGCGCTAGCCGCCAGGCCGCGTCATCCGCCGCCCGCGTAAAGGCCGATGGATCGGGGCGCGCGGGATCCGACGGATCGCGGGCCCCAGTCACGTCCTCGGCCCGCACGATCACCTGCGTATGAGGCGCGAAGCCCTCGACCTCAAGTTCGTAGTCCAGCGCCGCGCGCAACACAAAACGTCCGGTCCGGGCCAGGTCCCGCGCCGCATAGCGCGCGACGTCCACCGACGGTCCGCGGATCACCGTCACGCCCTGCGGAATGTCCAGGTCGCCCAGACCCTCTGACAGGAACAGGCCCAGTTCGGGATCGGTCGGGGTCTCTCCCAGGACCAGGAAGGCGCGCCCCTGGTAAGCCGAAAGGATCGACAGCGCCGCATCCAGAGGGAACCCCTGAACCAGCACGTCGGCCTCGTCGATTCGCCCCGACCCGGTGACGGGAACAAGATAACTGCCCCCGACCCCGTGCACGAAAGCACCCGAGAGGAGGATCACCACCGGCCCGCCGTCATCGTCCAACTTCGCGGCGAATTCGGCAAAGGCGCGGCGCATGCCGGCGGCATCCGCGTCCTGCGTCAGCGATACGTCGAACCCCTTGTCGCGCAGGGCATCGGCCGCCACGGTCACGCGTTGGGCACCGAACAGCGTCTGGACGGCGGTATAGCGGCTGTTGCCGATCACCAGCGCGTCGCCGGTTGCCTGGGCGCCCGTCGCGCCCAGGATCGCGCCCGCCAGGGCAAGGGCGAATATCCGCATGAGAGGTCCTCCCGGTCGTCTGTTATCACCCAAGCCTACTGCCTGACTGCCACAGGACAAGCGTCACCGACGGGGAAAATGGGCGGCCTTTCGCCCAATTCACCCTTGCCCCGCCTCAACACATGCGAAAACGGGCCGGCGCGGCCCTGCTTCTTTGGGCCTGAAAATACTCAGGGGGAGTCCCGCGGGGACGGGGGCAGAGCCCCCTGCCCCGTCAGTCGTAGCTGCGCTGGTCCTCGATCACCAAACCGTCGCGCGGCAGCGCCCCGGGCGCCACCAGTTCGACCCGTCCCTTCAACTTCAGCACCTCGGCCACGGTCCCCTCGTAGGTCGAAGCATCGCCACCATCCGCCTCGATCCGCACCGTCATCACGTCCATCTCGCCTTCGCGGCTGGCGACCACGCGGGCGCGGGCGATCTCGGTGTGCTTGGCCACCAATTGCGCCACCTGTTCGGGGCGTACGAACATGCCCTTGATCTTGGTCGTCTGATCGGCGCGGCCCATCCAGCCCTTGATCCGGGTGTTGGTCCGTCCGCAGGGGCTTTCGCCCGGCAGCACGGCGCTCAGGTCGCCGGTGGCAAAGCGGATCAGCGGGTAATCGGGGTTCAGCGTCGTCACGACGATCTCCCCCACCTCGCCCTCCGGGACGGGATCGCCGGTGCCCGGCGTAACAAGTTCGACGATCACATGTTCGTCGAGAATCATGCCCTCCATTTCGGGGCTCTCGTAGGCGACATTTCCCAGGTCCGCGGTCGCGTAACATTGCAGGCACTGGATGCCGCGGTCCGCATAATACTGGCGCAGCGAGGGGAAGAGCGCGCCGCCCCCGACCGCCGCCCGCGTGATGCCCAGCTCCAGCCCCATCTCGTCGGCCTTTTCCAGGATCATCTTGAGGTAATCCGGCGTGCCCGCATAGGCCGTCACCCCGACGTCTCGGGCCGCCCGGGCCTGCAGCTCGGTCTGGCCGGTTCCGGCAGGCAGAACCGCGGCCCCCACCGCCCGCGCACCGGATTCAAAGATCATTCCCGCCGGGGTCAGGTGATAGCCGAAACAGTTCTGCACGATGTCGCCGCGCCCGATGCCGCAGGCGTTCAGGAAACGGCCCATCCGCCACCAGTCATGGCTGATGCCGCCGGGCTCGTAGATCGGTCCCGGGCTTTGAAAGACATGCGCCAGGTTCGACACCGGCAGACCGCCAAACGGCGGTTCCGCAGCCTGTTTCGCCACCAGGTCGGCCTTGCGAAGCACCGGCAGATCGGACAGGCCCGACAGGTCTTCCAGCGGGTCGATCCCCTGTCTGTTCAGCTGTACGTTCAACGCCTCCAGCTGTGCCGCCTCGCGCGCATCGCGACTGCGCGTCTCCAGCTCGTCGAAATAGGTGCTCATCACGCTCTCCTTCGAAATTCCGTCGTCCGGGCGCAGGCGGTCCTGCCAGGCCTCCCCGGTCCAGGCCGGACGCGCCGGAGCCGTCCGGTGTCAACGCCACCGCCCCGTTGCGCCGGCAGGCATATTGATTTGGAACAAGGTGCCCCGCCGTCCCAACCCCTAGGGTCTGCCAAGTCAAAGGGAGAGGAGGCCCAGAGATGCACGACGATATTGATGCCCGCATCCGGTTCGACGATGTCCGCCAGATCATGGAGGTCGACTTCTCCGGCTTCGTTTTCGACAACTCGACCACCGTCAACCGGTTCTATGACCGGATCGAGACGCGCATCGCGGACACGGGCGAGGAACTGTGGTTTTTCCTGATCAATCTGAACGGCACGCGCATCGACAACTCGGCCTGGGTGGCCTACGCGCGGCGCGGACGGGCGTTGAACATGGCGCACTCGATGGGATCCGTGCGCTTCGACGCCTCGCCGGAAACCGCGGCCCAGATCGAACGCTCCGCGCGGACAGAGGCATTTGACCCCAACCTGTTCACGAACCGGGCCGATGCACTGGTCCGACTGGGACAGATACCCTCCCGCAGACGTGCGCATGTGCAGCACGACCCGAACTACACGCCCCAGGATTTCTTTCACCGCATCGCCTTCGACGACAGGGCGGAGATCATGGAGGTGGATTTTTCCTGGTTCACCTTCAACCATTCCCGAGACGTCAACGATTTCTACGACCACATCGAAAGCCGCATCGCCGACAGCGGGCGTGACAGGTGGTTTTTCCTGATCAACTACGAGGGTACGCAGATCCTGCCGGCTGCCTGGGTGCAATACGCTCATCGGGGCAAGACGCTGAACTTGGAACATTCGCTGGGCACGGTGCGCTACGCGCCGGGATCCGAGACAGAGGCCGACATCCGCCTGCGCGCCGAAAGCCAGGACTTCCGCCCCAACATCCGCAACACGCGCGCCGAGGCGTTGGCCCGGATCGAGGAAATGCGCGGGGACCATGGCTATCGGTCCGCCCGGCCCACGGCGCAGGACGCGTTGGCGCCACAGGGGCGCGGGTAGGACCTCCCCCGCCTGTCGCTCCGGTATGCCTCGTTCTGCGCCATCACGTCACTCGACCGGCCAGGAAAAGGGTTCCAGGATGTTGACGACATAGGTCACCATCAACTCGATATCGCCGTCGCCGAGGTTGCGCAGCGGGCCATGCGCATCCCCGGCGGACACAAAGATCACCCGCCCCGGCTCCAGCACCTGTTCCGTGCCGTCCGGTCCCTCGATGCGCCCGCCGCGCAGAACGACCGCATGCATGTCGCCGGGATGAGCATGTCGCTCGATCATGCCCTCCGGCTTGATCGTCACGCGGCTGATGACCACCTTCATCTCTGCCGCATCCGAGAGCGGCTGCTCCGACAGCACCTCGTGCACTACCAGGTCACTGGCCTGCACGGGCGTCGCCCCCAGAAGCGACGCAAAGGCCAGGATGGCGGCGCCGGCAAGCGCAAGACAGGTCGGGGCAAAACGGATCATGACATCATTCCTCTGGATGAAGCGGCCTTCGCGCCGGTAATCGGGGCCGTGACGGCGGCGGCTCAGGCCAGCCACCGCTTGCGGCGCCGGTAGGACCGCACATCGCGGAAGGATTTGCGCCCTTCGTCCGACATCCCCAGGTAGAATTCCTTGACGTCCGGGTTTTCCCGAAGCTCGGCGGCGGGCCCATCCATCACGACGCGCCCGTTTTCCAGGATATAGCCGGAATGGGCGTATTTCAGCGCCACGTTGGTGTTCTGCTCGGCCAGCAGGAAACTCACGCCCTCGTTCTCGTTCACCGATTTCACGATCTCGAAGATCTGTTCCACCAGTTGCGGCGCCAGCCCCATGCTGGGTTCGTCCAGAAGGATCGTTTCGGGCCGCGACATCAGTGCCCGCCCGATCGCGGTCATCTGCTGCTCCCCGCCCGAAGTATAGCCCGCCTGGCTGCGGCGGCGCTCCTTGAGGCGCGGAAAATAGGAATAGACCATCTCCAGGTCCGCCTCGACCGCCGCCTTGCCGTCCTTGCGCGTGTAGGCACCGGTCATCAGGTTTTCCTCGACGGTCAGGTGCTCGAAACAGTGGCGGCCTTCCATCACCTGGATCACGCCGCGTTTCACCAGCGCCGCCGGATCGAGGTCCTGGACCCGCTCGCCCTTGTAGACGATGGAGCCCTTGGTCACTTCGCCTCGCTCGGAGTGCAACAGGTTGGAAATCGCCTTCAGCGTTGTCGTCTTGCCAGCACCATTGCCCCCCAGCAGCGCGGTGATCCCGCCCTTGTTCACGGTCAGGCTGACGCCCTTCAGCACGAGGATCACGTGGTTGTAGATCACCTCGATGTTGTTCACCTCGAGCAGGGCCTCGTCCGTCCGTCCTGCATCCAGCATCGTCTCACCTCGCGCTCCGGGTCGGCCCTGAGCCGCCCCTGCTGCTTCTTCTCTCTGAAAATACTCGAAAGTCGGCCCCGGCGAGGCGGATGCACCGCCGGGGCCTTGCGCGATCACATCGCGTCGCAGTCCTCGTTCACCGGCCAGGGGGCATTGGCCTCGGCGTATTCCTTCGCCTTTTCCTCTGCCAGCGCCTGATAGGCTTCCACGTTCGGCGTCAGAAGGTCGGAGACCTTGACGAACTTCTCGCCATCCCATTCCAGCATCCAGCCGCCCGAATGGCCGGTGTGGTTGGCACAGGAAGTCTGGAACGGCGGCACCATGCCGGTCAGGCCCAGTTCCTCGATCCGCGCCTCGGTCATGTTGATGTTTTCCAGGCCCCAGCGCAGTTGCTCGGCATTGATCTCGGGGGTGCCGAATTCAGCCTGCGCCGCGCGGATGCCTTCCGCCAGGATGGCCGAGATCACGATCCCGCGCGAGTAGAAGACGCCTGTCATCTCGGTCTCGTCGGTCTTGGACTTGCCCGCGTCGATGACGTATTGCTGCACATCCTTCATGACAGGCGCATCCATGTTCGGGTACGACCAGCTGATCGACTTGTAGCCCTTGCCGTCCTCGCCCACGATCCGCAGATCCGCGTCATGCCCGGCCCACCAGACACCCAGGAAATTCTCCATCGGGAACTTGGTCTTGACCGCTTCGGTGATGGCACCCGCGTTCATCGCGCCCCAGCCCCACATCACGACATAGTCGGGACGCATCCGGCGGATCTGCAACCATTGCGCCGACTGGTTCTGCATTTCCTTCAGGCCCACCGGGATCGGGTTCAGTTCAAAGCCCTTTTGCTCGGCCAGCTGTTCCAGAACCGGGATCGGCTCCTTGCCGTAGGGGTGGTCAAGGTGCAGGAAGGCGATGGTCTTGCCGTCCAGGCTGCCCTGCCCTTCGAGATACTGGATGATCATGTCCGCCGCATCCCAGTATCCGGACGGGGTGTTGAAGGCCCACTGGAAGGTCTTGCCATCCATCATCGGGCTGAACCCGTAGCCCGGCGCGAGAATCGGGATGTTGTCGACGTTGGTCTTGGGCAGCACCTGCAGGGTGATGCCGGTTGACCAGGGCTGCGTCACGATCGCCTTGCCCTTGGTCTTTTCATAGCATTCAACGCCCTTTTCGGTGGAATAGCCGGTTTCGCATTCCTCGCCGTTGATCATCACGCCACCGATGCCGCCGTCACGCGCGTTCAGCATCGCCAGGTAATCGGCCTGCCCGTTCATCAGCGGGATGCCCGTCGCGGCAAAGGGGCCGGTCCGGTAGGCGAGGTTCGGGGCATATAGCTCCTGCGCCATCGAGGCCCCGGCGGTCGCCGCCGCAAGCGCGCCGGCAAGGGCCAGTCTGGTAAAGTGTTTCATGTCTTTCCTCCCTTGGAATGTCTCACTCGGTATTGCGTTTTCTTGTTGGGCCGCAGGTAGCGGCCATGGGATGGGAGCCTGCCCCCATCTCAATAGGGGAAGGGCCAGAGGATCAGTTTCTCCCGCAGCAGCCGCCACAGCTGCGCCAAGCCGTGCGGTTCGACGATCAGAAAGAACACGATCAGCCCGCCCACGATCATGAAGTTCAGGTGTTCCACCATCGAGGACGACAGCGGGATGCCAAGCGCCTCGGGGACCAGGTTCAGAACCACCGGCAGGCCCACGATCAGGATCGCTCCCAGGTAGTTGCCCAGGATCGAACCCAGCCCTCCGATGATCGCGATGAACAGGATCCGGAACGACAGTGGAATATCGAACAGGTTGGGCTCTGCCGCACCGCGCCACATGAAGACGAAAAGCGCGCCCGCCACGCCCACGATGTAGGACGAGATCGCAAAGGCCGTCAGCTTGGACTTCATCAGGTTGATGCCGATCAGCTCGGCCGCGATATCCATGTCGCGCGTGGCTTTCCACGTCCGGCCAAGGTTGCCGCGCGTCAGGTTGATGCAGACCCAGGTCAAAAGGCAGACGATGAACAACACCAGGTAGTACTGGACGATCGAATCCGCCTGCGGGCCGGAGACATACAGCCCGAAAATGTCGAGGTTCGGCACCTGGATCGCGCCCGAGGCGTTGTAGTTGTAGAGCCAGGCCCATTTCTCGAACAGCCAGACCAGGAAGAACTGCGCCGCCAGAGTCGCGATCGCCAGGTAGAAACCCTTGATCCGCAAACTGGGGATGCCGAAGGCGACGCCGACGCCCGCGCTGAACACGCCCGACAGGAGGATCGCGATGATCGGGTTCATCCACGGCATGATCGTGATCATCTTGTAGCAGGCATAGGCCCCCACCCCCATGAAGGCCGCCGTGCCCAGCGACAGCTGCCCGGCATAGCCCGTGAGGATGTTCAGCCCCAGCGCGGCAAGCGAATAGATGAGGATCGGGATCAGAAGGGTCTGGAAGGTGAACTCGCTGGCCGTCAGCGGGAAGATCACCCATGCCAGAACCAGGATAAAGCCCAGCAGGAAGGCATCCTGCTTGACCGGGAACAGCGCCTGGTCGGCCTCGTAACTCGTCTTGAACTGCCCAGCGGTGCGATACAGCATCGCCGTCCTCCCCTTGTCTCGTCGCGGTTCAGCCCGCGGCTTCTCCGATGTAGCCGCCGGGACGGACAGGCCGTCCCCGCAGGCAGAAATTCAACAGCGCGATCAGCGCCGGCAGCGGCACGAACAGGAAGCCGGCCACCGATCCGATCTGGATCCAGCTCAGGTCCTGCCCGGGGTGATCCGCCTGCTGCATCCGCACCAGCGCGATCACTGCCCAGTTCACCGCCACCCAGAACGATGAGGCCAGCAGAAGCGTGCCCCAGCCCTGCCAGTGCGGCGGTGCCGTTTCGCCGATGTTCTGTTCGGCCGCACGCACCTGGCTCAGCACCGAAAGGCAGACCCAGGGCACAGGCACGGTCACGACAATGATCACAAGACCGATCAGGAGTTCCGGCCCCCCGCCAAGCATCACGAAGAGAAAGAACCCCAGCACCACGGCAGTCACGCCGGTCACTCCGGCCGAGACAAGCCCCGCCGTCAGCAAACCGTCCTTATCTGCGGCGGCCTCGGTCATCGGTCAGCCATCCTCCCGGTCGTCCTGCGGGCCGCGCCGCGGTTCGGTCCCGAGCCCGGCCAGGCGCGCCATCATGTTCAGCGTCAGTGCGGCGCCGGACAGGCCCACCGCCAGCGCGCCGTGCATCCCCGCCGAGACCATGCCCGTCATGGCATGGGTCATCATGACCATGTCATCGCTTTCACCCAGCCCGTTGGCGCCGCGTGCCAGATCGGCAATCCCCGGATCGGGGCGCTGCACGGGGCGTGTCGCGGACCGTTTTTCCCCAGTCGTGTTCATCTCAGCCCTCCAGCCCTTCATCCGCTTCGTAGCGCGCGCGGCTAGCTGCCGGTTTCGCATAGCCGGTCGACTCGGAATGGCGCACCAGCCAGAAATAGGCCCAGAGTCCCACCGCCGCGCCCGCCGCCGCAAGCAGCAGGGCAATGGTCATGCGTCCGCCCGCCTCCGGATCGCCGGTCAGGGCAAGGTAGCCGAAGGACCAGAACCCGGCCCAGGCGATCACGTTCAGAATGGCTATCAGCTTCGACATTTCCGCCCCTCCTCCGGGCGTCGGGTGGACCTGTGCCCCCCGTTCCTCCGACCTTGTCCGATCCGGGCAGACCCGGACCGCCCTAGACCCTTTCGATGATGCGTTCCCCGAACAGCCCCTGCGGACGGAACAGCAGCACGATCAGCGCCAGGACGAAAGCGAACCATGTCTCGGTGTTGCCGCCAAGGATCGGGTAGCCCCAATAGCCGTCGAACAGCTTTTCCAGGATGCCGATCATCAGCCCGCCGACGATGGCGCCGGTGATGCTTTCCAGCCCGCCCAGCATGAGCACCGGCAGCGCCTTGTAGGCGATGACCTCTAGCGCAAAGCTGACCCCCGCGCGCGCGCCCCAGGCAATGCCCGTGACCAGCGCGATGATCCCCGCGATGAACCAGACCAGCACCCAGATCGTCTGCAGCGAGATGCCCACCGACAGCGCCGCCTGGTGATCGTCCCCCAGCGCGCGGATCGCCCGGCCCATCTTGGTGTAGTTGAGAAAGGCCAGCAGCGCCGCCACCAGCACCCCGCCGACCACGACCACCGTGATGTCGAGATGCGGCAGGATCAGCAGCCCACCCCAGGGTTCCAGCAGGGTTTCGCCGGTCGGAATGCCCAGCTCGCTGGTGATCATCTGCTTGTTTTCGCCGCCAAAGATGATCTCGCCCAGGCCGATCAGGAACAGGCTGACCCCGATGGTGGCCATGAAAAGGATGATGTCAGGCTGCCCCACCAGCGGCCGCAGAACCACCCGTTCGATGCTGACCGCCAGCACGAACATCACGCCCAGAGTCAACAGCACCGCGATCCAAGCCGGGATTCCGTAGGCATAAAGCCCCACCAGCGTCAGCGCCGCAAAGACCACCATGATGCCCTGCGCAAAGTTGAAGATGCGGCTGGAGCGGAAGATCAACACGAAGCCCAGGGCGATCAGCGCATAGAGCACGCCGGACACCAGCCCCTCCCAGAGCGTCTGCAGGAACAGGTCCGGCGCTTCGTACATGTCCACGAAGGGATTGATGAAGATGTCTCTCAGCATGAGCTCTCCCCGCCCCGGTCTTGATCCGGGGCCTCATGGTTAAGGTGGAGGTCCAGGGGCAAGCCCGGGACGGGATTCGAAAACGGTCTCAATGCGGCACCCCCAGGTAGGCGTCGATCACGTCCTGGTTGTTGCGCACCTCGTCGGGCGTGCCGTCGCCGATCTTCTTGCCGTAATCCATCACGACAACCCGGTCGCTGAGGTCCATGACCACGCCCATGTCGTGTTCGATCAGGCAGATCGTGGTGCCGAACTCGTCGTTCACGTCCAGGATAAAGCGGCTCATGTCCTCTTTCTCTTCGACGTTCATGCCCGCCATCGGTTCGTCCAGCAGCAGGATCGACGGCTCGGCGGCCAGCGCGCGGGCCAGTTCGACCCGCTTTTTCAACCCGTAGGGCAGCCGCCCCACCGGCGTCTTGCGGATCGCCTGAATCTCGAGAAAGTCGATGACCTTCTCGACGATCTCGCGGTTCTCCATCTCCTCGTTGCGCGCCCGGCCCCACCACAGCGCCTGGCTTGCGATCGAGGCCTTCATATGCGTCAGTCGGCCGGTCATCACGTTGTCAAGCACCGTCATCCCCTCGAACAGTGCGATGTTCTGAAAGGTGCGCGCCACACCCATGCGGGCGACCTCGTAGGGTTTCATCTGCGGGCGCTTTTCGCCCTTGTACCAGACCTCGCCAACGGTCGGCGTGTAAAAGCCGGAGATGATGTTGAGCATCGAGGACTTGCCCGCCCCGTTCGGCCCGATGATCGCCCGGATCTCGCCCTCGTGCACGTCAAAGGAGATATCGGAAATCGCCGTCACCCCGCCGAATTTCAGCGTGATGTTCTTCATCTCCATCAGCACGCCGCCGATCTGGCGCCCGTCCGCGGTGACATAGCCTTCGGTATCCTTCACGCGACTGCCCCTTGTGTTTTCTTGGTGAAAATGCCCCGGAATACGCCGGCACCGGGCACGTCTCCCGGGCAAGGGCGCCCAAAGGGATGGTGGGCGGGGCGATACGCGCCGCAGGCGCGGGAGCGTCCGACCATCATTCCGCCGCCATGGCCTTGGGCTTGACCGGCCAGACCTTGGCGTCGCGGATTTCCAGCGTCGCCTTGATCTTGCCCTTGCGCCCGTCCTCGTAGGTGACCTCGGTCTCGGTGTAGACGCTCTCCGATCCGTCGTACAAAGCGGTCACCAGGTCATCGAACTTCTCGCCGATGATCTTGCGGCGCACCTTGCGGGTCCGGGTCAACTCGCCGTCGTCAGCGTCCAACTCCTTGTGCAGGATCAGAAAGCGGTGCACCTGGCAGCCCGACAGCATGTCGTCCTGCGCGACGCTCTCGTTCACTTCCTCGACGTGTTTCTGCACCGTCTCCAGAACCTGCGGATGCCCCGCCAGTTCCTGGTACGAGGCATAGGCGATGTTGTTCCGCTCTGCCCAGTTGCCCACCGCCGTCAGGTCGATGTTGATGAATGCCGTGCAGCGATCCTTGCCCGCGCCGAAGACCACCGCCTCCAGGATATTGGGAAAGAACTTCAGCTTGTTCTCGACGTATTTCGGCGCGAAGAGCGATCCATCCGCCATCTGGCCCACGTCCTTGGCCCGGTCGATGATGCGCAGGTGCCCGGTGTCTTCCTCGATGAAACCGGCATCGCCCGTGGCCACCCAGCCCTCGGGGTCCTTGGTGTCGCGCGTGCTTTCGGGGTTCTTGTAGTACTCCACGAAGGCGCCGGGCGACCGATAGAAGACCTCGCCATTTTCGGCGATGCGGATTTCCACCCCCGGCGCCGGCACGCCAACCGTGTCAGACCGCACTTCGCCATCGGGCTGCACGGTGATGAAAACGCTGGCCTCTGTCTGACCGTAGAGCTGTTTGAGGTTGATCCCCAGCGAGCGCCAGAAATCGAAGATTTCCGGCCCGATCGCCTCACCCGCGGTATAGGCAACGCGCACCTTTGTCATGCCTGCGCGGTTGCGCACCGGACCATAGACCAGGACCTGGCCCAGCGCGTATTTCAGCCGGTCCATCATCCCCACCGGCTTGCCGTCGAGGATCTTCGGCCCGACCTTGCGCGCATGGGCCATGAAGGTGTCGAACAGCCATTTCTTGAAACGGCCCGCATCCTCCATCCGGATCGTCAGCGCGGTGATGCGTTCCTCGAAATAGCGCGGCGGCGCAAAGAAATAAGTCGGCCCGATTTCGTGCAGGTTCTCGTACATGGTCTGCGGCGCCTCGGGGCAGTTCACGCAGAAACCGCACCAGTAGGCCTGGCCGATGGAAAAGATGAAATCCCCCACCCAGGCCATCGGCAGATAGGCCAGCACGCTGTCGCTGCGCCGCAAATGGTCGAATTGGGACGAGGACTTGGCCGCCTCGATGATATTCCGGTTGGACAGGACCACGCCCTTGGGCTTTCCCGTGGTGCCCGAGGTATAAAGCATCACGCAGGTGTCGTCGTAGGTCAGTTTTTCCCGCCGCCGCTTCAACTCGGGCAGGAATTCTTCTCGCGCCGCGCGCCCCTGCTCCTGGATGTGGCTGAATTCATGCAGGTGGGAATGGTCGTACTTCCGCATGCCGCGCGGATCGACATAGATCAGATGCTCGAACTGGTGCAGGTCGTCCTGCACCTCGATCACCTTGTCGGCCTGTTCCTGGTCTGCGACGATGGCAAAGCGCGCGCCGCAATGACCCAGAACGTATTCCATCTCTTCGGCCACCGCATCCTGGTACAACGGCACCGGGATCGCGCCGACGCTTTGCGCCGCAACCATCGACCAGTACAACGTGGGTCGGTTGCGCCCGATGATGGCGACGTAATCGCCCTCGTTGACACCCAGGTTCAGCAGGCCCAGGGCCAGCGCCTCGATTTCCTTTTCCGTCTCCGCCCAGGTCCAGCTTTGCCAGATCCCGTATTCCTTCTCACGGTAGGCGGGCGCATTGCCGAACTCGGTGGCATTGCGATGCAACAGTGCGGGGACAGAGCGCAGACCTTCCGCGCCCTCAGCCAAATGTGCCAAGTCTTTTCCTCCCATGCCGGTCCCCCGACATCCCTCGTGATGCCCAGCTGTCCGGGCCGCTCGCTGTTGGTCGCGATTCTGGCCTTCATTTGGGCAAGTCCCAAGCTTGCGGTCAACTTTTTCCGCAAGATTTCCCAAATGTAACGAATTCCTACAGGGCGGCGAACGGCCCGGACAGCTGCGCAGCCCTCTGGCGCCGCCGCCGCGACCGCCCTAGGCTTGGGCCATGAAGAACCTCGCGCTCACGCAGGCCGGGCTGAACCTCATCCAGCAGGCCCTGACGATCTATGACAGCGACCTGCGGCTTGCGGTCTGCAATGCGCCCTTTGCGCAGATGTTCGATCTGCCAGATGCCCTCACCACGCCCGGCGCCCGGTTCGAGGACACCATCCGCCACCTTGTCGAACGCGGCGAATACGGCCCCGTCGACGATCCGGAAACCTTCATCCATGACCGCGTCGAGACCGCCCGCGCGTTCGAGCCGCACTACATGGAGCGCACACGCGCCAACGGCCGCACCATCAGCGTCGAAGGGGCGCCGCTGCCGCAGGGCGGCTGGGTCACGGTCTACACGGACATCACCCAGACCAGGGCGCAGGAACAGTTGCTGCGCACGCGCTCGGAACTCCTGTCCGAGGAGATCCTGAAACGGTCCGAGGAACTGGCCCGCACCAACCGCAATCTCGCGGCCACCAACAAGGCACTGGAAGAGGCGCGCCGCGAACTGGTCGAGACCGAGGCCCGCACCCGCACGACGACCCAGATGATGCCCGCCCACATCGCCCGGGTCGATGCCGGCGGGCACTATACCTTTTCCAACAACCGGCTGGGCGATGTGATGCCCGGTCGTCCGGCCAATATCCTCGGACTGCACATCTCGGAAACGCTGGGGCCGCAGGCCTATTCCAAGGTGCGCCCGCATCTGGAGGCCGCGCAGGACGGACGGCAAAGCACCTTCGAGTTCCACGACGAGATGTCCTCACGCCGGATCCGGGGCGTTTTCACCCCCGATCCGCTGGAACCGGGCGTCTACATCCTGTCGCAGGACGTGACCGAGGAAACCCAGGCCCGCGCCGCCCTGCAACAGACCCGGCGCCGGGAGATCGCGGCACAGCTGACCTCGGGTCTTGCGCATGATTTCTCGAACCTTTTGACCATCATCCTGGGCATGCAATCACGGCTGGCACGGATGGCGGTTGGACCGGAGGCGGAACCGCTGATTTCTGCCACGCTTTCGGCGGCGCGGCGTGGCGGGCGGCTGCTGGACCGGATCGCCGACATGACCAGTCAGCGGGGATGGCAGCCCCGCCCGCTGTCCCTGCCCGATTTTCTTGGCGAATTGTGCACGCTCGCCACGCCTTCGCTGCCCGAAGGGATGGAATTGCGGACGCGGGACGACACCAGCGGCGCCTACATGGCCGATCCCGGCCTCTTGCAGGATGCGCTGCTGAACCTGGTACTGAATGCCCGCGATGCCTGCGGCGAGGCTGGGGTCATCACCCTGATGGCGCAAGAGGTCCAGGACACCTGGCTGGAACTGTCGGTCGAGGACAGCGGGCCGGGCTTTTCCGACACCGCGCTGCGCCACGGGCTTGAACCTTTCTTCACCACCAAGGGCGGCGAAGGGTCGGGGTTGGGCCTTGCGATGGTCTATGACATGACAAAACTTGCGGGCGGCTCGGTGCGGCTGGCCAACACCGGGCATGGCGCGCGCGTCTCGCTGCGTCTGCCGCTGCGCCGGGCGGCACAGGCGCCCGTGCCGGACACCGGCCTTGTCCTTCTGGCCGAAGACAGCCCCGACCTGCGCGAGGCCATCCGCGAGATGCTGACCGGGTTGGGGTTTTCGGTGGTCGAGGCCGCCTCGGTGGACGAGGCCTGCACCCTGGCCGAAGGCCTGCCCGATATCGCGCTGGTCCTGTCGGATATCTCGCTGGAAGGTGACCGTCCGGGCCTCGACCTGGCGCAGCGCCTGCCGCATTTGCCCGTCCGCTTCATGACCTCCTTGCCGCCGGATCACACCCTGCACCGTCGCGCGCATAGGCTTGGCCCCGTCCTGCCCAAACCCTTCTCCGCCGCCGACCTTGCCGGCTTCCTCGGGCTGGTGCCTCTTCCGGCGCCCGCGCAGATGGGCTAACCCGCCTCCATGAGCGCCCTTGTCACCATTCTCGACGACGAACCGGCCATCCGCCAGATGCTGTCCGACGCGCTGGCAGAGGCAGGGTTCCGCACCATGTCCTTTGGCCGCGCGACGGAATTCGAAGCCGCCCTGCGCCGCACCACGCCCGATGTCTGCCTCGTCGACCTGGGCCTGCCGGACCGCGACGGGCTGACCCTGGTGCACCGGCTGGCGCTGGAACAGGGGGCAACGGTCATCATCATTTCCGGTCGCGCACAGGTGCAGGACCGGGTGACAGGGCTGGAACTGGGGGCGGATGACTACATCATCAAACCCTTCGATCCGGCCGAGGTCGTGGCCCGCATCCGTGCCCGCCTGCGCACCCGCACCCGGTCCGCCCCCTCGGACACCGCACGGTTCAACGGCTGGACCGCGCATTTCGACCGCTACGCGCTCGAGGACGAGACCGGCGAGGAAACCACCTTCAGCCATGCCGAGGGCGAGGTACTGCGGCTGTTCCTGGAAAGCCCCAAGCGCCTGATCACCCGTGCCCATATGCAGGAATCCCTCGGCGGCGCGGCGGGCGAAAGTTTTGACCGGGCGATGGATGTGCGTATCTCGCGCCTGCGCACCAAGCTTCGCGAAGACCCCAAGAACCCCCGCCTGATCAAGACCATCTACGGCGCGGGCTATATCTTTCTGGGAGACGTCAGCTGGAGCTGAACGACCCCGCCCCGGACCTGACCCGGGGCCTCTTTCCGACGCGCCTCAGGGCTGTATCGTCGTATAAGCTTCTGCCACCCCCAACAGGGTTTTCACATGCGGCAGCACGCTGACCGCGATCACACCGACGATCGCCCCGACGCCCAGCCGGATCGGCGCCGCGCCCAGTTTCGGTCCCGCTAGGCCCAACAATCCGCAGACCGAGGCATAAAATCCAATCGACACTGGGTCCATGACCGCACCTCCTGCGGATCAGCCTAGAGCAGGCAGGGGCGTCGCGAAACTCCGGAATTCCCGCGTCTTACCCCGCGATCCGTGCCGTCGCCCCCGCCAGCACCTGCAGGCCGCGCACCAGGTCGTCCTCGTCCGTGTCCTCGGCAAAGTCATGGCTGATGCCCCCGATCGAGGGCACGAAGAGCATCGCCGCTGGCATCATGAGCGACATGTTCGAAGCATCGTGCAGCGCCCCCGACGGCATCTCGCGCCAACGGCCCGGCACGGTCTCTTCCGCCGCCTCGCGCAGCGCCGCGCGAAAGTCCGCATCCATAGACACCGGCGCCACGCCCAGCATCGGACCGAACTCCAGCGTCAGCCCCCTGTCGTCCGCGATCTCCTGCGCCGTCTCGCGCACGATCGCCTCCATCCGGTCCAGCCGGTCCGGATCTCCATCCCGCCATTGCATCGAGAATTTAACCCGTCCCGGCACGATGGAATGCGCGTTTGGGTGCACGCTGACATGTCCGATGGTCCAGACCGTCGCCGGGGTCACCACGTTCCGCAGCCGGTCGTTCAGAAGGCTATTGAAAGCGCCCAGCGCCTGAAAAGCGTCCTTGCGCAGGGCCATCGGCGTGGTGCCCGCGTGGTTCTGCTGTCCCTCGAAGCTGATCACCATGTCGCGGATACCGACGATGGCCTCGACCACACCCGCGGCCTCGCCGCTTGTGTCCAGCACCGGGCCCTGCTCGATGTGCATCTCCAGGAAACCCGTGAAACGGCCCGGGTCGATCCAGTCCCCCAGCCGGTCCCCCATCGCGGCCCGCGCCTCTGGCAAGGTCACGCCCTGGGGGTCGACCAACCCGTCCACCTTTTCGCGCGCCAGGGCCCCCGACCAGGCCGCGCTGCCGGTGGTGACACCGAACCGCCCTTCCTCGTCCTGGAAGGAGACGCAGGAAATCGGCGGCCCTCCGGCCTCTTTCGCAGCGCGCGCCACCTCGAGACCGGCAATGACTCCCAGCGCGCCGTCCAGCCAGCCGCCCTCGGGCTGGCTGTCGGAATGCGACCCGATCAGCAGGGACCGCCCCTCGACAAGGCCGAAGAGCGAGCCCATGGGGTCGAAGTGCGGCTGCAGCCCCGCGTCGCGCATCCGGTCCGCCAGCCAGTCCCGCGCGGCAATGTCCGCCTCTGTATAGGCGGGCCGCCGCACCCCCTTGCCGACACCCGCCGCCCCGAAGGAGCGCAGGGTGTGAAGATCCTCCAGAAAACGCTTTTCATCGACCGCGACCATTTCCGCCCCTCCAGGTTCCAGTTCGCCGCGACCCTAACCCGCGGGCTCTCGGCTCTGCAAATGGCCGGTCAAGCTGTAGGACACCCACCCACAAGGTCCGTTCACCCGGAAAACAGATCGGAGGGATCCCCCATGCCGAAACGGTTTTCCCGTTGCCACTGGATATTTGCAGGATGCGGCCAGTCACGCCGATCCTTGGGCAAGGTCAATTGCCTTTCGGGCCGTATCAATCGATCCGCCACATCCCGCGGCACCTTGTTGTCAGACACGAGGACCCTGACATCCCCGGGTGCTGCCGGATCAGGAATAACCAGAGCAATCAAACCCCGATCGAACATCCAGTGCAGCGTTGCAGAGAGCGCAAGACCATTGCGAACCGAGTCACTGCCGTTCTCCTCGACCGGACGGATATGAGCCGCCTGCACTTCGGGCCGCCCGCCCCCGTTTCGCAATCCCAGCCCTGAGATGGCGCACCGTTCGTCATAAGCGGCCCGCACCTTCCGCCGAAAAGCCACGTCACGATAGGCGCGCCGTGTCAGGCGCTCATGCACTGGCCTTTCGAAGAGAGCAGCAGGATCGGCGGCCTCTGGTTTCCGATCATAGCGGCTGGCCTCGATAGCCTCCAAGTCCTGCGGAAGTCCCATATTCACGATCCGCGCAAAATCTGCATCCGGCAAGCGACGAACCGCGAGTTGCTGAGCCCCGCCTTTTTTCGGCGAACCGTCCGGCTCGCGTAGGGCCGCTTCCAGCGGGCTGCCATGCAAAAGCCGAGGCACGAAACTGTCGAACTCAAGATAAGAACCGGGCGAGATCATCGCCCACCACATACCGTTGCCACTCGGGCTTTCGATCACCTCGTGCACTTGCGCGACAGCAAAGTAACCGCGAGGCCCTGCTTTAACCGGCTCATAGTAAACAATCCAGTCGCCAACGGCCTCTCTCACGGCCTTCAGGTACGCCTTTGGAAACTCGTAACGCACATCCGGCGCGTCATCGTAGATCGAATCCGCCCTGTGCGAAAAAACAGCCTTGCCCATGTGGGGCAGAAAGCCTGGCATGCGCGGAAAACGCAAGCCAGGCATCGTTCATTTCGTCACTCCGCCGCCACCCCCTCGGCTCCCACGGCCTCGACCCGCACCGCCGAGTACTTGAACTCGGGGATCTTGCCGAAGGGATCCAGGGCCGGGTTGGTCAGGATATTGGCCGCCGCCTCGACAAAGGCGAAGGGCAGGAAAACCATGTCCGGCGCCACGTTGCGGTCCGACCGGGCCATGACCTCGACCGAGCCGCGCCGCGTGGTCAGCCGCACGAAGCCGCCCGGCTCGACCCCCAGCTTGCGCAGGGTCGACGGGTGCAAGGAGCAGTTCGCCTCGGGCTCGACCGCGTCCAGGACGCTGGCCCGGCGGGTCATCGAGCCGGTGTGCCAATGTTCCAGCTGCCGTCCCGTGGTCAGGATCATCGGAAAGCTGTCGTCGGGCACTTCGGCCGGCGGTGTCACCCGGGCGGGGGCGAACATGGCCCGGCCCGCGCGGCGTGGGAAACCGTCGCCAAAGACCACCGCCTGCCCCGGGTCGTCGGGGCCGGTGCAGGGGTAGGTCACGGCCGATTCCGCCTCGAGCCGCTTCCATGTGATGTGGTGCAGCGACCGCATCGACATCTTCATCTCGTCGAAGACGGATTTCGGATCGTCATAATCCCAGTCCAGCCCGACGCGCCGCGCCAGTTCGACCAGGATTTCCCAGTCCTCGCGCGCCTCGCCGGGCGGGTTCACCGCCTTGCGCGCCACCTGGACCTGGCGGTTGGTGTTGGTCACCGTGCCGGACTTCTCGGGCAGCGCCGACGCGGGCAGGATCACGTCGGCGAAATTCGCGGTTTCGGTCAGGAAGATGTCCTGCACCACCAAGTGATCCAGCTGGCCCAGCGCCTTGCGGGCGTGTTCCACGTCCGGATCGGACATCGCCGGGTTTTCGCCCAGGATATACATGCCCTTGATCTCGCCACGATAGACGCGATCCATGATCTCGACGACCGTCAGGCCGGGCGTTTCCTGGATCTCGGTTCCCCGCCAGATGTGCTTGAACAGCGCGCGGACCTCGGGGTCGGTCACCGACTGGTAATCCGGCAGGACCTGCGGGATCAGCCCCGCGTCGGAGGCGCCCTGGACGTTGTTCTGGCCCCGCAGCGGGTGCAGGCCCGACCCCGGCCGCCCCACCTGACCGCAGAGCAGCGCCAGCGAGATCAGGCAGCGCGCATTGTCGGTGCCATGGATGTGCTGCGACACGCCCATGCCCCAGAAGATCATCGCCGCCCGCGCATCCGCATAGGTGCGCGCCACGGTACGGATCGTTTCCGGATCGATGCCGCAAAGCTCGGACATGCGCTCTGGCGTGAAGGCGCGGATGTGCTCACGGAATTCAAAGAACCCTTCGGTGAAGCCCTCGATGTACTGCCGGTCGTAGAGCTTTTCCTCGACGATCACGTTCATGATCGCGTTGAGCAAGGCCACGTCCGTCCCGGGGCGGAACTGCAACATGTGATCGGCGTGCCGCGCCATCGCGGTGCCGCGCGGATCCATGATGATCAGCTTGCCGCCCCGCTTGGTGAACTGCTTGAAATAGGTTGCGGCAACCGGGTGGTTCTCGGTCGGGTTGGCACCGATCACGATGGCCACGTCGGCGTTCTCGATCTCGTTGAAGGTCGCCGTCACGGCGCCCGACCCCACGTTTTCCATCAACGCGGCCACCGAGGACGCGTGACACAAGCGGGTGCAATGGTCGACGTTGTTGTGACCAAAGCCCTGCCGGATGAACTTCTGGAAGAGATAGGCCTCTTCGTTGGTGCATTTGGCGCTGCCGAAACCGGCGACCGACTTGCCGCCGTAGTAGCTGCGCAGGTCCGCCAGGCCATGCGCGGCCTTGTCCAGCGCCTCTTCCCAGGTCGCTTCGCGGAAATGGGTCCAGGGGTTGTTCGGATCGACGTTCAGCCCCTTCTCCGGCGCGTCGTCGCGGCGGATCAGCGGTTTCGTCAGGCGGTGCGGGTGGTGGATATAGTCAAACCCGAACCGGCCTTTGACGCAAAGGCGGCCTTCGTTCGCGGGGCCGTTGATGCCCTCGACGTATTTGACCTTGCCATCCTTGACCTTGACCGAGACCTGGCAGCCCACGCCGCAAAACGGGCAGACCGACTTGACCTCTTCGTCGAAGTCCTTGCTGTCACCCTGCTGGTTCTCGTCCATGACGCTCGACGGCATCAGCGCGCCGGTCGGGCAGGCCTGCACGCATTCGCCGCAGGCCACGCAAGAGGAGTCGCCCATCGGGTCATCCAGGTCGAAGACCGGGTAGGCATCGTGGCCGCGGCCGGCCATGCCGATCACGTCGTTGACCTGGACCTCGCGGCAGGCGCGCACGCACAGTCCGCACTGGATGCAGGCATCCAGGTTGACCTTCATCGCGACGTGGCTGTCGTCCAGCAGCGGGATGCGCTCGGCCTCGAGCGTCGGGAAGCGCGACTCGGACACGCCGCTTTCGGCCGCCATGTCCCAGAGGTGGCTGGACTTGTCATGGGCCGCCGCCTGCTCTGGCTGGTCGGCCAACAGCAGTTCCATGACCATCTTGCGGGCGTTTTCCGCCCGGGCGGTGGCGGTCTGCACCACCATGCCGTCCTGCGGTTCGCGGATACAAGAGGCGGCCAGCGTGCGCTCGCCCTCGATTTCGACCATGCAGGCGCGGCAGTTGCCATCGGGGCGATAGCCCGGCGCCGGCTTGTGGCAGAGGTGCGGGATCTTGAGGCCGCGGCCATTGGCCACTTCCCAGATCGTCATGCCTTTTTCCGCCTCGACCTCCTGGCCGTCGAGCGTGAATCGGATCGTCTCGGACATGCGCGTCTCCCGTCGTTTGGGGCACCTTAAGCATGTCACCTTGGACACGCGCCTATCAATCCCGACCTTCGAAGGCATTTTTGCGCCTCGTGCGTTTCCGATGGGCGACGGGGCGTGATCCTGCGGCGCCGTGGTTGCGGGTTTCGACGCCAGCGCAGCATTCGGACCGCAATCCCCTGCCTGTTGGCCATTTTCGCCCGGCGCGGACATCCTGCGCCATCCGGCGGTGCGGCCCGACGCCTCTGGACCTTCCTCGCCGCCCCGCCTAGCTTCTCGCCAACTCGAAGGAGACTGACATGGCGACCGGCACGAATATCCGCACCTATTTCAATGGCACCTGGCACGACGGCGACGCGATGGTCATGCGCGCCGCGGACCACGGCGCCTGGCTGGGGTCGTCCGTCTTCGACGGCGCGCGCTTTGCACAGGGCGTCACGCCCGACCTTGACGCCCATTGCGCCCGGGTCAACCGCTCGGCAGAGGCGATGATGCTGCGCCCGACAGTCACGACCGAGGACATGGTGGCCATCGTCGAAGAAGGGTTGAAGGCCTATGCGCAGAACAGCGCGGTCTACATCCGGCCCATGTACTGGGGCATCCATGGAGACGCGACCGCCATCGTCCCGCAGCCGGACGAGACCGGCTTTGCGCTGTGCCTCGAGGAAATTCCAATGGCGCCCGACAGCGCCACCGCCACGCTGGGGCGCACGCGCTTTCGCCGCCCGGTGATGGAAAGCTCGGTCGTGAATGCCAAGGCCGGCTGTCTTTACCCCAACAACGCCCGGATGCTGGCAGAGGTCCGCGGCCGCGGGTTCGCCAATGCGCTGGTGACGGACGTCATGGGGAACGTGGCCGAAACCGCCACGGCCAACATCTTCATGGTCCGGGACGGCGTCGTGCTGACACCAATCCCCAACGGCACCTTCCTGTCCGGCATCACCCGCGCCCGCCACATGGCCAACCTGCGCGCCGACGGGATCGAGGTGCAGGAAGCCGTGCTGACCTTCGAGGACTTCGAACAGGCGGACGAGGTCTTCATGTCCGGCAACATGAACAAGGTGACCCCGGTGACCGGCTTCGAAGACAAGTCCTATCAAATCGGCCCGGTCACGCGGCGGGTGCGCGAGCTTTACTGGGACTGGGCACTCAGTGCCTGATCGGGCGGACGTGCGCGGATGGGACTGAAACTCGTCGTCATCCTTGTGGTGCTGGGGCTGTTCGTGGCTGCCATCGTGGCGGTCCAGCGTGCCAACCGCCCCACGGCACGGCGCCTCCCGGGATCTGCGCCGCCCGAAGGCCCGTCGCTGGATGAACAGATGGCCGTTCTGGCCCGCGCTGGACTGCACCTGTCGCCGGGCGTGACCCGCGCCGACATCATCGACTTCGGCCCCGAAGAGACCTATAGCGGCGACCCTTGGCGGCTGCTTCTGCTGACCTACGCGATCCGGGTCGACCGCCCCCCGCATCCCCCTTTCTGTCCCCGTGCCTGCCTGCTGCAAACCGATGGCTTTGACAGCCTGCAAGACTATGCCGAGGCCATCGGCGATCTGTCACGCGTGGCAGAAGTGCCTTGCCAGGTCACCGTCTCGGACGGCCTGCACCTGCGGTTCGAAGAGACCGCCATGACCCTTGCACCCAGCATCGGGACAGGCCAGGTCGACCGGGACGTCCTGACGAAGGTCCTGCAAGAGTTGATGACCCGAATGCCCAGCGACAGCGGGCTATATGCGCTCGACAACTTCCCGCAACTCGCCCTCTTTCACCTCGACACGGCCGGTTTCGATCTGATCGACGCAATCGCACCGGACCTGTTGTCCCCTGATCCCCAACCCTGACCGCGCTGGACAGGGGCCCGCCCCTCTGCCACGATCCGCCTCCAGGAGAGACCTTATGCGCAAATTCCTCGTCGTCCTCGATGACAGCCGCGAGTGCCTGAACGCCATGCGTTTCGCGGCCATGCGTGCCGCCAAGTCCGGAGGCGGCGTCGCGATCCTGTCCGTCATCCCCCCGGACGAGTTCAATCACTGGATCGGCGTGGGGGACATCATGCGCGAAGAGGCCCGCGAACGTATCCACGCGCACTTCGAGGTCTTCGCCAAGTGGATGCGCGACAAGCAGGGCGTCGATCCGGAACTGGTGATCCGCGAAGGCGACCCGACGACCGAAATCATCGCACAGGTCCACGACGACCCGGAAATCGGCTTGCTGGTCCTGGGGGCCGCCGCGGACAAGAAGGGCCCCGGCCCGCTGGTTAGCCACATGACCCGCAATTCTGGCGCCTTGCCGGTTCCCGTCACGATCGTGCCGGGGGATCTGTCCAAGGAACGGCTGGAAGCCATCACCTGATTCCCGGGCGGCGCATACTTTAGAACGGTTCCAATCCTTGACGGTCGGCGCATGGAGGCGCATATAGGGAGCAACCAGAAAAGGGTGATCCCAGATGTTCATTCAGACCGAATCGACGCCGAACCCCGCCACGCTCAAGTTCCTGCCCGGCCATACGGTGCTGGAGATGGGGACGGCCGACTTCCCCTCGGCCGAGGCCGCCAGCGCCTCGCCGCTGGCGCAGCGGCTATTCGCCGTCGACGGGGTGGCGGGCGTGTTCTTCGGCAATGACTTCGTGACCGTGACAAAGAACGACGCGACCGACTGGGACCATCTCAAGCCCGCGATCCTGGGCGCGATCATGGAACATTTCCAGTCCGGCCAGCCGGTTATGGCGGATGGTGCCACACAGGCCGGTGGCCACGCCGAGCACGACGGAGCCGATGCCGAGGTCGTGGGCCAGATCAAGGAACTGCTGGACAGCCGCGTGCGACCGGCCGTGGCGCAGGATGGTGGCGACATCACCTTCCACGGGTTCGATCGCGGCGTCGTCTATCTGCACATGCAGGGCGCCTGCGCCGGGTGCCCCTCGTCCACGCTGACGCTGAAGATGGGGATCGAGAACCTGCTGCGCCACTACATCCCCGAGGTGACAGAGGTGCGCCCCGTCGCCGTCTGACCCGCGAACAATGGATCGTGATATGTGTTCACCGCGCCCCTCGGCGCGGTGTTTGCTTTGCAGGTTCTCGTCAGGGCGGGTTTGCAACCCCTGCGCCACGCGGCAATAACCTCTCCCATGATTCTCGGTTTCGACACGTCTTCTGCGCATGTCGGCGCGGCACTGATGGACGGCAGCGGCATTGTCGCCGCCGCGCATGAGGACATGGCGCGCGGTCAGGCCGAGCGCCTGATGCCCCTGCTGGAGGAGGTCCTGGCCCAGGGCGGCGCAAACTGGCAGGACCTGAGCGCCATCGGCGTCGGTATCGGCCCCGGCAATTTCACCGGCGTGCGACTCTCGGTGGCCGCCGCGCGCGGCTTGGCCCTGTCGCTGAACATCCCGGCGGTGGGCGTGAGCCTGCTGGAGGCCGTGGCGCTGGACACCCCGGGCCCGGTGCTCGCCTGCCTGAGTGCCCCGCGCGACCAGGCTTATGTCCAGTCTCAGCGCATTGTGCCGCCGATCCCCGCACAGTTGATCGCCATCTCCGGGATGCCCGACGCCTGGGCGCAATCCGGGCTGACCTGCGTTGGCCCCGCCGCCGCGCTGGTGGCCGAGCATTTGGGCACCAAGGCCGTCCCCGCCCGCCATGCCCCTGCCGAGGCGATCGCGCATATCGCTGCCACGCGCTGGCAGGACAAGCCGGCGCGCCCTGCCCCGCTCTACCTCAAGCCCGCCGATGCCGCACCGTCGCGCGATGCGCCCCCGGTGATCCTGGAATGACGCCCGAGGCACTGGCGGCCTTGGCCGCGCGTGCCTACCGGCACATGAAGCCCTGGACAGCGGCGCAATTCGCCGAAACACTGGCCCGTCCGCATGCCCTGCTGGCCAGCACGGAGCACGCATTTGTCCTCGGCACGGTGATCGTGGACGAGGCCGAAATTCTGGCGCTTGCCGCCGACCCCGACCACCAGCGCCGGGGCGCCGCCAGCCGCGCGCTGCGCCTCTTTCACGCGCAGGCAGTGGAACGGGGCGCGCGGCGGATTTTCCTGGAGGTCGCCAGCGCCAATGCGCCGGCGCGCGCCTTCTATGCCCGCCACGGGTACGGTGAAACCGGTCTGCGCCAGGGGTATTACCCGCGCCCGGACGGCCCGCCGGACGACGCCGTGGTCATGTCGCGCGCACTGCCCTGACGTCACCCGCGCCACCGTGGCGGCGTGGCAAAAACCGGTTGACCCCTCCCGCCCCCTGCGGCTTTGATTGGCCCATCACAAACGGAACGGGTGACTTTTGCACCCGTCACACCAGGGAGCCTCTCATGACCTTCTTTGCCAAGACCCTCGGCACCGTCGCAGCACTGGCGCTGAGCGCCGGCGCCGCGCTGGCCGATCCGGCGCTGATCTACGACCTCGGCGGCAAGTTCGACAAATCCTTCAACGAGGCAGCCTACAACGGCGCGGAACGCTGGGCAGAAGAAACCGGCGGCAGTTATCGTGACATCGAGATCCAGGCCGAAGCCCAGCGTGAGCAGGCTCTGCGCCGCTTTGCCGAAGCCGGCTTCAACCCGGTCGTGACCACCGGCTTCTCCTACGCCTCGCAGATCGCTGCCGTGGCGCCGGACTATCCTGACACCAAGTTCGTGACCATCGACGGCTACGTCGACCCCGAGGCGCATCCGAACGTCCTGTCGATTCTCTTTGCAGAACACCAGGGCAGCTACCTCGTCGGCATGATGGCGGCGATGGCCTCCGAATCCGATACGGTCGGCTTTGTC
Organism: Mameliella sp. MMSF_3455; assembly: GCF_030733205.1. Lineage (GTDB taxonomy): Bacteria > Pseudomonadota > Alphaproteobacteria > Rhodobacterales > Rhodobacteraceae > Antarctobacter. Next base: position 50,539 of record NZ_JASHJL010000030.1, read on the forward strand.
GGCGGCATGGACATCCCGCTGATCCGCAAGTTCGCCTGCGGCTATGCCCAGGGTGTGCTGGCGGTGAACCCCGACGCGACCGTGATCGCCAACATGACAGGCACCACCCCCGCCGCATGGAACGACCCGGTCAAGGGCTCCGAACTGGCCAAGGCACAGATCAGCCAGGGCGCGGACGTGATCTATGCCGCTGCAGGCGGTACCGGACTGGGCGTGCTGCAAACCGCTGCAGACGAGGGCATCCTGTCGATCGGCGTCGACAGCAACCAGAACTACCTGCACCCCGGCTCGGTCCTGACCTCGATGCTGAAACGCGTCGATGTGGCCGTCTTTGACGCGATGACCGCGGGCGCCGACCTGCAAACCGGCGTGATCGCCCTGGGCCTGGAGAGCAACGGTGTCGGCTATGCATTGGACGACAACAACGCCGACCTCGTCTCGGAAGAGATGAAGGCCGCCGTCGATGCAGCGCGTGAGCAGATCATCGCGGGCGAAGTCACCGTCCACGACTACTCCGAGGACGACAGCTGCCCGGCGCTGGACTTCTGATCTTTAGCAGAAGTTGAAAATCCAGAGCATACCTGCTGTTTCACAACGGTGGGTATGTTGACTACGAAAGGGAAAATATTGGTTGCTCGCAATCTCGCGGTTCTTTGTTGTCTAGCCGTATCTGCTGGATGCACATCAACAAATCTTTGGTACAAGGCTGGAGCTTCGCCGTCGAAACTGGAAACTGACTTGCTGAATTGCAAGGTTCGTGCCGCGCAAAGTGTTCCTGTAAATCAACAGATTCGTACGACACCCACATTTGTAACTCCAGTTCAAACAAACTGTTACTCGACTGGCTACAGTACACAGTGCAACAGCTACGGTGGCCAAGTTCATGGTGGCCAGACTTACAGCTACGATGCCAACAAGCAGCTACGCAGCGACGTCGTTTCTCAATGCATGACTAAACTAGGCTACCAATCAATCAGCCTTCCCACCTGTAGCAAAGAGCAGGCCAAATCAGCCAAACCATACAAAAAGCTTCCCTCCGTGGGTGAAGGAAGCTGTGTTGTTCAGACAAAGAACAGGTCAACGATCGTCACTCCTTAAGATAGTCTTCGCCAACGAAAGCCGTCCAGACATGACCGACACCCCCGCCATCGAGCTGAAAGGCATCTCCAAGTCCTTCGGCCCCGTGCAGGCCAACAAGGACATCTCGATCCGAGTGATGCCGGGCACGATCCACGGCATCATCGGCGAGAACGGCGCGGGAAAATCGACCCTGATGTCAATCCTCTACGGGTTTTACAAGGCCGACGCGGGCGAGATCTGGATCAACGGCAACCAGACCCAGATCCCCGACAGCCAGGCCGCGATCGGAGCCGGCATCGGCATGGTCTTCCAGCACTTCAAGCTGGTAAAGAACTTCACCGTCCTCGAAAACGTCATCCTGGGGGCCGAGGACGGCGGCCTTCTGAAACCTTCGCTGGCCAAGGCGCGCGGGGTTCTGAAGCACTTGGCCGAGGAATACGAACTCAACGTCGATCCGGACGCGATGATCCAGGATCTTTCCGTCGGCCATCAGCAACGTGTGGAAATCCTCAAGGCGCTCTACCGCGAGGCGGAAATCCTGATCCTGGACGAACCCACCGGCGTGCTGACCCCGGCAGAGGCCGACCATCTCTTCCGTATCCTCGAAGGGCTGAAGCGTGAGGGCAAGACAATCATCCTGATCACGCACAAGCTGCGCGAAATCATGGAGATCACCGATACCGTCAGCGTCATGCGACGCGGCGAGATGACCGCCACCGTCAAGACCGCCGAGACCTCGCCCGAGGAACTGGCGGAGCTGATGGTGGGCCGAAAGGTGCTGTTGCGGGTCGACAAGACGCCCGCCAAGCCCGGAAAGTCCGTTCTGGAGGTCGAAGACCTGCGCCATACCGATAGCGCCGGGGTCGACCGGCTCAAGGGCATCTCGCTCAAGGTGCAGGCCGGAGAGATCCTGGGCATCGCGGGCGTGTCTGGCAATGGCCAGTCAGAGCTGCTGCAGGTTCTGGGCGGGATGAAGACCGCCACCGGCACCGTGCGCGTCAACGGAGAGGAGATCGACCTCACCGGGCGCTATTCGGACGGCCAGTCGCGGCGGGCGCGCGGCATCAGCCATGTCCCCGAGGACCGACAGCACGAAGGGCTTATCATGCCCTACACCGCCTGGGAAAACGTCGCCTTCGGGTATCACCACGATCCGAAATACCAGAAGAACGCGCTGTTGATGGACAATGCCGCCATCAAGCGCGATGCCGAGGGCAAGATCGAACGCTTCGACGTGCGCCCGCCGAATGCCAATCTCGCCGCCCGCAACTTTTCCGGCGGCAACCAGCAAAAGATCGTCCTGGCGCGTGAGATCGAGCGCAATCCCGACATCCTGCTGGTGGGGCAGCCAACCCGGGGCGTCGACATCGGCGCCATCGAGTTCATCCACCAGCAGATCGTCGCCCTGCGCGACCAGGGCAAGGCGATCCTGCTGGTCTCGGTCGAGCTGGACGAGATCCTGTCGCTCTCGGACCGGGTCGCGGTGATGTTCGACGGACAGATCATGGGCGAACGCCTGCCGTCAGAGACCAACCAGACCGAACTGGGGCTTCTCATGGCCGGGGTGACCGAGATGCCCGACAAGGACAAGCCCTTGATCAAGGTGGTGGACGAACAACTGGAAGCACAGGAAAAGCGGGAGGCAAGCCGGCATGGCAAAAGCTGATCGTCGCGTGGAACCGTTTTTTCCGGAGGAGCCGCAGAATGGATAAGATGCCCGGCTGGGCCGACGCGGTGCTCGTGCCCCTGATTTCCATCCTTCTGGCCTCGCTGATCTCGGCGCTGGTGATCCTTGCCATCGGGCACAACCCGGTCGAGGCCTTCTCGATCATGGTCAAGGAAAGCCTGACCTCATCGCGCGGGATCGGCAATACGCTGTATTACACCACGAATTTCATCTTCACCGGGCTAGCCGTGGCGGTCGCCTTTCATGCGCGGATGTTCAACATCGGTGGCGAAGGCCAGGTGCTGCTGGGCGGGCTGGGCGTGGCGTTGGTCTGTCTCTACGTGCCCTGGCCACACTGGACGCTGGCACTGGTTGGGGCGACGGTGGCGGCAGGCGTCTTCGGGGCGGCCTGGGCACTGATCCCCGCCTACCTGCAGGCGAAACGCGGCAGCCATATCGTCATCACCACGATCATGTTCAACTTCATCGCCGCGGCGGTGCTGAACTACGTCCTGGTCAACATGCTGCGCCCGCGCGGCGCGATGGAACCGGCCTCCGGCCCGTTCCCGGAGCCGACCCACCTGCCCACCTTCCAGGAGATGTTCTCGACCGCTGACACGGTCCTGTTCCGTTCGGCCCCGGTCAATGTCTCCTTCTTCCTGGCCGTACTGGCCTGTTTTGCCGTCTGGCTGCTGATCTGGCGCACGCGGCTGGGTTATCAGATCCGCGCCTTCGGCCATTCCGAGAGCGCGGCACGCTACGCAGGCATCTCGCCGGTCCGGATCACGGTCATCGCCATGCTGATCTCGGGTGGGCTTGCCGGGATGATGGCACTGAACGCCACGATGGGAGAGGCTGAACGGCTGGTCCTGAACGCCTCCGAAGGCGCGGGTTTCATCGGCATCGCCGTGGCGCTCATGGGGCGTTCGCACCCCTTCGGCATCTTCATGGCGGCGCTGCTCTTCGGCTTTCTCTACCAGGGCGGGCTGGAACTGGCCTTCTGGACCGGCATCCCGCAACAGCTGATCACGGTGATCCAGGCGCTGGTGATCCTCTTTACCGGGGCGCTGGACAACATGGTGCGGATGCCGCTGGAAAAACTCTTTCTCGCCCTGCGCAAGGGCAAGGCCTGATGCTGACCGACCACCTGCCCTCGCTCATGATCGCCTGGGGTGTGCACGCACTGGCACTGGCCTCTCCGGGGGCAAACGTGCTGGCGGTGATCGGCACCGCGATGGGCACAGGCAGACGGCAGGCCCTTGCGATGAGCGCGGGGATCGTGACCGGTTCGATCCTCATGGCCTCGGGCGCCATCGCCGGCCTTGGCGCTTTGATCCTGACATGGTCCCATGCCGTGACGCTGATCAAGATCCTGGGCGCGGGCTACCTGGCCTGGCTCGGCTACAAGTCGCTGCGCTCTGCGGCCACCCCGGGACAAGCACCGCCCGTGACGAGGCTGAACGGCAGTCCCGCCCGCCTCTACCGGCGCGGCCTCTTGCTTCAGGTCAGCAATCCCAAGGCCATTCTTGCCTATCTGGCCATCGTCACGCTGGCCTTGGGCGGCACCGCCCCCTGGCCGGTCGCGGTGCTCTTTGTCCTTGGCGCCGCCCTGAACTCGGCATTGATCCACGCGCTCTACGCGCTGACCTTCTCGACCCGCCCGATGGTCGCGCTTTACCTGCGCGCCCGGCGTGCCATTGACGGGGCGCTCGGCGCGTTCTTCTGTTTTGCCGCCCTTCGCCTGGCGCTGGCACGCCCATGACCAGGTTTCCCGCCCATCCGCCCTCCCTCGAACCAAGAGGCTGACACCGCACATGGATCTCGCCACGCTCATCCCGGTCCTTGAATCGACCATCCGCCTGTCGACCCCGCTGCTGCTCGCCTGCCTGGCCGGGCTCTTCTCGGAACGTGCGGGCATCTTTGACATCGGGCTGGAGGGCAAGATGCTGATCGCGGCCTTCTTTTCCGCCGCGGTGGCCTACCTGGCCGTGACCAACGAGACATGGACCCTGCATCTGCCATTGACCGACGCGAGCATCGGCCTGACCTGGCTCCGGTCCTTGCTGCCGCCGGTCGGCTGGGGGCTTCTGGCCGGCATTGCCGCGTCGATGGCGCTCTCGGCGATCCACGGCCTGGCCTCGATCACCTTCCGGGGCAACCAGTTGATCTCGGGGGTGGCGCTGAATTTTCTCGCCTCCGGCCTGACCGTGCTGATCGCGCAAAGCTGGTTTCGGCAGGGGGGCAAGACACCGACGCTGACCGGCGATGCACGGCTGTCGGAATGGCATCTGCCCTTTGCCGACAGCCTGCGTGACGTGCCGGTCCTGGGGCCGATCTATTCCGATCTCCTGTCCGGGCACGCACCGCTGGTCTACCTGGCCTTCGCGCTGGTGCCCGCGACATGGTGGGTGCTGTTCCGCACCCGTTTCGGCCTGCGCCTGCGCGCGGTAGGTGAGGCGCCCGAGGCCGTGGACACCGCAGGTGTCTCGGTCGTCGGGCTGCGGTTTGCCGCCGTCGCCATCTGCGGGGTTCTCTGCGGGATCGCCGGCGCCTACATGGCCACCGGGCTGCAGCCCTTCTTTGGCAAGGAAATGACCGCGGGCCGCGGCTATATCGCGCTTGCCGCGCTGATCTTCTCGAAATGGCGCCCTTGGTACGCGCTTGGCGCCTGCCTGCTGTTCGGCTTCCTGCAGGCGGTTGCGCTGCGCTTTCAGAACATCGACCTGGGCGCCTTCACCGTGCCCGTGCAGGTCATGGATGCCCTGCCCTATATCCTGACGGTCGTGATCCTCGCCGGCTTCGTCGGCAAGGCCATCCCGCCCCGGGCCGGAGGAGAGCCCTACGTCAAGGAAAGATAGGCCCGCAAAGGTCCCGGCGCGGACCCATGCTGCACTTGCATAACCCCATGACATGGGACTAGCTTTGCGCATGCAAATCTACCTCCCCATCGCCGAGGTTTCGGTCAACGTCTTCGTCCTTCTCGGCCTTGGCGGGCTGGTGGGTATCCTGTCGGGCATGTTCGGCGTCGGCGGCGGCTTTCTGATGACGCCGCTGCTGTTCTTCATCGGCGTTCCCCCCGCCGTGGCCGTGGCAACCGGCGCCAACCAGATCGTTGCCTCCTCGGTCTCGGGGCTGATGGCCCATCTGAAGCGAAGAACCGTCGACCTGCGCATGGGGACGGTCCTCCTCATAGGCGGGCTGATAGGTGCCGCCTTGGGCGTGGTGCTCTTCAACTATCTGAAATCTCTGGGCCAGGTCGATCTGCTGATCAACCTCTGCTACGTCGTCTTCCTGGGCATCATCGGCGCCCTGATGTTCGTCGAAAGCCTCAACGCGCTGCGCAAATCGCGTCGGGGCGTCCCGCCGAAACGGAAAAAGCACAACTGGGTACATGCCCTGCCCATCAAGATGCGTTTCCGCACCTCGGGGCTTTATATCTCGGTGATCCCGCCGATCATGGTCGGCCTCTCGGTCGGGGTTCTGGCGGCGATCATGGGCGTGGGTGGCGGCTTCATCATGGTGCCCGCCATGATCTATCTGCTCAACATGCCGACCAAAGTGGTGATCGGCACATCGCTTTTCCAGATCATCTTCGTCACCGGCTTTACCACGGTGATGCATGCCACCACGAACTACACCGTGGACGTGGTTCTGGCGGTGCTCCTGCTGATCGGCGGTGTGCTCGGCGCGCAGGCCGGCACCGCCATCGGGATGCGCCTGAAGGCGGAACAGCTGCGCATCCTGCTGGCCGGGTTGGTGCTGCTTGTCTGCGGCAAGCTCGCGCTCGACCTGCTGCTGACCCCGTCCGAACTATACGTCCTGTCCCCGGCGGGGAGCCACTGATGCGCCTGCTGCTGCTTCTTCTGCTGGTTCTCGCCCTGCCTGCCCGGGCGGAACAGGTGGTGCTGGGCCTCAGCAAGGAGATCGTCCAGATCTCCACCGATTTCGACGGGTCCGACATCCTGATCTTCGGCGCGATCAAGCGCGAAGCCCCGATCCAAGAAGAACCTCTGCAGGTCATCGTCGCCGTTGCCGGCCCGCAGCAGCCGGTCACGGTCTGGCGCAAGGCGCGCCGCTTCGGCATCTGGGTCAATGCGCATGCAGTCGAGGTCGACGCCGCCCCCAGCTTCTACGCCATCGCCACCTCGGCCCCCTGGGCGCAGGTGATCACGGAAACCGAAGACCTCCGCCACAAGGTCTCCATTCCCCGCGCCATCCGCTCCGTCGGCGCGCCGATGGACGTCCCCGACGCGCAAAGCTTTACAGAGGCGGTGATCCGCATCCGCACCGACGAAGGCACCTACCAGTTGCTGGAAGACACGGTGACGGTCCGGGAACAGACGCTGTTCGACACCGCCATCTCTATGCCCGCCAACCTGACAGAGGGCAGCTATCCCACGCGCATCTTCCTGACCCGCGGCGGCAGGGTCATCAGCTCCTACGAGACGGAAATCGAGGTGCGCAAGGTTGGCCTCGAACGCTGGCTCTACTCGTTGTCCCGCCAACAACCCTTCATCTATGGGCTGATGTCGCTCTTCATCGCCATCGCCGCGGGCTGGGGCGCCTCCACCGCCTTCCGGATCCTGAGGTCACAATGACACGCACGCCCCCGGGCACCCGCGCGGACTACCGCGCCTTTCGCAGTCTGCCCACCCGGTGGATGGACAACGACGAATATGGCCACATGAACAACGCCACCTATCTGTCCTTCTTCGACACGGGCATCAGCCTCTGGCAAATGGACAATGGCATCAATATCCGCGGACCCAGGGCGCTCCGTCTGCTGACTGTGGAAACCGGGTGTCGCTACCATTCCGAAATCGGCTTTCCCGACCTGGTCCATGCCGGATTGCGCATCGGACACCTCGGCACCTCATCGGTCCGCTTCGAGGTCGGCCTGTTTCGCAACGAGGCGGACACTGCCAGCGCCGAGGGCTTCTTTACCCAAGTCCTGACCGGCGGCGATGGCCGCCCGACACCCATCCCCGAGACGATCCGCGCCGCATTCGATACCCTGCGCGGCTGAGAGGGCCGGACGGCGGGCCAGCCCCCCGCCCCCCCCGGAGTATTTTCAGCCCAAAGAAACAGCGGGCACAGGCTCATGGCTTCTTTGGGCGACAAATACTCGAGGGATGAATGTGCAAGGCACAGAGGGGCAGCGCCCCTCACCGGCTTGCGGCCACGCAAGCTGAACCAGTCACGCCGGGAGGCGTGCCAATTGGATTACGCCTTCTCGTTGAAATGGGCGTAGATGCGTTCCGCAAGCGCACCGCTTACCCCGTCCACCGCCTTGAGGTCGGCAAGGTTGGCACGCGACACTGCCTTGGCAGAGCCGAAATGCGCCAGCAGCGCTCGTTTGCGGGCCGCGCCGACGCCCGGCACCTCGTCCAGCGGGTTGGCCATTTGGGATTTGGCCCGCTTCGCGCGGTGCGTGCCGATGGCAAAACGGTGTGCCTCGTCGCGCAGGCGCTGCACGAAGTAGAGCACCGGATCGTTGTGGCGCAGCGCAAAGGGGCGTTGGCCGGGGCGGTGGAACTCCTCCTTGCCGGCATCGCGGTCGATCCCCTTGGCGACACCGACAAAGGGCAGGTCGTCGACCCCGTGTTCCGCCATGATCTCGGCAACCGCGCTGACCTGCCCGGCGCCTCCGTCGATCAGCATCAGGTCCGGCCACAGCCCCTTGTCCCGGTCGGGATCCTCCTTCTGCAAACGTGTCAGGCGCCGCCTGAGGACCTCCTTCATCATGCCGAAGTCATCGCCGGGCACGAGTTCGTCCCCCTTGATGTTGAACTTGCGGTACTGGTTCTTCATGTAGCCGTCCGGCCCAGCGACGATCATGGCACCCACCGCGTTCGTGCCCTGGATGTGGCTGTTGTCATAGACCTCCACCCGCTGCGGCGGCGCGTCGAGGCTGAAGGCCTCGGCCAGTCCGCGCAACAGCTTGGCCTGCGTGGCCGTTTCGGCCATCTTGCGGCCCAGGCTCTCCTTGGCGTTGCGCAGGGCGCCTTCGACCAGTTCGGCCTTTTCGCCCCGCTGCGGCACCGCGATCTCGACCTTGCGCCCCAGTTTGTCGGTCAGCGCCTCTCGCATCAGGTCCTCGTCCTCGATCCCGTGCGACAACAGAACCAGCCGCGCCGGCTCCTTCTGGTCGTAGAACTGGCCCAGGAAAGCCTCCATGACTTCCGCGGCGCCCACGTCCTCGCCCACGCGGGGATAGAAATCGCGGTTGCCCCAGTTCTGGTTGGCCCGGATGAAGAAGACCTGCACACAGGCCTGCCCGTTCTCCAGGTAAAGCGCGATCACATCGGCCTCGGCGGTGGTCTGCGGGTTGATCCCCTGCGCCGTCTGGACCTGTGTCAGGGCCCGGATGCGGTCGCGCAGCGCGGCGGCGCGTTCGAATTCCATCGCCTCCGAGGCCTCGGCCATCTGGGATTTCAACCGCTCCTGCACCTCTGTCGACTTGCCGGAAAGATACCGCTGCGCATCCTTCACGCTGCGGGCATAGTCCTCTTCCGAGATCTTGCCGACACAGGGCGCGGTGCAACGCTTGATCTGGTACTGCAGGCAGGGACGGGTGCGTGTCTCGAACATGCTGTCCGTGCAGTTGCGCAGCAGGAAGGCTTTCTGCAGCTGGTTCAGCACCCTGTTCACCGCGCCGGCGCTGGCGAAGGGGCCGTAATAGGCCCCTTTTTCCTTCTTGGCGCCCCGATGCTTCTTGATCATCGGATAGGGATGGTCCGTCACCAGGATGTTGGGAAACGACTTGTCATCCCTCAGCAGCACGTTGAACTTGGGCTTGAGCTGCTTGATCAGGTTCTGTTCCAGCAACAGCGCCTCGGTCTCGGTCCGGGTCGTGAGGAACATCATCGACGTGGTTTCCGAGATCATGCGGGCGATGCGCCGGGAATGTCCCGTGGGCCGGGCATAGCTCGACACGCGCGCCTTGAGATTGCGCGCCTTGCCGACGTAGAGCACACGGCTCTGCTCATCCAGCATGCGGTAGACACCGGGCGAGGAGTCCAGCGTCTTCAGGTATCCGTGGATGATCTCGCGGCCCTTTGGCACGCGGTCCTGCTCCCCGTTCTGCTCACTCGATGGCGGCATTCTTGCACCCTTGTGAAACGCGCGATTCCTTACTTGTGCTGCAATGCAACGACGGCCGATTCAAGTGGTTAAACATCCACCGAATATGTGGATAAGTCTGCGGGCAAAATCCGGGCAGGTCGATTTTTCCCTTGTCTACCGCCCACTTCGCCCCAATGCCCATTTTTTAGGCATCAATGCAAGCTATTGATTTCATGGACTAAAAAAGTGCTCTCGTTGCAAGTCATTGAGACCATTCACCTTTTCGTAACGCTTTTGTTAAGGCTTTATGACCCGTGCACAACTCTGGGGCGCATCCCCCTATTCGACGCCGACAACGTCCGGTGTCCGCCACCCCAGGTGCTGGCCGCCATCGATGCAGAACAGCTGCCCAGTGACGGTTTTCGCCCCCAGAAGGTAGGTCAGCGCGGCGGTGATATCCTCGGGATCGGCGCCACGTTCCAACACTGTCGATGCCCTCTGGCGGGCAAAGGCCCCGGCATCCTGCCGACCGCCCTGCAGGGTCGGCCCGGGGCCGATACCATTGACCCGAACGCGCGGCGCCAGTGCCTGCGCCGCCGTTTGTGTCAGCGTCCAGAGCGCGGATTTCGCCAAGGTGTAGCTTGTGAACTCGGGCGTCAGCTTGCGCACCCGCTGGTCGATCATGTTGACCACCAGCCCCCGCGCCACCGGTTCCCCCCGCGCATCCCGCGCAGGATCGGGAACCTGGGATGCCAGTGCCTGGATCAGCACAAAAGGCGCGCGCAGGTTGCTTTCGAAATGCCGGTCCCAGCTTTGCCGCGTGGCGCTGTCGATGTCGTCATATTCAAAGATCGAGGCATTGTTCACCAGCACCGTCATCGGACCGCCCAAGGCCTCTGCCGCGCGCGGCAGCAACGCCTGTGCCTGCGTCTCGTCCAGCAGATCCGCCTGGAGAGCCACGGCCTGTCCGCCCCGCGCAGAGATCCCGTCAACGACCTCCTGTGCCGCGGCCTCGGACCCCGCGTAGTGCACCGCCACGGCATAGCCTTGCGCGGCCAATGTCTCGGCCATGGCCCGGCCCAGCCTCCGTCCCGCGCCTGTCACCAGTGCGCGCCCTTTCACCTCACCCATAGGGTCCTCCGTCACAGCAATACGACTGTGACATAGCCCAGATAAAGCGCCGACAAGACAACGCCCCAGATCCGCCCAAGGTCACGCCCGAAATAGACAAAGGGCAGAAGCAGCAGCGAGGCCCCCAACATCACCCAGAAGTCGAACTGGAGGAACCCCGGCCCGACATGGATCGGCGCGATCAACGAGGCGACCCCGATGATGGCCAGAAGGTTGAAAAGGTTCGAACCGATCACGTTGCCGATGGCCACGTCGGCCTGACGGCGGATCGCGGCCATGACCGTCGTCGCCAGTTCCGGCAAGGACGTCCCCAACGCCACCAACGTCAGCCCGATCACCGCATCCGGGACGCCGAACATGCGGGCAATCTCCTCGGCGCTGTCGACCAGAAGATCGGCACCCAACGGCAAGCCGATCAGCCCCAGCGCCAGAAACAGGCCGATCCGCCACCACGGCATGTCGGGATCCGCGCCTTCGGGCTCTTCCAGCTCTTCATCGGCCCGGCCTTCGGCGCGGTGGCGCAGCGCGGTGCGCATCTGGCTTCCGAGGATGGTGACCAGCAGAGCCAGAAGGATCAGGCCGGCGATCCAGTCAAAGACACCGCGAAAGCCCAGCGCGATGAAGACAAGCGTGCCGCCCATCATCTGCAGATAGCTTTTGCGTGTGTCACACTGACTGGTGTGCATGACCGTGATCAGCCCCGGCACCCCCAAGACCAGCAACACGTTCGCCGTGTTCGACCCCACCACGTTGCCCAGCGCGATGCCCGGCGCATCATCCAGCGCCGCCTTGATCGAAATCAGCAGCTCTGGAGCAGAGGTGCCGAAGGCGACGATGGTCAGGCTGACGATCAGGGCCGGGATGCCAACCCGCAAGGAGAGATTCACCGCCCCCTTGACCAGCGCGTCCCCCGCCAGAAGCAGGATCAGCAGACCAAGAACCGCGTAGACGTAGACCATCTCAGTTGCCACCCTTTCGACAGTCGCAAGGCCCCTTGCCGATGCGGTAGCGACCGCATTTCGGGCATTTCGTTGCGTTCAGGCGGGCTCGGGCGCGCAGCTGGCCCAACTGCTTTGCGCCGGGAATCCGCAGTTTTCCGAAAAACCCCAGAACCGCGATGAACACCAGGAAGAGGGCGACGATCTTGACGATCAAGACAGGCCAAACCGCGCGTAGTCCGCGCGCTCCTCGATTTCGCCCAGCGCGCCCTGAACCGCCTGCGCGCCAAGGCGCGGCAGCAGGGGCTTGCGCGCCTCGTAACGCTTGAACCGGGTCTTGTCGCCAAAGCGCTCCTTCATCAGCGGCACAAGGTGGCCGATGCCGTCAGCCAGCCCCTCGTCCACTGCCGCCTGACCGATCCAGACCTCACCGGTATACAGATCCGGGTTCTCGGTCAGCTTGTCGCCGCGACGGTGTTTCACATGGCCGATAAAGGTCTGGTGCAGCTGCTCCAGCAGGCGGTTCAGACGGGCCACGTCCTCTTCCTTTTCAGGTTGGAACGGGTCCATCATGCTCTTGGACTTGCCGGCCGTGTGGACCCGCCGTTCGATCCCCTGCCGCTGCAGGAACACCGGCAGACCGAACCCGGCAGAGATCACCCCGATCGAACCGAGGATCGAGCTGGGGTCGGCCCATATCTCGTCGGCCGCGCTGGCGATCCAGTAACCGCCAGAGGCCGCGACGTCCTCGACAAAGGCCAGCACGGGCACGTCGTGTTCATCGGCCAGCCTGCGGATACGGGACCCGATCAGCGAACTTTGCACCGGCGATCCGCCGGGCGAATTGATTTCCAGCGCCACCGCATCAGGCTTCGACTTGAATGCCTTCTCCAACATTGACGCGACCGAGCGGTCCGAGATGCTCGACCGTCCAGGCACACCGATGGCGCCCTGCAGGCGCACGACGGAGACCCGCGGGACGGATTTCAGGAAGGGAACCCAACGTCTCATGGCGTGGCATGTAGAGACGGGTCGGCGGACAAACAAGGCAGACACCGAAAAGACGCCGCGTTGTGGTGCTTTTGCCTCTGACGGCGCACGGTGTTGCAAACGGGCCGGCATTGATCGCGCCCAAGGGCGAGTTGCGGGAAGATGCGGTCAAAGTAGCCTACCGTGTCGCCAATAAACGTATCGACGAATTCGTCCCGGCCCGGGGCATCGGCGACAAGCCCCTGTCCCAAGAGTTGGCCCTCGCCATGCTTGGCACAAGCCTGACGACATGCGCCCCCGTCCCGTCAGAAAAAACTCTGCGGGTCGATATCGATGGCCAGCCGCATGTCACCGGTCAGTCGCACCTGCGCGACCCAGTCTGCCAAGGCCCCCTGCAAGGCCACGTTCTTGGGCGCCTTGACCAGCAGCCGTACCCGGTGCCGCCCCTTGACCCGCGCGATGGGCGCGGGCGCCGGTCCCCAGACTTCGGCCCCCACCTGCCGTAGCGCCCGGTCGTTGCGGGCCAGGAAATTGCCAAGGTCGAACACCTTGGCCATGTCGCCGCCCGACAGGATAATCCCCGCCAGGCGGCCAAAGGGCGGCATGCCCGCCAGCCGCCGCTCGTCCGCCTCCGCCGACCAGAAGGCCTCTTCGTCACCCGCGAGGATCGCCCGGATCACCGGGTGTTCGGGCTGGTAGGTCTGCAAGAGCGCCACACCGGGCTTGTCCGCCCGGCCCGCGCGCCCCGCAACCTGCCGCATCAGCTGAAAGGTCCGTTCGGCCGCACGCAGATCCGATCCCTGCAGGCCCAGATCCGCGTCGATCACGCCCACCAGCGTCAGAAGCGGAAAGTTGTGCCCCTTGGCCACCAGTTGCGTGCCGATGATGATATCGGCCCCGCCCTCGGCAATCGCCGCCACCTGTTCCTTCAACTCGCGCGCGGTCCCGAAAAGATCCGAGGACAGCACCGCGATCCGCGCCTCGGGGAACAGTGCCGCCGCTTCCTCGGCCAGACGTTCCACGCCCGGTCCAACCGCGGCCAGCTTGCCCTCGACCTCGCAGGAGGGGCAGACCTCGGGGATGGGCATGCTCTCGCCACACTGGTGACAGACCAGCCGTTTCAGAAAGCGGTGTTCGACCATGCGCGCATCGCAATGCGGACAGCCGATCTGCTCACCACAGGCCCGGCACAATGTCACCGGCGCGTAACCGCGCCGGTTGATGAACAACAGCGCCTGCTCTCCCTTCTCCAGCCGCAGGTTGACCGACCGTTGCAGCGTGCCGGAAATCCACCGCCCTGCGGGCAGTTTCTCTGCCCGCATGTCCAGCGTCCGCATCTCGGGCAGGATGGCGGGGCCAAAGCGAGAGGTCAGCACCAGCCGCTTGTACTTGCCCGCATCCGCATTGGCCCAGCTTTCCAGCGAGGGCGTTGCCGAGGCCAGCACCACCTGGCAGCCCAGGATCGATGCCCGCAGCACCGCCATGTCGCGGGCATTGTAAAGAACCCCGTCCTCCTGCTTGTAGGAGGTGTCATGCTCTTCATCGACCACGATCAACCCAAGGCTGCGGAACGGCAGGAACAGGGCCGAGCGCGCGCCCACGACCACCTGGCAGCCGCCCTCGCCCACCATGCGCCAGACCCGCCGGCGTTCCGTCATGGTGACACCGGAATGCCACTCTGCGGGGCGCGCGCCGAACCGCGCTTCGACCCGGGTCAGGAACTCCGCCGAAAGCGCGATTTCGGGCAAGAGCACCAGCGCCTGCCGCCCCGCCCGCAGGCATTCCGCAACCGCCTCCAGGTAGACCTCGGTCTTGCCCGAGCCGGTCACCCCCTTCAGCAGTACGGTTTCGTAGCTTGCGGCCCGCTGCCCCTCGCGCAGCACATCCGCCGCGCTGGCCTGATCCTCGGTCAGGTCCTTGCCGCCATACCCCGGGTCGAGCCGGGGGAAGGCCGTGTCGCGCGGCGTGTCCTCTTCCCGGATGGCACCGCTCTTGACCAAACCCTTGACCACCGACGAGGTCACGCCCGCAGCCTCGGAGAGTTCCTTGAGCGTCAGGGACAGCCCGCCCATTTCGCGCGCGGCGTCCAGGACACGCGTCCGGGCGTCCGTCATGCGCGGCGGCTCTCCTTCGCCCAAACGATAGACCTTGCGCATGGAAGGCGGGTCGCCCAGCCCCGGCGCCCGCGTCGCCAGCCGCAACATGGCCGGCAGGGGCGTCAACGTGTAGGCGGCGGCCTTCTCGATGAAGGCCCGCAATTCGTCCCGCATGGGTGCCACGTCCAGCACGCGGTTCACGGCGCGGATTTTAGACGCGTCGAAATCTCCTCGCCCCGGCCCCCAGACCACGCCCATGACCTTGCGCGGGCCCAGCGGCACCTCGACAAAGGCACCGCGCCAACACCCGCCCTCGGGCGCGCGGTAATCCAGCACCCGATCCAGCGGTTGCGTGGTCAGCACCCCGACAAGGGTGCCCGCCTCAAAGAATTCCGGGGTAGTGATCGGCATGCAAAAGGGGTAAATCGCGGAGCAGGAAAGGCCAAGCCATCAAGGAGCGCCCGCCATGAAATTCTTTGTCGACACCGCCGAGATCGACGCCATCGCCGAGCTGAACGACCTCGGGATGGTGGATGGGGTCACCACCAACCCTTCGCTCATCATGAAATCCGGCCGTGACATTCTCGAGGTCACCAAGGAAATCTGCGACATGGTCTCGGGCCCCGTCTCGGCTGAGGTGGTCGCCACCGAAGCCGACGCCATGATCGCCGAAGGCCGCAAACTCGCAGAGATCGCCGAGAACATCGCGGTCAAAGTGCCCCTGACCTGGGACGGCCTCAAGGCCTGCAAGGTGCTGAGCGACGAGGGCCGCATGGTCAACGTGACGCTCTGTTTCTCGGCCAACCAGGCGCTGCTGGCGGCCAAGGCCGGCGCCACCTTCATCTCGCCCTTCATCGGGCGGCTGGACGACCTCAACCTCGACGGCATGGACCTGATCGCCGACATCCGCGAGATCTACGACAACTACGGGTTCGAAACCCAGATCCTCGCCGCCTCGATCCGCTCGGCCAACCACATGTCCGAAGCCGCCAAGATCGGCGCCGACGTGGCCACCGCGCCTCCGGGCGTCATCAAGAAGATGGCGGAGCATGTGCTGACCGACAAGGGCCTCGCGCAGTTCCTGAAAGACGCGGAAAGCGCGGGCATCAAGATCGTCTGATCGCGCCTGCGGCCCGGACAGGAGTGGGGGGGCTG
>NZ_JASHJL010000031.1 GCF_030733205.1 Mameliella sp. MMSF_3455
TAAGGCTCGGCAGGTAGCGGCAGCAGGTTCGGGCGGTCCAGCGTGGCAAAGAGATCGGCGCGGCTGGCCCCGTAATCGCGCATGATCCGCGTGTTCAGATCGTCGAGCAAGGGCCGGATCGCCGCGTTCAGCTCGGCCAGCGAGAAGAACCGCCGGTTCCGCAGCCGCGCGAGGATCCAGCGCTGCGCCACCTGCACTGCGACCTCCACCTTCGCCTTATCGCGCGGCTTGCGCACGCGCGCCGGAAGGATCGCTGTGCCATAGTGCTCGGCCAGTTCGGCATAGGTCCGGTTCAGCCCGGGATCGTAGCGGTCTGGCTTGATCACTGCCGACTTCAGGTTGTCCGGGACCACCGCCTTGGGCACGCCGCCGAGATAGCCGAACATGCGCGTGTGCGCGCCGATCCAGTCTTCCAGCCCTTCCGAGGCGACGGCTTCGGCATAGGTGTAGCTCGACGCGCCCATCGCGGCGACAAACAGCTTCGCGGCATGCACCTCACCGGTATCGGGATCGACGACGTCGATCGTGTCACCGGCAAAATCCACGAAGACTTTCTCGCCGCCGACATGCGTCTGCCGCATGCTTGGCCGCACGCGTCCCTTCCAGGCGTCGAAGTGATCGCAAAACCAGGAGTAGCCGAACCCACGCGGATGCTGTGCCCGATACTCCTGCCACAGAAGCGCCCGCGTCACGTTCCGCTTGCGCATCTCCCGATCAACAAACGACCAGTCCGGAACGGGCCGTTCGGGCGTCGGCAGCGACGTCAAGTCCGGGAAAAGCAGCAGCTCAAGGCTGTCGTCATCAAGACCCTCCGGTAAGGGCCATTCCAACCCGGCCCGTCGCGCCCGGGTCACGTAATTGTTCACGCTGCCCTTCGACAGGCCCAGCGACGCGGCAATCGCGCGGTCGCTCATTCCTTGGGTCAGCTTCAGCCTCAAGACATCTCGTATACGGCGCATCAGCAATCGCTTCGTTGGCATTCGGGTCCTCTCCATTTCTGGAAAGAACTCCTAAGGTCAGACTGCCGGTCTGACCCGCCCACGATCGTCTGGAATCCGTGCCCAAGATCACGTGGAATGCGTGCCCATCATCCCGTGGAAAACACGCCCAACATCGTCTGGAATACGCAACCTTGCTTGGATGGAAGCGCAAGGTCTAATCCGCGAGGTGACCGAACAGGTGCGTTTCCGCATGTGGCGGGCGATGCCATGAAACACCTCTAAAAAAGCACTCGTTTTGGTGCGTAACATCTGTTGATAGTTCAACGGAGGCCCAGAATCGTGACAGACCAAAAATATGAGACAGTCAATTTCGACGTGCGGCTCAGCAATAGTAGTCAGATGGATTTGCAGTGTTTTCTCCTATCTGTGGGATCCTCTAGTCGCTCTAGCCTCAAACTCTTTATTTCGAAATCACGAAAGAATAAGTCTCTTGGGCGCACAAACTGGGGCACGAAAATTGCGATCTCCCCGTGGACAGACGGGGTCAGTTTATAGAGCTGGGCGACCGCACCATGAGTCCTAGACAGCCAACCACCGGCTCAGATCTTGATCAGTGCCGCCGTCGCGTACATGAAGGCGATGCCGCCCAGAAACCCGGCCAGAACAGAGGGTGATATCAGCGCCGTTTGCCGGTCGGGGTTTTGACGGACAAGGTAGGCGCTGACCTCGACCATGACCTGCAGAATGGCACCCGCCCCGACGGCCAAAGCCAATGCCGACCATTGCGGCGCGTAGGCAAGGCTGCCTGCCCACATTCCAAGGACGGCCGGGCCACCGGCGAGCAGCGTCAGGGCGGCGAAAATCCAGAGCGTGGGCCGGGCCCGAAGCATCGGGGCGGCGATGCCGATACCCTCGGTGACATTGTGCAAGGCAAAGCCCAAGACGAGGAAAGTGCCAAGCCCGGCCGATCCTGCGGCGAATGCGCCGCCAATCGCCAACCCTTCGCCGAAGTTGTGCAGCCCTATCCCGAGGGCAATGTAGAACGCCAGCGCAATGCCTTCTGGGTTGCCGCGCCAGCGCCCGATCGCCATCAGCAGCAGAAAGCTTGCCAGCGCCGCCAGCCAGACCATGGCGGAGCCTTGGAATATCGCCGCCGCATCGCCGGACAACTCCAGCGCTTCCGCAGTCATGTCGATCAGCAGGAAGGCCAGCAACCCAACCGTCAGTGCGAGCAGAAAGTTCATCCCGCTTCGCCCGACGCCCTTCATGGCCGGATAGAACATCAGGCCAAGCGCCACCGGCAACAGGCCGACGATCGCCCCGATCACTGCCTGCAGCCGGAGTTGACCCCAGGTGGGACTTGGCGTCGAGACGGCGACCCCGATCTCATGCCCGAAGGTCGCGCCCGTGTTGGTCAGCAGGTTGACGTGATGGGCCTCGCCGAGAACCCACGGATAGGGAATTCGCAACCAGACCGCTTCGCCGCGGGCAATCGGCCCGGCCGGTTCCTGCGTGAAGGTCCAGTAAGCATCGTCCACTGCGACCTGCGCGACCACCATTGCTTCCGATCCGCCGGCGCGCACACTGAGCGAAATCCCCGACCCATCGAGGATCGTCCGTTCGACGGTCAACGCCTCGACCGGGGGCGCGCCATTGTTGAAGCCGCGCAGCGGATCGAGCGAGGCAATCCACACGAAAGCCCCCAGCATGACGGCCAGCGGCACGAGAACGAGAAGCAGGCGGGTCATCGGCGGGCGGCTGTGTTGGGTCTGATCGGTCATGCTCCGGCCTCCCGCACGTCGAAAAAGCCCATCCAGCCTAGTTCGGTGAACTCGGCCTGATGGGCATGGAACATGTACAACCCATCCTCGTGGTCAGCGAAACTGAACTCGAGGATGCCGCGCTGCGCCTGACACTGCATGATCACATCGACCGTGCGCAGGGTCGGCGTGAGTTGCGAACCGGTGTCGTAGTAGTCGAAGAAATTGCCGTGCAGATGGAACGAGTTGATCGGGTCGAACTCGGTCGCATTCATGAGGTAAATACGGACCGGGCGCGACTTGTCGATCCGGATAGGCGCGTTCATGTAAGCTTGGCCGACCGTGTTGACGGCATAGACCTCGTTTTCGCCGTCGAAATTGGTGTCAAAGCCGTTCATCACCATCGCCAGTTCCTGCCATTCGGCGTTTTCCGGGCTGCCCAGCACGCGCGACGCGGCAACGGCCGCAAATTCGGGGTGGCGCGCCGGATCAGGGTCGACCACGAAAAGTCCGTACATGCCCTTATGCATGTGCCGTTTCAGCGGCAGCGCGTGGCAGTGATAGAGATGACAGCCGAAGGGCCTGGCATCGAACTCATAGACGAACTCCTCGCCCGGATCGATCAGCCCGGCGCCTTGAACGCCGTCCATTCGCGCAGAGTGAATGCCGTGAAAATGCATGGAATGCGGGTGTGAACCGAGGTTGCGAAAGATGATCCGTAGCCGTTCGCCTTCCTTGGCGCGCAGAGCGGGGCCGGGAACGCGTCCGTTGAACGTCCAGGCGGGAAAGAAAACGCCGGGAGCGATCTCGATCTCCATGTCGATGGCGTCCACCTCGAACGTTCGTAACGTGCGCCCATCCGGCAGAACTTCGGTGCGACCGGTCTCCCAGTCGGTCAGCATGGCCGTCGGGTCGAACCCGTTCCGGGCGTGGTCGACCTGGCCGACCATCGTCATGTTGCCATGCGCCACGCCACTGTCATGGGCCGAATACGGATCGACCGCCCCGCCGGGCATCGCATGCCCCGCCATCGGGTCAGGCGTTGCCTGGGATTGCGCGCGGCTCGCGGCCACGGCCGCTCCGCCGGCAGCCACCAGACCGCCGACCAACAGCGCACGTCGCGACGCCGAAACTGGCTCCGTGACCAGGGCAGGTGGCGCTGTGGGCAGCGACGTCTCCACGGCGGACGACACATCGCGCCCTCGCTTGCTGGTATCGACAGGCATGGACGTTGTCCCCTCAGATGACACGCAGGCCAAAGTCCCGGCGCAAAAAGTTAGCTTCGGCTAATAATCATCGCTTAGGCTTTACGAGTCAATCCCGATCGTGCGAGGGTGACGGCATGACGGATGATGAGAACCTTGATTCAACCGAGGCAGAGGCACGTGCGGTCGAATCCCGCGCCGAGGCCTTCATCGGTGTGCGCGAAGCGCGGCGCAGCGAAGTGGCGGAAGATTATGTCGAACTGATCGCCGAACTCATCCACGAGAACGGCGAGGCCCGGCCGGTCGATATCGCGACACGGATGGGCGTGACTGCGCCGACGGTCGCAAAAACACTTGGCCGTCTGGCGCGGGACGGATTGATCACCCGTGCGAAGTATCGCTCGGTATTTCTGACCGAGGAAGGCCGGGCGCTCGCCAAGGAATGCAGGCACCGCCACGAGATCGTCTTGCGGTTTCTCCTGAGCCTCGGGCTCGACCCCGAGACGGCTGAACGCGATGCCGAAGGGATCGAGCACCATGTCAGCGAACGGACGCTTGCCCTGTTCGCGGCGTTTTCCCAGCGGTCATAGGCGGGTGGTTGCCGTTGAAGTAAGCGGGTTGACCTTAGACTTTAACTTACCAATCGAGGGGTCCTCGAGGAAATGTTCTACAAATAGGCTGATAGGCGGTGTTCGCCATTCTCCGGACGGACTTATTCCAAAGCTTCTGTGACTGGGATGCCAAGGGCGGTGTAGCTGTTGACGACTGCTATGCGGAAATGAAGCTTCGCACCCTGGCGGCCAAAGTCCGACGCGATGAGCGGCTGGCCAAGCAGTTTCACACATTGCATCTTCGTCTCCGCGCGGCTTCGGCGGGGATATCCGCTCCATTGTCGCCAGAGCGCGCAGCCCAGATACTGCGATGCCCGTATGGCCTAATTACGAGCCGCCGCTACAGCTATGATCTCCATCCAAGCTTTGCGTTCTTACGGGGCGAAATAACGGAATGAGAGCCGGAGCCAGAGATGGCATCGTAGCATTTGCGAGTGGCGTAAGTTCCGTGTGCCGTGACGCTCCCGATCTCATGGTCGCGATATCGAAGCCGCTGTGCTTAAATTTCCAGACAATCTGCGATTTCACGAAGTGTCGCTGCGCAACTTCGGACCAGGTATCGTGCGAGCAATTTTCTCCTCCCAAGCAAACTGGAAACTGCCAGGATCGCATGTTTGCTCACGAAAATTTGCCCTTGAACCTCTAGCCACTAGAAGTCCTATCTATTCAAGGAGAACACATACCGTTCTTGCCATCAATCGCCGGCGGGAACCGAAAGGGTACGAAATGCTGACAAGACGACACTTCATTCAGACAACAACGGCGCTATTTTCGGTGACCGGTCCCGGCATGGCTTTTGCCGACAGTTGGCCCACCGAGGCTCAGAAGGCTGAATGGGACGCACAGGTGACGCCTCAGGATTATGTTGCCGAGACTTCCAACCCATGGGGATTGCACCCGCGGTTCCTACCGCAACGTGTAGACGCGAAGGCCGGGCTCGTGCCGGGAGATATTCATGTCGATGCGGTCGCGCGATATCTCTACCACATTGAAGAGGGTGGAACCGCGATGCGCTACGGCGTGGCGATCGCGCGGGGCAACCTCTACGAGCCGGGTGTCTATACCATCGAGCGCAAGGTCAGGTGGCCGCACTGGCAACCGACACAGAGCATGATCAATCGCGACCCCGAACTTTATGCTGACATTGCCGATGGCATGGAACCGGGACCGGAAAACGCGCTTGGATCAAGGGCGCTGTATCTCTACGTCGGGGAACGCGATACCCTTCTGCGCATCCATGGCACTCCGAGCCCACGAAGTATCGGTGGCCGCGCAAGTTCGGGCTGCGTACGGATGGTTATGGCTCATATCAATGACCTTTACCCGAACGTCGAAACCGGCTCTACGGCATATCTTTACTCGGCGGAGGACAGCGTGACTGCCCGCAGCTAAGCCCAGCAGCGGTCGGCAAACGTAATTAAGTTTCGCGAGAGGTGCAGATACGATTGCCGTTCGCCGTGCGCAGCGGCAGCAAGGTCGTTTCAACGGGGCCGCTGTGTTCGTACCAGTAGCACCCGTCTTCCGGCACCAAGCGCGCAGTTGCAACATCCTGATCCGGGGCAGCCATTGCAATCACGGCTTCGGGAACGTTGCCCCCCTGTTTTGCCGCGTCGCCCGGTCCAGTCGGCTGGACTGCGCACCCGGCCGTGAGCGACAGCGCCACTGCGACCATCATTTTTTGCTTCAGCATCAAAACCCGCATCAAGCTTCCTTTCGTGACTGTTTTTCTTTGCAGCGGCTGTTCATGCCTCAAGGCGTGATAGAGCCAGTCACCGCATCCTCTAGCAATAAAACAAACTGAAATACCACCGTATTTTGCTCTTGAAGCTCTAGCCACTGTAGGGGCTATGTCATGATAAAGCACCCGAATCCAGAGGTTCGTTCATGCCGTCCCACTCCCACCGTCACGATCACGATCACGATGATGCCCAAGTTGCCAGGGCAAGCGGCGGCAGTTGCTGCGGGAGGGCCGAAACCTGCGGCGACATCGCGCCGACGACGCCCGCGCCGTATGCCGGGCGCAGCTTTCAGGTTTCAGGCCTCGATTGCGCCGAGGAGGTCGCGATCCTGAACAAGGTGGTCGGCCCGAAGATCGGCGGGGCGGAGCATCTCGCTTTCGACGTGATCAATGGACGGATGACCATCCTCGACAGCGCAAGGAAGGTATCGGACGGCGAAGTTGCAGAACTGGTCGCAAGCACCGGCATGACCGCCAAGCCCTGGGATGCCGAAAACGCGTCGGTCGACCAGGCGGCCCATCTTGCACGACAGCGGCTGTTTACGGCGCTCAGTGGCGGCTTCTGGGCCGCGGGATTTCTGTGGCACATCATCGAGACCGGCATGGGGGGGGCACTGGGCCTCTTCGCAGGGCACGGCGAAGCGCCGATGCCACTGGTCGAGGCCGGGTTCTTCGCGGTGGCGATCCTGTTCGGTGTCTGGCTCGTGGCACCCAAGGCATGGTCGTCCGCACGGCGGCTGTCGCCCGACATGAACCTGCTGATGGTCGTCGCAGTCGCGGGTGCAATTGGCCTCGGCGAATTTTTCGAGGCGGCAACGGTCGCGTTCTTCTTCTCGCTCTCGCTTTTTCTCGAAAGCTGGAGCGTCGGGCGTGCTAGGAATGCGGTTTCCGCTCTGCTCGACTTGGCGCCGCCGACGGCGAGAGTTCTTTATGATGACGGCTCGGAAGCGGACGTTCCGGCTTCTGCGGTTGCTATCGACGCACGTTTCGTCGTGCGCGGCGGAGACCGCATCCCATTGGATGGTGAGGTTGTCGATGGGGCAGGGGCCGTCGATCAAGCACCGATCACCGGAGAGAGTGCGCTGGTCCCAAAGGAACGGGGCGACGAAGTCTATGCCGGTACGATCAACGGCGAAGGCACACTGACGGTGCGCGCCACGAAGGCCGCCTCGGACACCGTCTTGGCCAAGATCATCCGCATGGTCGGCGACGCCCATGCCCGCCGCGCGCCGGTGGAACAGTGGGTGGCGAAATTCGCCCGCATCTATACGCCTATCGTCATGGCTCTCGCCATCGCAATTGCCCTGCTGCCGCCGCTCTTATTCGGTGGGGCCTGGGATTATTGGTTCTACAATGCACTCGTGCTGCTGGTGATCGCCTGCCCGTGTGCTCTCGTCATCTCTACACCGGTCTCCATCGTCGCTGCACTCACCGCCTCTGCGCGGGCTGGGGTGCTGATCAAGGGCGGTGCATATGTTGAGGCACCGGGCAAGACCACTGCACTGGCCATGGACAAGACCGGCACGATCACCATGGGCGAGCCCGAGGTGGCGGCGGTGCATCCGCTGAGCAAAGCATCGGCGCAGGATCTGATGACCCTCGCCGCTGGGCTCGAGGTACGTTCCTCGCATCCCTTGGCGCGCGCCATTCTCGCGCGGGCCGAAGCCGACGGCATCAAGGTGTCCGCCGCGGAAGATACCCGAACTGTTCCCGGTAGGGGACTTGAAGGACGCACAGACGGCCGGTCGATCTGGCTAGGGTCGGACCGGTTTGCCGAGGAGAAGGGTTTCGGCGACGCCATTCCGAAGGATTTGCGCGACCGCATCGAAGGGGCTGGCAGCACCCTTGTTGCCGTGGGCGACGACACCGGCGTCACCGGCATTTTGGAATTGCGAGACCGTATCCGCCCCGACGCCAAAGGCATCGTGGCACAGCTCCACGCGCAGGGCGTGAAGACTATCGTGATGCTGACGGGCGACAACGAGCGGACAGCGCGCGCCGTTGCCGCCGAGGTCGGCATCGACGTGGTCCGTGCCGAGCTTTTGCCCGAAGACAAGGTGACAGCCATCGAAGAACTGGTCGAAACGCATGACATGGTGGCCATGATCGGCGACGGGGTGAACGACGCCCCCGCCATGGCGCGCGCGCATTACGCCATCGCGATGGGTGCTGTTGGTTCGGACGCGGCCATCGAGACAGCAGACATCGCGCTGATGACCGACGATATTGGCAAGGTGCCGTGGCTCATTGGCCATTCGCGCCGAGCCATGACGATCATCCATCAGAACATCGGCATCTCGCTGGCGACGAAAGCGGTGTTCGTCGGATTGACCGCCTTCGGCATGGCTTCGATGTGGGGGGCAATCGCCGCGGATGTGGGCGTGTCCTTGCTGGTGGTTACCAATGCGCTTCGGCTCCTGAACGGACACTGGGTCGAGGCGGGGCCTTCGGGCGGTGAACCGGTTGGCGAGCAGATGGCGAAGGGTGCGCTGGCGCATGGTCATTAGGCAGCCTCCGGAGAGGGGCAGGGAGGGGACAAATTGCGCATACTTGATTTTCTGGAAACGGTCATCCGTTCCGTAGGTGTGGGCACCGCGTGGCTAACCGTGGTTCCAATCGCTTTTTTTACCGGCCTGCAAATGCTCGATCGCAAGCTTCAGCTTGGGGTGTCGGCCATCCTTCCCGATCTTTCCACCTCGCTACTCTTTATCCTCATTTTCATGTCGTTCGGATTTACATACCTGCGCGACGGGCATGTCCGCGTGGACGTCTTTCGACGAAACTGGCCGCCCCGCCGTCTCGCCTGGATCGAACTTGCTGGCTGTCTCTTCGTACTGCTGCCTCTGGCGATCATCCTGACCAATTATGGTTGGGATGGGCTGATGCGGACAACCAAGTACGCTGAGACCGACATCTGGGCACGGCGCATTGCCGCCGTGATCGGACCTGTCCTGCTGGGGTTTGCGGGCCTTGTCGTCGTGGCGCGCAACATCGCCTTCCTGCGCGGACAACACGACAGCATCGCGCCAAGCTCTCAGGAAGACATGCCACATGGAGACTGAAATCCTGACCATCGCAATGCTGGGGCTGTTGGGCATCGGTGTGTTCAGCGGTTTTCCTGTGGCATTGGTCCTGACCGCTACCGGTTTTCTGGCATTTGTCGCTGCGGTTGTGATCGGCGTTACAGATTTTGGCCATCTCGGCCTCATTTACCTTCGGGTGCGTGGCATGCTGACCAACGAAGGTGTGCAGTTCACCAGTGTCCCGCTTCTTATCTTTCTCGGGCTGGTCCTGAATGCCAGCGGGGTTGCAGCAACGCTGTTTCAGACGTTGGGCCATGTCCTGAAATCCGTGCCGGGCCGATATGCGATTGCCACCCTGTTGATTGGCCTGATCCTCGCGCCGGCCGCGGGTGTCATTGGCGCCTCGGTTGTGACGGTCGCTCTGGTGGCCTATGGGCCGATGCTGCGCTCGGGATATGCGCCTTCGACGGCCGGGTCGGCGGTTGCGGCGTCCGGGGCGTTGGGGGTCGTCTTTCCACCGGCTGTCCTGCTGTTCTTTGTGGCCAACGTCTTTCAGCTTCGGATCGCGTTGATGTACACAGCGCTTGTCATCCCGGTCTTGCTGCTGGTTTTGTTCTTTTCTCTGTTTTACGCGGTAACGCTTCGTAATCGTGTCGACGTTGCCCTGTCGGATATGGAAAAGCCCACCATGCGGGACGTGTTGTCGGTGATCATTGCCATCGGAGTTATTGCGGCCATTCCTCTCAGTATTGTGGGTGGGATCGCGACCCTGTCCGAGGCGGCAGGTATCGGCGTCTTCGGGGGGCTGTTGGTCATGGCGTTTCGCGGACGCATGACATTTGCACGCCTCAACAAGACGATAGTTCAGACCGCATCCATGACTTCAATGGTGTTTTTTATAGTCGTCGGGGCATCCATTTTTTTGCTTGGTTTCAATCTGATTGAGGGGCGCGAAGTTCTGCTTGAATGGATCAACGGGTTCGATCTCGGGCGCTGGATGACGCTTGCCTTGCTGCTTGGCATCATCCTCGTCCTCGGGTTCGTGTTCGACTGGATCGAGATCCTGCTCGTCTTTCTCCCGATCTTGCTGCCGGCGTTCGGGCAGCTGGATTTTTCAGATCATGTTGGCTCGGACTATTTTTCAAAAATCTGGCTGGCCGGTTTGATCGCTTTGGCGCTTCAAACATCCTTTCTCACGCCCCCATTCGGATATGCTCTCTTCTTCGCCAAGATGGCCGCTCCTCCAGGTGTCAATCTGGCTGACATCTATCGTGGCGCCGGGCCGCTCGTGATCATTGAAATCCTGCTCATCGCAGTGCTGGCATTGTGGCCAGAATTGGTTACCTGGCTCCCGGAACTTGTTCTTTCCAAGTCAGACAGCCCTTTGTTGAATTGAAGGTTCATGATAAATCCTCGGCCAAAGAACAAAAAATCGAGCACCTTCAATGAAACGTCGTATTTTTCTCATGGGTATGATGTCCGCCTTTCTGTCCGGCTGTGCCAGCAAGTTCCGCAGCTATGGCGGACCCGAGGTGACCCGTGTTCGGCTTTACAAGGGGCAGCGCTTGCTTGTTCTCGACGGAGGCGATGGCGTATTGCAAACCTATCCGGTCGGGCTGGGTTTCGCGCCCGAGGGTCACAAGCAATTTGAGGGAGACGGTCGGACCCCGGAGGGCGCCTACTTAGTCGATAAGCGCAACCCTGAAAGCACCTATCATCTTTCAGTTGGCATCTCTTATCCGAATGAGGCCGACATTGCCTTTGCCGAAGCGCAGGGCCGATCCCCAGGGGGCGACATCTTCATCCATGGTGGTCCACGACCCGGCATCGAGCCGACGGACGTCCACGACTGGACAGCTGGCTGCATCGCAGTCACAGATCGGCAGATCGAGGACATCTATGCAATGGTGAAGGACGGAACACCTATCCACATCTTTGCATGACGGTCTTTCTCATGCGGCGGAAATGAGCCGTCGCATTGGCCGTCAGAGCCCAGCTCCACGAAGCCAAGATGAGCGCCAACAGCATCCAGTCCCCGAAGCTCGCGTAGAGTGTCGGCGGCCGCGCGGAGGGCAGACTAGCGTCGATGATGCCCGTTTCGCCGGTATCGAGCCGCGGAACGATCTCTCCGTTCGCGTCGATGACCGCAGAGATGCCCGTATTCGCGGCTCGAATGACAGGAAGGCCTTCCTCTATGGCGCGCATACGTGCGGAAGCCAGATGCTGCTCAGGTCCGATGCTGGTTCCAAACCAGGCATCGTTGGTGGCGTTGAAGATCCAGTCGGGCCTGAACAGGTCGTCGACCACATGCCCTGGGAAGATGATCTCATAGCAGATCGCCACGGCGACCAGCGGCACACCCGGAAGCGCAAGCGTTCTCGGGCCCGGTCCGGGCGTAAAATCGCCCAGACCCGCCGTGAGCCGCTCGATGGGCAACCAGCCGCGGAATGGCACATATTCGCCGAAGGGTACGAGATGGTGTTTCGCGTATCCGGTCAGGATTTTGCCGGTATCGCCAAAAGCCTGGACCGTGTTGAAATATCGGGTGCCATCCTCGCTGGGTACACGGTCCGGCACACCGGTGAGCAGCACCCTGCCGTCTGGTAGCGCAGCGGCAATGCGATCCCGTGCCTCTGTATCCTCATCAAGGAAACCCGGAAAGGCGGTTTCCGGCCAGAGAAGAACGTCGAAATCGCCGGGCCGGGAAGAAAGTTCGAGATAGCGCGCGAAGGTCGCCTCGCGGTTCTCGGGCGCCCATTTCTCCTCTTGGGGAACGTTGCCCTGGACGATGCGCAGGTCGACACCGGGTGGCTGTTGTGCATCCGACTGGAGGCGAAGCGTGCCGACGGCCCACATCGTCGCTATGCCGGCCAGCGCCATGAGCGAGATGGTCAATCGTTGCCGCCCGGACGCCATGACAGCCGCGCCGGGAAGTGCCGCGACGAACACGGTGAGAAAGCTTAGCCCATAGCTTCCGACCCAGGCGGCGGGCTGGCGCAAAGCGGCGTAATCGACCAGAGCGTAGCTGGCGAGGATCCACGGAAAACCTGTCAGAACGTGACCACGCAACCACTCGGCCACGGTCCAGAAGGTCGCGAACAGGAGGCAGGCCAGGAGACTGCCCAGGGCTCCGCGCCGCGCGATTTCGGCGAAGAGCGCTGCGGCAATGGCTGGGAAAATCGCGAGACCTGCCGACAATCCCGCGACGGCCGGGATCGCCAGTGACCCGAAACGCTCGGCCTTGACGTAGAAACTCTCTGCGATCCACGAAATCCCGAATCCGAACTGGCAGAGACCAAACGCCCAGCCGACAAGGAAAGCGCGCCCGAAGGAGAGATCGCGAAGACCGACAAACAACGCGGAATAGGCAATGGGAACAAGTAGGAGAAGCGAGAAAGGCGGGAAAGTCAGAATGGTCAGCGCCCCGGCGGCGAAACCAAGCGTCATCCGCGAAAGCAAACGGTGGCGCAGAGCGATGCGGTTCAGAATTTCCGGCTTCACGACTTGATCGAACGCCGCGCGCTGATCCATGGCCCAGCGAGCAAGAGCCCCACGCCACTGACGACAAATACATCGGCCATGTTGAAGGCAGGCCAATGTGTTGTGCCAATGTAGAAATCCAAGAAGTCTGTTACAGCCCGATACCGCACACGATCGATGACATTGCCCAGGGCTCCGCCAATGATCGCGCCATAGGCAAGTGTTTCGACCGCATTTTCGGCGCGAAACAGCATAACCCCCAGCCAAACACAGATGGCAAGAGCAAGTGCGATGAGGCTCCACCACGGCGCGCCGCCCAGCATCCCGAAAGTCACGCCGTCATTGCGATAGAAGACAAGGTTGAAACCTGGAAAAACGGCGATCCCGGAGCCTAGAGAGGCCGCATTCGCCACGACAATGGCTTTGGAGATCTGATCGATCACGAACGCTGCAAGCGTCGCGAAGACGCCGATCATCGGAGATACCTTGTTTAGTGACATTGTCTCACCCCAACCAGACATCGAGAAACAGCATCAGAACGAGCCCGATTGCGAGACCTTGCGTTGCCCTGTTCTGATGGCCGCTGCGATGGGTTTCGGGGATGATTTCGTGGCTGATGACGTAGAGCATTGCGCCCGCGGCAAAGGCCAGTCCCCATGGCAGCAGCGGTTCCGACAGTGTGATGATCCCGGCCCCAAGCAGGCCGCCAATCGGCTCGACCATGCCCGTCAGCGCCGCGATGCCCCAGGCGCGCAGCTTCGGATATCCCTCGCCCAACAGGGACACCGCGACGGCCAATCCTTCGGGCGCATTCTGAAGCCCGATGCCGATGGCGAGCGGCAGACCGCCCTGCATACCTCCGGATCCGAAGCCGACCCCGACCGCGAGGCCTTCGGGGAAGTTGTGGATCGTGATCGCGATGATGAACAGCCAGACCCGCCGCAAAGACGCCGCTTCGGGCCCTTCGCGTCCCGTCTTGAAATGCTCGTGCGGCAGCTTTTCGTTCATCAGCGCGACAGCCCCCATGCCCAGAATGATCGAGACGCATACGATGGCCGCAGGCATCGCGCCGTTCTCGAACATTGGCTCTGCCGCATCCAATGCCGGGATGATCAGCGAAAAGAACGAGGCTGACAGCATGACACCGGCAGCGAAGCCGAGCGACAGATCGCGCGTGGCCCGAGACGGAATGCGCCCGAACAGCACTGGAACTGCTCCGACTGCCGTAAGCGATCCGGCAGCGAGGCTTCCGAGAAAGCCGAGCATTATCGGAGACAGATTTTCCATGGGCCGGCCAGATTATCCTTCGGCGTAGCTTGAAAAGACTTCTGTCGACCCGTCCTTGCGGATGAGGAAGACATCATAGGCTTCACGGTTTTCTTCCGGCCCCATGCCGGGCGAGCCATAGGGCATCGCCGGAACGGCGAGGCCGACGGCGTCCGGGCGCTCTTCGAGAAGCCGGCGAATATCAGCAGCCGGGACATGGCCTTCGATCACGTAGCCATCAATGAGCGCGGTGTGGCAGGAGACCATGCGCTGCGGCACGCCGTTGTCGAGCTTGAAACGTACGAGTAGCCCGCCGTTCATGTC
The DNA here is from genome assembly GCF_030733205.1 of Mameliella sp. MMSF_3455. GTDB lineage: Bacteria > Pseudomonadota > Alphaproteobacteria > Rhodobacterales > Rhodobacteraceae > Antarctobacter. The sequence goes on from NZ_JASHJL010000031.1 coordinate 14,349, forward strand.
CTGGCCGGTCGGCTTGAACCCGTTTTCTTCGAGATGGTTCATCCACGAGAGGCAGCAGCCGCAACCGTTCGTCTTGCGGACGTCGATCGCCGTTGCCTCTGCGAGGACCTGGGCCGCTGGTAACAGGGCGAGGGTGATTGCCAGAGCTTGGGTCATGCGTTTCATGGGTCAGAGCCTTTCGGTTGCCGTTTCGGCAATCTCGCTGCCGAGGTTTTCTTTCAGAAGCGCGCGCGCCTCGGCCAGACTCGATAGCGCGGCGGTGTCATCCGCTTCGCTCTCGACTGCTTCGGCGAGCCGGTCGTCAGAGAGGGGGGCAGTCGGGCGCCCATCCACGAGGACTTCGTAGTGCAGGTTCGGGCCTGTCGCCGTGCCGGTCGCGCCGACGCTGCCGATCACATCTCCCGCCGCCACGCGTTGGCCTTGTGCCAGGTCTTCCGGCACGGCGCTCAGATTCGCGTAGCGCGTCATGGTGTCGGAGCCGTGCGAGATTTCAACCACGCGACCATAGCCGCCGCGCCAGCCGATGAAACTGACCCGCCCCGGTGCCGTCGCTTGAACCGGTGTCCCACGTGCCGCTGCGAAATCGACGCCTGTGTGCATCCGGACGTTGCCAAAGACCGGATGCGTGCGGCGTCCGAACACCGAGCTGAGGCGCGCGCCCTCGACCGGCTGTGCAAAGACGCGCAGCACGTCACCATCGACGTAGATCGTCGCCTGACCGCTGCCGTCGTCCGGCCATACGATCTCGTAAAGCGAACCGCCGATCTCCATTGCGGCGAAGGCGAGCTCGGGCTGTCCGATCCTTTCCCCGCCGACACGTGCCTCGCGCCAGAGAAGCCTTAGTGTCTCGCCACCGGCCAACTCGCGGCGGAAATCCACGGTCCCACCCAGCATCTGCGCAAGGTCCACAGAAAAACGGGCGGGTATGCCGGCTTCGCCGAGTGCCGCGAAGATCGAGCTGTCGATCACGGCTTCGCCGGCAAGGGTTGCGATCTCCGGATCCGGAGCCACGACCTGCGTGGACAACTGCTCGCCGAAAACCAACTCGATCCGCTCCCCGTCCTCGACGGCGAGTGAGATGGTGCGGGGGCTGCCGTCCACGGTCGAAGCAACAGTGACCGAATGCCCCGGCCGCAGCCGTCGCAGATCGTATTCCGCGCCAAGCGCGAGGGCAACTTCAGCTCTGTGAGATGCCGCAAGACCAGCTTCGGACAGCAAGAAATCGAGCGTCTCGCCACGTGCAATGTCGGGCGACCACGCCGACAGGGGTGGCTCGATCGCCTGCACCGGCCTGTCGGCAAACGCGACCTGCAGACGGGGCAGGGGGCCGAGGTCGGGTGCCTCTTCTACCCATGCCGTCGCGGGCAGCGTCACGGCGATGTCACGGTTCTGGGGGCTTCAGGACCTTGGGCCATCCAGCTACCTGCCTGGGCAAGTTCCGGCGTCACGGGTTCTTTCGACAAAAGTTCGGAGATGGCGATAGCTGCCCCGGAAACCGTCCCCGCAATTGCGACACAAGCCGCCAAAGTTCTGAGCCTCATGTCGCCCCCTCCATTTCTTCTTCCAGCGCGCGGCGAATTTTCGGCACCGCGAACTCTCTGGCTTCGTGATAGTCGATCATGGTGACGAACCGCCCCGAGGCTGCGAACAGAAAGACACTCGCGGTGTGATTCATCGTGTAATCGCCGCTCTCCGTCGGCACCCGCTCGTAGGTGGCGCTGAAGCCGTCCGTGACGCGCGCGATCTGCTCTTCCGGTCCCGTCCAGCCACGTATCCCAGGATGGAAGTAGCCGACATATTCGGCCATCGTTTCGACAGTGTCGCGCTCGGGATCGACCGTGATGAAAGCCACATTCATTTCTTCGGCCTCGTCTCCCAGATCGTCGAGCCATCCCGAAATGTCAGAGAGCGTGGTCGGGCAGACATCGGGACAGTAGGTGAAGCCGAAGAACGCCATCGTCGGGCGACCGATCAGGGTTTCCGGCCCGACCGCGTTGCCCTCATGATCCGTCAGACGGAAATCCATCTCGGTCAGGGCCACAGGCCGCTGCCCGGTAGGTGCGGGTGCACCGGGTCCGTCAACCCGCCACCAACCGACGAAGAGCATCAGGGCGACCGCCCCGACACCAGCCGCGCCGTACCCCAGCATTGTCCGTCGCCGCATCAGTCCTCCGGCCCCCGCGCGGCGATTCCGAGGATCGGCACCTCGACCGTCACTTCGCCTCCGTCGTCGAAAAGCAGGGTCAGCGTAAAGGTGTCCCCTTCCGTCATCAGTTCTTGCAGCCGCATCAGCATTGCGTGCAGGCCCCCCGGTTCGAGCGCGACGCTCTCGCCCGGGGCGATCGCGATCTCCCCCGCCGGGCTCATGGAACTCACACCTTTGGCATTTGTCGTCGTCTCGTGAATTTCGGGCATCATCGCGAGCGGTGTTGTAAGGCCGATCAGCGTCACTGGCTCGTCGCCAGTGTTGCGGATCGTCATGTAAGCGGCCCCGGGACGGTTCACCCCGATGGAAGCGCGGGACCACGCGTTCTCGACAACAACATCCCCGGGTCCGGCCAGCGCGGGCACTGAGAGCGCTCCAAAGGTCAAAAGCGCGGCCAGTTTGCCGGTGAAAGTATGCGTTTTCATCGTTCTGATCCTGCCCTTTTCATTCAGCCTTGCGCGGCAGCGACTTCGGCTGCCACCAATCGCCGCAGTTCTGCCTCCCCGAACGGATCGAGCGGCTTGCCGTTCACGAAGAATGTGGGCGTCTGGCGAACTCCCACGGTCTCTACGTCGGCACGATCCTGATTCAGGATTCCCACGACATCGGGTGCCAGCATTTGCGTGCGCGCGGCTTCGGCATCGAGCCCGGCCGTGGCGGCGATCTGAAGGATCAGGCCGGGCTCCGGGGCACCGTGCGACGCCCATCTCGGCTGTTCCCGCAAAACGGCCTCGAGCACCGGCACGTAAATGTCCTGCATGCGCGCCGCCTCGAGCACGCGGATGGCTTCCTCGGATGCCGCGCCGTGGAAGGGCGTGTAGCGGATCACGACGCGGACAGTATCCCCATGCTCGGCCATGATGTCCTTCACGATGGGATGAAAGGCGCGACAGGCCTCGCAGGCCGGATCGAAGAATTCGACGATCGTGACGGGCGCTTCCGCAGGCCCGAGGATGGGCGAGTAGGGGCGGATCATCGCGTCCGCGAGTTCCGGCGCAACAGGCTCCGCTTCGGCCACCGGGCCGGGGCGGGTTGCAAACCAGGTGGCTCCGCCGAAACCGGCGACGCCGAGAGCGAGAACGGACAGGATCAGGCCGCGTCGGTTCATGTTCGTGTGTCCTTCAATGAAAGGGCCGACAGCGCCCCGATCAGCGCGAAGGCGGCGAGCGCCATCAGCGGGATCGGGATGCCGAAGACCAGTTGGTTGTCATCGGTGCAAGAGGGGCCGGTGGCCGTGCAGGGCTGGATGCGTTCGGGAACAAGACCGACGTACAGCCCCATGTGCCAGAGGGCGATTGCGCCGCCGCCAAGCGCCAATGCGATGCCGTAGCGCCCCACGCGGCCGTCCCGCCACCAAAGGCCGAGCCCGAAGACAATGGCCAAGGGGAACATGAAGGCGCGCTGGAACCAGCACAGCACACAGGGCGTCTGCCCCAGCACCTCGCCGATGAAAAGCACGGCAAGTGAGGCGACGAGCGCGATGATCCACGCCAGCCCGAGGGCCGTTTCTCCGGATATGCGGTTCATTTCGGTCAGATCCTCTCTTCCAGATCGGCGAGGATCTCCTCGGCGGGGGTGCCATAGGGCCAGGAGTCGGCAAAGCCTGCCTCGGGGTCGAAGAGGAACAGATGCGACGAGTGGCCCATGGTGTACCCATCCGGTGCTGCGGCCTCTTCAATGCGCTCAAAGAAGATTGGGAATGTTTCAGACGTGGCGGCGATCTGTTCCGGCGTGCCAGTCATCCCGATGATGCCCGCATCGAACAGAGTGACGTATTCTGCGAGCACCATTGGCGTGTCCCGTTCGCGGTCGATAGTTATGAAAATCGGCTGGACCTTGGCGGCATCGTCGCCCAGACCCTCCATCACCGCCGCGACCTCAGATAGGGTCGTCGGGCAAACGTCGGGGCAGTTGGTAAAGCCGAAAAACACCAGCATCCAACGCCCCGCAAAGTCCTCCTCGGTTTGAACCATACCCCGGTGGTCTGTCAGTTCGAATTCAGCGAAAAAAGGCGGTTCGGCGTCGGTTCGGGCGCGGTCGGCACGATAGTCGGACCAGAGCAAAAGCCATACGAAGGCAAGCGCTGCCACGCCTGCCAAAACCCAAAGAAACTTCTGTGCCGATGTAAGGGACAATCCTGTTCGCCTGTTTTTGATTCTTATTGCATGTGCGGATACATCCTCTAGCCGCTAGAGGTTCAAGCACGAAATCATGGTATAGCTTGAACTCACGCGTCTGTGAATCCGACACTTGTTTATTCCGACGGCAAAACCTACACAAACTGTATCTTTTTCATGGAGGCGAAAATGCTCACGATCGGCACTCTGTCAAAGAAGACTGGCACAAAAGTGCAGACCATCCGGTACTACGAACAGATCGGACTCATGCCCGAACCTGGCAGGACCGAAGGCGGACAGAGGCGCTACGACAATGCACAGCTCGATCGACTGTCCTTCATCCGCCACTCGCGACAACTCGGTTTCTCGCTCGATGCGATCCGCGAGCTGCTCGACCTCAGCGACCATCCCAACCGGCCCTGCCACGAGGCCGATGCCATCGCGCGTCGCCAGCTCAAACAGGTGGAGCAGCGCATGGCGCGCCTGAAGGCGCTGCGCACCGAACTGAAACGCATGGTTCACGAATGCAGCGGCGGGCGGACGGGAGACTGCAAGGTGCTTGAGGTGTTGCGGGACCATTCGGAATGCCTGACCGAGCACGAGGAAATCGGGGCCTGAAGGAATTCAGCCAACATTCCGGCTGGAACGCAAATCAGCCGCGGAAGTTATTGTATCGTACAATACAAGCTGGAACCACAAAATGGCCGCTAGACAAGATTCAATGGAGAGACGGACGCTTTGGATCGTTCTGGCGCTCAATATCGGTTTGGCCGTGGCCTTTTTCGCAACAGGCGCCTTCGGCGACTCAAGTGCCCTGATCGCCAACGGGCTCGATAACCTCTCCGACAGCTTCGTCTACGCGATCAGCCTTTTCGCTTTATCCCGATCCGACAAATGGAAACGCGGGGCGGCGAACATCGCCGGTGGGCTGCTGATCCTGTTCGCTGCAGGCATCCTCTAAGATGCATGGCGCCGCTACATCGGCGGGTCAGATCCGCTCGGGACGATCATGATCGCCATGGCCCTGATCGCCGCGGCCATCAACGCAGTCTGCGTCTGGCTGCTCGCTAAGCTCAAAGATCCGGACGTCAACATCCGCGCGGCCAACACCTTCAGTTACAACGATTTCGCCGCGAACCTCGGAATAGTCGTGGCTGGCGGCCTCGTCGCCTGGCTAGGAACCAACTGGCCGGACCTCGTTCTCGGCGTGATTGTCGCCGGGATCGCGGCCTGGGGCGGTATCGACATCCTGCGCGACGCACACGGCGAACACCACAAAGCGGTTCACACGGACAAATAGTTGCGGGAGATTCTTTCTCAAAGAAAGGGTTGAAGCTATAGTGACTATAGCAATTAGATTTGTTCCAAGACGATTCGAGGAGCGACTCCGTTGCAGATGACCGACCCCCTACTTGCACCCACCAAACTACTGGATTTTGAGGCCGCGCCTCTTGCGCATCTAATTGAGGCCCGCGGCTGGCGCGGCTTATCCGAATACGATCGGATCGGAGCAGTTTATGATTTCGTTCGGAATGAAATCGCGTTCGGATACAATCGAGCCGACGACATCCCCGCCTCGGATGTGCTTTCCGACGGCTATGGGCAGTGCAATACCAAAGGGACGCTCTTGATGGCGCTGCTGCGTGGTGTTGGCATTCGTTGCCGGTTGCATGGGTTTACGATCCACAAAGGCTTGCAGCGCGGTGTTGTACCTGAGCTGGTGTATCCGCTTGCTCCGCAAGAAATTCTCCACTCATGGGTGGAGATCGAATATCAAGGTGCCTGGATCAACCTTGAAGGCTTCATCCTGGATGACGCTTTCCTGACAGTCCTGCAAAAGTCTTTCTCGGACACGGACAGTCTCTGCGGTTATGGCGCGGGCACGGATTGCCTTGGCGCGCCTCCCGTCGCCTGGAACGGAGAAGATACCTACATTCAGAAAACCGGCATCGTGCAGGATTTCGGCGTGTTTGATACGCCGGACGCCTTCTATTTGTCCCATGAGCAATCCTTTGGATGGCTGCGTGGTGCCCTTTACCGTCATATCATACGCCACTGGATGAATGCGCGCGTTCGTGGTTTCCGCAGCGACCGCCTGAAGACTGACCGACGCGCGCCACACGCGCATGAGGAGCCTGCCAATGCCACATGACCACGGGCACGCGCATATCGATCCGAATTCTGGGGACCGGCGGGTTGCCATCGCCATCTGGGCAAACGGGCTACTTACCGTTGCGCAAGTCGTCGGGGGCATATTCTCGGGCAGTCTGGCACTGATCGCCGATGCGCTGCACAACTTTTCCGATATGGCCTCGCTTGTCATTGCCTTCGCCGCACGCAAGATCGCGCGCCGCCCGGCCGATGAGCGCATGACCTTCGGCTATGGCCGGGTCGAAATCGTCGCGGCCCTGATCAACTACACCACCCTGATCGTGATCGGCTTCTATCTGATCTACGAGGGTAGCATGCGCATGATCGATCCGCCCGAAGTCATGGGTTGGACCGTTGTCATTCTTGGTGGAATTGCGCTTGTGGTCGACACGCTGACCGCAATACTGACCTATTCGATGCAGAAGGGCAGCGTGAACATTCGGGCGCTATTCCTTCACAACTTGTCGGACGCACTCGCCTCCCTAGCTGTCATCATCGGTGGGTCTCTGATCATCCTTTACGACATGCGTTGGGTTGATCCGGCCATCACAATCGGCATCGCGCTCTACATCCTGTATCTGTCTTTCACTGAAATAGGCGGCCCAATCCGAACCCTGATGCTCGGGAGCCCGCCGGATGTGGATGGAAACGACGTGGTCAGAGCGATCCAAGGCGTCGAAGGCGTGGTCGACGTACATCATGTCCACCTTTGGCAAATGCAGGAGCACGCTGCGGCATTGGACTGCCATATTGTCGTCGAACGCGAACGGATGGGTGAGACCGACAAGATTAAAGAAAACGTCAAATCGGTGCTGCATGAACGTTTCTCAATCGAGCATTCCACGCTTGAATTCGAAGCGAGCGACAATGCGCATCAGGAGGCGCAGGTGTTCGGACACCGCTCATGACGATTGCCCAAGGCATACTAGTGGTCGTTGGCCTGCTGTCCGGTCTGGTTTTGATTGGTGCGCTCCTTTGGTCAATCCTCCAACCGTCCAGGCGCATCTGGCCTCCGAACCGAGAAAAATCAGTCATACCAAACATTGCATGGGGACTCACTTTGGCCGTGTTTGGGGCGGTGATCGGTTTGGGCATCTTGGATTGGAAATCTGCTTCTATGACCAACGCGCTCCGTTGGGCGGTCGGGCCGTTCTTGATCGCAACCGGAAATCTGATTGTTTGGTGGGGGGCATTCAGCATTGGACTGAAAGCCACCAGCGGTGCAAAAGGCGCGCTGATCACTTCGGGTCTCTACCGTTTCTCTCGGCATCCGCAGTACCTTGCCGACATGGCCATTCTGATAGGCTTTGGTCTTCTCTTCGCCTCATCTTGGGTTTGGCCTATCGTCATCGTTGGAGTTGCCGCGCTGGCCCTTGCCCCGCTCGCGGAAGAGCCATGGCTGCATGAACAATACGGCTCCAAGTATCGCGATTATTGCGCTGAAACACGTCGATACCTGTAAACTCGCGGCCTCACGAGAACGTCATCGTTTTTCAGTTGAACCTCCAGCTACTAGAGGTCGCATCCGTTCGCCAGCAGAAGGGCGAGGTAAGGCACATGACTGACAAAAAAGAAAACGCGGCGCCATTTTGTCTCAACAGTCGTTGGGCTTCTGGCAGCTCCTTCGCTGCTTCGCGCTCAAGATCAAGAGTAAGCGATGAGGTGGACGCCCCCCGGCGGCATCGAATGTGCCAAGGTAGCGGTGACTTAAAAGCTTAAAAAGCTCGATGTTCCAAGCACGCTACCGCGCAATCTCTCCTGCCAACACCGCCCGCCCGTGAACCGCCAACGTCGCTGAAAACCTCTGACATCCAAACTTGCGGATTACGTCGAGTACCCGCGCTTCGTAGGCCGCCGCTCCGATCCTGCGCTGCAGGTCGGCGGCATGAAACTGACGGTTCGCAACCGGCGCAGAGCGCGTCAGACGTACCAGCTCGGTTTCGGCACTGCCTGTATCCGATCTGGGGCAACTGACGGATCTCGGCGCTGCCGGCGGTCGCCCAACCGATGTCTGCCAACGCCGCATGAAGCCCAGGAGGAAACCCGCCGGGACGCAGGTGTTTCCGCGAGCTTCGTTGAAGGCCATGAAGCGATCCCAGATCGCCTGGGTATCGACATTCCAGCAGGGCAGGGCGGCCTTGGCCGCCTTGATCAGCGCCGCCCAGGTGGTGCGATGAACGTTCGACCCGGGGGTGATCTCGATCTTCCCGGAGAAGATAGTTTTGTTATTAGATTCTCTAGATAGTGATGTGTCGCCCCCAGTTGACGCCAGATGCTGCGGCACCTCGTCGGAAACGCAGCCAAAGCGGAAGAGCCACGGCGCGAACTTTCCGTTCGGCTTCCAGCGTTCGATGCGAAGCTCCGATGCCGCGAGTTCCGCTAGCAGGGTCGTGAGATGCTGGCGGGTCACACCCATGATCTCGGCAAGCGTGGAAAGCGTGAACGCCGCGGTACCGCGATCGAGACCGTTGTAGCCGTCCTTCCAGGCGATGCCGTCGAGGATGATCGTCGCGAGCTTGTGCGCGGAAACGGACAGATCGCATCGGAGGATCTGCCGCAGGATTGAGCCGGTCGTAAGGTCCATGAAAGTCGTCTCTTTCGAGGGACGACGTCAGATCGTGAGGCAACAACATTCCTGCCAGCAAAACAACTTTGCTGGTTGCAGGTCTCCGGGCGATCGGCTAGAAAACTCGGGCACAGTGAGTAATCGGGCACGGCGTCGGACTATCGGTCTGGCGTCGTTCTCTTTTCTGGGTCTGGGATGCACAGCCTCCGGTGCAAATGGATGAGCAGGCCCGAGGTGACCCGGGCTGGCAAATGGTCAGTAGCGGACTTCTTCGGAGCCGTAGTTTCCGGCGTGGTCACGCCAGTCGACGAAGACCGAGCGGTAGAAGTAGCTGCCGCAGCTGTTCGGGATCCGCAGCTGCGAGGCAGGCGGGACCTGGGCCGTGCTGGATGGCGTCCAGCGATAGTCGCCCTGCACGCCGTAGGATCCGAGCCGCGTCGAGTCGCTGCGATTGCAGTCGCCGTCGCGGTTTTCGTGCTGGCGGTACTGGATGTGATAGACCCGGATGCTGCGCACGGAATCGAAGGCGCCGCCCGAGATGTCGATGTCGGCCCCGTCCGTGGCCTGGACCTCGACGACGGGCGCATCCTCCGGGAAGGACTGCCGGGGCAGGGTGGCCTGAAATGCTGCGTCGAACAGGCGCTCAGCTGGACCAGGCGCTTCGGTCGGCGAGAACGACGCCCCCATGGGACAGCGCCAGATCTGGAGCGGCGGTTCGATGGGCCAGGGGGTGATCCGGCGGATGAATACCGCGCGGGCATGGGCACATGGCGCCGAGGCCGGCCAGCCGCCCGCGAGGCAGAGCAGGATGGCGCAGTCCACCTGGTATGCGCGCGCCGGGGCCGCCAGCGGGATCTGTCCCGGAAGCGTCAATGTCGCGGCCATCGCCAGCCGCAGGATCTTGCGTCGCATGTATCGACTCTCCACAAAACTATGCGGGCGAATACAATACAACATTTATGAAGGCAATTCGATTTCTTCGCAGTCTTCCCGGAGCTGAAGCGGAGACCGGCAGAATCGCCGGCAAACCTCGTGAACTCTCGTCAATTCCTGATAGGATCGCGCAATGAGGAGGGCGCGATGCCGAAGTTCCACCTGACCGAACAGATGCAGAAAGATGTGCAGGTGCGGATCGAGGTCGGCGCGCGACAGTTCTCCGCGCTCAAGGCGGATCTACAGCGTGCGGCAGCGATGGCAGAGACGGGCGATTTTGCCGCGTTCGACGCGCACGCTTTCGAGCCAGAGGCATTCGACCGCCGAAAGGGATGACGACATGACCATCCGGCGCGGTCAGGCCGAACTCGGGGACTTTTCCCCACACCATCAAGACCGAAAGCCGGGACCGGAAGCTGGGGTATTGGTGACAGCTCCGACGTTACCACTGATAATCCCGGTTCCCGCGAAGGCGCGTCTACCCTGGGTCACAACCGATCCTTCAGCCACCGCACGAAATCCATGCGTTCATGCAGGACGGCGAGAACGATCGGGCGCGGCGCGAAAAGCCAGACGACATAGTGATGCTCACGGCGATGGATGCGGACATCTTCCGGCAGGAGATCGAGAGTTTTCGACCGCGCACGTCCCGCTCTGATCGCATCACAGCAGGCTGCTATCTGGTCGAGACACTTGTCGGCCTGATCGGCCCCCCAGGCCTCAAATGTGTAGGCCCAGATCGCGCGCAGGTCCTCCTCGGCGCCGAGCGTGAGATCGTAACCCGCCATCGTGGGACCTATCGTTCGGCTTGCTCACGCGCTTCGCCGCGGATGTCTCGGATCGATTTTTGGGAGAACTCGCCACGACGGGCCTGGTCAATGCGCGGCTTAAGGAACCCTGCAAGGGCCGCGAAGGCCTCGCCCTCGCTCATGCCATCGAGCGATGGCGCATCGCCGAGCGTCCGGTTCAGGACGTACTCCTTGATGCTTTGACCCTTCAGGGCCGCGATGGCCTTGAGCTTCTGGTGTTCTTCCGCGGTGATGTCGATCGAGAGTCTGGGCATGCTTTCAAGATAGCGACGCCCGACCCACAAAACAACATTTGTTCACTCCAGGATCTCGACCAGCCGTCCATAGTCGCGGCTGACCTCCTGCGCCTCGAGGAAGGCGCGCTGGCGCTCGGCATCGAGGCAGCGAAAGTACTCCTGGATGTCGGCGATGTATGCCTCGAAGTCGGCCCGCAGTAGATCGGCATAGGCGCGCACGTCTTCAGCGCTTTCGGGCAGGAAGGGCCGTTCCGGCGCGACACAGGCGCTTGCCATCTGACCGCTCAGCACGAAGATTGCCACCAAACCGGGCAGGTTGGTTCGTCCGACACAAAACATGCGCAGGGCAAAACTCCTTTGCCGGTGTGAATCGGTGGATTTGTGTGATAGCGGGCCTAAGTGCGCGAAAGCATCCGGTCAAGATGAAGAAATCGTCTTGCAGTCATTTATGTTGTATTGTATCACCCGTGCGGAAATGTCCCGCGGGCCGATACTCATGATGAGGAGGGCCCAGGGGAGGTCATGATAGAAGAAGCACCGAATGTGGTCACCGAAGACGGGTTGCGCGGATTGCTCGGCCAGGGATACAGGGCCGAGGTTGTCTGCAAGGAAGGCGCCGAGAAACGCCACAACAGCTGGTACGGCACCTGGACCGTGCGAGCCGTCTCGGCCGATGGACGGGACGAGAAACTGCTCGTCACCTCGCGCAGCTTCCTCAAGATCCGAGAATTCAAAACGATCGTCGGCCTCGTCAGTTTCCTGGCCGACATGGGCGCAACCGTCGTCTCCATCCCGCTCGAAGAGGGTGGGCGGGTTCCGCACGAAGCCCCGGGCAAACCTCTGGCCGCCAAGGCCTGACGAATTTGCCGCCTGCCGCGTTCTCGCGGTCCTTGTCCTGCTTGGTACAGGTGTTTGTTCCGCACCCTCGGCCTTGCTGGCACAGTCGAACACAGGCGGGTTCATCTTTTCCGTCGGCCAGGACGGTCGGCTGATCGACGTCTCCGCCGCGCAGGGTGATCCGGACGCGTCGACCGACCTGAAGACAGGCGATGCAACGCGTCCCGGCGACCGGCTCTTTCTCTTCTCTAATCGATCTCAAGATAAAGCGGATGCAGAGAGCGCCACGCGCACGCCCGTTCCGGCTCCTCCCGAGATTCTCGCGGCCATCGAGGCGACCGCCTTCCGCTATGCCGGTCACCCCGGGTTGCGCCGCGCCGGTCTCTCGGTCACCGACTGGGTCGCGCTCTACCGGGCCAATATCGAGATCGAGAGCGCCTACAATCCACGTGCGCTGAGCGATGCCGGGGCGATCGGGCTCGGCCAGCTGATGCCGGACACGGCGCAGGCCTTGGGCGTCGATCCGCATGACCCGCGCCAGAACCTCGACGCATCGGCGCGGTATCTCCTGATGATGCTTGACCGTTTCGGCGACAGCCGCCTGGCGCTCGCCGCCTACAATGCCGGACCCGAGGCGGTCGACCGATATGGTGGCATTCCCCCTTACCGAGAAACCATGGCCCATGTGGCGAAAGTGACCGCCGCGATGTTGCGCCTGAGAGGAGAGATTTCGTGAAGAGACCTGTAAATGTGACCGCCGTCGCGGCGGCCCTGCTGATCGTTGCTGCCGGACCGGCGCTCGCCCAGAGCATCGACCTCTCGCCGGTGCAGACCTTGTTGCAGGGCATCGTCGATGCGATCACCGGCCCCTTGGGTATCGTGATCGGCACGCTGGCGCTGATCGGCGTGTTCCTGTCCTGGCTCTTCGGCATCCTCGATTTCCGGCAGGCGCTCTGGGTCGTCGTGGCGATTGCGGGCATCGCTGCAGCGCCGACCATTGTTGCCGCCATCTGGACGACCCCCTGAGGCACGGCCATGACAGACCAGTCGCGCGTCTTCATCGGCCTCCTGAGGCCGCCCAAGCTCATGGGCTTGCCGATCATGTATGCCATGGTCTGGCTCTTCGGCTCCACGCTGCTGTTCCTCTGGGTGCAGAGCTGGGTCGTGGTGCTGATCGCCGGCATCGCCTGGCCCCTGCTCTGGAAGGCCGCCGACTGGGATCCGAACTTCCTCGACGTGCTGGTGATCACGCTCCAGGAGACGCCGCCGACCCGGAACCGCAAAATTCACGGAGGCGACAGCTATGCCCCGTGATGCTGGATATGCTGAAGACCTCGATCTCGGGACGGCGCTGCCCTCCTGGGTGGCAGGCGAGAAGCGTCTCTCGCAGATGCTGCCCTATGTGAGCCTCGTCAGCGACACCACGATCCGCCTGCGCGGCAATGAGCTGATGCAATGCATCCGGCTCGAGGGGGTGAACAGCACCACAAGCGAGGACGGGCATCTTGACCGCATCGGCGCGCTGATGGCCGGGATCGTGGCCCAAGCCGGGACAGGATTCTCCTTCTACCTGCACAAGGTCTCGAAGGCGGTCGAGGTGGACCTGCCGCCGGTCGAGGACGCGGGCTTCGCGGGCGAGATCGACCGGCGCTGGCGCGCGAATTTGCGCGCCTCGGGTCTGCGTGACAAGACGCTGACCCTCACAGTCCTGAAACGCCCCGAGGCGGGCCGAGGCCTGCCGTTCCTGGCCGCCGCCTCTCGGGCGCGGCTCGCGCAGGACACGGTTCGGAGGCTGCGCAAGCTCGACGAGGTGGTGGGGTTCATCCTCTCCACCTTCGACGAGATGAAACCCCGCCTTCTCTCGGCCCGGTCCGGAGCACTGCTCGGCTTCCTCGGCAGTCTCAATACGGGGTGCGAGCATCCGCTCTTCCCGCGCTCGCGCTTCGGCATCCTCGCCGAGGACGTGGCCAACACGCGGGTGACCTTCGTCGGTCCGACCATCCGCCTCTCCGATGGGGCGGTGGGCGAGAAATTCGGCGCGATCTTCGCTGTGAAGAACTATCCGGCCAAGACCGACGCGCTGATGCTCGACGAGTTGAACCTGCCGGTCGACATGGTCGTCACGCATTCCTTCGTGCCCATCAACTCGAACATCATGGCCGGTCGGATCAAGCGGCAGCTCAGGCTCATGCAGGCCGCCAATGACGGCGCGGTCAGCCTCGCCGAAGAGCTGGAGCTCGCGCAGGACGACCTGGAATCCAAACGCCTGATCTTCGGCGAACATCACATGACCGTGGCGGTCTATGCCACGACCCGCGCCGCGCTCGACGATATCTGCGCCGAGGTGCGCAACATCGCCGCCAGCACCGGCATCAACCTGATCTCCGAAGGCTTCGGCGCGCGGGCGCATTACATGGCGCAGCATCCCGGCAATACCGGGGCGCGGAGCCGCAAGGCGGCGATCACCAATCACAATTTCGCGGACCTGGCGACATTGCATCGCACGCCCTTGGGCAAGCCCGGAAGCGACGTGCCCTGGGGCCTGCCGATCACGCTCTTCCCGACACCCGAGCGCGGCGGGTTCCGCTTCAACTTCCACGAACAGGGCGCGCCGGACCGCGAACCGACCGGCGGCCACACGTTGATCCTCGGCCGCCCCGGCTCCGGCAAGTCGGTGCTCGCGGCCTTCCTCATGGCCATGGCGCGGCGCGCGAATGCCCGGCTCTTCGTCTTCGACTACCGCGCCGGCATGGAGATTGCGGTGCGGGCGCTCGGCGGCAGCTATTCGACCGTGCGGGCCGGGCGGCCCACGGGTCTCAATCCGCTCCAGACCGAGACCGATGCGCGCGGCCAGGCCTGGCTCGCCGATTGGCTGGCGACGCTGCTCGAACGCCGCGATCGCCCGCTCACCCCGGTGCAGACCAACCGGCTGCAGGAGGTCGTACGCCAGAACGCCTCGGCCAGTCACAAAGGTCTCCGGAACTGGTCGGATTTTGCCTCGCTGCTGGTCTCGACCGATGACGAGGGCGATCTCTTCGAGCGCATGCAGGAATGGACCGCCGAGGGCCGCTACGGCTGGATATTCGGCGCAAACCCGCAAGATACGTTCAGCCTCGCTGGCGACATCTCCGGCTTCGATCTGACCGGTATCCTAGATTCCGAGTGCGAACGGGAACGAATGGCGGTGCTCTCCTATCTCTTCCGGCGGGTCGAGCGCGTGATCGAGGACCGCAAGCCGACCGTCATCCTGATCGACGAGGCCTGGAAGGCACTCGACAACGCCTACTTCGCCGAACGGCTGTCGAACTGGCTCGTCACCGCCCGGAAACAGAACGCGGTCGTCGTGATGATGACGCAATACGCGAGCCAGCTCGAGCGCACCCGCACCGGCAAGACCATCGTTGAAGCGGTGCCGACGCAGATCCTCCTGCCGAACATCCGCGCCAGCGAGGCCGATTACGCCATGCTGGGGCTGTCGGAGAAGGAGCTCGATATCCTCCTCGGCGTCGGCTCGTCCTCGCGCCTGGCGCTCGTCCGCGACGACCGCGGCGCTGTGGTGATCGATGCAGACCTCTCGAGCCTCGGACCGCTCGTGACCATCCTCGGCGGCATGGAGAAGGGCGAGGAGCTGGTGGGCAGCGACTACCGCGACCGCCCGGACTTCTGGAGAACATGATGAACAAGACGATGACCCTGCGCCTGGGGCTTCTCGTCCTCGGGCTCACCCTGTCGGCCTGCGCCGAGTACAAGTCCGCGACAGCGAACTGCTTCAACTTCCGGGCCGAGACCGCGAACGCACCGCGTGTCTCGACCAAGGGCGCCGTCGTCACCCGCGACGACACCGCCTGCAGCTTCACTGCCCTCGGCGCCGTGAACTGACCCATGATGCGCCGTTTCCCAACCATCCTGGTATGCGCCGTGCTTGCCTGTCCCGCGTCGGGGCAGGGTGTGCCGACCTTCGACGCGCAGGGCTTCGCGCGCACGGCGGCGCTGATCGCGCAGCGCGACAAGGACTTGGCGCTGCAGCGTGACACGCTGACCCGCAAAGGGGAGCTCGCCGAAATCGAACGCCAGCAGCTCGCGGCGCTGAACGATCTGGTCGAAGCGACCAGCTTGGGCGGAACGGATGTCTCGGATACCATCGACGGGCTGGAAGCGGGCAGGGGGCCCGAGACCGCCGCCGCGGTGCTCTTTGAGCCCGAAGATGGCAATCCGGCCGCGACACGCATGTTCGGCGACGCGCGGGAAGGGATCGAGGAGTTGATCATACGCGCGGCGCGTGACACCCACTTCCTCCCCGGGGTGTCGCGCGCCGGATTGTCCCTCGTGCAATGGCGCTGCCTCCTGCAGGCGCTGATCTGGCAGGAGAGCCGGTTCCAGATCGGCGCGCGTTCGCATGTCGGCGCCTATGGCCTCACCCAGATCATGCCGGACACCGCGAAGGATCTGGGTGTCTACCCCGGCTATTACGACGATCCTTACCTGCAGGTGGCCGGCGGCGCGCGTTACCTCGCGCAGATGCTGAACATGTTCGACGGCGACATCATCATCGGGCTGGCGGCCTATAACGCCGGTCCGGGCAACGTGCAGAACTACGGCGGCGTACCGCCGTTCTCAGAAACCCAGCACTACGTCGTGGTCATCCCCGAGCAGTACAACCGCTATCTTTCTGCTGTCGGCGGGATCGACGCGCTCGGCACCATCGATCCGGTCCTGCTCGCCAACGCAAGCTTCAGCCTCTCGGCACATGGCTCCGGAGTCTATGGCGACTATTCGCTGGTCTCGGTCCGGGCCGCCGCGCTCCGGGTGCAGGACATCATCGAACGGATCGGCGAGACAGAAGATCTGCACGAGGCGCTGGCGCTCAACACCTATGCCCGCGCGGAACTGGCGCGCCTGGTCGCCATCCGCACCCGCCTCAAAGCCGCACGAACCGAGCCGATGAGCGCCGAGCAGATCGCGCTCGCGGCGGCGCAGGCCGCCGAGCGGCAATACATGGATTTCAGCTTGGAGACATTGCGATGAGGAAGACATTCCCGCACGCACGGAGAATTCTGTTCGGGACCGCAGCGACGGTGGCCCTGACGATGAGCATGGCGCCCGCGCCTGCCATCGCCCAGGGCGTGCCGACCGTCGATACCCAGAACATCGCCCAGGAAATCCGCCAGCTGCAGCAGATGCTGGAGGATTTCGGGATCCAGACCGATCAACTCGACACCCTTCTGGAACAACTCGACCTGGTGCAGCAGCAGCTCGACCAGCTGAACCAGATGTACGCCTCGCTCACGGGCGCCCGGGACAAGATCCTCGGGTTCGCCATGGGTGGCGATCTCGACGGGTTGCTCGAGGCGGATTTCTCCGACATCGGCGATCTGATCACCGGCATCCAGCAGGGCGACTGGAGCGCGCTCCTCGGCTCCTCCGCCGGGCCGCTGCGCACCCGGATGGAGGCCGCGCTGGCCGGCGCAGGGTTCGACGAGGACAGCCTTGCCGAAATCGCCCGCAGCGGCAGCCCGGGCGCGCAAGGCGTGGCCACCCGCGCCACCTCCGGGGCCGTGCTCTCGGCTGCGGCGCAGAACAGCCATGCCGAGGCGGCGCAATCGTTGATGCGCGTCGAGCGCCTGGTCGAGATGATCCCTGACATGGAGGACCTGAAAGCGTCGATGGATCACAACACCCGCGTGACCGCCGAGCTGGCCATCGCACTGACACGTATGTGGGAGCTCGAGGCGATCCAGACCGTCGGCGCGGGCAATGCGGGCGTGGTTGATGCGGCCATCATCGCCGAGGAGCGCCGCTTCATGGACTTCACCTTGCCGGACCTCAAGAAATGACGATAGGGACAAGCATCGACGCGATCGTCGAGGAGGAACTGGTCTATGGCGCGCTGCGGCGCGAGGAAACCTGGCGCAAGATCGGTATCGGTGGCGTGGTCTTCGGCGTGATGGGCTGCCTCTCGGCCGCCGCGGTCGCCCTCCTGATCGAGACGCCGCCGCCGGTTGTGGTTCCCTTCGATCCCGCGACCGGTCTCGCCCTGCCGAATGCCGCCGTGAAGACGGTGACGCTCGCCGAGCGCCCAGCGGTGATCGAGGCGCAGATCTACCGCTATATCACCGACCGCGAGACCTACAACCAGCTCGACAACGACCTGCGCGTGCGCCGGGTTTTGGCGCAGTCGAAGGGCGCGGCCGAGGCCAGCATGCGTGCGACCTGGACCAGCGGGCAGGACAATTACCCGCCGACGCGCTATGGGGCCGGGGCCGAGATGGCGGTCGAGATCGCCAGCATCACGCTCATCGGCGAGGACCGCGCGCAGGTCCGCCTGCGCAAACGCCTGACCGGGCCACAAGGCACGCAAGACGGTGCCTTCACCGCGACACTGATGTTCGCGTTCCGCCCCGAGACCCCGCGCGTCCTCGACGAGGTCTGGCAGAACCCGTTCGGCTTTACCGTCACGCAATATGCCATCAGATCGGACCGCGCCGAATGACGACCCGCCTGACCCTTTCCGGCCTCCTCGTCGCCGCCACGATGTCCGCGGGCCTCCCCACCTGGGCCGAGACCACGCCCGGGCGCGGCGCCCACGACAGCCGTGTCCGGATCGCGACCTGGGTCGGCGGCCAGGTATTCCGCGTGGTGACCAGTCTCACCCGCGTCACCACGGTCGAGTTCGGCGAGGGCGAGACCATCCGCTCGATCATCGCCGGCGACACGGTCGGCTTCCAGTTCGACGCGGTCCCGGGCGGACGCGCCTTCGCGATCAAGCCCGTGGCATCGGGCGTCGCCACCAACATCACCGTCTACACCAACCGGCACTCCTACTACTTCCACGTCGTCGAGGCGCGGGAGACCCCGCATTACGTCGTACAGTTCCGCTACCCCGAGAGCCGAAGCGCGTCCCGGCAGGCGGTGGCCGCCGCCGCCCCCAATGCCAATTACGGTGTCAGCAAAAAGCTCGAGTTCACACCACTCTCGGTCTGGGACGACGGCACTTTCACCTATTTCCGCTTTGCACGGAACGCGCCGATCCCGGCGATCTTCCGCCACACGCGCGGCGCAGAGCGCTCGGTCAACAGCCAGGTGCAAGAGGATGGCGTGATCCGCGTCTCCGGTGTGAACCCCGAATGGGTGCTGCGCCTCGGCGACGAAATTGTCTGCATCCAGGACCTCGGGCATCCGGGAGAGGGCGCATGACCGAAAACACCGACGATCTCGCAACCCGCCTCGCCGCGCTCGAAGGCACAACCGGTAAGAAGCCGGGGGGCAAGCGCCCGCCTGCGACTGCGGTCCTTCTGGGTATCCTTGGGATCGCCGGGCTGGGCGGTCTTGCCTATGCTGCGCTTTTGCCTGAGGCATCGGCGCCGATGCCGACCGCTGCACCAGCCGAGTTCCAGGACAAGGGGTCGGGCTTCGGCGACCTGGTGTCCGTCGTCCTGCCGGTCAAACCATTGGACCCTGCGCCAAACATTGTCGGACCAAGCGAGACCGAACGCGCGCTGATGCAATCGTTGGAGACTCTCCGTGCCGAACTGGAAGCCTTGCGCGCCGTACCCGTAAAACCCGATGAGGGCGCGGCCGATGCCGCCATCGCCGATCTGACCGCGCAGATCGCGGCGCTACAGGCGGCAGGGGAGGAGACGCGCCGCGCTTTCGAGCGGCAGTTGACCGAACGCGACCGCGCCCTGGAACGGATGCGTCTGGATCTGGAACTCGCGCAGCTGCAGCAGCCCGTGCCCGGGGCGCTCGGACCCACCGAAGAAGAGCTGCGCCTCGCCGAACTTGCACGCCGCCGTGCGGCCGAAGCCGAGGCCCGCGCCGAACGCATCGCCTCGCCGATGATCGCCTTCTCCGGCGCCGGGAGCGGGCCCAGGGACGGCGCCATCGAAGCCCGGCTGAACGCGGACGAGGCCTTCGTCCGGTCCGGTGCACAGGTCGCGGAAGTGACGCGCGCAGTTGTGATCGCCAACCCGTCCCACACCGTGCCGCAGGGCACGATGATCCAGGCGGTGACCGAGACCGCGCTCGACAGCAGCCTGCCCGGCGCGATCCGGGCCATCGTCTCCGAAGACGTGCATGCCTATGACGGCTCCCGCGTGTTGATCCCCCGCGGTTCGCGGCTGATCGGTCGCTATCGCTCCGACCTGGCGCTGGCGCAATCCCGGGTGATGGTGGCCTGGGACCGGATCATCCTGCCCGACAACCAATCTGTCCAGATCAGCGCCTATGGCGGGGACGCGTTGGGACGTTCCGGCACCACGGGCTTCGTCGATACCCGTTTCGCGGAACGCTTCGGCTCGGCCGCGCTGATCTCGCTGATCGGCGCGCTGCCCTCGGCCGCGGCGAGCCAAATCGAGGACGAAACCGCTGCAGATTTGGCGAGCGATGTCGGGTCCGACCTGCACGACAGCACGCAAAGCGTCCTGCAGGACTATCTCGCGATCAAGCCGGTCATCCATGTCGGCCAGGGCGCACGGATCACCGTCATGGTCGACCGCGACCTCGAGATCTTCTGAGATGGCGGCGAGTTACCTCGAAGCCTCGCTCGACGCGCTGGCACCCGCCATCGGGCGGCTCGACGTGATCGAAATCTGCATCAACCCCGATGGCAGCATCTGGGGCGAGTTCCATGGCGATCATTTCATGTCCGCGCTTGGCATGCCGCTGAGCCCGACCGCAATCAAGGATCTTGGCAACCAGATCGCCTCAGCCGCGGGCACGACGCTCAGCCAGAAGAAACCCATCGTCTCTGTCAGCATCCTCTACCGGGATCGCCCGATCCGCGCCCAGGTGATCCAGCCGCCCGCCGTCGAGGGCGGTTTTTCGATCTCGCTGCGGTTCTTCTCGAACCTGCCTCTGGAAGAGATCAAGCTCGCCTACCTTTTCGACCAGGAAACCAGCCTCGAGGCGCTGCGGCGCGAACGGAACCTCGCCCTGCGCGAAGTTGTGGCTTCGGGCGACATCGACGCTGCGCTCAAGTTCTGTGTTCAAAACAAGCTCAACATGATCGTCTCAGGCGGCACCTCCACCGGCAAGACCGTTGCGGCGCGCAAAATCCTTTCGCTCGTTCCGGACGTGGAGCGGATCGTGACCATTGAGGAAGCCGCGGAGCTGCGCCCCGGGCAACCGAACGCAGTGACGCTGATTTCGGACCGGGAAAGCGACACACGCGGTGCCGACCAACTCCTGACCTCGACCCTGCGGATGCGGCCGGACCGTATCGTGCTCGGCGAGGTTCGGGGCAAGGAGGCGATGACCTTCCTCGAGGCGATCAACACCGGCCATGGAGGCTCGCTGACGACGCTTCACGCGGAAACCCCCCAGCTCACCGTGAGACGGCTTGCCATCGCCGCGCTGAAGTCCGATCTGCCCCTGACCTACGCCGACATGATCCGCTACATCGAAGGCTCGATCGACGTCATCATCCAGGCCGGCCGCTTTGAGGGCGCGCGCGGCATCACCGAATTCTACCTGCCCGGTCAAACTGAAGACCCGGGCCTGTGACCGTCAAAGGATACGCCATGCGCCTTTCCAACATTGTCCTTCTTGTCGTTCTTGGCGCCGGTCCGGCGTTGGCCGAGGGCGCGCCCGACGTGTCGACCGACCTGACTGTCGACATGGCGCCGCAGCAGTTCCGCATCTGCAATGACCGTCCCGCGCGCCCCGTCTGGATGGATGAGTTGCATCCGCGTGAAGCCTACAAGGCGTTGACAATGATGGACCTCTACGAGTTGCGGGCTTGGGCGCGGATCGCAGAAACTGGAGACTGTTCCTGCGAGGTACGTTTCCCGGAATGGGATGGTGCTGACAAAGAGTACCAAGAACGGTTCGACGCACTGCCACAACCAGATCACACCGCACTACGGCTTGAGTGGGTCGAGACACGCAAGTCGCTGGAAGTCAGCGTACGACAGATCTGCCGAGAACAAGGCAACTGGTAATGGGAGTCGTCAGCTGGATGGTCGGAACGGCAGATGCCTTCCTCGCCGATGCCGCGGAGTCCCAGTTCGGGGCGGTCGCAGGCAATATCGGCACGATCGTCCTGCTGATGGTCACCCTTTCGGCCATCGGCCTATTCATAAACATGGCCTTCCAGTACCGCAGCATGGATGGCGCGAGCTTCTTCTGGTATCTCATGAAGTTGATGTTGGTCGGGCTTTTCGCCTTCAACTGGGTCCAGTTCAATGCGGTCGCCAATGCGGTGATTGGAGGCTTGGATTACGTCGCGGGCGCACTGATCTCGTCCGTTGGGGGCGGTGGGGCAGGGGCCACCTATTTTGCTTCTGAATTTGACTTCCTGATCGAGAAGTTCAGCCAATATCTGAACGCCATCGGCAGCAACCTGAACTGGATGACAGGGGCAATCCTCGGCGGCATCGGCCTCGTGCTGCTGAGCCTCCTCGGCTTCATGACCGGCATCGTCCTGATCTTCGCCAAGATGATGCTAACCCTGATGCTCGGCCTCGCCCCGGTCATGATCGCGCTCTCACTGTTCGAGGCGACGAAGGATTTCTTCCACCGCTGGGTCTCGACCACCGTCAGCTATGCCTTCTACCCCGTCGTCATCGCCGCGATGTTCTCGACCGTGGTCGGCATGGCCAACGCGCTCCTGGCGCAACTCGGCGATCCGGGCTCCGCGACCAATATTGGCTCGCTCGTCCCGTTTTTTGTGATGGTGTTCATGGCAAAGGGGTTCGTTGCGGCGACGCCGCTGATCGTGCGCGGGCTGTCTGGGAATTTCACGCTGATGGCCGGGCCGAATGTGTTCGGCGGTGCGGCGGCGGTTGCCAGGGGGATGGCGAACACGGCAGGGGTCAAAGGACGTGCACGGATCGGCGCGTTGACGACAGGAGAGGCAATTGGGCGAGGGATCTTGCAAGCGCCTGCAGAAACAGTCGCAACCGTCCGAACAAGTGGGGCGATGATCTCGCGGGTTGCTGACAGGGCGCGCAGGTTGAGCAAGACATGACCGTGGTGGAAGAACACCGCGGCGTCGGCTACGAACTTCGCTCCTTGACGCGCCCTGGCGTATAAAACGACACTATACGGCAAAGCGTGTAAATTCGATTGATACGCTAAAGCGCATATTGAACTTTTATACGCCTTGGCGTATTCTTGTGGAATGAGCGATCTGGCACGGACACCAAGACAAATCGGCACCCTCATCCAACGCATCCGCAAGAGGCGCAACTGGACACAGAAGCAACTCGCCGAACGAGCGGGCCTGCGGCAGGCGACGATCTCCACCATAGAGCGCGGAGAAAAACCCGCAAAGCTAGACTCCATCCTCGCCGTCCTGTCCGCCCTCGATCTGGAGTTTCGGATCGGCGAGCGCTCCAAAGGCGATGCCGGCGACATCGAAGAGATATTCTGATGGGGCGGCGTCCGGCCTATGCGCCATTGCGCGTCTATATGAACAACCGCCGCGTCGGCACCTTGAGCCGCGAGGCAAGCGGCGCCATCGGTTTTTCATACGAAGAGGACTGGCTGGGTTGGCAGCACGCCATGCCGGTCTCCCTGTCGTTGCCCCTGCGCGAGACGCCCTATCGCGGCGAGCCGGTCATGGCTGTTTTCGAGAACCTGCTGCCCGACTCGGACCAACTCCGACGCCTTGTTGCCGAGAAGGTCGGTGCACGTGGGATCGATGCCTATAGCCTGCTGACCAAGATCGGTCACGACTGCGTTGGGGCGCTCCAGTTCATCCAAGGGGATGAGGATGTCCCTGCCGCGACCGGCAAGATCGTGGGTGAACCTGTCGATGCGGCCGCCATTGAAAAGCTTCTGAACGGATTGAGCCAGGCTCCACTTGGCCTGTCCACTGACGATTCTTTCCGGATTTCCATCGCAGGCGCGCAGGAAAAGACAGCGTTGCTGTGGCATGAAGGTCGATGGATCAAGCCGCATGGCACGACGCCGACAACGCATCTGATCAAGACTGCGTGTTCCACAGGATGACGGGCGCGCGTTCCAGCTGATCGTGGGCAGCGATTCCACGGGATGATGGGCAGCCGTTCCACGCGATTGTGGGCGGCTTTGGCCGACAGTCTGAAGCTACGGTGACCTTCGTTTTTGAACGAGGGGGCCGAGATGCCAACGGGACGACTGTCGATGCGCCGGATACGCGATGTGCTACGGTTGAAGTATGCTCAGGGGATGAGCGAGAGGGCGATCGCCGCCTCGCTTGGTCTGGGGAAGGGAACGGTCGGGGCCTATCTCGGCCGCGCGCGCGCGGCTGGGTTGAGCTGGCCACTTCCCGGCGTGCTGTCGGACGACGACCTCGAGTTGCTGTTGTTTCCGGCAGCACCCTCAGTGGCGGACGGGGAGCGTCCCGTGCCGGACTGGTCCCTCGTGGACCGGGAACTGCGGCGGCCCGGCGTCACGCGCGCCCTTCTCTGGGAAGAGTATCGCGCCTCTCATCCCCTCGGCTTCGGTTACGCTTGGTTCTGTGAGCATTACGAGGCCTGGAAGGGCCGGGTGCGACCGACGATGCGCCAAACGCATGTCGGCGGTGAAAAGGTCTTCGTCGACTTTGCGGGTGACACGATTGACGTGATCGACCCTTCAACCGGGGAAGTCCGGGCCATGAAGCTGTTCGTCGCGGCGATGGGGGCGTCGAACTACACCTACGCCGAGGCCGTGGGGTCCGAGAGCCTCGAGGATTGGATCTGCGCGCATGTCCGGATGTTCACGTTCCTCGGCGGCGTGCCGAAGGTCGTGGTGCCGGACAACCTGAAGTCAGCGGTGTTCAAGGCGGATCGGTTCGATCCTGGCCTGAACCGGACCTATGCCGAGATGGCCAGCCACTATGGCACGGCGATCCTGCCAGCGCGTCCCTACAAGCCCCGCGACAAGGCGAAGGTGGAAGTCGCCGTGCAGGTCGCGCAGCGCTGGATTCTGGCGCGGCTGCGCAACCTGCGCTTCTTCTCACTGGCCGATCTGAACGCCGCGATCCGGCGGTTGCTGGACGAATTGAACGTGCGCGTCATGCGCGGCTACGGCGCCAGCCGTGCCGACCTCTTCGCCACGATCGACCGGCCGAACCTTCAGCCGCTGCCGCGGGCGCCTTACGCGTTCGCCCGCTGCAAAACGCGCCCGCGTCGCGCCCGACTATCACGTCGAGGTCGACGGCTCCTGGTATTCCGTGCCGTTCGGGCTGATCCGGCAGGAGGTCGATGTCCGCATCTGCGGAGCGGTCGTCGAAATCCTCCATAAAGGGCAACGGGTTGCCAGTCACCCGCGCTGCCCCGGCCGACGCAGCCACGTTACGGTCCCGGAGCACATGCCCTCGTCCCACCGTCGCCACGCGGAATGGACGCCCGCCCGCGTATTGGTGCAGGCCGAAAAGCTTGGTCCGTCAGTGGCGGCATTTTGCGAGGCTGTGATGGCCGACCGGCCTCATCCCGAGCAGGGCTTTCGAAGTTGCCTTGGCATTCTTGCGCTGGCCAGGAGCTATGAGCCCACCCGCCTCGATGCCGCCTGCCGACGCGGACTATCCATTCGGGCCCGCTCCGTCGCTTCCATCAGATCGATCCTGAAGAACGGGCTCGACACTGCCTTCCTCGAAGAAGACCCCGAGCAACTTCCTCTCCAACATTCGAACATCCGCGGACAAGGCTATTACCATTGAAAGGAGATCCCATCTTGCTGATCCATCCCACTTCCGAGCGCCTGATCGCCCTCGGCTTCACCGGCATGGCCAATGCGCTGGACGAGCAGCGACACGCCCCGGCCACCTTCGACAGCCTTGGCTTCGAAGATCGGCTGGGCCTTTTGGTCGACCGGGAGGCAGCCGAACGAGACGCAAAGCGACTGACCGCCCGCCTCAAGTTCGCCGCCCTGCGCCAGGCCGCCTGTGTCGAGGATCTCGACCTGCGCACCCCGCGCGGCATCGACCGCGCCGTCATGGCTCACCTGATCGAGGGTGCGTGGATCGCGCGCCACGAGAACCTGCTCATCACTGGCCCGACCGGCCTCGGCAAGAGTTGGATCGCCTGCGCACTTGGTCATAAGGCCTGCCGCGACGGTCGAGCCGTCGTCTACCATCGGGTGGGGCGTCTCTTCGAGGCCCTCGCCATCGCACGAGGCGATGGCCGACACGCCCGGATGCTCAAGGCGCTCGCCAGAACCGACCTGCTCATTCTCGATGACTGGGGCCTTGCCATCCTGACATCGCCGGAGCGAAGGGACCTGCTGGAGATCCTGGAGGACCGGCACGGTCGTGGCTCCACGATCGTCACCAGTCAGCTCCCGGTCGAACACTGGCACGATGCCATCGGCGACCCGACTCTGGCCGACGCCATTCTGGACCGGCTCGTCCACAATGCCCACCGTCTGCCCCTCGCCGGAGAAAGCATGCGCAAGCGCGCCGCCGAAATGAAACCGCTTGACCCGACGGGTCGAGCCTGACTCCATGCACCAGTCGGCCAGACTGCCCGAGGCGTGGAATGGCTGCCCACGATGCCGTGGAACAGATGCCCATCTTCCGTGGAATGCGCAATCAAGACGCAGATTGGCAAACTGCCGGGCGGCATAGACCTGTCGGACAGTGTCGAGAACGAATTCTTTTGCCTGAAACTCACTGAAGCCTTCGGCCTGCCGGTGAACACCGCCCGGATCGAGATCTTCGGCAAAACAAAGGCCTTGGTCATCGAACGCTTTGACCGCCGCTGGACAAAGGATGGCCGCTTGCTGCGTCTGCCACAGGAAGATTGCTGTCAGGCGCTGTCCGTCCCGCCGACGCTGAAATACCAGAACGACGGCGGTCCGGGGATGGTCGATGTCCTGAACCTGCTCAAGGGTAGCGACACGGCAATCGACGATCAGGAAACCTTTCTCAAAGCCCAGCTTGTCTTCTGGCTGATGGGCGCGAAGGATGCCCATGCAAAGAATTTCAGCGTGTACCTCGGCCCCGGCGGCAGCTACCGCATGACCCCGCTTTACGACATAGTCACCGCGCAAGGGGCGCTCGATGCGCGCCAGATAGAACGCAAACAGATGAAGATGGCGATGTCGGTTGGAAACAGCCGACATTACCGATTTGACCAGATCCATGGCCGACATTTCGCACAAACCGCCATGCGCGCAGGCCTGTCTCAGAAGAGTGCGCTGGCCGTGATCAAAGAGGTCGCGGCACGCGCGCTTGAAGCCCTCGAGATCGCGGCGAAAGCCCTGCCAAACGGATTCCCGCCAGCAATTGTCGATAGTGTCAGCGGAGCTTTGAAAGGCCGGCTTGGCGGCCTCAGATTATCCGGCGCTGTGTGACGCGGAATGTCCAAATGCTTGGTCAACGGTTGTTGTTTTTCTTGAGCCGACTGCTCGCTGTGCCAGCACCTAGCCGTGCTCCGAAATGATTGCGCGCGTTGTCTGTACGGCTGAGGCCAATGCCGTCTGGTCTGCGGTCTTGATGCCCAGTCCTTTGACATCAAGAGCAAGCTTGCCCTGGCCCCCACGACCCGCAGCAGCCCGTGCCGAACGGCCGCGTGCCTTCGGAAGCGGGCCGGAACTTGGCTGAGAAACTCCGCTCGAAAGCTCCGGCGTGTTCGGGCCCTCGTCCCGCGTGGCACTTGCCGCCCTCACCTCCTGCAGTTCCAGCTTCAGCTTCTCCACCGTCTCGCGTGTCTCCGTCATCTGCCGATCCCGCCGCAGGCCGTCCTCGTCCGGATACGGGAAGCTTCCCGATTGACCCGCATGCAGCACCTTCAGCGCGGGGTCTTCGAAGTATTTGATCCGCCGAGCCCGGATCGGCATCTGCGCGTCGATCACAAGAATGACCTCGTCGAGGTCCATGCGTCGGGCCTCATCTTCGGTCAGGAGCGGGGTATCCTCGGTTCGCTCCGAGACGCTGCGTCCTTCGAACGGATTGCGTCCAACAGCGCGGGAGCGGGTCACCACGCGCTTGGTGGTCTTGCCGACAGCTTGGCTCAGCTCCTCGATGGTCTTCTGTTCGGACGGGGTCAGGTAGAGTTTCACGCCCGCGCCGCCTTGAAGCGACCTGCGGGTGTTCTCACCATAGATCTCGTCCAGCGCAGGGATCGTCTGGGTCACGATGGCGAGGTTGCCGCCGAAGGAGCGCAGCGTTTTTATGCTTTCGGCGACGATTGGCATTTTACCGAGCCGGTCAAACTCGTCGAGCATGATCATCACGGGCCAAGGCTCGTCATCGCCGGGTTCCTGTGCCTGCAGCGAGGCAATCAGGTCCGAGAAAAAGAGACGGATCAGCGGAGCCAGCGGGCGGATCATCTCGGATTCGACCACAAGATAGATCGCATGTGGGCGGCGGCGGATATCCCGGAATGAGAAGTCAGAGGTCGCGGTGGCCGCGTCAATCGCGCGGTTGTCCCAAGTGTCGAGACCCGATGTCATCAGGAGGGAGAGGTAGGAAGTGAGGGTGTCGTTGTTGGTCGATGCCATACGCTCGAAGATCAGCTTGGCCGAGGTGTTCTTCACCTCCTGCGAGCGCTTCAGATACTCCTTCTGCTTGTCGCCCCCCGAGGCTGTGATGCGATAGATCTCGCCGATGGTCGGCACGCCGCGCTCGAAGGCCAGAAGGCCGGCCGCCACGAAGAGGTCGATACCCCCGGCCAAAAGCCCGCTCAGCTTTTCATTGTCGGTCTGCAGGAAGAGCTTCGCGGTGAGTTTAAGCTCCATCTGCTGCCGGTCGGGGTTGGTCATGGCAGCAATGCGCGCCAGCGGATTATAGCGATGTGTCGGTCGGTCCCAGTCGGTCGGCGCGAAGCGGAAAACCTTGTCCCCCATGCTGGCGCGGAAGCGCGAGGTCTCGCGGAAGTTCTCGCCTTTCACGTCGAGCACCACGGCGGAGCCCTTATAGGTCAGCAGGTTCGGGATCACGAACCCCACGCCCTTGCCCCGGCCTGTAGGCGCCACGATCAGCGCGTGGGGGAAGGTTTTTGAGACTAGGAACGGGCGCTTGGACTTCGGGGAGCCGAGCTTGCCCAGAAGGAAGCCGCCGCCGGGCTTGGCAAAGAAACCGTTCCTCTTCATCTCGATGCGAGTCTGCCAATGCGTCGTCCCGAAGCGGGTCAATGCATCCCCCAGAAGCGTGACGCTCAGCATCAGCGATGCCAGGCCGAAGCCGCCAAGGATGAGGTTCATCCAGAGGAAGTCTTTCGGTGCAGACTGAGACAGACCCCGATATTCGCGGGCAAGCAGGGTGACGTCGAAACGCGTGGGGGAGAGCCCGTACCTGAACATGACAAACCCAGTCGCCACAACATAGCCCATGGCGAGGCCGACCAGCACGAGGCTCAACACACCGAGGGCAATCTTGCCTTTATCCATGGGTGATCCCCTTCTCGCCATGGGTCGCGGCGTGGCGCGCCCGCTGCGCCTCGATCTGCTCTTCGGCCAATGCATCGAGAACGCGCTCCATCGCCGGGCCATGCGCAGTGACCTCGCTGCTCTGGAGATAGGTCCTGGCGAGCTCCAGCTGCCGCAGCGAATCCTCAGTGAACTTGTCGAGGACTTCTGCGTTGCCGGCCCGCAGCGCGTCGATTGCGTCGGGGCTTAGTCGCTCGTCGACCTGCCGGACGATGTCCTGTTGCTCTGACTCGGAGAGCGGGCCCCCGACGTCGTTGTTCCGCACAAAGGCCATGACGGTTGGGGCGGTCTCTTCCAGATACCGGCGCTCTGCGTAGTCTTCTCGCGCTTTGTCCTCGATGATGAGGCTGCGCTCGCTGATATAGGCACGCGACGCGCCGAGCGAACGAAGGTGATTGATTTCGTCTTGGACGGCCTGCCCGAACTCGTCATCCGGCATCTCCGTGCGATAGCGGGCGAGGGTGCGGAGCTCTTCGGTGATTGGACCGAGATGATCCGAAGGATCCCGCAAGGCGAGGTCCATGTCGCCAGCATGAAGCGTGCGGTCCTGCTCCGATACCGCATATTGCGGCGGCATTCGACTGTCAGTCATCTGTTCCCAAGCCATCGAGGCCAATTCGGCATGTTGCGGAGATCTCTGCGCATAGGCGTCGAACGCGACGCGGGCCTCTTCAACCTCCACGGCGCCGGCCCGCCTTACAGACGGGTCGTCGGAGAACGGATGATCGAAATCCGTCCGGCGGAACTGCGCCACCAGCGCCCTGAACGCCTGCCGCTCCGATGGGGCAAAGATGTCGGACCCGTCTTGCGCGAGATCACCCCCTGGTGCCGCCAACCGCTCACCGAGCACTTCCTCAGCGTCATCCACCTCGTCGACCTCGGTAGGCGCGCGCAGGACGCGCACGTCAGTCAGAACATCGCCCAACCGAACATGCACGGCTTCCAGCCGGTCGAGCGCTTCTTCCCGGTCCGCAGATTTCTCCAGATCGAGGTCGCTTGCTTTGGCAATCCGCTGCAGATCCTGTGCCAGCCACTGGCGTTCCAGTGCGGCATTGCCTGCCCCTTCCCGCAGGCGCGCGGCCACAGCCTCGGCATCGATGCTCGTGCCTTGCAACGCCTCGGCCAGCTTTGATGCCACCTCTCCATCGTCAAGACGCGTGAGGTGATCTTCACTTAAGTTCGGCCTTGCATAGATGCCGTCCCGGGACGGGGCATCGATCAGGGCGGCGGAGCGATCCCCGAGCGGGTTCAAATGCGCGACCGAGGCCAGAACGTCGGTCAGCTTGCGCTCGATCACCGGCCTCTCGGCCGCCGGCGCCCTGTCGATCGCCGCCTCGATCTGGCGAATGTTCTGAGAAAACTCGGTGATCAGCGTGTCGAATGCTGGCTCAACTTGGGACATATAGATGGCTCCGTCAGATTGAATCTGACCGCCACTGGCAAGGATGGTGCTGGCCCTCTCGAGCGCCTCGGCCACGTCTTCAAAATTCGAGCGTGACGCCTCCGCCGCGAGCCCGCGGTAGATCAACGCGTTATGCCTGACGGTTTCCAGAGCGGCCGCCAGGTCAGCACCGGTTCTCTGGCGCTCGACTGGGGGACGACCTTCGTCGCGGGCCTTGTAGATTTCGGAGGTCTCGGCGGCGTAGGTCGTGACGCCGCGATCCAGACGACGCGTCGCCTCAAGCCGGATCCCATGAACCCGGGCCGCCTCGACCATCGCCTCGCGAAAGGCGTCGTAGTTGAAGTGATGATCCTTCCCGAGAAAGAACATTTCGCCATCCTTGCTGCGGCGGTTCAGAACGATATGCGCATGTGGATGCGCGCGATCTTGGTGTATTGCAGCAACATAGTCGAATTGCGACCCCTCACCTTGAAAGAACCTCTCGCAGACCGCCTGGGTGATATCGCGCACCTCCTCACCCCTGGTGCCAACCGGGAATGCCATCAGCAGATGCGACGTATGGCCAAGCTTGGGGCTGTAGCGCTCGCTCCACTGGTTCTCGAACCGCCGCGCCACTCGGTTGATCTCGGCTTCCGAGAGCTGCTTCTTCCCGTCATGGGTGCCGCGACTGTCGAGGATATGGGTCGACTTTGTCGTGAGATAGGTGAGCTGCGCCCGTAGCTGCGCCCCGGTGTGGCAGCCCCCTTTCGAGATAGCCTTGAAGATCGCTGGCGAATAGCCGCGCGCAGCCCGAACCATCTGCGCGCCCTTGGAATGCCCCTGCCAGGATCCCGAAACTCGGCTCCAGCCGCGGTCAAAGAGCGCCGGGTCGATGCCACGGACCCGGTCACTCCGCGCCATTCTCATCCCTCTCGGCGAGGCCCGCCAGGGCAGAGCTGATCTCAAGGTCCAGCACGCTGCGCCGCGCACGCGACATCTCCTGGACCTGGTCGGCCAGATCGAAGACCAGACCTGCAAGGGCGCGGACGTCACGGTGACTTGAGGCCGGGTAGGACAGTCTCTCGCCCCGCACCTTGGCCTCGTTCAGACGCCGCGCGATCTGGTTCACGTTGTTGCCGACCCGGTTGAGCGCGGCGCCGAGGCTGCGCAACTCGTCGCACATCTCGTCGTCGGGCACGAAGACACCTTCGGCCGCCAGCATCAGGCGGCGCATGGCATCCGAGCGGTGCGCGATCCCGCGCCGCAACAGCGCCGCGTCGAACCGGCGCAGGTCGGCCTCTGACACCCGCATCGTCAGAACGCGAGACCGGCTTCCGTTGGCCGACTTCACCGAACGGCCGTGGCTGAGGACGTTGTAAATCGTCTTCGGGCTCACCCCAAAGCGCACAGCGAGATCGCTCACAGGAACGCCCTTCGCCCGCTCTCGGACGATCTTCGAGCGCTCCTCGTCGGTCAGGCGTCGGGCTTTGGGCATATGAAGTATACGTTCCTATTTCTTGCCAACTTCGTACAAGCCCGCCGGCTCCCAACGCAAGTGGAGTCGGCCATAAGGGCTTGTACTCAATGTATAAAATCGCACTGCAAGGGCGATTTGACGTCTTCTGCGGAGTGCATCCCGCGTGCTGCCTTCTGCAGCCCGCGAGATGCGCTTCGCGCCACGTCTTCCGCGTTCCGCGGCCCGTTTCCCGTCTTCTGCGTGCCGTCTTCTGCGGGATGCGGTCCGGCGTCTGGCACCCGTCTCATGTCCAGTGCCCCGCATCACACGCCGAGCGCGCTACGCACCCTGCTGCACGGACCGCGTCCCGTGTCGGCTGCCGCGTGCGATCGGCGCCCCGGAGAGTGCGTCACGCCGACTGCCCTATGTCTCGCGCAGCCCGCGCAATGCTTGACGTCCTCAATTGATCGGGATACCGACGCGACAATCGTTTTGAGACGTTTCACTATTTTTGCTGGAGATGCCCAGATGCCCAACGGCAACCTCGTGGTGATCGCCGCGATGGCCCGGAAGGGGGGGAGTGGCAAGACCACGCTCTCCCGCGCCCTGATCAGCGCCGCCGTCGCAGCCGGGCGCCGGGTGATGCTCATCGATACCGACAGCACCGGTGTGCTGTCGTCCTGGCACGCGCGCGCCGAAGGGGCAGGGTACGGCTCCCCACAGCTGCGCTCATCGGTCGCCGGGAGCGTCGGCGACGTCGACCGGATGATCGAGCAGGTCTACCTGGACGGCTCGGCGGATTTCATCTTCATCGACACCGCCGGGGTAGGGGCCGAATGGTCCGACGAGATCGCGGTGCTCGCCGATCACATCGTCACCCCGGTCATGCTCTCGACCTCGGATTTCGACGTCGGCGGCCAGACAGTGGATTGGTTCCGGCAGCTCGCGGCGCGCGTCGACGACGCCTCCGCGCTACCTCGGCACCACGTCGTCCTGAACATGGTCGACCCGAAGACCACCAAGGCGGATGCCGCGCTGATCGAGAGTGCCATCGGGATGTTCCCGCTCATCGAGACCGTGATGCTGCGCCGGAACGCCTACAAGGAAATGGACGAGAAGGGGCTCTTGCATGCCATCGCGCTGCAGAAGCAGTCCGACCCGAACCCGCTGATGCGCCCCCATGTCCGCCATATGGTCGAGGCCCTGGAGGAAGCGACCGACATCCTCAACAATGTCCTGGCGGCCTGACGCGATGCGCAAGAAGATCCCCAAAATCACCCGCCCGGACTCCGGCTATGCCGCAGGTCTGAAGGTCTCAGCGCCTGTCGAACCGCAACGCCAGGAGGTCACGAGGCCCGATGCTGAAGGGGTTGGGACGACGCGGGCAGGCGAGGGGTCAGAGCTGATGACGCCCCAACGGAAACCGGCACGTCAGGCCGAGACGGTGCCATTGGTCGTTGACCCTTCGCCACGTGTTGCACATCCCCAATCCGCGCGGACCCGGAAGGTGGATGTGCGGGTGACAGCCCTGGAGCGCCACGCAGCCGACCTCGTCGCCTGTGGCATCAATCCGGCCCATGTCGTCCGTGCCGCGCTGAGACGCGCGACAAAGCACTGGCAAATGAAGCAGGAGTTTGTGCCGCCTGTGAAGGAACGGACTGCGAAACCGTCTTCGTGGCGGATGCGCACGACCGTAGCCGTGGATGCGGAGGCCTTGACCGCGATCATGGCCACCGAGGACCCGCTCGACGTCTGCAGCAAGTGGTCGCTGATCCGCGGCCAGCTGGAGCCGCTGGTCTGGCAGGAGATCGACAGGATTCTTTCGGAACTGGCTGACGCTGCGGCGCAGAGCGAAGGTTCGCCAATGGGGAACGCGGCAGTCGACACGAGCCCAGGTGGTTAATCATTGAATTCAAAAGATATTTTTCCGTTTTGCCGGAAAATTCCGCGCATTGCATCTATCAACCGCAAATTGCATGTTGCAGGTGCAGCATAACGCTCCTAAGACGCCGACAAGAATGTGACAGCGCTACAGATCAATCGCTTTGCATCACGAGTTCAGAGGAGAGTACAATGTCCCAAGCCCCGCGTTTGACCGGCACACCCACCATGCGGATCCTCTCCAAGACCTCGGGCGCGCTGGTCGGCTACCTCTACGAATGGGATAACGGCGACCTCCAGCCAGCTTGGTTCGACGGCGAGGTGCAGGGCGTGCTGTATGAGCCTATGAACTGACGCGGTGGATGCCCCCCAACCAGCGGCATCTCGTATGCAATGATGGCTCGATTGGGACCGAACAGAGGGCAATTCAATGACAACAACGATAGAAGACGAATGAATTCAAACTCTCGATCCGAAGCGAGGCAAGCGAGTGGCGATTGCAAAATGGCCGAATCTTTCGATGAGCACCATTTCCGGTATTCAAAGGCGACGAACGCAGACCTATTCTATCGGTATCTGGGCAGTATCTGCCTGGCCTCACAGGTCAACACGACGCAGCCTCAACGCATTGCCGATGACCGAAACGGAAGAAAGGCTCATCGCCGCAGCCGCGATCATCGGCGATAAAAGAAGCCCAAAGAACGGGTACAGTATGCCCGCCGCGATGGGCACGCCCGCCGCGTTGTAGGCAAAGGCGAAGAAGAGATTTTCCTTGATGTTGCGTAGCGTCGCAGTGGCAAGTTTGCGGGCGCGGACGATGCCGGTTAGATCGCCGCCCAAGAGCGTGATCCCGGCGCTTTCGACAGCCACGTCGGCGCCGGTGCCCATGGCAATCCCGACATCGGCGGCGGCAAGGGCAGGGGCGTCATTCACCCCGTCGCCCGCCATCGCGATATAGGCGCCTTGCGCGCGCAACTCCTCGACAAGGGCTTGCTTGTCCTCGGGCAATACGCCCGCGCGGACCTCGTCAATATCGAGCTGTCGCGCGACGGCTTCGGCGGTGCGCTGGTTGTCGCCCGTCGCCATGATGACCCGGAGGCCAAGCTCGTGCAGGTCGCGGATCGCGTCGGCGGTCGTCTCCTTGATCGGGTCGGCTACGGCAACCAGACCGGCCAGCGTTCCGTCAAGGGCGACATACATCGCCGTTTTGCCGTCCGCGCGCAGCGCATCGGCGGCCGCGTCCCCGGCAGAGGTGTCGATCCCCAGCGTCGCCATCAACGCTGGGTTGCCAAGCGCCACATCGCGGCCTTCGACCCGCCCGGTGACGCCCTTGCCCGTCACCGCATCGAACTGGGACGATGCGGGGCGCGGAGCGCCCCTGTCCTGCGCGCCCTTCAAGATCGCTTCGGCCAGAGGGTGTTCGGACCCGCGTTCCAGCGCGGCGGCATAGGCAAGCACGTCCGCCTCATTCGTGCCCGACAGGCCGACCACGTCGGTCAGGGTGGGCTTGCCCATGGTCAGCGTGCCGGTCTTGTCGACGATGACAGTATCGACGCGGGCCATGCGCTCCAGTGCCTCGGCGTCCTTGATCAGCACGCCCGCCTGCGCGCCACGCCCGGCGGCGGTGGTGATCGAGATCGGCGTAGCCAGCCCCAGCGCACAAGGGCAGGCGATGATCAGCACGGAAACGGCAGCTGTGATGGCAAAGGCCAGCGCCGGGTCAGGCCCGTTCAAAAGCCACGCAAAGAAGGCCAGCGTCGCGATACCGACCACAGTGGGCACGAAAACCGCCGAAACCCGGTCTGCCAGACCTTGGATCGGCGCGCGCGACCGGCGGGCGCTTGCGACCATGTCGACGATCTGGGAAAGCACGGTGTCGGCACCGACCTGCTTGGCGCGGATTGCCAGCGTGCCATTCTTGTTGATCGTGCCGCCGGTGACGCGGTCGCCTGCGGTCTTTTCGATGGGCACAGGTTCGCCGGTGATCATGCTTTCATCAACCGAGGACCGGCCCTCGACCACTTCGGCATCCACCGGAATGCTGTCGCCAGGACGGACGCGCAGCATGTCGCCCGCGACCACGTTTTCCAGCGGCGCATCGTATTCCTCGCCATCGGGCAGGATGCGGCGGGCGGTCTTTGGCGCAAGGTCCAGCAGAGCGCGGATCGCATCGCCTGTGCGCTCGCGGGCGCGCAATTCCAGCACCTGTCCGACAAAGATCAGCGCGACGATGACGACCGAGGCCTCGAAATAGGTGCCGACACCTTCGCCCATCCGGTAGTCATCGGGGAAGACGCCGGGCAGGAAGGTGGCAAAGATCGAATAGACATAGGCCGCCCCGACCCCAAGCGAGATCAACGTCCACATGTTGGGCGACAGGTTGCGAAACGAGTCCAGCCCGCGCTTGAAGAACGGTTGCGCAGCCCACAGGACGATGGGCGTGGCCAGCAAGAATTCGATGTAGGTCGCGACGCGGTGGCCGAGCCAGTCGCGGACGGGCAGGCCGACAAGTTCACCCATCGTCAGGATGACAAGGGGCGCCGCAGCAGCGGCGCTGATCCACATGCGGCGGGTGAAGTCGGTCAGTTCCTCGGAGGGTTCGTCGCCGGGTACCACCGGCTCCAGCGCCATTCCGCAGATTGGGCAAGCGCCCGGTTCGTCGCGGACGATCT
The DNA here is from genome assembly GCF_030733205.1 of Mameliella sp. MMSF_3455. Classification (GTDB taxonomy): domain Bacteria; phylum Pseudomonadota; class Alphaproteobacteria; order Rhodobacterales; family Rhodobacteraceae; genus Antarctobacter. The sequence goes on from NZ_JASHJL010000031.1 coordinate 50,928, forward strand.
CGGGGTGCATGGGGCAGGTCCATTGCGTGCCGGGTTGCGCCTGGTGCCCGGCCTTGTCGGCATTGCCGGAAGCGTAGTACCACGGGTCGGCCTTGAAACTGTCCTCGCACGACTCCGAGCAGAAGTGATACATCTCGTCGGCGAAGGTCTGCGTCCGGGTGTCGTCCTTGATCTCGACGGTCATGCCGCAGACCGGGTCCGTGGCCGTGCGGGCCTCGTCGGGGATCGGGGCGTGATGCGCATGGTGGTGGGCATGGTCGGACATATTCGGATTCCTTTCCCGGATCAGTCATGACTCCTCCAGCAACTGGAAGGTCAAGCGCTGTATTGGTGCTGCGCTTCAGGCGGGTGCCGTCGCAGAAAGACGTGCTCGAAGCCAAACACAACGGCCATTCCGACAAGCGCGATCAACACGATCCACGGGTCGGCCTGCCATTTCATCTCGGCAAAGGCGGCCAGGACAACGGCGTCCAGCCCGATGGCGGTCAGCAAGACCCAGCCTCGCGCGCCCACCTGCGTCCGCAGATTGCGGAACACCCCCCAGTGGATCAGCATGTCCATCACCAAATAAAAGAACGCCCCCAGCGACGCGATGCGCCCGAGGTCGAAGAAGATGGTCAGCAGCGCGGCAATCACAACCGTGTAGACCAGAGTGTGGTCGCGGATGACGCCGGGCATGCCGAAATGGCTGTGCGGGATCATCCGCATCTCGGTCAGCATGGCCAGCATGCGCGACACGGCAAAGACGCTGGCGATCAGGCCAGAGGCCGTCGCCACAAGCGCCAGACCAACGGTCAGGTAGAACCCCGTCTGCCCAAGGGCCGGTTCCGCCGCCTCGGCCAGCGCATAGTCCTGCGCAGCAACGATCCGGTCCAGCGGCAGACTGCTGCCAACGGCAAAAGCGACCAAAAGGTAGACCAGCGTGCAGACGGCGATGGAAACGATGATGGCACGGCCAACGTTGCGGTGCGGGTCTGTGATCTCGGCTCCGCTGTTGGTGATGGTCGTGAACCCCTTGAAGGCGAGGATCGCCAGCGCCATCGACGCGACAAAGCCGGTGATCCCGGTGTCTTGCTGTCCCCCGGTCGCCTCGAAGCTGACCCCGCCCGCCCAAAGCGCGGCAATTCCGAACACGGTGATGCCGCCGACCTTCAGCGCTGCCATCAGCACTGACAGCCAGCCGACGGACCGGTTGCCCGCGACATTGACCAGCCAGGCAAAGACGATCACTCCCACGCCAATGGCAGGCACCAGCCATGTGTCTCGCGGCATGTCGAGCCCGCGCAGCAGGTAGGTGGCAAAGGTCCGCGCTACGAGGCTTTCGTTGATGACCATCGACAGCGCCATCAGCAGGGCGGCCCCGGCGGCGACGGTCGTAGGACCATAGGCCTTTTGCAGGATCATCCCGATCCCTCCCGCAGAGGGGTAGGCGTTCGACATCTTGACATAGGTGTAGGCGCTGAAGGCGGTGACGACGGCCCCGGCGATGAAGGCAAAGGGAAAAAACGGCCCCGCCAAAGCTGCGATCTGACCGGTCAGCGCGAGGATCCCGGCGCCGATCATCACGCCGGTGCCCATGGCGATGGCATCTAGCAGGGTCAGGCTGTTCTTGCGAAAATCCGAACTCATTCCATGTTCCTCTTGTCGACGGGCCGAGCGCGTAAGGCCAGCACCATCAGCGGCACTGCCGTGACCAGCCCGAGGCCGAGGGCCAGCCATTCCGCCGACCCGAAATCGCCCTGCATGGCGATGCTGCCCACATGCGCCAGAACGAAGCTGGCAGGCAGGATGCCAGCCATCGTCGCCAGCGCAAAGCGCCAGGCGTGCAGGCGGCTCAGCCCGGCGGCATAGCTCATCGCGTCGAACGACACGAAAGGCAGGAGGCGGCTGACGAAAACCGTCAGCGTCAGCGCGTTCTGAGAGCCGAACAGCCCGCGATCTGCGTTGCGACCCAGTAGACGTTCGACCGTGCCACGCCCGAGGGTCCGAGCGAGGGCAAAGGCGATGACCGCTCCAATCTCGGACCCGATAGCGACATAGGCCGCCCCGGCATAGTGCCCATAAGCCGCGCCCGCAGCCAGCGCGATGGGGGCGCTGGGGATCGGGCTCGCGACAACGGCGGCGGTCATCAGCCCGACAACGGCAACAGGCCCCCACGGGCCAGCGGCATCGACCCAGGTTTCGATCTGCGCCCGCTCGATTGTCGGCATTTGGCCACCCAGAAGCCAGTACAGGGCCAGCGCGCCCAGCAGCGCCGCCGCGATCCACGCCCAGGGGCGGAGCGCCGCCTTGGGCTGATCCGCGCCCCGCACAGACATGTCAGACTAGCGCCTCTGGCAAGGATGCAAGCGCCGCGTCCAGCGGCACGACCGGCAACCCGGCAGCGATCCAGCCCGGCCCCACACCGGAGCCGAGCATCCCTTCGGAGATGTCGACATAGCCGGAGTAGCCCGCCCGCATCAACGCACCCAGCACCGACCGCGACCGCCCGCCGGTGGCGCAAATCAGCCCGACCGTGCGCTCTTCCGCCAAGGCGCGGGCTGCAAAGAGGCGGTCGGCAAAACGGGCTTCGTGCATGCTGATCGGCCAGACCCCGGCGCCGATCCCGGTTTCCTGCCATTCCTCGCGAGAGCGGATATCGATCACCCGCGAGGCATCATTCAGCAGCGCGTCATAGGCCTGATCGGCGGACCATACGCCCGTGCCCTGCGCGCGGGCGGGCAGTGTCAACAGCCCCCCGCCCAAGGCCGCCAGCCCGGTCAGCAAGAACCGTCGTGAGCAATCAGGCCGCATTGACGGCCCTCACCAGCATATCGCGCACCTGACCAGCGGTGGCGTGCAATTGGTCGTTGTCGATCGCCGCCATCGAAGCGACGGGATCAATGGCGCTGACCTCGGTGCCGCCCTCGACCTCGCGCAGGATGACGTTGCAGGGCAGCATCGCGCCGACGCGTGGTTCCAGCCCGAGGGCCTCATAGGCCATCTTGGGATTGCAGGCGCCAAGGATGCGGTAGCCGTCCATCTCGACGTCGATCTTCGTCTTCATCGTCGCTTTGACGTCGATTTCGGTCAGCACGCCGAACCCGGCCTCGGACAGGGCGGCGCGCACCCGCATGTCAGCGTCGTCGATCGACACTCCGCTCAGCAGGCGGTCATGGGTATAACTCATGGCAAGTCTCCTTTCAGTGCGGCATGGCCCGGTAGCGGGGGCCATGCCTGTGTAACTGGCTTATTCCTGCGTTGGATCCATCATGCCTGACTTGGGGCCAATCCGCCCAGCAATACCCTGCATTTCGGGGCCGGTGATCTTGCCGTCGCCGTCGGCATCAAGATGCTGGAACCGGTCAACCATCGTCTCGCGCATCATTTGTGCGTGCCAGTCAGCGAATTCCTCCAGGCTCAGGCTGCCATCCCCGTCGCCGTCATGGGACATCATGCTTTGCCGCATCATGTCCCCCATGCCGTCACCCGACGGGCCCATCATGGGACGCATCATCTGCATCATGTCGCGGTCCATCATGCCCATAGCGGAGGCCCCCATGCCCATCATCGGCAAATCGCCGCCCGCGTGCATCCGCATCATCATCTGCATCATGTTCTTGTGCATGTCCCCATTCATTTGGGGGCTGGCCATGTCTCTGCCCATCGGGCCGGCGCCGTTTCCGGTGTGGTGGTCTGCGTCCGCGAAGGCGGGCGCTGCGGTCAGTGCCAGAACGGCAAGAACAGAGGCGGCTTTTTTCAGTCGGGGCATCTTGTGCTCCTTTCAGTTGAGTATGGCGTTTCCGATCTTAGTCAAACGCCGTTTCGGGGCGACATGCAGCCCTGGTTTTGTAACGATCTGTCGCAAAGCCGGGGCGTGATACAAACCGCTACAAATCGACCGGTGAAGTTCTCGCGCCCGGTCCGTTAGAAGGGGGCACATGGGACAGCAACCGCATATCCTCGTGGTCGACGATCACGCCCAGATCCGCGAAAGCGTCACGCGGTTCCTGCAAAAGAACGGGCTGCGCGCCACGGCGGCCAAGGATGCGGCCGAAATGGATGCGTGCCTTGCGGTCGGCCAGTTCGACCTGATGGTGCTGGATGTCATGATGCCGGGCGAGGACGGGTTGTCCGTCTGTCGCCGCCTGTCGCCGCAGGGAAATCTACCGATCATCCTGCTGACCGCACTGGGCGAGGAAACCGACCGGATCGTCGGGCTGGAACTGGGGGCGGACGACTATCTGGCCAAGCCGTTCAACCCCCGCGAATTGCTTGCGCGGATCAAGTCGGTCCTGCGACGGACCTCTCGCGATGCCCCCATGGCCGGGCGACTGGCGGGTCAGACGGTGCGCTTTGCCCACTGGCTGCTGGACACCGACAGGCAGGTGCTGCGCGAAGACGCAGGCGCGGAAACGCCGCTGACCAGTGCCGAATTCAAGCTGCTGTCGGTCTTTCTGGAACGTCCGCGCATGGTGTTGAGCCGCGATCAGTTGCTGGACCTGACGGCGGGCCGTATGGCCGGACCGCTGGACCGCACCATCGACAACCAGATCAGCCGCCTGCGCCGCAAGATCGAACCCGACGTGCTGCGCCCCCGCATCATCAAGACTGTGCGCAATGGCGGCTACAGCCTTGCCTGCGATGTCGAGGCCGGGGCATGAGCCTGCGAGCGGCGATGACCCTGCGCTGGCAGTTGGTCCTGCTGATCGTGGCGGCGTTGACCGTGGCGCAGATTATCAGCTTGCTGCTGTTCGCAGACGAGCGCCGCCTCGCGATCCGCGCGGCGCTTGGCTTCGAGGCGGCGGGCCGCGCCGCCAATGTGGCGCGCCTGATCGAAGAGGCGCCGCCCGATCTGCACGCCTCGATCCTGCGGGCGGCCAATTCGCCCCTTGTGCGGTTCGACCTGTCTGAGACAGCCTTGGTCCAGCACACCGACCATTCCGATGGCGGGCTGGTCGAAAGCCGCATCCGCGCCCTGCTGGATGACAGCTACAGTCGCGACATCCGTGTCGAGCTGCACCAGATCGAGGGGCAACTGATGCCTCTCGCCAATCTGTCGCGCGAGATGACAGAGATGCACATGGCGATGATGCGGGGCGAGCTTACGGCCATCGAGATGAACCTGTCCATCGCCATTTCCGGGGGGCGCTGGCTGAACGTTGGGACGCGGTTCGAACGCCCGCCGATCCAATGGCCGCTGGAATCCATGCTGGCCTTTGCCCTGTCAGCCTCTGTGCTGCTGATCGTAGTAGTCTGGTTCGTCATGGCGCGGCTGACCGGACCGCTGCGGCGGCTGGCGCGGGCTGCGGACCGGCTGGGGCGGGGCGAGGACGTGCCCGAACTGCCAGTCGCCGGCCCGACGGAAGTCCGCGACCTGACGGTGTCCTTCAACCGGATGCAGGAACGCCTGACACGCTTCGTCAATGACCGGACACGGATGCTGGCGGCGCTGGGGCATGACCTGCGCTCGCCCTTGACGGCGATGCGGGTGCGCGCCGAAATGGTCGATGACGACGAAACGCGCGACAGCATCATCACCTCAGTTAAGGAAATGCAGGGCATGGTCGAGGCGACCCTGACATTCGCGCGTGGATTGACCGGGTCGGAGCCGCCCGAACGCGTCAACCTGCGCGACTACCTGGGCGGGCTGTGCCAAACCTTGCCCGCTGAGGTCGCCCTGAAGGGACCCGACGACACAGAACTGCACCTGCGCCCCAATGCCATGCGTCGCGCGCTACGCAACCTGATCGAGAACGCCCTGCGTTACGGCCAGGCGGCGCGGATCGACTGGCAAAAGACCGGCGGCGAAGTCGTGCTGACCCTCGACGACGACGGACCGGGTATCCCCGCAGACCAACTTGACAAGGTCTTTGACCCGTTCGTGCGGCTGGATGAGTCGCGCTCTCTGGAAACTGGTGGGCACGGGTTGGGGCTGTCGATCGCCCGAACGATCATCCAGTCGCATGGCGGCGATGTCACGCTGTCGAACCGGCCCGAAGGTGGGCTGCGGGCGCGGGTGCGGCTGCCGAGCGGACTTGCGGCAAACACCGAAAGGGAAACGCCATGAGACAGATCCTGATTGCACTGGGCGTGGCGATGGCCGCAGCCGGACATGCGGTGGCCGATGCCGGTGACGGCATGATGAAAGGCACCGGCATGGGGGGCTACGGGTTTGGCTTTGGTGGGTTCGGGATGCTGCTGTTCTGGGGGTTGGTGATTGCGGCTGTCGCTCTGGCCGTGATGCGGTTGTCGGGCCGCGGCGACACCGGGACAGCCGTGCCGGATGCGCTCGAGGAACTGCGCCTACGCTATGCGCGTGGCGAGATCGACGAAGAAGAATTCCAGCAACGCAAGGCTGCGCTGGACAAATAACCGCGACACCCCCGAGGAGGGCCGAGCATGATCCCGGAAATCGGACATTTTTCACTGGCATTGGCGCTGGCTCTTGCCGTCGTTCAGGGCGTGCTGCCAATGCTGGGCGCATCGCGGGGCAACCTGGTGTGGATGCAATCCGCGCAGTCCTCGGCTATGGGGCAGGTGGTTTTTGTCGGCCTGGCCTTTGCAGCGTTGATGCGCTCCTTCGTGGTCAGCGACTTTACCGTGCTGAACGTAGTTGAGAATTCGCATTCCCTGAAACCGATCTTGTTCAAGATCGCCGGCACATGGGGTTCTCATGAGGGCTCGCTGCTGCTGTGGGTGCTGATCCTTGCGGTCTTTGGCGCAAGCGTGGCGCTGTTTGGATCGAACATCCCCGCCGAGACGAAGGCGCGCGTCTTGTCGATTCAGGCCTGGATCAGCGTGGGTTTTCTGAGCTTCCTGCTGTTCACCTCGAACCCGTTCGAGCGGGTCTTTCCGCCACCCGCCAATGGCAACGACCTGAACCCGCTGTTGCAGGATATCGGTCTCGCCATGCATCCGCCGCTGCTGTATTTCGGCTATGTCGGCTTTTCCATTGTGTTCTCCTTTGCGGTGGCTGCCCTGCTTGAAGGGCGTGTCGACGCCGCGTGGGCGCGCTGGGTGCGGCCGTGGACGCTGGCCGCGTGGATCAGCCTGACGGCCGGGATCGCACTGGGATCGTGGTGGGCCTATTACGAGCTGGGCTGGGGCGGCTGGTGGTTCTGGGACCCGGTCGAGAATGTTAGCTTCATGCCGTGGCTGATGGGCACGGCGCTGCTGCATTCCGCCATCGTCACGGAAAAGCGCGACGCCTTCAAAAGCTGGACGATCCTGCTGGCGATCCTGACTTTTTCGCTGTCGCTGCTGGGCACGTTCATCGTGCGGTCGGGTCTGCTGACCTCGGTCCATGCCTTTGCCGTCGATCCGGAACGCGGGCTGTACATCCTTGGGCTTCTGGGCCTGTCCATCGGCGGGTCGCTGGCGCTGTATGCGTGGCGTGCCCCAGAAATGGAGGGCGGCGGCCTATTCAGGCCTGTCAGCCGCGAGGCGGGTCTGCTGCTCAACAACCTGATCCTCGCGGCGGCGACCGGGACGGTGCTGTTCGGAACGCTCTATCCGTTGCTGCTCGAGGCGCTGACCGGCGACAAGATCTCGGTAGGTCCACCGTTCTTCAACGCGGCCTTCGTGCCGATGATGTTGGTGCTCGTGCTGTTCATGGGGGTCGGGCCATTCCTGTCATGGAAGCGCGCGGACATCGCCGGAGTGCTGCAACGGGTGCGTTTCGTGGCGCTGCTGTGCGTGGCTGCGGCCTTGGTGCTGTGGTATGTGCAGACCGGTGCACCTGTTCTGGCCTATGTGGCAGTTGCGGCAGCGCTATGGCTGCTACTGGCGACTCTTCGGGAATGGGCCTTGCGGATCAAGCTGTTCGTCGCCCCGCTGACCGAGTCGGCTCGTCGCGCGCGCGCAGTGCCACGGGCCGCGCATGGCATGACGCTGGCCCATGCCGGGCTTGCGGTGATCATACTGGGAATGGTCGGGTCAAGCGCCTGGAAGAGCGAAGAAATCGCCTTTGTCCGGCCGGGGGACCGCGTCGAGATCGCCGGGTTCGAGGTGTTGTTCGAGGGTGTCGAACAGCGGCGCGGGCCGAATTACTTTGCCGATCAGGGTCGGCTGAAAGTCTGGCGCAATGGCAGCTACGTGACGACGCTGTTACCCGAACGGCGCAGCTATCCTGTGGCCCGGTCGACGACCACGGAATCCGCGATCCGGTCAACCCTCGCAGGCGATCTATACGCCTCGATCACCGAACCGGCCTCGGACGCGGCAGCCGAGGGCGGCGCGTGGACTTTGCGCATTCTTTATGAACCGTTGGTGAATTTTCTGTGGATCGGTGCGGGCATGCTGGTGCTGGGCGGTGCACTGTCGCTTTCGGACCGCCGCCTGCGCGTGGGAGCGCCGCGCCGGGCGCGGCGTCCGCATCCCCAGCCTGCCGAGTAGGAAAGACCATGAAACGCTTGATTGCCGGGCTGCCGCTGGTGCTAGCCGCCATACTTGGGGCCTTTTTCCTTTGGGGGCTGGACCCGGAACGTGATCCCAACAACATCCCTTCGGTTCTGATCACGCATCCGGTGCCGGACTTTGCGCTGGACCCGGTGCCGGGGCTCGACGTGCCGGGCCTTGCCACGGCGGACCTGTTGGGCAATCCCGGTCCCGTCGTGGTCAATGTCTTCGCCTCGTGGTGCGTGCCGTGTAAGGCCGAACACGCAGTCTTGTCGCGATTTGTCGAACGGGACGGGGTGCGCCTGATGGGCATCAACTACAAGGACAAGCCCAAGGACGCCGTGCGCTGGCTGGCCGAGTTGGGCAACCCCTACAGCGCCATCGGCTCTGACCTTGATGGGCGGGCGGGTATCGAATGGGGCATTTCCGGCGTTCCGGAAACCTTCATCGTCGGCGGCGACGGGACGGTGCTGTATCGCTATGTCGGGCCGATCGTGGGCGAGGACGCAGTGGCTAAATTCACGCTCGCCCTGCAGCAGGCACAAGGCGGCCTGTCATGAGGGCGGTGGTCATCGCGGCGCTTCTGGTGCTGTTGCCCATACTCGCACAGGCCGTAGAACCAGACGAAATCCTGGCCGATCCGGCGCTTGAGGCGCGCGCCCGCGAGATCTCCAAGCAGCTGCGCTGCGTGGTCTGCCAGAACCAGGACATCGACAGTTCGAATGCCGGGGTGGCGCGGGATTTGCGGCTGCTCGTGCGAGAACGGCTGACCGCGGGCGACAGCAACGTGGAGGTGGTCGACTACGTCCACGCGCGCTTTGGCGATTTCGTCTTGTTCAAACCACCGTTCACGCGCCGGACCGCGGTCCTGTGGCTTGCGCCGTTGGTCCTGGTCGCTGCGGCGCTGCTGGCCGGAGGGCTCAGTATTGGCCGGGCCCGACGCGTGCGCGCAGACGCGCCGCTCGATCCGGAAGACGAGGCGCGCATTGCTGCGGCCATGGATCGATATGGACAGGAGGGATCGGAATGATCTGGGGTATTTTCGCCGCCATGGCGCTTGGGGGTTTGACCATCGCGCTGCTTCCAATTCGGCGGGCAGGAGCGTCACTGATCCAGCGCGCCGACGCAGTTCCAGCGGTTCTTGTCGACCAGCTTGAAGAGGTCGACCGCGACATCGCGCGCGGTCTGGTCTCTGCACCCGAGGCCGACGCTGCGAAACAGGAAATCCGCCGCCGCATGGCGCAAGTTCTGCGGCGCGCAGACCAACAGTCCGTAGCGACGTCGGGTGGGCGCGGAGCGCTGTTCCTTGCGGCAGTCTTTGTCCCTGTTATGGCTTTTGGCTATTACGCGGTTGCCGGTGCGCCCGATGTGCCGGCGGTGGCCTTTGCCGACCGAGCTGACGAGCGCGCTGACACGCGCCGGATTGCCGAGGTGGCCGGACAATTGCGCGAAAAGCTGATGGCCGACCCCGACGGCGGCCCGACCAAGGGGTGGATGATGCTGGGACAGACCTATGTACGCATGGGCCGGTTCGACGAGGCCGTCACGGCCTTCCGGAGGGCCTCTGGCCGCGACGACGCGGAGTCGGCAACTTGGTCGATGCTGGCCGAGGCAATGATCCGGGCCAATGACGGCACCGTCACGCCGGACGCGGTGACGGCTTTGGACAGGTCGTTGACGCTGGACGTCTCGAACCCGGCGGCGGTGTTCTACCTTGCGATTGCGGACGCACAGGCGGGGGAGGTCGCGGCGGCCCATGACCGCCTGACCGCGCGACTGGCCGAGACGCCGGGGTATCAGCGCTGGATGGACACCTATATCGCGCAGGCCAATGCGTATGGGGAGACGCTCGGCCGGGCGCCCATCGCGTCGCGTGCGCCGGTCGCCCCCGGCCCCAGTGCCGCCGATATCGCCGCCGCGCAGGAGATGAGCGAAGGCGACAGGGCGGCTTTCATCCGGTCCATGGTGGATCGCCTCGCGACCCGGCTTCAGGATGAACCGGACGACGTGGACGGATGGCTGCGGCTGGCGAATGCCTTTGGCGTGCTGCATGAGATGGACAAGGCGCGGGAGGCTTATCTTCGCGCGGATGCGCTGATGCCTGAGGGTGATCCGCGCAAAGCTGACGTAAGGGCAAGCATCGCAGGCCTGGATAAGCCGTGATCAGTCCAAGGTGCCGGGTCGCCATGTCCATCGTAGACCATCATGTGTCAGGTGGATCGGGGCGAGCGGC
>NZ_JASHJL010000032.1 GCF_030733205.1 Mameliella sp. MMSF_3455
GCTTTGCCATGTTCGTATCCCTTCAAAGGTTCGGGAAACACCTTAGCTGACTGTCCGGTTTCCTGGGACCACTTCAGACCTCATCCGCTGACCTTCGTCTCTGGCCGCGGCTTTTCAAAATGCCATTCTTGAAGGCCAGATAGAAATTTGCACTCGGTCACACGCAAACGGGGCGAAAAACCTCTTTGATTACAGGCGGCAACCTCAAAGGTTGCTAGCTCACTGTTTGATTTTCCGAACCCACTTCCGCGAGCAAAATCTGCCGAATTGAGCTTTCAATTTTGACTTTTCCAAATGTTGAAGCATCTCGGAAAACTGACTTCGTTTCGCATTCGAAGCAAATCAAGTCATGCTGACGGCCGACAACTTTTAGACCAACTGAACTTTCCCCGACATGGACCACATAGACCTCGCATGCTAGGTTCGCGCCTGCTTTCACCGGCGCATGGAATTGTAGGTCCATAGAGACAAAAGGCATGGCCGTGTTTCTTTCCGTGAGTAGAAAAAGCCAGCCCCGGCCTGAAAGCAAATCGTCCCAGAAAGTCTCGATCGCTTCCAGCGCGAAATTCGTGATCCGGCCAGTAAAGGCGATTCCCAGCTGGTCACAGTCGCCAAAGAAAATCCTGCGTTCGAAGGCAAATCGTGGTTTAAATTCTGTTTCTGGTACATTCATTGCAGCGTTACGGGCTCAACATTTCTTTGTCTCTGGTGCGTGACAGCGATAGGAAGGAATAGTTTTCCGGTCATTATGCCATGCGCCGGAACTCGGCGGGGGTCGCGCCTGTCATTTTTCGAAAAGTTCGACTAAAATGACTCTGATCTGCAAAACCGCAGTCAAGCGCGACCACTTTCAGGGGGGCATTACCCTTTCTCAGCATCTCCTGGGCCTTCGATATTCGCTTGCGCAAAACATATGCATACGGTGCCAACCCAAACTCCGCCTTGAACTGACGCGAAAAGTGAAACTGGCTGAAACCGATAGATGCGGCCATGTCTTCCAGACTGAGGTTTTCACCTAAGCAGCTTTCAACGAGATCGATGATTCTCTGCCTTTGAGCAGGGCTGAAGTTCGAGTTTGCGTCGCTGGTCAAAGAGACCTTGGCGTACTGACGCAGAAGGTGAACGGCGATCTGGCTGCGCAGGGCGTCGATGATCAATCTCTGGCCGATTCCACCGTTCTTTAGCTCATTCTCTAGCAATTGGATGCAGTTCAGGATACAGGGGTCCTTCGCAGATAGCCAATCATTGATCTCAATGGACTTCGGGTCACGATCAAAGACCGAAAGGGCCGCGTTTTCGAGTTCACTGTGACTGAGATAGACGTGTCTAACCGTGATAGGCTCGGACCAACTCCAAGTGGATTCCTCTGCACGCGTGAGCAAGGAAATCCTACCTTTCTCTACGCGCGCGCTTTGCCATGGGCCGCCACTCGTGCGGCGCATAGTGGTTGGCGCGCCATCATATGCAACAATCATATAGTCGCGCATGGGGGGAATTGCCGCGTCTTGTCGCTCATAACGATAGCCCTTCAGGGTAATGCCGTTCCAGTTGCACCCGGAACTGTCCAACGTAGTCGTGCCGGGAATCCATTCGGGTATCCGGTCCGGTGATATGAGCAGTCTTTCCATCTTGGCCTCCCTGAACTTTTTCACGATCGTCCGCTTGAGCTGAAATTTCGGCTTAGGTCGTCTCGCGCATCCGCGGTTCTTCTCGAACGATATTCGCTTGAGTCAATCTATCGATTTCAGCTTCTGTCAGTCCAGCCTCGCTAAGCAACTCCCTACTATGCTGCCCGAAGCGAGGCGGTGCCGCGCGAACCGCTCCGGGGGTACGCGACAAGCGTGCTGGCACGCCGGTGCCGCGGTAGGTGCCAACTGATACCACCATGCCGCGATGTCGGGTGTGTGGATGCTCCAACGCTTCATTCACATTCCGAACGACTCCGGCGGGAATCCCAGCTTTCAAAAGCACCGGCTCAAGTTTGAAGGCGTCATGTTGCACCAGGCACTCTGACAAGACCTCTGTCATCTCTGACCGATGCGCAAGACGCGCGGCATTGTCGGCAAATCGTGGATCGCAGGGCACCTCAGGTAGGCCAAGCACGTCACAGAGTTTTGCGAACTGACCATTGTTACCGATAGCCAGATAGAGTTTGCCATTACTTGTTTCGAACATGTCGTATGGTACGATATTTGGATGCCCATTGCCGGTCGCCATTGGTATCTGTCCGGACATGAGGGAATTAGCCGCTTGGGGATGCATCATGCTGATCGCGCAATCATATAGCGGCACTTCGATGGCTTGGCCCAATCCGGACCGGCCCCGTTCCAAAAGTGCGGCGAGAATAGCGTTACAGGCGATCAGACCGGTGCCGATGTCCACGATGGGCGTACCCATGCGTGTCGGGCCTTCGGAGGGATTGCCGTTGATGCTCATGAGGCCCGTCATAGCTTGTACCACGGCGTCATAGCCGGGAAAACCGCCAAGTGGGCCATCGGAACCAAATCCAGTCACGTGGCAGAGTACCAGTCTAGGAAAACGTGCCCTGAGAACATCATCATAACCAAGCCCCCATTTTTCAAGAGTACCAGACTTAAAATTGTGAACTAAAACATCCGCATCCTGAAGAAACCGCAAAATCAGGTCGCGCCCTTCCGGTTGCTGCAGATCGATAGCGATGGACCGCTTGTTGCGGTTGGCGCCAGAGAAATAGGCGCTGAGTTCATCATTGAAAGGCGGGCCCCAACTGCGGGTCTCGTCGCCCAGAGGCGGCTCCACCTTGATGACCTCAGCGCCATGATCCGCAAGCATTTGGGTGCAGTAAGGCCCGCCCAGCACGCGGCTGAGGTCGACCACCTTGATCCCGTCCAATGAGCCAGCCATCAAAGCGCCTCCTGATAGAGGCGCGACACATCTTCGGCTGTCATGTCGCGCGGGTTGGTCTCCAGCAATCGCGTGATACCGGTCACGACCTCATTAGCCATTCCGGGAATGGCTGCCTCGGTCACTCCGACACCAGAAAGTCGAGACTCAAGTCCGCTTTCGACTAGCATCCGTTCCATCTCGTCGATCAGGCCATAGGCCGCAGCCGCATCAGAGTTGAAAGGCCGCGAGGGCAGTAGTAACCGCGATAGACGAGCATATTCAGCTTCTGCAACGGGCATGTTGAACCTCATCACTGGTCCTGCGACCAGAGCGTTTGCGTGCCCGTGAGGAACTTTGAAACCTGTTCCCAGTGGGTATGACAAGGCATGAATCGCCCCCACGCTGGCATTAATGAAGGCCATCCCAGCCAGTGTCGCCCCCAACAGCATGGCCTCTCGCGCTGACAGGTCCGAAGGCGTTTCCATGACGATTGGTAAGTTCTGACCGAGAAGCACCAGCGCTTTGTCCGCCATTCCATCGGAAATGGGATTCTTTCTGGTGCGACTGGTTACTGCCTCAATGGCGTGAACCATTGCGTCTAACGCCGTGGCCGCTGTGATGTGACGAGGCATTCCCAATGTTAGCTTTGCATCTAGCAAGGCAACGTCAGGCAGAAGCTGCGGTGCATATACCGCTTTTTTTTCGTGGCTTTCCGAAGTCAGCACGGACACCCATGTTACCTCTGATCCGGTCCCTGCCGTGGTTGGCACCTGGATCAGTGGCAAGCGTTTATCGGTGACCTGATTGATCCCGATCATGTCCGTAATCGGTTGATCGTTGGCTACCGCCGCTGCGATGACCTTGGCCGTGTCCAGTGAACTGCCGCCGCCAAGTCCGATGATTCCGTCAGCACCAAAGGCCCGCGCGACCTCTACCGCGGCCTCGACGACAGCGATCGGGGGGTCCGCTTCGACTTTATGAAAAATCTCAACCTCGATGCCAGCAGCCCTAAGTGCGGCGGCTGCCTCGTCCGCAAAACCACAGGCCAATATGCCCGGGTCCGTCACGACCAGCGCACGGGTGCAAGACAAATCTTGCATCAGGCTGCCGATCCGGCCAAGCCCACCGCTCTCGCAGACGATCCTCGGGGTGGAAAGGAAATTGAAGTCCATAGTTTGTCTTCGCTCCTGTTAAGCTGCTGCAGTGCGGATCATATTCCGCGCGATCAGTATTTGCTGAATCTGGGTTGTCCCCTCGTAGATGCGGAAGAGACGCACATCGCGATAGAAGCGCTCGACCGCATATTCGGCCATGTATCCTGCACCGCCGTGGATTTGCACTGCGCGATCGGCCACTCGACCTACCATCTCACTGGCAAACATCTTGCAGCAGGCAGCATCAGTCGACACGTTCTGACCAGCGTCCTTGCGGCGTGCTGTTTCTTCGATCATGCAACGCGCTGCGAAGGCCTCGGCGCGACTGTCAGCCAGCATGGCTTGGATCAGTTGCTTTTCAGCGATGGGTTCACCGAATTGTTTGCGTTCCATCGCATAGGATAGGCTGTCACGGATCAGCCGTTCGGCGGCGCCCACACAGACGGCAGAAATATGCAGTCGGCCCCGATCAAGGACTTTCATTGCCGTTTTGAAGCCCTTGTTCAGACGGTCCGGCCCGCCGATGATGTTCGAGGCAGGCACGCGGACATTGTCAAGGATGACGTCGCATGTGTGCGAACCCTTCTGCCCCATCTTCCTGTCAGGCTGGCCAAGCGTTATGCCCGGCGTCCCTGCCTCGACGAGAAAAGCGCTTACGCCGGCAGAACCTTTCACCTCTGGACTGGTCCGGGCAAAAACCGTGAATAGATCGGCACGCGGCGCATTGGTAATGTAGCGCTTCGTGCCGTTCAGTAGGAAATCGTTTCCATCACGCCGCGCAGTGGTGCGCAGACCGCCAGCATCCGAACCAGCATCTGGCTCGGTTAGGGCGAAGGATGCGATCATATCTCCGGAGGCGAGAGCTGGTAGATACTTCGCCTTCTGCTCGTCGGTTCCATCGATGATGATTCCCTGCGAGCCGATCCCGTTGTTTGTGCCAACTAGCGACCGGAACGCAGGCGAAGCCTGGCCAAGAACGAAAGCGGCTTGCACTTCCTCTATCATCGACAAGCCAAGCCCGCCGAAATCCTCCGGGATCGACATGCCGAAAAGGCCCATCGTGCGGATTTCATCGACCAGCATAGGCGGAATCACATCTTCATCGGCGACGCGATCCTCGTAAGGGATTAGTCGCTCTTTCACGAAGCGGTCGAGCGCGTCGAGAAACTGGGAAAGGGTATCTGTATCAAGGGCCATTATGCTCTCTATTGTTCAGGGTGCGACCGCCGCAACGCGGCGGACAAGATCGACAAGGCGGTGCGCGACGTCGCTTTCGATCCAATCGCGCGTAAGGGTTTGCGAAGGACCGCCGCAGTTGAAGGCAATGATGGGTGAGCCGTCCGTCGGCACGAAGGGCACTGCTACTGCGTTCACATCACGCTTCCACTCCGTGAAGGACGTGCAATAACCGTACTGTTGGTAGTCTTCGATAGCTGCTTCGATTCCGGGCTGCACATTCGGCCAGTTGTCACCCTCATGTTCCTCCACAAGGGCCAGAATTCTGGCCTGCTCATCCGGGCCGTGTGCCGCTATGCAGGCGCGACCAACCGCGGTAGTGGCCAGTTTAATATGGGCACCAACCTCAATCGCCAGCGTGACGGCGTTGGTGCCCTTGCACCGCTCTAGATAGACCATCGATAGTCGGTCACGACTGGCCATGGCCACCGGCATACCTGTGTAATCTGCTAATTCCTGCATAAAGGGCTTTGCGAGTTGCCGCAGCGGAATCCCTGCAAGGCAGGAGAAACCCAGCGAAAGCACTGGAGGGGCCAGTCGATAGCGTGCTGTATCCGGATCGTAGCTGAGGTATTCCAGCTTGTTCAGTGTATAGGCCAGCCTTGAGACCGTCGATCTGCTCAGGCCAGTGCGCTCGGCCAACTCACCGTTCCCCAGAGCTTCCCCTTCCCGCCGAAAGGCCCGCAACAGCTCCAAGCCGCGCGCCAACGCCGTGACAAAATCGCGGTCCTGTCTCTCGGCGTCCTTGGTGCGGTCTTTCCTTGGTCTCACGACATCCCTCCTCGGGAAGAATTATGCGTCTTGAAACACATCTAAACGATCGATAACGTCCGCGTCAATACTGCGGTAAACTTTACCGCTATGCGGAAAACTAAGGTCGTCCATCTGGTCCCCTTCGTGCCGGATCCTGCGGATGACACAACTAAGCGAGGTCATAACGCCATGAAAGAAATGAATTATCCGACCATCCAGCACCTCATCGGACAGGACTGGATCGCTTCTCCCACGCCGGAGGATCGCGCAGTCATAAACCCTGCAAACGGGCAAACTATCGGACAGATTCCGCAGGCTAGCGCCGCAGATCTGGACCATGCGGTTCACTCCGCCGAATCAGCTTTTCGCCAATGGAAAAACAGCTCTCCCATGGAACGAAGTGCAATTTTGCGACGGTTTGCCGACCTGCTGCGCCAAAATGACAGACTGATCGCTGGCTGGATCACTCTCGATGAAGGCAAGCCTCAGGCTGAGGCCTTGGCTGAGGTCCGCGCCTCAGCTGACCACGTCGACTGGCACGCCGAGGAATGTCGGCGCATTTATGGGCGCATCATTCCATCGCGCAGCCCAGGGGTACAGCAGCTTGTCGTGCGCGAACCGATAGGCGTCTGCCTTGCAATCACGCCTTGGAATTTTCCGCTGAGCCAAGCGGTACGCAAGGTCGCGGCGGCGCTTGCGTCAGGTTGCACGATGATCTTGAAAGGCCCGGCAGAGGCTCCGGCGGGCTGCATGGCAATTGCGCGCTATCTGCTGGATGCAGGCTTGCCCGAAGGCTGTCTGAACCTTGTCTGGGGTAATGCGGCCTTCATTTCGGAAACTCTTATTGCGCGCCCCGAGGTGCGCAAGATCACCTTCACCGGTTCGGTCGAGGTGGGCAAGCATCTGGCAGAATTGGCTGGCCGCCATATGAAGCGGGCGACGATGGAACTCGGCGGTCACGCGCCCGTATTGGTGTTCGACGACACCGATGCCACGGCCGCGGCGCGCGCCTTGGCGGTCAACAAGCTGCGCAATGCAGGCCAGGTGTGCATCGCCCCAACCCGGTTTTACGTACAACAAGGCATCTACGATCGATTTCTGTCCGAACTAGTTTCAGCATTTGAGAGCGTAAAGGTGGGCGCTGGTTTAGCCGAAGGCACGCAGATGGGACCATTGTGTCATCGCGGACGCGTGAATGCGATGGAAAAGCTCGTCGAGGATGCCCGCGAAAACGGCGCACGGGTGTTGACGGGAGGCAAAAGGGTTGGGAATCATGGTAGCTTCTATGCCCCGACAGTCGTCGATACGCCCAACGACGACATCGACTTGATGCGCGAAGAACCCTTCGGCCCGATTGCTGTCGTCTCGTCTTTTCGTGAAATAGAGGACGGACTGTCGCGGGCCAACGGGCTACCCTTCGGGCTGGCGTCCTATGTCTTTACCAATTCGTTGGAGCGTGCAGATAAAGCAGCTGCGGGTTTGCAGGCAGGTATGGTAAGCATCAACCAGTTCGGCCTGGCTCTGCCCGAGACTCCGTTTGGCGGCGTAAGAGACAGCGGCTATGGGACTGAAGGCGGGACAGAAACCTTCGAAGGCTATCTCAATACCAAATTTATCTCGCGCAATCGAGCGCCAGTGCTGTGAGGATGCCCATGCCTATTGAATTAAGCTTCTCAAATGGCGCAGCAATTCTGACCATAGACAATTCGCCGCTTAACCTAATCAACGCGGAGGTTCGGGCTGGAATACAACACTGTATCTCCCAAGTCCTCGAAACTGGCGCTACCAGGCTGATTATCACCGGTGCAGGAACGACGTTCGTCGCGGGCGCGGATGCGAAGGAATTCGGACAGTTGCCTGTTGATCCACAACTAAATGACGTGCTGTTGCAACTTGCGCACCTTCCGATTCCGACTATCGCAGCCATCAACGGGGCTGCGCTTGGTGGGGGACTAGAGATTGCTCTGGCTTGCTGCTATCGCATCGCCTCAACTTCTGCCAAACTGGGCTTGCCAGAGGTAAACTTGGGGATCGTGCCTGGCGCAGGGGGAACCCAAAGACTGCCGCGACTTATCGGTATTGAAGCTGCGCTTGACATGATTGTCACCGGGAAGGCTGTTTCCGCCGAGCAGGCACTGAAAATGGGACTGATCCAGCTGCTAGCCGATGACCCGCTTGGCGCGGCCATAGCTCTCGATGACGATGTACTTGAGGCGGCACAGGCACCCGACAATCTTCCTTCACCAAAGCCAAACCACGTCGCAGCGGAAGTCGCCCGAGCGCATGTAGCACGGCGTATGCCTGGCCAGAATGCCCCGCATGTTGCGGTGGACCTGGTCGCGGCCAGCGCGATGACGCCGCTGCACGACGCACTGGCCAGCGAGCGCGCTGCGTTTTTGGACCTTCGTGCCTCGGATCAGGCGCGGGCCCTTAGGCACGTTTTCTTCACCGAGCGTACCGCAACCAACAAGGGGCGCACCTACCCCCGACCTTCCCGAGATGCTGAAACCGCCATCGTGGTCGGTGGTGGCAATATGGGAGCAGCTATTGCGTACACGCTAGCGACCGCAGGGATCTCGGTGACTGTCGTCGAACGCAGTGCCTCGTCCGCAGAGTGGGCCAGAGAAAACCTGCAAAAGCTGATTGATCAGGGTATCAGTCGCGGCATTCTGTCCCCCGATGCGGGAAAGGCGGTTGAGGACCGGCTGGTTACGGTCTCAGGCTATGACGCTCTGCCACCAACCGATCTAGCAATCGAGGCGGCCTTCGAGGATTTTGCGGTCAAGAGCGCGATCTTGACCGAACTCGAAGGTGCTCTGCCGCCCGAGACGATTATTGCCACAAACACATCCTATCTCGATGTAAATCGGCTTTCTGATGGGTTGAAGCACCCAGCACGCTTTGTAGGGATTCATTTCTTCAGTCCTGCGCATATTATGAAGCTTCTGGAAGTCGTCAGGAGCGACCGAACGTCAGACGATACATTAGGTGCAGCATTTGTGCTGGCGCGCAGGCTTGGTAAAATCCCGGTACTGTCTGGTGTTTGCGATGGCTTCATCGGAAACCGAATTTTGTCTAGCTACCGTCACGCCGCTAATCGCCTTCTGGTGAAGGGGGCTATTGTCGACGAGATCGACGCGGCTATGCGCGGATTCGGTATGGCGATGGGTCCATATGCTGCACAGGACATGTCGGGGCTGGACATCGCCTACGCGAATATCCGTCGCAAGGCCGCTGCAGAAGGGAACTGCTGTGGTCACGTGCCCTTGGTCGAGCGGCTGGTCGAAAAGCACAAACGCCTAGGACGCAAATCGGGCGCCGGATGGTACGACTATGGGCCGGACGGCAAACCCTCACCTTCGGAGCTGGTCGCTAGCGAAATACTCCGTGTCTCAGAAGAAATGAACTTCACTCGCCGGGAGTTCTCAGCTGACGAAATCGTAGAAAGGCTCTTGCTCGCAATGGTGGCGGAAGCCTGCGATATCCTTGACGAAGGCGTCGCAGAAAAACCGCAAGACATCGACCTAGTAATGATTCACGGCTACGGATTTCCCCGCTGGCGGGGAGGCCTGATGCACCACGCCAAAAATATCGGCAAGGATCGGTTGGCCGCGCTCTTTAGCGCGCTTGTCAGAGAGGATCCTTGCGACTGGAGGGTGCCTCGTAATTTAGAAAGGGTTTTCGCGACCTGACGGTCAAAGTCCCGCGCCATAAGGCGCTGCCCCAGCAACTTAACACAGTGCATCTTCGTCTCGACGCGGCTTAGGCGGTGATGGTCTTCCAAGACTTTGCGTTCTTACCTGGTGGGATAACGGCGTGGACGCCACGGTCCGCAATCGCGTCCTGGCATTTTCGTGTGTCATACGCACCGTCAGCCGTGACACTGCTGGTCTGCCGGGATCTGTTCAAGAAGGTTGGGTAACACTGGAGCGTCACCGATGTGGCTCCCGGTGATCTGAACAGCGCGCACTTCCAACGTTTGCTCGTCGATCCCGAGGTGGATCTTGCGCCAGACCCGTCGCTTGGGGCCGCCATGCTTGCGGGCATGCCACTCACCTTCAAGCTTGATCCCCGTGCTGTCCACCAACAAGTGCAACGGCCCTTTGGAGCCGCGATACGGGATGTTCACGGCCAGGGTCTTCTGGCGCCGGGACAGGGTGCTGAAGTCGAGCACCGTCCAGTCGAGACCGATCAGCCGCAACAGGCTCTCGACGAACCCGGTCGCCTGTCGCAAGGCCATGCCGAACAGGACCTTCATCGAAAGACAGGTCTGGGTCGCGGCGTCGCTGTAACTCTTCTGCCTGTCGGCACGGCCTCCCAGCTCATCTCGGGGTCAAACCAGATCGTCAGCGAGCCACGGCGCTTGAGCGCTTCGTTATAAGCGGGCCAGTTCATGGTCTTGTATGTCGGGGTTGTCGGTCTGCTCATGCACCTCAGCTACCACGCTGGATTCATAAGATGAGTCCGACACGGGATTTGTGCATGCATGCCCCCATTGGTGCAAGTGATTTTTTGAACGGCGCGAGCGTGTGATCGGGTGCGGTCATGTATCAGGCCTCTGTGTGCGGCGCTGATGTAACCGCGGGCCGGTATGGCGATGCGCGGACCAGAGGCATATCAACAAACCGAGCTCGGTGGCTCCTGCACAAATGCTGCTTTCTCTGACCCGGATCTGATCGATCCTTTGCCCTTACTTTTCAGTGACCTCCTCACACTCCCAACTTACCGGGACGTCGTGGCATGCCGTCTTCGCTATGCCATCGCCGCCACCGGATTCCGGTAATCCTCTTGTTTCATTATGATGGCCCAGAGGCCACGCGCCATCTTGTTGGCCAGCGCAATCGCGGCGACCCATGCGCGGCTTGCGGGTTAGTAGGCGTTTCAGCCAGCCATTATTCGGTGTGTCAAACCGCTCGACAGCCTGGAGGACAGCCATAGCGCCAGAGACCAAGAGTGTCCGGAGTCGCGCTGTCGCATCTTCGAGGTCTTCCCGAGCCGGGCTTTGCCGCCCGTCGAGTGCTGCTTCGGCACAAGCCCAAGCCAGGCGGCAAAATCGCACCCGCGCCGGAAGGTGGCCAGGTCACGGGCAAATGTCTCGATCGCAAGCGCCGTGACAGGAACCACGCCCGGCATGGTTTGTGTTCGGCGCACCAAGTCGGCTTTCTTGGCGGCACATCGCATCTTCGCGTCAAGCTCTGCAACACGCGTATTCAGCCCCTCAATCTGCCCCAGATACATCCGGCCGAGGTCACGAACCTCAGCATGCAGCGCGGTGTCATCACCTGCGATTGCGTCCGCGAGTCGCTTGAGATGGGCAGGCCCGCGGGCCGCGACCAATCCGTGTTCGGCGAGGTGGCCGCGTAAAGCGTTGATCATCTGGGGGCGCTGGCCGACAAACATCTGCCGCGTGCGAAACAGCATGGCACGGGCCTGCTGATCTTCCGTCTTCACTGCGAAAAAGCGCATGGTTGGACGCAATGCAGCCTCCAAGATGGCCTCTGCATCGGTCGCATCATTCTTCTGGCGTTTGACGAACGGCTTCACATAGACCGGCGGTATCAACCGCACGTCGCACCCCAGCTTCTCAAATTCGCGGCCCCAGCCATGCGCCGTGGCCACGCCTCCATGGCGATCATGCATTTGGGTTGCTGTGCCACGAACGCGAGAAACTGGCCTCGTGAAAGCTTTTTGCGAAACGCGACTGACCCATCATTGTACGCACCATGCAACTGGATAACGCGCTTTGCCAAGTCGACACCGATAATTTTAATTTCGGACATAGATGCTCCTTCCTTCTGTGATGGCTTTTAACGCTCATCATAGTGGCACATTGCGATGCCGTCGGGAGGGGGTATCCACGCCATCAACAGAGCCTAGTAACGGGCATATCTGCCTCACGACAGGCTGAGCACGATCATACTATTTCCAAAGCAGGATTGTTCAATACATGGCGCATTTTTCGCCCTTACTCTGAGATAATTGGCGTATGCCGTTGACCGTTTGACGTCTTCGAGATTGGCGACGTCAGTTGGTGGCTTTGCCAAATGTTATGCTTGGGAGGATAAACATGGAAATCAGTAGAGAAGCCGATACGCTGCGGGCGCTTTATCAGAATTGGACCGATCAGATGGTCGAGAACCCAGACCTGACGATCGCGAACCTGCGCAGCATGTTCGATGAATGGGGGCAGCCCGCACTAGAGCCGGAAAACGTTAGCTACAAAAGCGATCATGTCGGAGGAGTTGAGGCTATCTGGGCCCTACCAGCCGGGGCAGATACCTCGCGTGTAATTGTTTACACTCATGGTGGCGGCTTTGCCGTCGGCTCAGCCGATAGTCATCGAAAAATGGCAGGGCACCTCGCTAAGGTGCTTGGGGTTACGTCGGTGATCCTGCACTATCGGCGCGCACCCGAGCACCCATTTCCGGCGCAGATCGAAGATGCAGTAGCCGCATACAAAGCGCTGCTGGATAAGGGTTTCAAGGCAAGAAATATTCTGACGGCTGGCGACAGTGCTGGCGGCAATCTTGCCATCGCCAGCGTGCTGAAGTTACGCGAACTTGGGTTGCCACTGCCCGGAGCGGTCATCGCCTATTCGCCCTGGCTCGACATGGCGATGCGCGGGGAAACACTGGAAACCAACGCGGAAACCGATGCGCTAGTCGGCAAACCGATCCTCGAAGCGATGGCGGGGATGTTCCTCGGTGAAGGCACGGATCCGCTTAATCCGTTGGCCAACCCGCTGGAGAACGATTTCACCGGTTACCCGCCGCTTTATATCAATGCCGGAGGGGCTGAGACGCTTAGGAGCGATGCCGAGCGGTTGCACGAAAAGGCCAAGGCACAGGGCGTAAATGTGACCCTGTCTATCGTCGAAGGCATGCAGCATGTCTTTCCCGCGCTTTCGGGACGCGCGCCCGAGGCGAACGAGGAACTTGGTCGCATCGCCGCATGGTATCAGGCCCTCTGACACCTGTACTCGCACTGCATTGCGGTGCGGTGCGGTGCGGTGCGAGAGAAACCCCTACGACACATTCATCTGCCATCTCACCCGCAAACTGCGGGGCGGAGCAGTCTTACTCTGGGAGGAGTGACATGAACATTCAGACTGAGATTACTAAAACATCCGGAGCGGATTACGACGCAGTCGTCATTGGCGCGGGCTTCGGCGGGCTTTACGCCGTCCACAAACTTCGCAACGAGCAGGGACTGAACGTCCGGGGCTATGACAGCGCCAGTGACGTTGGCGGCACCTGGTGGTGGAACCGATATCCCGGTGCGCTGTCGGACACGGAAAGCTATGTCTACCGCTATTCTTTTGACAAAGAGTTGCTTCAAAAAGGCCGCTGGAAAACGCGGTATCTGACCCAGCCCGAGATCCTCGAATACATGAACGAGGTGGCGGATCATCTCGATCTCCGACGCAGCTACAAGTTCGACACCAAGGTGGACGGCGCGCACTATAATGAAAAAACCGGTCTCTGGAACGTGATCACTGATAGTGGTGAGACAGTTACCGCCAAATACCTTGTCACTGGCCTCGGTCTCTTGTCCGCAACGAATGTTCCAAAATTCAAGGGCATCGATGATTTCAAAGGCCGTATCTTACACACAGGTGCCTGGCCCGAGGGAGTGGACTTGAGCAACAAACGCGTGGGCATTATCGGCACCGGCTCGACGGGTGTTCAGGTTATCACTGCAACGGCACCAATTGCAAAACACCTGACTGTTTTTCAGCGCTCTGCACAATATGTCGTGCCGATTGGGAACACCCCGCAAGACGATGCTACCATCGCCGAGCAAAAGGCGAACTACGATAATATCTGGAATCAAGTGAAGAATTCTGTTGTGGCCTTCGGCTTCGAAGAAAGCGCCGAACCCGCCGAAACCGCCTCGCCCGAGGAACGGGAGCGGGTCTTCGAAGCCGCCTGGCAGCGCGGCGGTGGTTTCTATTTCATGTTTGGCACCTTTTGCGATATTGCGACCAGCCAAGTGGCCAATGATGCGGCCGCTGACTTCATCAAGGGCAAAATCAAGAAAATCGTGAAGGACCCCAAGGTCGCAGAGAAACTGACGCCGAAGGACCTTTACGCCAAGCGCCCGCTTTGCGGAAACAACTATTACGAGGTCTACAACCGAGACAACGTGACCCTCGCCGACGTGAAGGCCGATCCGATCGCAGAGTTCACTCCGAACGGCATTCGTCTCGAAAGCGGCGAGGAGCATGAGCTTGACATCGTAATCTTTGCCACTGGTTTCGATGCGGTCGACGGCAATTACGTCAAAATGGACCTCCGCGGACGCGGAGGCGTGACCATGCGCGACACTTGGAAGGAAGGCCCACTCGGTTACCTCGGCATGATGGAGGTAGACTTCCCTAACTTCTTCATGATCCTTGGCCCTAATGGCCCCTTCACTAACCTGCCCCCCAGCATTGAGACGCAAGTTGAATGGATCGCTGACACGATTTGCGCAATGGAAAAAGAGGGGGTTCAAAGTGTGGAGCCAACCGTGGAAGCGCGCGATGCTTGGGTTCGCACCTGTCGTGAAATCGCCGACATGACACTCTTCCCCAAAGCTGAAAGCTGGATCTTCGGCGCAAATATCCCCGGAAAGAAGAATGCAGTAATGTTCTACATGGCCGGGATTGGCAATTACCGAAATGCCATTAATGCAGTGAAGGAGGAAGGTTATACATCCCTGATCCGCAACCGCACTGCCGAGAAGGTGTAAAGAATTCCGCCGGGCATCAAGAATCCCCGGCGGAACCAATTAAATTTGTTCATGAAAACTAGGGAGAGAGATTTGGGAAGGGTATTCGGAAAAGTCGCACTGGTAACAGGTGGAGCGATGGGCATGGGAAAAGCCCATTGTGAAACGCTGGCACGTGAAGGTGCGCATGTATTTGTAACCGACCGTGACACGGAAGCGGCTGAAAGCGTAGTGAAAGGTATCATTGAAGCCGGAGGGAAGGCGGAATTCATTCAACATGACGTGACGCTTGAAGAAGATTGGAAGAATGTCATCTCTACGGTGCAATCAAGTGCTGGTCGGCTTGATGTGCTAGTGAACAACGCTGGCATTCTCATTCTTAAGCCGCTCCACGAAACCTCGCCTGACGAATTTGACATGACGTTCAACGTCAATGTACGCGGTATTTATCTCGGCATCCGAGCCGCGGTTCCATTGATGAAAGAGGCCGAAAAGGCATCTATTATCAATATTTCTTCAATCTATGGGATTGTTGGAGCCGCTTCGGCGGGAGCCTACATTGGATCCAAAGGCGCCGTACGGATGTTGACGAAATCCTGCGCAGTCGACCTGGCTGAAAGTGGCATACGCGTGAATTCGATCCATCCCGGTGTCATCGATACTCCCATGACAAAAGATCTGCTACACGCCGACGAAGTTACCCGGCAGGCAATTCTGGGGGCGACGCTGCTCAAGCGACCAAGCAAACCTGAAGAGGTTTCGAATGCGGTCCTGTTCCTCGCATCGGATGAGTCATCGTTCGTTCACGGAGCAGAGATTGTAGTAGATGGCGGTTATACTGCGAATTGACAGGGACCCATCCCGAGTAACGGCTCGGAATCCGGGCCGTTACCACCATTGCAAATTTTGAAAACGATAAAAGCCAATGAAAATAATTGCTCCTATAAAACGCCTAATTGACCACAACGTGAAGGTTCGCGTTAAGGCGGACGGGAGCGGAGTTGATCTCGCGAATGTGAAGATGTCGATGAACCCGTTCGACGAGATTGCGGTCGAAGAGGCGATCCGGCTGAAGGAAGCGGGCAAGGCGGACGAGGTTGTCGTCGTCTCGATCGGCGTGAAGCAGGCGCAGGAAACGCTGCGCACGGCGCTGGCGATGGGCGCGGACCGGGCGATCCTGGTTGTGGCCGCCGATGACGTGCACCAGGACATCGAGCCGCTGGCGGTGGCCAAGATCCTGAAGGCCGTGATCGACGCCGAGGCGCCGGGCCTGGTGATCGCGGGCAAGCAGGCGATCGACAATGACATGAACGCCACCGGCCAGATGCTGGCGGCGCTGCTGGGCTGGGGCCAGGCGACCTATGCCTCCGAGGTCGGGATCGAAGGCGATCATGCCGTCGTGACCCGCGAAGTGGATGGCGGGTTGCAGACGATCAAGGTCAAGCTGCCGGCGATCGTCACCGCCGATTTGCGCCTGAACGAGCCGCGCTATGCCTCGCTGCCCAACATCATGAAGGCCAAGAAGAAGCCGCTGGATGAGAAGACCGCCGCCGATTACGGCGTCGATGTCACCCCGCGCCTGGAGATTGTGAAAACCGCCGAGCCCGCCGCACGGTCGGCAGGCGAGATGGTCGGCTCGGTCGACGAGCTGGTGTCGAAACTGAAAGAAAAGGGGATCGTGTAATGGCTGTTCTTCTCCTTGCAGAAATCGCCGGTGGCGCGCTGGCGCTGGACGCCACCGCCAAGGCGGTGACCGCTGCCAAATCGCTGGGCGATGTGACCGTTCTGGTTGCGGGCCCTGCTGCTGCGGGTCAGGCCGCGTCGCAGATCGACGGCGTGGCGAAGGTTGTGGTCGCGGATGACGCGGCCTACGCCAACGGCCTGGCCGAGCCGGTCGCCGATCTGGTGGTCAGCCTGGCAGGCAATTATGAACATATCGTTGCTCCCTCCACGGCAAGCGCGAAAAACATCCTGCCGCGCGTTGCGGCGCTGCTGGATGTGATGGTTCTGTCGGACGTGACGGCCATCCTGGACGGGTCCACGTTCGAGCGCCCGATCTACGCGGGCAACGCGATGCAGACGGTAAAGTCCAACGATTCCAAGAAGTTACTGACCGTCCGCACCACCGCCTTCGACGCGGCTGGCCAGGGTGGCTCGGCCGCCGTCGAGGCCATCGCAGCAGCCGGCAACGCGGGCCTGAGCGCCTGGGTCGAGGACAAGGTCGCGGCGTCGGATCGTCCGGAACTGACCTCGGCCAAGGTCGTGGTCTCGGGCGGGCGCGGCGTCGGTTCCGAGGAAAATTTCGCGATTATTGAAGCACTTGCGGACAAACTGGGTGCTGCCGTCGGCGCCTCGCGCGCGGCGGTGGATAGCGGGTTCGCACCGAACGACTGGCAGGTCGGCCAGACCGGCAAGGTCGTGGCGCCCGAGCTGTACATCGCGGTCGGGATTTCCGGGGCAATTCAACACCTTGCAGGCATGAAGGACAGCAAGGTCATCGTCGCCATCAACAAGGATGAAGAGGCCCAGATCTTCCAGGTCGCCGACTACGGCCTGGTCGCAGACCTGCTCGACGCCGTCCCGGATATGACAAAGGCACTCTAAGAATGACAAACGTCTACATCTGCGATTACATCCGCACACCAATTGGTCGCTATGGCGGCGCGCTTTCTTCTGTGCGAGCCGACGATCTTGGTGCAATCCCACTCAGGGCCCTGGCCAGCCGAAACCCGAAGCTAGATCTAGCGGCCATTGACGAAGTGATTTTCGGCTGCGCCAACCAGGCGGGCGAGGACAACCGCAACGTCGCACGCATGTCGCTGCTACTCGCGGGATTTCCGGATTGTGTCCCTGGCACGACGATGAACCGGTTGTGCGGATCGGGTATGGACGCCGTAATCACAGCCGCCCGCGCGATCAAAGCTGGAGAAGCCGATCTCATTGTTGCTGGCGGTGTGGAAAGCATGTCTCGTGCTCCGTTTGTGATGCCAAAAGCTACAACTGCATTCTCGCGCGAGAATAGTGTGGAAGACACCACCATCGGCTGGCGCTTCGTCAATAGACTGATGAAGAGCCAATACGGCGTCGACAGTATGCCTGAAACGGCCGAAAACGTGGCTGAAGTCTTCGGCATCAACCGCGCCGACCAAGATGCTTTCGCCCTACATTCCCAGCAAAAGGCGAGCGTTGCTATGGCGAACGGTCGTTTGGCCCGTGAAATTGTCCCGGTAGAGATTCCTCAGCGAAAGGGGGAGCCAAAGATCGTCGTACAGGATGAACACCCTCGCGCGAGTACGACTTTGGAAGCGCTCGCCCAACTGAAAACTTTCGTAAAAGCGGATGGCACGGTAACCGCAGGGAATTCTTCAGGCGTGAACGATGGTGCCGCAGCATTGATCCTTGCCACCAGCGACGTCGCAAAAAAATTTGGCCTCACGCCGGTCGCAAGGGTCTTGGGCGGCGCAACCGCCGGCGTTGCACCGCGCATCATGGGTTTCGGGCCGGCACCGGCGTCGAAAAAGCTGATGGCGCGACTTGGACTGAAACAAGAAGACTTCTCGGTGATCGAACTTAACGAAGCCTTTGCTTCGCAGGGTCTGGCCACACTACGGCACCTGGGGATCGCGGATGATGATGCCCGCGTGAACCCAAACGGCGGCGCTATTGCTCTCGGCCATCCGCTTGGCATGTCGGGTGCCCGCATCACCGGCTCAGCGATGCTGGACCTCAAACCTGGAGAAAAGTCGTTGTCGACCATGTGTATTGGCGTGGGACAGGGAATTGCAATCGCACTCGAAGCTGTCTGAGGTGCCGTGACAGCCTAAAAATTACCATAATCATGATTACGCGATTATTGGTCGACCCCAAATTTTCCGTGTAGAATTCGCCCTCTACCACCTCCCTGTGGGCGATACCCTGGCGGTACCGGAACCTCTCTCCGGTGCCGCCCTTTCCTGAAAGAACGATTGAACGGCCCATAATGTTTGCGAGACGGATCATCACGTGACCTGCGTTTCGGCAGGCATTCCATTCCGGCGATCTCGCGCCATCCCAAGATTTCTTCTCTGCACTTCCGAATGTAACATATATCGCGTGGCGATATTTCGCGCATCGTGTCCGTTTCAACGGCATGAACTTGCGGGACCGTGTAGCACTAAACATCCAGGAATTGAGACGCGCCCGCAGCCTCAGCCAGGAGGAGCTTGCTCATCGGGCCGATGTGAGTCGCGGCCATATGGGCAAGCTCGAGAACGCCAAGTTCGCGGCCTCCCTCGACCTTCTCGAACGTATCGCCAAAGCACTGAACGTAGATCCAGCAGAGCTCTTCACAAAACGCTAGCCAGTTTTTGCCAGCCCCTGATGCGTCCTGGAGCGGAACGTCTCAAGAGGTAGTCAAATGGAGTGCAGAGAGTTCGATGGGTAAGAAGAAGACAGGCTGGCCCTTCCAGAACGGGTTTCTGAACGACGGTGCGCAGGAGATTCACCTGTTCACCGATTACCGTTGGAATGATGGCTCGGTGAGCCGCCGCTGGCATGTCGATCCAGAACGCTTTGATGCTTGTCTGGTCGAGCTTCGCCCAGTTTCCCTGAAGGCATCAGACCGTTCGGATCAGTAGGAGAACCACTCCGAGTGGCCCATGTTGCCCTCGTAGTCGCCGTATTCAACCATGATACTGCGCAAATAGAAGTACGAGGAACCTCCGCCGGTCGGATAGGCGATCTCCTGACCGCCTTCCGATACGAATGCCTCGGGCCAGGGCGTGTGGGATCGGTAGACCCGCTGGATGTACCGGCAGGTGCGGTTCTCTCGGTCGCAGGAACGGAGAGACCAGTCCCAATACTGTTCACCTCCCCTTTCTCTATAGGCTTGACCGGTGAACCAGATCACATGGGTGCGGTTCAGCCATTCGTATTCGGGCAGAGTGGTGTCGAGCTCGCCCTCCCCGCCGGGCCCGCCCAGCTCGACCGGCACATGTGCGAAGGTGCAGACCCCGAAGGGCGGCAGGCTCGGCCAGGGCGTGATGCGGCGGATCATAGTGCGATAGGCCCGTGCACAGACTGCGCTCGGGGGGAAGCCGCCAGCCATGCAGAGCATGATGGCGCAGTCGATGTCATAGGCCTGCGCCTTCCCCGGGGCTCCGAACACCGCCATCACCCCCATCGCCGCTGCCATCGCCTGTCGCTTCATGTCGCTCTCCCGCAAAAGTTGCGCAGACTATCGCGCAATATGTATTTATCTGCAATATGTCGTATTGACTCCATATGACTTTATGGATTTAAGCGCAGGAAGTAGAAGGGCTCTCGTGGGGAGAGTCCGAACATGCCGATAGCGCGCAACCAGATCCTGATCACCATCGATGGTGTCAAAGACCTGTCCGAACAGGGCATCGCGTTCCGCTGCCGGTATGAACTCGTGGGGTTCACGGACGATGGCAAGCCGCGCTACCAGTGCATCTACCTGCGCGAGGGTGAGCCGGAAGCCATTCTGGTCTCGACCCGGATCACCCCGCACGGGCCTGAGCCGCGGTATTTCAACATATGGCCAGGGCTCTTCAAACATCATCTCGAGTTCGGTGACGGGCGCGATCTGCGCTTTGGTCCTGACTACAGCATCACCCTCGAGGAGCGCGGCTGACGTTATCGCCTTCGGCCGCGACGGCACAGCCCGGACTTCGGGCTGGACCTTTCACGGTGAGCGCCCTGCCTGGGCTGGTTTGGAACATAGCGCTGAAGCCGAGGTCGTTCTGGCCTCGTTGGACGCCACGCCGCCTTCCAGTCGCGACGACACCCTCTCCCTGATCCGCACGACTGCCGTCCGCCACCAGGGGAACCGTGCCCTGCGGCAGGTCAGCCTTGATGCGGACGACTGGCAAATTCTGTTCCGCGCCCTGGTCGAGGCTGAAAGCAGCTACAACCCGACCGCCGTCAGCCCGAAGGATGCCTATGGTCTTGGCCAGCTGATGCCGGATACTGCCCGTGCGCTCGGCGTCGATCCGCGCGATCCCTCCCAGAACCTCGACGGCGCGGCGCGGTATCTGCTCGCACAACTCGGAACGTTCAAGGACATCGACTTGGCGCTCGCGGCCTACAATGCCGGACCGCACCGGGTGGTCGAGTATTCCGGCATCCCGCCTTTCATCGAGACCCGCGACTACATCGCGCGCATCCACCGGATCCGGTCCCGACTTGCGGGTACACCTGTTTCCGCGCCGGACATCCGCGTCGCAGACCGGGTTCCAGCCCGCGCGCCGGTCCTCATCGATCTTCAGTAAAACAAGGGAACTTCGCATGCTCAGACATTGCCTCAGCCGCCTCTTGCCCATCGCCACAACCTTGGCGGCTCTCGCAACGCCCGCTCTCGCGCAGGACTTGTCACCGATCCAGACCATGCTGGAAACCGTCGAGGCCGCGCTGACCGGTCCCATCGGGATCGCGGTTGCCACGCTCGCGGTCATCGGCACCGGATTCATGTGCATGATGGGGCGGCTCAACTGGGGCTGGTTCGCCTCGGTCATCATCGGGATCGTGCTGATCTTCTCGGCCGGTACCATCGTCGACGGCTTCTCCTGAGATCCGAGTAGAGCAGTGGCAGAACGATCCCCCCTTTTTCTGGGCCTCGCCCGTCCGCCCAAGTATCTGGGTCTCCCTGTCGGATACCTCGTGGTGCTGACGACCGGGGTCGTTCTGCCGTTCATCTGGACGAAGTCGATGGTCTTCTTCCTGATTGGTCTCGTCGCCTATCCGATCCTCTGGTTTGTCGCCGACCGCGAGCCGCATTTCTTCGAGGTCCTGCGCGTCTCCTATGGATCAGTGCGTCCGACGAAGAACAGGGCCCTGCATGGAGGCGACAGCTTTGGCGCTTGATGCGGGCACACTTTCCACTTTTGGGGCCGCCCTGCATCAAGCAGGCGGGGGGGAGTTCACGCGGGAGAGTTATCTCGCCGAGCACCTGCCGTATTTCGCGCTCGCGGCTGACGACGTCATGGTACTGCGCGAGGGCGACCTTATGGCGACCCTCCGCCTCGACGGGCTCAACCCGATGACCACGGAAGATGCCCGGCTCGACGCGCTCAAGCGTGCAGTCGCTGCCATCGTCGCCCAGACCGGCAACGCCTTCGGCTTCTACATTCACCGCATCTCCGTGCCGCAGGATCTCGGAATGCGCCCCCTCGAGGGGGACAGCTTCGCCGCCGCGATCGATGCGCGCTGGCAGGCCCATGTCAAAGACCTGCGCCCGGCCAAGCGCCAACTCTATCTCAGCGTCATCCGGCGGCCCGATATCTCGGCCCGCATTCCCCTCCTGCGTGCGCTGGCCCGCAAGGCCTGGGTCAAGGACCGCGCGACACGCCTGCAGGAGTTGAACGAGGTCATGGGCTTCTTCGAGGTAGCGCTTGCCTCGGCCAACCCCGTCAGGCTCACGAAGTCGGGCGGTGAATGGCTGGGCTACCTCAATACGCTGAACGCCGGCAGCTTCTCCCCCATCGCCTTCGGGCAGAGCGCCCTACCCCTCTCGCACACCCTGAGCAACTGTCGCGCGACCTTCGACGGCGATGTCGTCACCCTGACCGACGCCGTGACCGGCCAGGTCAAATACGGCGCACTCTTTTCGATGAAAACCTATCCGGCGCTCACGGACGTCACGCTGCTCGACGCGCTCGACCTGCCTCTCGACATCGTGCTGACCAACTCCTTCAGCCCGATCCCGAACAACATCATGGCCGAGCGCATCCAGCGCATCATCCGCCAGATGCACGCCTCCGACGATGCCGCCGTCTCTCTGCGCGAACAACTGGGCCAGGCCGCCGACGATCAGGAGGCGGGACGGATCGCCTTTGGCGATCATCACCTGTCGATCGCCGTCTATGCGCCCGACCGCGATACGCTTGAGCGCGCTGCAGCCCAGATCAAGCGCGTGGGCCAGGAAATCATGTCGGTGATCGTGCGCGAGAACATGGCGCTGAAAGCCACCTACTTCGCACAATCCCCCGGCAACTTTGGCTATCGCGCTCGCAAAACTCCGATCTCCTCGATCAACTTCGCGGATTTCGCCGCCCTGCATGGCAGCGTCGAGGGGCGCGGCCCCAACCAATCGCCCTGGGGCCAGACCATCTCGGTCCTGCCAACCGTCGGCACCTCGGGCTATCGGTTCAATTTTCACGAGGCGGGCAACCCGGGCAAGGAACCGACCGTCGGCCATACGCTCGTGCTGGGGCGCACCGGCACCGGCAAGACGCTCACCACCGCCTTCCTCGCAGCCCAAGCGCAGCGGGTCGGCGCGCGGCTTTTCTTCTTCGACAAGGATCGCGGCCTCGAGATGGCGGTCCGCGCGCTTGGCGGGCGCTACAACGAGATCCGCGCTGGCGTGCCGACGGGCCTGAACCCGCTGATGACCGAGATCGACGAACGGGGCCGCGCCTGGCTCTCGGACTGGCTGGCGACCCTTCTTTCCCGGGGCGGAACCCTCACGGGCGAACAATCCCGCCATATCCAGAGCGCGGTCGCGCAAAATGCCTATGCCGAGGGCTCGCTCCGGCGCTTCGCGAGTTTCGAGACGCTGTTTCAATCGCTCGACGACGATGGCGAGCTACAGTCCCGCGTCGCCGAATGGGCCCCGGGCGGCCGCTATGGCTGGGTCTTCGACGAGCCGGAACATGGTGCCGGGCTCGAACTGGCCTCCGACATCATCGGCTTCGACATGACCGAGATTCTCGACATGACCACCGAGCGGATGGCGGTGCTCTCCTACATCTTCCGCCAGATCGAACGTGTGGTCGAGGATCGCCGCCCCACCATCATCGTCCTCGACGAGGCCTGGAAGCTGCTTGACGATCCCTACTTCGGCGCGCGGCTGGAAAACTGGCTGGTGACGCTGCGCAAGATGAACTGCGTCGTGATCATGATGACGCAGTATCCGAGCCAGCTGCGCGATAGCCGCGTCGGCAAGACCATCGTCGAGACGGTCCCGACCCAGATCCTCTTCCCGAACGACCGTGCCACGATCTCCGATTACGACTTTCTGCGCGTGAACGCCAAGGAGGCTGCCCTCCTCGTGCAGCCCACAATCGGCCAGCGCATCGCGCTCGTGCGCTCGGCGGGCGACAGCGTCTTTGTCGATGCCGATCTCTCCGCCCTCGGCACCCTCCTCCCCATCCTTGGCGGCGGCGCCACCGGCGAGGCCCGTGTGCCCGCCGATTGGCGCGCCAATCCTGATTTCTGGAGACATGTTATATGAATTCGAAACCTCTCCTCGCGCTTTGCGCCGCCGGAAGCCTTCTTTCGGCTTGCGAGAAATACACCGAGAAATCCTCGCCCTGCTTCGGACGCAATGGCGAGCCGCAGGTGACAAGGTCCGCCCTGTCCTTCTCGACCATGGGCGCGCCGGCTCACGCAATGGCCAAGCCCGACTGCACCTTCGAGCCCCTGCCCCGTCCGGAATGAGCCGCGTCGCGATCATATCCGCCGGTTTCTGCCTCGGCCTCAGCACCCTGCCCGCGATCGCCCAGGGCGTGCCGACGCAGGACAATTCCGCGATCGGGCGCGCCATCGCCCGGGTGGCCGCACTGGCCGAGGATCTGGGCGTCCAGCAGGACAAGGATCGCACCGAGACGACCCTGGCCGATGTCCAGGCTGACCAGTTGCGTGTGCTCGAAGAGATGACCACAGCGATCACCGGTCCCGGCGTCGATATCCGCGCGCTCGAGGGCAATGCGGATTTCGGAGTAGCGGCGGTCTACCCGAACACCGACCCGAGCCCGATGAACAGCCGCCTCTTCGGCGACGGTCGCGAGACGGTCGAGATGATGATCGTCGAGGTGGCGGGCGAATTCGCAGGCGCGCCAGGTGTGGCCCGAGCAGGTCTCTCGGCCACCCAGTGGCGCTGTCTCTTCCAGGCCCTGATCAAGCAGGAAAGCCGCTTCAACGTCGCCGCCGAAAGTCCGGTCGGGGCTTATGGGTTGACCCAGCTCATGCCCGGCACCGCCTCCGATCTTGGCGTCGACCGCTATAATGTCAAAGACAACCTGCGCGGCGGCGCGCGCTACATCACCACCCAGCTCAATCGCTTCGGCAACATCCCCCATGCGCTCGCGGCCTATAACGCGGGTCCGGGACGCGTGATCGAATATGGTGGCGTGCCGCCCTTTGCCGAGACCCAAGGCTATGTGCGCAACATCTCCAAGTTTTACAACGAATACCTTGCCGTGGTCGGCGGCGCCGATGCGCTCGGCACGCTCTCGCCCTCGGACTTTGCGCTGGCCGAGTATGCCAGCATCTCCGAGGCCGGCGTCTATTACGCCGCCGACAGTTCCGCCACCACAGAGCAGGTCATCAATCGCCTGCGCGCGATCATCCTGCAGATCGACGCGCAACCCAATGCCAAGGCGGCCTGGGAGCTCAACACCTACGCCAAGGCCGAGATCGGTCGCATCCTCAACCTCCGCGTCCGGCTGATGGCGGCAAACCAGCAGCGCGAGGCGGCCTATGCGCAGCACCTCGTCGCTGACCGGCTGGCCGAGCGCGACTTCATGCAAATGGGAGTTCCCGAATGAGACAGCTTCTCCTGACCGTGGCTGCGGTCACCACGCTTGGGTTTTCCTCGCCCGCAGCGGCCCAAGGTGTGCCAACCTTCGATGGTTCGCAGCTTGGACAACTGGTCGCGCAACTCGAGCACATGGCCGAAGATCTGAACGTCCAGATGCAGCAGCTCGCCACCATGCGGCTGGAACTGGAAACCCAACTGTCGCAGCTCACAAACCTCGAGGCGCAACTGACCTCGCTGATCGAGGGCAGCGGGTTGGGTGAGCTCTTCGCCACGGTCGAAGAATTCCGCGCACTGCGCGGCAAGTTGGTCGCCCCGCTCAACACCGCGCAATCTCTGGCGAGCGGCGATTTCCTGAGCGGCTTCAATCCCGGTGCGGAACTCACAGCCTCGGTCGAGCGGGTTTTGTCTGGCAGCGGTTTCACCTCGGAGCGCCTGAGCACGCTTTCGGGCTCCGATCAGCCCGCCGACAACCGGATCGCCACTTCGGCCGGGGCCAGCGCCATGCTGTCCGTCGCAGCCCAGGAAAGCCATGAAGAAGCGGGCCAAAGCCTCGAGCGGCTCGAGACCATGGTCGGGCTGATCGACGATCAGGACGGGCTGAAGGCCGCCGTCGATCTCAACACCCGCGTCACGGCAGAGCTCGGCATCATCCTGACCCAGATCTGGCGGCTGGAAGCGGCCCAGGGCGTCAGCGCCGGCCAACTTGGCGTCGTCGATGCAGCCACCCTCGCGGATGAACGCAAGTTCCGCTCGATGGCGGTGGATCCATGAGAATGTCCAAGCGCACCCCGAGCCGCTTCACATTGATGGAAGCCGGTCTCCTCAGCCTTTCACTTGTCATTCCGGTCGGTCTTCTCGTCTTGCCCGACCCGGCCTCGGGTCAGGACCGGCCCTTCACCTCGATGGAGATCGTACGGGATGAAGAGGACGAATGCCGCGTCCCAAAGCCGCCTGTTGATCTCGCCGAGACCGCTTACTTGCGCAATGGCTACCGCGCGATCCTGCGCATCCTGATCGCCGAGGAAGCCCTCGCCTCGGAGAGCTGCACCTGCCTGCTGGACCAGTTCAGCTGGGATCAGGCCTTGGGCGCCCTGCCCCGGTTCAAGACCTCGGACAATCCGCGTCTGCCCTTCAACGTGCTGGACCTCTACGCCAAAGCCGACGCGCTCGAGGCTCAACTTGCAGAAGGTTGCGCAGAGTAAATGGGCGTTATTCGCGACATCCTGGGACAGGTCGACGCCGCGGTGAACACCGTGGCGCAGGACGGCTTTGTCTCCTCGGCGGCCTCGGTCGGCAACGTCATCTCGGCGGGCGCGACCCTCCTCCTCGTCCTTCTGGGCATCAACGCGGTCATGCAGCTGCGCCCCCTGCCCTTCGGCACCGGCTTTGCCTTCGGGGTGAAGGTGGCACTGGTAGGGATATTCGCGCAAAGTTGGGACAATTTCAGCGTCATCTATGACATCGTCACACGCGTGCCCGACTCCGTCGGCGCCTCGATCCTGGCCCTCACCGGGTCCGGCGACGAGGCCGGGGTCTATGAGAGCCTCGACAACATGGTCGCCCGCATCACCGCCTATGGCGATACGATCGGGGACCGTGCGGGCTGGGTTTTCGGCGCGGTCCTGGGTGCCATCTTCTTCGTCCTCTCCGCCGTCTTTGCCGCCGTCACCGCCGGGATCATCGCCTTCGCCCGCATCGTCTTCGCGCTGATGATCGTGATCGCCCCCTTCATGATCGTGACCTCGCTCTTCAAGCCGACCCAGTCGCTCTTCGAGGCCTGGACCCGCGCTACCATCGGCTATGCGCTCATGCCGGTCGCTGCCGCAGGGGCCGCCGGCATCATCGTCGCCATCGCCGAGGCCATCGGGGACGCCTCCGCCGATCCGGGCGATGTCGAGACGGTCAGCCTCATCCTGCCCTTCCTCGTCATCCTGATCCTCAGCGCCGGGATCATGGCCTCGGTCCCCTACATCGCCTCCAACCTCACCGGCGTTGTCGGCATTGCCTCCAACGCCGTGGGTCTGACCGGCCTCGCACGCCAGGGTTTCGTGAACACGCGCCAGTACGGCACGGGCACCACCTCCCGCCTCGTCACCGGCAAGTCGCCGCAGGAGCTGAACCAGATGGCCAATGCGGGCGTGGTGAAAACTGGCGAGTTGATCCGGCAAAGCCCCGGCGCGCTTCTCTCCGCCGCCAAATCCTTCCGCAAACCCTGATTTGAAAGACGACTGACTTGAAGACAACCGTAACCAGTTCTGCGAGCCAAGACTGCGACGCTTTCGAGGCGGATTTCATCTTCGGGCCACGGCGGCGCGAGCGCTTTGCCTGGTTCGTCGCGGCGGCGGGCGTGCTGGTCGGCGTGGCCGGCATGGTCGCGGGCGCGAGCCTCTTTCCCCTCAAATCGACCGAGACCTTCGTGGTCGTGGTCGACAAGGAAACCGGCGAGATGGACCGGGTCGCGGCCGTGCAGGCGCTGACCCTTTCCGAAAGTGACGCGATCATCCAGGCCAATCTCGTGGCCTATGTCGATGATCGGGAAACCTATGACCTGACCGATGGCGAGCAACGCATCAACTCGGTGCTGGACCGCTCGGACGGTGACGCTGCCCGCACGCTGCGCGATCTCTGGTCCTCGACCAACGAGGATTACCCGATCACCGTTTACGGCCGCGACGCCAAGATCGAGGTGGTGATCAAATCCGTGAATCAGATCGAGCGCGGCGTGGCGCAGGTGCGCTTCACCCGCACGCTGCGCCGTCCCCGCGACACCCGCACTGTCACCCGGTCCTATGTCGCCACCGTCGGCTACGACTTCCAACCCGAAACCCGCCAGCGCCTTCAGGACGTCTGGGCCAACCCCTTGGGCTTCGTGGTGACCTCCTACCGCGTCGATGCCGAGACCCTGGAGAACTGACCAGTATGAAATCCCTGCCCGCGCTCCTCCTGGCGCTTGCCCTTCCTGTTGCCGCCCTTGCCGAGGCCACGCCGCAAGGCGGCCCGCTCGATATCCGCATCCGCACCGCCGTCTATAATGAGAACCAGGTCTACCGGATCGAGACCGATCTGCGGCATTCGACCACGATTCATTTCGGGGCGGGCGAGCGGTTTGAAGCAGTGATTGTTGGCGACACCGAAAGCTTCCAGGTCGATCCGATCCCCGAGCTGGGCAACGTGCTGACCATCAAACCGCATGTGGCCAATGCCTCGACCAACATGACGGTGATCACCAACCGACGCACCTATTCGTTCCATCTGCGCGAAGGCTCGATCCCGAACCGCACCGGCATGTTCTTCGAAGTGCGCTTCCGCTACCCCGACGAGGAGCGCCGCGCGGCGGGTTCCACCCAGCCCAAGGGATTTGAGGCCCCGCGCAATTACAACTACCGCGTCTCAGGCGAAGGCGACTTCCGCCCCAGCCATATCTACGACGACGGGCGCTATACGTATTTCGTCTTCCCGGAGAACGGTCGCCAGCCTGCCTTCTTCAAGGCCGATGACCAAGGCCGTGAGCGCACTGTGAACTGGACGCAGGCAGGCAACACCGTCCGCGTGCTCGGGGTGAACACCTACTGGACGCTGCGCATCGGCGATGAGGCGATCTGCGCCTGGCGCGACGAGAGCGCGATCTACGTGAGCAACTGACCATGGCCGATCAAACCCCTCCCGACCTGCAGGACCGCCTCGATCAATTTAGCCAGCGCGGCAAATCCAAACGCCGGGGCAACAGCCTCGGGGTCGGCGCGCTCGCCGCCGCCCTCGCGCTCGGCGGCGCCGGGGTCGCGTATTTCCTCGCAACCGGGTTGCAGGAAGGTGACAGCGCGCTGGAGACCTCCGATGTCGAGACCTTTCAGGACCGCCGCCCCGGCACGGGCGGGCGGTTGGAGTTTCCGCCAGATGAGGCCGAACAACGGATCAATGACGCGCTGATCGCTGTCGAGGAGGCGCTCGACGTGCCCGCGGCCCCTGCCCCGGAGGCAAGCGCCGAGGTGCTGGCCGAGATCGCCAAGCTGCGCGAGGCACTGGCCGCCAGCCAGGCCGCCCGCAACTCGGAAATCCAATCCGCCGTTGCTGACCTGCGCGAGGCCTTCGACGAACAGAAGGCCGCACTCGAATCCATGCTGGCAGCAAAGGAGGCCGAGCTTGCCAACCTGCAACGCCAGACCGAGTCCCGTATCGCCGGGTTGCAAGCCATGCTCGATGCCGAGAGGGCGCAGCGGGAAGGGCTCGAGGCCGAGCTCGACCGCGAAGGGCTGATCGCTGACCAGCGCCTGCTCGAGGAACGCCGCAGGCAGGAAGAGGAACAGCGTCAGCGCGAGGCCGAGCGGGTTGCAGAGGAGCTTCTGACCGCGCAGATCAAATCTCCCGCCGTGGTATATGCCGACGGGCCGCGCGGCAGCGCGAGTGGCGCGGCAGTGGCCGAACCTACCGCCGCTGCTGGTGCCGGGGGGCCGGTGCTCTCAGGCAATGAGGCGTTCCTGCAGAGCGCGCGACCGCTCGAGGTGCAGGAGGCCACTCGTCTCACCCATCCCGAGCGCACGCTGACCCAAGGGTCCGTCATCCAGGCCGCGCTTCAGACCGCCATCAACAGCGATCTGCCGGGCTCCGTTGTCGCGGTCGTCTCCGAGCCGGTTCCGGCGTTCTCCGGGGACCGGGTTCTGATCCCCCGGGGTTCCCGCCTTTTTGGCCAATACCGCTCCGGCATCGAGATGCACCAGAAGCGCATCCTGATCCTCTGGACCCGCGTCCTGACCCCGGACGGCACCTCGATGGAAATCGCCGCCGTCGGCGGGGACCAGCTCGGCCGGTCGGGCCTCACCGGCCTCGTCGATACCAAGTTCGCCGAGCGCTTTGGCGGGGCGGCTCTGATTTCCGTGATCGGGGCGGCGCCTGCGGTCGCGGCCGAGAGTGCCAACAATGAAACCACCAGCATTGTCCTGGGAGATGTCGGCAGCGACCTGCAGGACGCGGTCGGGTCGGTCATCGCCGATCAGGTCTCGATCGCGCCGACGATCTATGTCGATCAGGGGGCCTCGGTCACCGTGCTCGTGGATCGGGATGTGGTGATTTATTGACCCGGACAGAAAGCCCAGCCTCCTATCTCGAGCGATATCTCGATCCGTTCCGCGACCTTCTGCGGCGCGACGACGTGGTCGAGATCGCGGTCAACCCGGACGGCAAGGTCTGGCTCGAGGTCGCGGGCGACGCCACGATGCGCCACGAAGGCCAGACCGTGGATCGCACCACCGCCCTCAACATGGCCCAGACCATCGTCGGCGACGCCAAGGCCCGCGTCTCTGAAAAGAACCCGCTCGTGTCCGGCAAGGTGGAATATGCGGGCCGCCCCCTCCGGGTCCAGGTCGCCGTGCCGCCCGCCATCGACCGCGGTGCCTCGATCACCATCCGACTTTTCGCCTCGGGCAGCGTCCGGGACTACGCCCCGGCCTATCTCTTCGGCAAGGCCGTCTCGCTCGATGCGCTCCGCGCCGAGAAGATGAAAAACATCGCCAGTCTCGCAGAAGAAAACCTCGAGGTCGCGCTGCAGACCCTCGTCGAGGCGCGGCTCAACGTCCTGATCAGCGGCGGCACCTCGACCGGCAAGACCACTTTCGCCCGCCATCTTCTGACCCATATCACTGAGCACGAACGCCTGATCACCATCGAGGACGCCTTCGAGCTATTCCCCGCCCAACCGAACACCGTCGCCCTCCTGGCCGACCGCGGAACCGGTTCGCAACGCAGCGCCAATGCCCTCCTTCAGGCCTCCCTCCGCATGCGCCCCGACCGGATCATCGTCGGTGAGTTGCGCGGGGCCGAGGCCCTGACCTATCTCGAGGCCATCAACACTGGCCATGGTGGGTCGGTCTCCACGATCCACGCCGAAACCGCGGAACTCGCCATCGACCGGCTGGCGATCATGGTGCTGCAGGCCGGCACACCGCTGACCTTCGCTGAAGTGCGGGAGTACATCCGGAAATCCATTGATGTGATCGTGCAGCTGGGGCGGGCCGAGGGCAAACGGGGGATCACTGAGTTCTATCTGCCTGGAAGCAGAAACCAGCCGCCGCCTTGAGGCTCGTTAGCAGAACTGGGTCTCCGGAACCATAATGCGTGGGCACTGCTGATGTCATAGTACTTTAGGCGGTTTCGGCATCTTTCCCCGTCGAAAACGGAACAATCTTGCATAGCGAACACAGGTTCACTCGCGGCTCAGCCTTACCCTCAGTCAATCTTTCAACTGAAGTTTCCTTGCCGGCCATCAGGTCTGAAACCGCCAACATGAAAGCATCCTTGTCGGCTGCTTGCATCGCTCCACGGGCACCTTCAAATCCGCAGTT
The DNA here is from genome assembly GCF_030733205.1 of Mameliella sp. MMSF_3455. Lineage (GTDB taxonomy): Bacteria > Pseudomonadota > Alphaproteobacteria > Rhodobacterales > Rhodobacteraceae > Antarctobacter. The sequence goes on from NZ_JASHJL010000032.1 coordinate 31,596, forward strand.
CAACGCCGCCGCCGCTTGCCCTCTTCGAAGTGCGTCAGAGATTAACCTCGGCGTCCAGGATACAGGGTTCATACTGCCCTGGTTGCCAAGTTCACTCAACAGTATTGCGGTACACCAATCACCTGAACCTGCCGCATCAAGAAAATATGGCGCCTCGAAAGCATCAAGTTCGAACCAATCCCAGCCAAGGCGAAATTCCAAGCCTCGCGGTCCTAAGGTTTGAATGATGAGATTTGGCCCAGTGAGATCACGGATTTCATTGATGTGACCGAGCCTATCTTCGGCAAACTTTAGGACGTGACAAACATCTATTGCCTTTTGAAATTGGCTCTCATCCCCTATGGAAGACGGCTCAAAGAGGACTAGACCTCCACTTTCGCGTACCCAAGAGGCAAGCTTCAGGGCGCTCGGAGACACGCGGTCAAAGAAAAAGATATCGGGAACGCAATCACTATCCAATACCGGCTGGATTTGTCGGATCGTCGTTGATCTGAACCTTGGAAGCCAACCGCCGCAATCCGGGCAAGTCAACACATAACGATGTGACCTGTGGCCTTCAGCATCTACCTTGAATTTCTGAACGACAACTGGCGTGGAGACCGACTGTTCTTGCCATACAAAGTCAGTTTTAACGCCGTCGAACTGAAGGTCGTGAACAACGAAGTCTCCCGGTTCATCACATCCAAGTCGCGCCACAGGAAACGAATCCCAACCCAGCCAGCTCAACAAGGCCATAACATTCCCGCACGAACCGCCTGCCGAAGCAAAGGTCGCCTCAAGGCCCTCCACAACATCCATGGCCACGAAGCCTGTTCCCATGGCCCGTAACCCGATGGCTTCCTGTTTCTTGTCGTCGATCATCGTTCCCAGTCCCCACGAAGCCACATAGATGAGAGCTGGTACTCCGTGTCTGATTCTATGACAGGATCGGAGTAGTCTGCTGTTTCTACATACAAAACACCCACTGACATACGATCTCCTGCGATAGCCCCGTACCTATGGTCATAGCACGCCAACAAGGCGCCGACCGATAAAAGCTTGGAAGATAATGGTGACACGAAAGCCTTGCAACCGCCAAGTTCGCTCAGTGCCCGCCGATACCGGTCCATGGCGGCAAATATCTGCTTGTAAGCTTCGAACGGATTATACTCTGATGCTCTTAGAATGTTGCCTGGTTCGACTTGGAACTCTTCGAACAAGAGTTGCCGATGCTCCCGAATGATCTCGTCTCCGCGTCGTGGTTCTCTAGTTGGAAAAGGGATCACGGGGCAAATCTCGTCAGGGTTCAATTTGTCTCGGATGCGCGACAGCCTAATTCCTTGCTGTTCGCCGAGCACCGGAAACCATACCCGAGGAATCTGATCGGTCGATTCACTATCAAGCTGCCCGCCAAAACCGATCACGTTGGTGACGTCATCACGGAGCGTACCTCGCGCGGCGCCGATGTCAGCCGACACGCTCTCGGCGGTCGTCACATGGAGATTTACGTCCGGTCCATCTACACTCATTTTGTCAAGCTCGTGGAGCAGAGATGCGACCGCCGTTAGCGCCACCATCCTGGGCATAGCGCTAATGTCCACCACAACGTCAGTATACACGCCCAAAGAACCCGCGGCGCGCAATGCCTGCCGCACGTTCCTAGAAGTGGCGTTACCTTTCCCGGAGCGTCCGAGTGAGACCTCAATCTCGCGAATCTTCGATGCGCCGACCAAAGCTTCGAGTTTTTTAACGTTTTCGAGAGTGAGCTGGATTCTTAATTCGCTGTCTTGGAAGCCGTTGTCGAAGGCAAGCAACCAAACATCGACTTCCCCACCAAACTCCACGATCTTATCCAAAACAGATAGAGCCCTCGGGTCGTACCCACGCCCAAGCACAAACAAGAAACGCTTGGAAGGTTCATTTGCGTATTTCTGCCAAAAGGCATCAAAATCCTCACCCTGACGGAAGATATAGGGGTCCCAACGCATGATAGTGACCTCGCTAGACAAGCCTCGGCTCCCTGTCCGACTGCTCCCCTATGTCGCCGAGCTCCATCCAGCGATGAAGTGTTCCAAGCGATTGCTCACGCCAGCCCCCATATCCAAGCGGCAGGCCAAATTTCACACATAGCAATCTGTTCAGATAGAAAACCATGTAGGATTTTCCCTTCGCCTTCCGATCCAAATGCGGGGTAATCAAGTTATGCGCAACTAGGGAAGTGACGACATTTCGCAATTGAAGAAGATGCTTGATCTTTTTTTCATCTTCATTTGCCAGCGTATTTCGATCCTGCATGGATATCGCAAACCCGGTGACTCCCGGCATATAGGGAGCGGTTGGGCGAAAGGTCTGATCACGGCAGTATTTGCCAAGAGCTTCCAGAAATCTCTTTGCATCGTAGCCCTGGGGCAGGCGCCGGACCAAGCCTTCCCATCTTAACTCGGCGACTTCACGAATTATCGCATCCTGTCGTTCTGCTGACAACGAACGCGGAATGCTCCTTGGACCGGTGATCTTTGCAGAAATCTCTTCGAACAACGCTCCAGCTACCTCAAGATACTGATCGATGTTCGAACTCGCCACTGCCGCTAGCGTGTCTTTTCCAAAGTACAGCGGAGTTTCCATTTCGGTTCTTAGGAAATGCTCAGCGGCCCTCGAAACGGCCTTTTCCTTTTCATCGAGTTCATCAGCCGGCAGAACGTCGAATGCGAATGACGCCTGGCTCCGCCTTAGGTCCCGCTCGATCAGGATCTCTGTGGACCGCCACTTAATAGCTGATGAAATCGCATCTCTGCGATCTTCTCGAGCGGCAGAAATCCATTCTTCATAGCGGCTATCACCGGCGGTCTTCTCGACAAGTCGCGTCTCGATCTCGGATGACTTCTCGCCGTATCTATTCTCACCTTGCGCCAGCTCTTCCTCGTTTGCTACCAAAGGGAAGAACTCTCTCCCTTCAAAACCGTCCGCCTTGGATGCCCTGAGATTGGCAATTTGCTCGGCAAATCGCGTGAAACCAGATGACCGCTTTCCGGACCACTGTGTTTCAAGCTGGATGACGGAGTCGTAATCGCGTTTCTCCAAGGCACCTTCGGTCAACAAGTCTTGGTGGCTCATCGCATCGAGGCGCTCGGCAATCCAAATACCGCAGGGCTCCCGTGCATTGGTTACAAGGTTTATCAGACTTTTGCGTTGCGCATTGTCCAAGAATTGAAGTTCGTCGAAAAGGAGAATTCGTCGGGACCGAACCTCTCCGCGCCCATCGAACATTCTCGCCCGGGCAAACCACTTGAGACTGTCGAGCCTTGTATGGCCACCTTGGAGTGCATCTGGCTCCCCTAGATCATCCATCGTGTCATAAAAATTGCGTTCGATCTCAGAAGCCCATTCGAACAGCTCTGTTCCACTCGCGGATGCAGGCACAGTTGCTCCAGACTCTGGTTCCCAAGTGACTCGCAATGTTTTCAGATCATCCGGATATAGTCGTCCACTTTGATCAAGGAGTGATCGGAGCGTCGCGATGACGATTCTAGAATCCAGAAGCGATCTGAATAACCCATTGCCGCGATCGATCTGCGCCAAATCTTGATACTCTGTCGAGAACGAAATCATGGCACCAAGCAACTTGGCTCCGTTTTCATCTACGGCACCGAGATTACTCAAGACATCGAACGTTGGCTTGACCTGCTGATCTTCCCGCAACGACACAACGAGCTCGAGCGGGCGCGGCAGCATCATTCGCAGCAAGGTTGTCTTTCCGCCCCCAGGAGCGCTTCGAAAGAAGACTAGTCCGGAAAACGGATCTTCTTTGTCGTCGACGACATCCAAAGCTCCAGGCCCGAACAGTCTGACGAACTGTTCATCACTCACCGAACGCTGGGATGCTCTTATGCGGAATGGGTTTCTCACAGCTACTCAAACTTTCTATGGCGACTGACACGAGGGAACAAACCGCGTACCCTGTGCACATCTTCTGCCCACAAAAGGAAGATGGAGTTGTTGGGTGTATTGTGTGCCAGAACTACCGGCAACTTACACCCTGCATAACCGAAACGTTTGGACGTGCCACCAACCTTCGAATGTTCATCGTCTGCATCGGGGTCAAAGTAGCGGTCTTGGTTGGCAAGAGACAAAATTCCATCGTCCGTCGGCGGCACCAGCTTCACGCCGCAGTTGAGGCGATGAACAACCTTGAACTCGATTGATCCTTTCGAAAATGGCAGCTGTTCCAAACGCTGCTCGATGTGTTCTATCGCCTGATCAGCCGCGATGTAGATCACGACGAGCACCGAAACTCCGGATTGAGCCACGAGACTACCTAAAAGCTCATCGCTATCGAGTTCGCGGATAATTTTTGCAATTTTTCCGTCCCAGTCTCCGTTCTTTCCCTCTCGAAGGTAGCTGGTCCCACTCGCTGTAAAGTCATCCAGCAATACTACATACTCGAACTTAGCTTGATCTTCCGGTACTTCCGCGCCAGAGATCGTTGAGAGATCCTTTTGTAACTTTTCCGTGAACCCTTTGGCCTTTGGCGAAGACATATCATATGCGTGGAACACTTGCTCATGGGTGATGTCTTGTGGATGCGCCCTTCGAAACTGGTCAGTACGGGCACCGTCGCTCAATCCAAGAAACAGTGTCTTTCGTAATCTTGCGCGATATTCCTTGGATTTAACTATCGATTTTACCCGATGGGCTTCCAAAGCCGAATGGCTCTCCGCGGTATCAGCAATCAACTTTGGGCGAACAAAGGTTGGAAAAGCCAACCCAACAAGACTGTTAATTTCCGCATTTGAAACAAATATTAACCGTTCCTTGACGAAGGAATAGGCAATATCTCGTTCACCCTTGGTTTCAAACTGCTGCAACCACAGCGCTAGGCTCTCCAGAAAGCGGCGCCCAGGAGCGAACTGCTGATACTCGTCGTATTTGTAGGACGCAAAGCTTTCCAGCAAAGCTCTTTCCTCTGCCTTCTCGGCATCGGACCACCCCATTATCTTGGTAAGAAGTGTTTCAGCGAGTTCTTTCTTCAATTTGTCAGACCTCGGTCGGAGGGCTTAATCGCCATAGCCCAAGCCTCTTCAAGCTTTGCCAGCCTCTCAAGGTAGAAGACCGTCGCTTGTACACCACGGATACCTGCGGGAGCCAATGCCCAACCTGTTTTCGGATCTTCGCTCGCCCGATCGACACTCAGACCAAGTGGATGATCCAAAAGCTGAAAATCGTTCCCGACTGGATCGGCGCGGTCACCAATGCGTAAGACCGCGCCACTGTCTATTTTTGCATAGTTGCACAGCTCTTCGACCAGCTTAAGCTTGCTTTGCCCCCCGATTAGGACATCGACCGAGTGGCTCGAAATTACAACTTGCTTATCAAGTCCACCTAATCTCAACGCCTCACGAATTTCTGAGACCGCCCGAGATACGTCTCGTCTTCTCCGAAATTTTATTGAAATCTGTTTCGTGTTCGCTCGAATTTCGCAAGAAGACAGAAATGTACCCTTACGCAGTTCCTCGAGCATTGGATCAACCGCATCCAATTCGTCTAACAGGGGATCACGATCGTCGCTCAAAGAACTAATTACTGCGCCATTATAGTACCCCACAAGTACTCGCCCCCAGAGCTCTCGCTTTATGCTCGACCTTAGAGACACGCCCGCACTTGGTCCCCGACCCGTTGCAATACCTATGGGCAGCCCGCCTTCAAGGAGCCTATTCAGTTCTTCGGCTACCTTGGGCCGAAGGCCAACTTTGAACCGGTCGCGGTCATCAGAGAGCGTCCCGTCATAATCCATCACCAAACCCTGAATGGAAGCATCTCTGACAAAATTAATTGCGCTAGAATAATGCTCAAACCAAGTCTCCTTGTCTGCCCCTGAGAGATTAACTCCCTTCCGTGCGAGCGCAGCATTCAGGTTCAACTCCTTCTGAGATTCTGCAGGAAGCATCGGACCGATCCGATAGAGCCGCCTTCCGAATTCCGGCACTCCTGGCTTGGCGGGGTCTATTTTTGAGGCCTCGCCAGCTCCAAGGCTCAGATGTAAACCTGCTACGATTCCTGCAATAGCCTGTAGGTGTCTGGGTCCGCGAAAATCTATTCTCAGTCGCGGAATTTCTCGCGGTAAAGCCTCAAGGGTCTTGGTTGCGAGCTGCTCCATTCCGTCGCCCACCAAACAAACGATACCCGTGGACGCCTTATGTTTATGCATCCAGAAATGTCTTCCGTGCCCAAAATTTCGCAAGTCCGCAGCATGTAGGTTCCCCAGACCAGCTTCAACGAAACGAGACTCAAGATCGACAGACGTTGCTCGCAAGGAGTTCGTGAACAATAGGCTAACAGTCCGATTCAAGCACAGATCTTTTGCTTGACTGGCGATGTCCTCCGCGCTCCATCCGCAAATGATTTGGTGCATTAGTTCCTCAAGCGACGAAGGCAACTCCTCGCTATCAAATCCCGACGCTTGGTACGCTCGCAAAATCAGGACGGAAGACGCAACCAAAGATGCGACTGCCAAGAAACCGTCTTTAAAGCTTTCAGACTGAAAATCGACAATATCTGCGTACTGAAACCTTCGCCCCAAAGCGTGAAGTGGGCTCTCATCTTTTAAGACCAGCGCGGAAAGCGGCAAGAACTCCCGTTGAGCTGCGGCCTTGAAAGCCACACCAATATCTCGGTTTCGTCCACTTGCCGAAAAGCATGCAATACCGGCATTCGTAGTCGGGCCGGAAATGATTTCGAGCGGTGTGACAGCTTTGGCGGTTTCGCCTTCCATCAATTCATGCATCTGAGCCGCGAAGCTAGCCACAGAGTAAGATCCTCCAGAGCCAACCATCATCATGGGGCTCTCTCGCCAACCGTCCACGACTCGACAGAGTTCGGAGATATCTGCCTTCATGGCTGACTGATACGCGTTCTCAGCGCTGCGTAGTTCCGCTCGGTATCTCTCAGACACTGCAAGCCTGCCTTTTTTCTGTTTTTGCCCCCAGGGCTCCGTTGTGCGATCACCATCGAACTTTCGGCCGAATGGAAGAGCTCTGCTTGAGGGAGATTGCGGGGTTGAATGAACACCCACAATCCTTGTTTGCGACAGTTTTTTCAACCGTGTATCGCACTGGATCTTCAGACATTTGCAGGTCAGCTTGTGATGGAGTGACCGACAACCACGGGAGCGAAACCGCCAGTTCTCTGACTAGCACTGAAACACATTTCGGTCATTACCCTCCCAACAACTCCGCGATGAAATCCTCCTGCCGATCGAGCGCCGCCTCCCATTCCTTCGGCAGCGCCGCTTCCCGCTCGAGCGTCTCGGGCACAGGTTGCCCGCGCCTGGCATCCATCGTCCTCACGCTCATCGCGCGCGCTTCGCGGCGCTGTGATCGATCCCGCACAGGCGCGCGTTCGACTGGTTTCACCAGCTCGTCAGAACTTGCCTCGTCACCACCGTCGCTACCCCAAGGCCCCACACCCTGCACGCTCGGCGGATAGGGGAAGGGCTTGCCCTCCTGTCGTGCCAACATGTCCTTGAAGAACGGATCGTCGTAATACTTGATCCGGCTTGCCTTGATCGGATGCTGCGGCGAGGCGAGGATGATGACCTCGTCGGGGTCCATCAGGCGCGCTTCGGTCTCGGAAAGCAGCGGCCGTTCCTCCAGCCGCGCTGATGTTGACGTCGCGCCAAGGAAGCCCTTGTTCCGGCCATACATCCGGGTCACGGCCTCGCGGGTCGTGCTGCCTACTGCGGCGGATACCTCCTTCACGGTCCGCTGATCGCGGGGAGTGATATAGAGCTTAAGCCCTGCCCCGTTTTCGAGACTTTCGCGGCCCTCGGGCCCGTAGATCCGGTCGAGCGAAGCCAGCGACTGCGCGATCATCGCGACGCGGCCGCCATAGCTTGCCAGCGAATGGATCGCGCGCTCGAGATAGGGCATGGCCCCCATCTGCTGGAATTCGTCGATCATCATCATGACAGGCCAGGGCTCATCCGGGCCGGGCTCGTTCAGCCGGATCGACGCGATGAGATCGGCGAACATCAGACGCAGGAGCGGGGCGAGGGTGGCGATGTGATCCTCGGAGACCGCGATGTAGAGCGACTGTGAGGTCTTGCGGAAGGTCGAGAAATCGAAATCACTCGCCTCTGTGGCCGAGCGCACCGCCGGGTTGTCCCATTGCTTGAGGCCGGCCGTCATCAGCGCCTGAATGTTCGAGGTCAGCAGGCGCGATGAGGCCGAGGCCGCGTTGGTCCAGAGCTCGCGCAGGATGTCTTCCTCGGCCTCGTCTGCATAGGTCTTGTATTGCGCGTTCTTGTACTCGCCCCCGGCGACGATCTTGTTCACCTCGCCAAGGTTCGGTGTGCCGCGCTGGATCGCCAGCAGGCAGGCCGCGACAAAGATCGACTTGCCGGCCTCGGAGAAGGTGTCGAGCGTCTTGTTGTCCTTGTCGAGGAAGAGGTCGGCCAGGATCGAGACCTCGGTGAAGCGCTGCGCGAATGTCGGGGCCTTCGCGATCCGCGCAAGCGGGTTGTAGCGATGCGTGGCATTGGCCCAGTCGAAGGGGCTGAAGCGATAGACCTCGTCTCCGTTCAACGCCCGGAGCCGTGCAGTCTTCTCGAAGTTCTCGCCCTTCACGTCGAGCACCACGACCGAGCCCGCGAAGCTCAGAAGGTTCGGGATCACGAAGCCGACGCCCTTACCCGCGCGGGTGGGCGCCACCATCATCACATGCGGGATCGTGGTCGAGGATATGAACTCGGCTTTCAAACGCGGCGCGCCAAGCTTGCCGCAGACGAAGCCCTTGCCCGGCGCCTGCAACATGTCGTTCTTCTTCAACTCCGCCTTTGTCTGCCAATGGGCCGAACCATAGTCGTCTCTCTCCTTTTTCCAGGTCCAGGCCAGCGCCAGGGCGCCAAGCCCGATGGCTCCGAAGCCGACGGCGCCAAACCCCACCTTAAAGGCCTCAGGATGTGCCGCGCGTGTTGCGGCGCTGGCCTTCCAGAGCGCCAACATGTCGAAACTGCCGAAGCCGGTTTTCAGGGCCAGGGTCAGGTAGAAGGCGGCAACGATGGTGCCGATGACAGCGCCGCAGATCACGCCGAAGAGGAGCGCGGCCCAGAGGGGAAGTGTCTTGGTCATAGTGGTCATCCCCCTCAGAATTCCATCTCGTCATCGAGACCGCGGTCCCGACCGAGATCGCGCCCCATTTCCTGCGCCTCTTGCTGGCCGCGCATCCGCGCGACCTCGGTCGCCTTGTCCTGCTGCAACACGGCAGCGCGGTCGGTAAAGACCTGGTCGCCGGTCTCCTCGAAGGTCATTTCGAGGAACTCCTGCGTGACCGTGATCTGATCGAGCTTGCTCGGCAGGGCCGCATCCAGCACCTCGTAGTTGCCGCGGCGCAGCTCGGCCAAACCTTCTTCGCCCAACTCCTTGAAGAGCTCGGATTGCAGGGTTCGCTCGATGGTCTCCTCCTGTGCCTCGGTGAGCTTGCCGTCCCGCAGCATGTCGGCGAGGTCCTGCAGGTAGGGATTGGGCGTCCGGTCGTCTTCGTCGATGAGGGGCAATGTCGCCTCCTCCTCGTCCGCGAGGGTTCGCCCGATCTCGACGCCCAGTTCCTTCGCCCGCTCCATCAGCGCGTCCATCACCCCGTCGACCTTCTCGAGCGCGGCATCTAGCTGGTCGTCACTCGCGGTCTCAACGCTGAGACCGTCTTTAGCCAGCACCGCGTTCATGTCCCGCTCGACCCAGTCCTGCGCCATACCGTAGTTGCGCGTGCCGCCCGCCGCGATCCGGGCCACCAGCTCCTCGCTGTCCATGCCCGCCTCCTCGGCGCGCTCGAGCACATCGCGCAGCCCCTCATCCTTGCCGGACCGCAGCGCGTCGATCAGCACATCGCTGCCCGCCCCCGGCGGATAGGGTTCTTCGAGATGCTTGCCAAACCGCGCGCGCAACTCCGGGTCCGGCACCATCTGCGAGAGGTCCGCGATGATCGGTGCGGCCTTGGCTTCAAAAGCGGCGCGCTCGGCCGGGTCCAGTTCCTCGGCCTTAAGCCTCAGCGCCTCGATGGTGCGCTCGGAATAGTCGATCGCGTCACCGACGGTCTTGATGTCCTTCATGTCTATCTCTCCTTCGGTGAAGTTCCACGGCGTGCCGGAGCCAAGCCCGTCCGCCATGCCGCGTACGGCGCGCGCCATGTGGCGCTGGTCCATCCGGTCCAGCAGGTCGGCGAGGTTCTTGTAGTCCTTGGCGAAGCCCACCACCTGCGCCTGCGCGATGGCGGATTCCTGGGCCGTCATGACGATCTCGCGCGGCAGGCGGGCCTCTTCCTTGGCACGGTAGATCTCCTCGATCCCGGCAGGCTTCTCGAAGATGCCGCGCTCGAGCCGGGTGGTGGCGTCGAGCATCACGCCGTAGCGTTCCGCGATTTCAGCCTGCTTCTCGCGCATGAGCTGCGGCGACATCACGCCCTCGGCCCAGCACGAGAACCAGGTGCCCTTCTCGACGCCGCGATTGTTCAGGATGACGTGGGCGTGCTTGTGCGCCCGGTCATCATGAACCGCGAGGACATAGTCCCACTGGTCGCCGTATTCGCCGCTCTCGAAAAAATGCTCCGTCCAGTCCATGGCGATGTCGCGCACCTGATCGACGGTTACGTCGGTCGGGAAGGACAGCAGCATGTGCGAGGTGAAGCCGAGCTTGGTCGAGCCGCGCCAGGTCCCGGCCCAATCCTCGATGATGTCTTCTTTCTGCTCCTCAGAAAGCACCGCCGCATCGGTCAGCGCGTTGGTCATCGTCGAGTAAGTGTAGACCGCCTTGTCGTTGATGTAGGAGATTTGCGCCTCAAGCGAAGCACGCGTTTTGCAGCCCCCTGCCCGGATCCGCTTGAAGACCGCCGCGCGGCTCTGGCCCGACGCAGCCTTCAGCGCGTTGCGCGCCGACATGGATCCGACGCGCGCGAAACTGCGCCCCTGCCGACGCCCCGCCAGACGCGCGTCGATCTGCGCCGCGGCCTGACCCCGGATGCGCTCATCCTCCCAAAGCCGCCCCATGACCGAGGCATAGAGGGCGAGGGGATCAGCCATTTCGAGAGTTCCGGTTCTTCAGAAAATCATCGGCTATCGCCGTTCGCGTTCGCGGCTTGCCGAGAGGCAGCGAAGGGCGATGCAATTCTGAACCGGAACTCTCACGCACCAGCCTCAGACCGCTCCCGATCGCGCGCGGGTCATCCTCCAGAACCGCGCTCTCCGTCCCCTGCCCTTCTTCCTTTTGCGGCCACTCCTGATGACGCAACGCCTGCGCCGCATCTTTCATCCGGCCCATCTCACGGCTCATCGACTGCGCCAGATCAACGAGTTCGATCAGCACCGCGCGGTCCGCCTCTGAGACCTCCAGTCGGCCGCGATGCACCGCCTTGGCGAGGACCAGACCGGCGTCGCTTACATCCTTCGCCTGCCGCCACGCGGCGCAGAATTCCGCGACCAGATCACGGGGTACATCGAGGAAACCGCAGCGTCCGCGCAGCACCGCATTGAGCGCCTGCGAACGATTGGCAAAGCCCCGCGCGCGCCACTCCGCATCAAACGCTGCAAGCTCGGACTGGCTCGCCCGAAAGGCCACTGTCTCGCTCGGATCGCGCACCGCGATGCCCTCGCCCGCCTCCTCGTTCGCGAGCCGGTTCACATGACGCGGAGAGATGCCGAACGCCGCCGCCAGGTCCTTCGCGGTCTCGCCCGCCGCGAAGCGCCGCGCCACTTCGATGCGCTCTTCAAGCTTCAGGTTTCTCGCTGGCCTCGGCACGGGTCAGACCCCTCGGACAAAATGTGCAAACATTGGCCATATCCTGCCAACGTCTTCCTTCTCTCCTTCGCTTATACTTCAATACATCACATTGTGCAATATTACGTTTTGCATGTTGTATCTTTTTGCGGGAAATGATGTGCACTCACGACCGCCGCGCAGCGCGGCATGGAACGGGTCCCGCCCTCATCGATGCAGGACAACCAGGTCGAAAAAACTTCCGAAACTTGTGTTCAAGACGCACGCGACGACAGACGAACCGGACGCTCGAGCCGGTCACGGGTCGGGCGCCAGGAACACGAAGACGGCCCGCGCGGGATGGCGCGGGTCACGCCCGTTTAGGGCGTCACAGTGTTGGTAAGTATCAGGGTCAAACCCCTGCGGATCCGAAGACCCGCAGGGGTGTCTGGGTCAGTGACCCAGTCCCTGATTGCGCAGATCGTCGTAGCGACTGCGGGCGATCAGCGCCTCGGTCTCGAGGCTGTCGAGTGTCTCGGGATGGGCGGCCTCATCAAAGGCGGTGAGGTAGGCCTCGAAGGCCATGTCGGCTTGCAGTTCGGCGAGGTCGATGGATTGTTCGAGTGTCATGGTGTGATCCTTTCCTTTGATCGTCGTTGGACGGATCGTGGAAAAGACCGGGGGCATGAGAGCGGGCTGCACCCGGCACGGGGCGGAATGAAATGGAGCACGCCGGGGGCAGGTTTGTTGTGAGCGATGCCCAGCAGCGCTCAAGGCGTCAGCCGTCCAGAAACCTGCCCCCGGCGTTGCCGACCGCTCTACCCCGGGCTAGCGATCTCTAAGGCCAACAGGTCGACGGAAAGGCGCGCGGCGGTGGCCCTGACGTGAGACGTGGCCCCCGGACTCATGTCGTTGATCTGCGGTTTCTACCCTCGCGGCACATTGTAAATTCGCCACCCCGGGAAGCATCGCGAAGACGGTCCTGGCGCGGTTTGCTCGACTGAGAGAAGGAGTGCGCTTGGCTCGCTCAGCCGGCTGCCAGTTCTCCGGCTGACATTCGGTTCCGCCTCGGGTTCGCGCGATCCTCGCTGTCGCTGAACAGAAAGATCGGCGTCGCATGGCGACCGATCCAGTCTGACTATCCACCACTGTGACCGCGTCCGAAATATGCCGCGTTCTTCGGGCACCGGCATCCGGCCCGTCCTTGGGGCGAACCTAAGAACAAGAAATAGCCAGACCGCCGGAGCGGCCTGGCCGTTGGCTTAGGCGGCGTCTTTGGGACCCCAGGGAATGACGGCCTGCACGGACAGATCGTCCTGGTTTGCGGCCTTGCCGAGGTTGGCGTTGAAGCCGTGGTCGCGGATGGTCAGCGTGTAGTAGTCGGCGCCGGTCTCCTTGTTCTGCTTCTTCCAGATACCGCCGCACTCGACCAGCTTGCCGCGCGGGGAGCGGCCGAGGACGCGGTGCGTGGGGGCCATCGGGTTCGTGCTCGCGACGGGTTCGACCGTGATGTCGAGGTCGAAGGTCAGGGTCGAGATGGAGCCTGTGCCCTTGGCGGTTTCGATGTCGGCGCTGGTGAATTTGATGCAGTTCGTGGTCATTGCTCTTCTCCTTGTTTGCGTTGCAATGATGGTCACCTTGCAGCTGGCCAAGGCCCGGCCACACCGAAGGCGAAGCGCAGCGGAGAGGGGCAGGCGCCGGTGTTTTTGGCTCGCGAGGAATGACCCGCAGGGTCAGGGGAAAAAGATCGGCGACAACCCTTGTGGGCGGGACGACAGCTGCGACCAGCATGTCATGCAAAGCAACACATCGGGAGAAGTGCGGTAGCCGCGAAGGAAGGTGGGTGAACAGCCGAGGGAGATGCTGCCCTTCTTCGGCGCTTGCCGTCCTTGATCTTTGCCAACCAGAACGGTTCGAACCCGAACGCCACGACCGCGACAATCAAGATAGACCGTACGCCGCACCTCGGCAGGATTGGCAGTAAGCTGGAACGATGGCGTCTTGAGCAGGCCAGAGACAGGCCAACGATCAGCTTGACCTAATTTGCGAATTAGCCGTCTCCTCGAGTTGTCTGCCAGAAGTACCGCCCCAGACCGAAACTCTCTGTAATCTAGCTACTGAGTTCGCGGCCTTGACAATCTGGCTGCAACGGCGTATCTCTGTATGGACAATACAGAGGAATCGATCTTGAGGCTTGGTGACATTTGCGAAATTTGGTCAGGGCACACCGCAAGAGGGCGCTTAGAGGTTTCCCCGGAAGGCGGGCGGCTTGCCGTCCAGCTTCGCGACATCCAGCCCGATGACGATTTGGCCGCTAGGCCATTGCAGCGTTATGCACTGGATGGTCTACCCGAGCGCCATGTTGTGCGCGGGGGAGAAGTGATCTTCAAGTCACGTGGCGAGCCTAACGTAGCGGCGCCCGTTAACACGAAACTTGAAGAACCGATTGTCGTTATCCTGCCGCTCGTCATTTTGCGCCCTAAGGCGGGTCTTACGCTGCCGGACTACCTCGCCTGGGCGATCAATCAGCCAAGGTCCCAGAGATACTTCGACACAGAAGCACAAGGGACCAGCATGCGGATGATATCCAAGGCCGTACTCGAGGAGCTGGACGTGCCATTGCCCGATATCGAAACTCAGGCACGTATTGTTGCAATTCATAAGCTTGCAAAGCGCGAGGGTGCATTGCTCCGCGACCTGGCTGATCGCCGAGAGCAGCTTTCATCCATTATTCTGGCTGAGCGCGCCCGCGCCGGTCGCAAAAAGGAACTCTTCCAATGACAGATCAGGTTACCCAACAGCAGATCAACCAGACCGCTTGGGCGGCCTGCGACACCTTCCGGGGCGCCGTCGATGCCGGTCAGTACAAGGACTACATCCTCGTGATGTTGTTCCTGAAGTACATTTCGGACCTCTGGAATGATCATATCGAGACCTACCGCAAGCAATACGGGGACGATGATGCGCGCATCCGTCGGCGGTTGGAACGTGAGCGCTTCATCCTTCCCGAGGGCGCCAGCTTCTACGATCTCTACGCGCAGCGAAACGAGCCCAACATCGGCGAGCTGATCAACATCGCGCTTGAAAAGATCGAGGACGCGAACCGCGCAAAGCTCGAAGGCGTCTTCCGCAATATCGACTTCAATTCCGAGGCCAATCTCGGCCGCCCGAAGGATCGCAACCGCCGCCTCAAGAACATGCTTGAGGACTTCGCCAAGCCCGCGCTCGACCTGCGCCCGTCGCGGGTGACCGAGGACATCATTGGCGAGTGCTACATCTACCTGATTTCCCGCTTCGCCTCGGACGCCGGCAAGAAGGCAGGCGAGTTCTATACCCCAACCGCCGTTTCCGGACTGCTGGCCAAGCTGGTCGCGCCTCAGCCGGGCGATACCATCTGCGATCCGGCATGTGGGTCGGGCTCTCTGCTTATTCAGGCATCACAGGAAGTCGGGTCCGAAAACTTCGCCCTCTACGGGCAAGAGGTGAACGGCGCGACTTGGGCGCTGGCCCGCATGAACATGTTCCTGCACGCCAAGGACGCGGCCCGCATCGAATGGTGCGACACGCTGAATAGCCCGACGCTGGTCGAGGGCGATCACCTCATGCGCTTCGACGTGGTGCTCGCCAATCCGCCGTTCTCGCTCGACAAGTGGGGCGCGGAGGATGCGGACAGCGACCAGTACAAACGGTTCTGGCGCGGTGTGCCGCCCAAGTCCAAGGGCGACTACGCCTTCATCACCCACATGATCGAGATCGCCAAGCGGCAGTCCGGCCGCGTGGCCGTGATCGTGCCGCATGGCGTGCTGTTCCGGGGCGGGGCCGAGGGGCGCATCCGGCAGCAGCTGATCGAGGAAAACCTTCTCGATGCCGTCGTCGGCCTGCCCGCCAACCTGTTCACCACCACAGGGATCCCGGTCGCCATCCTGATCTTCGACCGCTCGCGAGAGGAAGGCGGCGCGAACGCGGGCCGGCGCGACGTGCTGTTCATCGACGCCAGCAAGGAGTTCACGCCGGGCAAGACCCAGAACGTGATGGACGACGCGCATGTGGCGAGGGTGCTGGAGACCTACAGCACCCGCGCCGAGGTCGAGCGGTATTCGCACCGGGCCAGCCCGGAGGAAATCGCCGAGAACGGCTACAACCTCAACATCCCCCGCTACGTCGACACGTTCGAGCCGGAGGAGGAGATCGACGTCGCCGCCGTGCAGAAGGACATCCTGCGGATCGAGGCCGAACTGGCCGACGTTCGGGCGAAGATGGCCGGGTATCTGAAGGAGCTCGGCGTTGATGCGTGACGGAACGACTTCGGCGAAAGAAAGCGCGCGGAGCCGTGCCGCTGAGCGAGACCTCGGCCGACTTGGCGTGACCACGGTTCCGGATGGCTGGAAGCTATCAACCGTGGGCAAGGCTTGCACGATCCGAAACGATCTTCGCTTGCCGTTGTCGGTCGAAACAAGAGCGGTGATGCAGGGAGAGTATCCGTATTACGGCCCGACCGGCATTCTCGATTACATTGATGAGTTTCGCGCTGAAGGTGAGTTTGCGCTCATTGGCGAAGATGGCGATCATTTTCTCGACACGGAGAAGAAGAGCCAGACCGTTAGGGTGTCCGGGCGGTTCAACGTCAACAACCACGCTCATTTGATCGCGAGCGGTAAGGGCTGCGCAGTCGACTGGTTCTTTCAGTTCTTTAGGCACCGAGACATTTCGCATTCGCTCACCCGTCAAGGCGCCGGGCGCTACAAGCTCACGAAGCAGGCGCTCGAAAAGCTCCCGATCTTGCTGCCCCCGCTCCCCGAACAGCGCAAGATCGCCGAAATCCTGCGGACTTGGGACGAGGCGCTCGAAAAACTCACTGCCCTCCGCGCGGCGAAGCTCAGGCGGCACCGGGGACTCACGATGGCGTTGGCCTTCGGCGCCAAGCAGCTAGACCGCTTCCGGAGGACTGACGAGGTAGCGCCCTACAGGTGGTTTCAGCTTCCTGCATCATGGGGCTGCCGCCCTATCGGCGATTTGGCCACAGAAGTCTCGGAGCGGAATGGTGCAGTTGACCAGCACGAAGTTCTCTCATGCTCGAAGCACGACGGCTTCGTGCGGTCGCTGGAGTACTTCAAGAAGCAGGTCTTCAGCGCCGACCTGACCGGCTATAAGAAAATCTGGCGCGGCGATTTCGGCTTCCCCAGCAACCACGTCGAGGAAGGGTCGATCGGCCTCCAGAACCTCACTGATATCGGCGTCGTCAGTCCCATCTACACTGTCTTCCGCTTCAGCCCAGACGAGGTGAGTGCAGAATACGCATTTGCGGTTCTGAAGACGGAACTCTACCGGCACATCTTTGAGGTAAGTACCAGCGCCTCGGTGGACCGGCGCGGCAGCCTCCGCTGGAGCGATTTTTCTCGCCTCCCGTTTCCGGTGCCGCCGTTGGATGAACAGAAAGCCATCGTCGAAGTTCTGAACACTGCGCGGGACGACCTCGCCGCCACAGAACGAGAAATCGAAGCGGTCACCCGGCAGAAGCGCGGCCTGATGCAGAAGCTGCTGACGGGTGAGTGGCGCGTGAAATTGAAGAGTGACCAGAAGGAATTTTCATGACCGACAATATTCAGAAGCTATCCATCCGCCTCCTGAAGGACGGTGTCGAACCTGCAGATGCCCTCCGCGACGGTGTCGACTTGGAGAACTGGCCCAAGATCGAAGGCGCCAAGATCGCGCTGGACACGATGGGTGGCAACCCGCCGAAGTGGTCCGGTTTCCTGGGGCTGTCCGCGGACGAAAAAAAGAAGGTCTGGAACAACACCGCATACGGTCTGGTCTTTCTGCAGACGTCTGGCCGCTGGTTCGCCGTGTCATTCGGTATGGGTCATGTGAAATTGGACCCCTCCAAGTTCGAGCAGGACTTCGGTCTTCGGGTCGTCCTCAACTCGGTGGACGAAGAGCAGTTGAAGAGCGCCGATGTCCGGACGCCCGACGAGAACACCTTGTCCCGGCGCAGCCAGACGAGTCGCGGGTCCGACCAGACGGCCTTCGCGATCGACGTCGAACGCGATATCATTCGCGGGTTGGCCGGCACTCCCAAGGACAAGGACTTCGCGACACGGGTCGCCGGCAGTGATGCATTGTCCATGGATCGCCGTCTGAAGGTGGCTGACCTTCCGAAAGCCTGCGCCGACGCGCTCTCCGTATATGCGAAGGACGCCTACAAGAACCACTTCGGATGGGTCGACCAGATCAAACACGTGCGCGAAGCCGACCTTCTTGAGAAGCTGGATGATGCCGCTGCCGCGAAGCTCGAGGCTGTCATCGGTGGAGCAGACCCGGATGGCCTGCACTTGGCCTTTCCCATCATCTACGACCCAGAAAAGGGCGCCTGCATTCGCTACAAGGGCTTCCGCAGCAAGCTTGTGTTCCCCGACCTCGATCTCTCCGGTTACCTGGGCGCCCTTCAGGAGCAGGGCGTGACGAGTTTCTCGGCCGACGATCTCAGGAAGCATGCTGTCCACGAGGTCGACGACGAGGGCAAGGACTGCGGCAAGAGCTGGAAGATTGGCGAGTGTCTTGTTCTCGAAGCCGAGGTTGATGGCCATACCTACGTGCTCTCCGGCGGACGCTGGTATCAGGTCGCTCAGGACTATGCTCAGGAGTTAGTGAAGTTCTTCGACGAACTACCAAAGGAAGAACTTCCAGACGCGCTCCCCGATGAAAATGAGGAGAAGTACAACAGGCGCTTGAAGAAAGACGTGCCTGAGCTTCTCTGCCTCGATCGCAAACTCATCAAGCCCACCGGCTGGACCACGACGGTTGAAGCTTGCGATTTCCTCGATAAGGGCTCGCGCATCATCCACGTGAAGGACAAGACTTCGTCCTCGCGCCTCAGTCACTTGTTCAACCAGGGCACGGTTTCCGGTCGGATCTTGATCGTTGATGGAGCCGCTCGCGACCTTGTCAGGGGCAAGATCGCCGAGGTTGAAGCCGAGACCGGTCAGGCGGACTTCGCGAAAATAATTCCGACTGCAGCAAGCAACTTCCAGTCGCGGGACTACACCATCGTCTATGCCGTCATCGGAACCGGTGACGTGCCGAAGCTTCCTTTCTTCAGCCTTGTCACGCTTCGCCAGGCCGTCCGCGATCTCAAGGCACTGGGCTACAAAGCAGCGTTTGCTTGGATCAAGAAGCCGGCTGCCGTCGGTGTGAAGCCATCGAAGCCCACAGAAGACGATCAAGATGACGGCGAGGTGATTGACCCCGCAGACGAGGTAGCATGAATTACGAGGGATTCATCGCGGCTGAGAAACACCAGTCCCAGGTGCCAGCGCTGCAGCTGCTCGTGGCGCTTGGGTTCACCCCGCTCTCACAAGAGGAGGCGCTTCGCCTGCGCGGCGGGCGCCTGCGGAACGTGGTGCTGGATGACGTGCTCGCCGACCAGCTGATGCGCATCAACCGCTTCACCCATCGGGGGCGTGAATACAGCTTTGACCTTGAGGACGCGCATGACGCCATGCGGCGCCTCAAGCCCACGCCCGACCGTTTGAAGGGTCTTAAGGGCACTAACCAGGACATCTACGACACGCTCGTCCTCGGCACGACGATCACGAAGTCCATCGACGGCGACTCGAAGAGCTACTCGTTCCGCTACATCGATTGGGAGCGGCCGGAGAACAACGTTTTCCATGTCACTGCCGAGTTCTCGGTCGAGAGGACGGCGTCGAGCCAGACCAAGCGCTGCGACATCGTCGCATTCGTGAACGGCATCCCGATTCTCGTGATCGAGAACAAGCGGCCGACCGAAAGCCTGAAGAAGGCGGACAGTCAACTGATCGGCTACCAGAACGAGGACAACATCCCACAGCTCTTCCACTTCGCCCAGCTACTGGTCTCCATGAACCGCAATGGTGCGCGCTATGCTACGGTTGGGACAAGATCCAAGTTCTGGGCTGACTGGCGCGACGAGGAAGACACTGACGAGGCCATCGCGCCCTTCGCCAACCGTGTGCTTTCTGCGGCGGAGAAAGACGCCATCTTCTCCGGCGATTTCACGGGCGCACGCGCCTATTTCGATGCGATGGCCGTTGAGGGCGACCGCGCGGTCACGGTTCAAGACCGGACGGTGTACGCGTTGTGCCGCCCCGTGCGGCTGCTCGATCTCATCCGCCGCTTCACGGTGTTCGATGGCGGCGTCCGCAAGGTTGCGCGCCATCAGCAGTTTTTCGGGATCCGGCGCGCTGTCGAGACGGTCAAGCAGCATGATGTTAACGGCGCTCGCAAGGGCGGTGTCATCTGGCACACGCAGGGGTCGGGCAAGTCGTTGACGATGGTGATGCTGGGGCGCTCGCTCGCTCTCGAGCGTAGCATCGAGAACCCGCGGATCATTATCGTCACGGACCGCGATGATCTCGACAAGCAGATCAAGGACACCTTCAAGTCCTGCGACCTCGAGCCGGTTCGCGCAACAAGCGGGTCTCACCTTCTCGATCTCGTTCAAAACAAGGCTCCACTGGTCACCACGATCATCAACAAGTTCGATACTGCGCTGAAGAACAGCAAGCTTGTGGACGACGATCCGAACACCTTCGTGCTGGTGGACGAGAGCCACAGGACGCAGACTGGGCGCTACGGCGGCCACAGCCAATTCGCCGCCAAGATGCGGCGCCTCCTGCCCAAGGCCTGCTACCTCGGCTTCACCGGCACGCCCCTGCTGAAGAAGGAGAAGAACACACTGTCGACCTTCGGGCGACTGATCCACCGCTACGCCATCGACGAGGCGGTCGCCGACGGTGCCGTCGTGCCGCTACTGTATGAGGGAAGGCTTGTCGAGCAGCAGGTATCCGGAGCCGTGATCGACCGCTGGTTCGAGAAGATCAGCGAGGGGTTGACTGACAGCCAGAAGGCCGACCTCAAGCGCAAGTTCTCCCGGATGGACGCGCTGGCCAAGACTGACCAGGCTATCCGAGCTAAGGCGTTCGACATCTCCGAACACTATCGCCAGCACTGGCAGGGGACCGGCTTCAAGGCGCAGCTCGTCGCCCCGTCGAAGGCGGCGGCGGTCCGCTTCAAAGATGTACTCGACGAGATTGGCCACGCCTCGAGCGCGATCGTCATCTCCCCGCCGGACGAGAACGAGGGCAACGAGGAGGTCGACCAGGAGTCCAAGGACCTGGTGCGACGCTTCTGGTCGCAGATGATGGCGCGGTACAAGACCGAGGAGGAGTACAACCGCCAGATCATCGATGCCTTCAAAGGTTCCGGCGATCCAGAGATCCTGATCGTCGTCTCCAAGCTCCTCACCGGCTTCGACGCGCCCCGGAACACGGTGCTCTACGTCTGCAAGTCCCTGAAAGAACACAACCTTCTACAGGCGATTGCGCGCGTGAACCGTCTCTACGAGGACGGCGGAACGGAGAAGCAGTTCGGTTTCATCGTCGATTACGAGGGGCTGCTCGGCGAGTTGGACAGCGCCCTGACGACCTATAGCGCCTTCGAAGGTTACGAGGCTACGGACCTCGCCGGGACGGTGCACGATGTCCGGGAGGAGATCCGCAAGCTGCCCCAGCTGCATGATCAGCTATGGGACCTTTTCAAGCCGGTTCGGAACAAGAAAGACATGGAGCAGTTCGAGCAGCATCTCGCTGACGAGGCGTTGCGTCATGAATTCTACGCGCGCCTCAAGGCATTCAGCCGTTGCCTGCACATCTCGCTCTCGTCCGACAAGCTGTTCGATGTCTTCGACCACGCCAAGGTCGATGCTCTGAAGCGGGACTGGAAGCAGTTCTCCGAACTCAAACGCTCGGTCCAGCTCCGCTACCAGGAGACAGTTGACGTCCGCGAGTTCGAGCCGAAGATCCAGAAGCTGCTCGATGACCACGTTGTGGCGATGCCGGCGGAAACCATCATCGAGGTGGTCAATATCAACGACCCTGACGCGCTGAAAGCAGTTGTCGGTGAAACGAGCGTCTCCGAAGCCTCAAGAGCAGACCGCATTGCCAGCGCGACCCGGAAGGCGATCACTGAGAAGATGGATGAGGACCCAACTTTCTATAAACAGTTCTCCGAGCTGCTCGAAGACACCATCCGCGCCTATCGCGAGAAGCGGCTATCCGAGCGCGAGTATCTGAACAGCGTCGTGAACCTCGCGAGCAAGGTGGCACGCAAGGATCGTGGCCGGGATGTTCCTGAGAGCATTCAAGGCGATGAAGATGCACAGGCGTTCTTCGGCATCCTGGACGGTCAGCTCAAGACCGTGGGCGATGATACTGTGGACGGGAACGATGCCGCAGCGATCGCTCGACAGATTATCGACATCATCAAGTCCCACCTGATCGTGGACATTTGGTCGAACGAAGTGGCCCAGAACAATCTGCGCAACGCCATAGACGACTACTTCTTCGACGTTCTGCGCGACGAGCAAGGCATCGACCTCCCGGTAGAGGTGCTCGACGATCTCGAGCTGAAAATTATGGATCTCGCTCGAGCCCGGTTCGCGGCATGACGCGTGAGTTGCACTGCCTGCAGTATGGCGAGCACGAGATCCTATACGAGATCGTCCGACGCCCGAGAAAAACACTTGAGATTGCCGTCGAGCCGGATGCGACGGTGGTGATCGCGGCCCCGGAAGACGCGACGCTCGACGCCATTGAAGCCAAGCTGCGGAAACGCGCGGCATGGGTGACAAGGCAGCAGCGGTATTTTGCCCAGTTCCTTCCAAGAACACCAGAGCGCAGGTTCGTCGCAGGCGAGACCCATCTCTATCTCGGGCGCCAATACCGACTGAAGGTCATCCCGCATGTTAGAGAAAGCGTAAATCTGAGCCGCGGCTTCATCGTCGTGCAAACGCACCGGCCGGCCAAGCCGGAAGTGACGCGCGAACTGGTCGAGGCATGGTACCGAGACCGGGCACACATCAAGTTTCCGGAGCGGATCGAACTCTGTCTTGGTCTCTTCCCGGATCCCGCAGCATTCCGGCCAAAAGCGCTCATCGTGCGCCAGACCCGACAAAGATGGGGATCTATGTCACCAGCCGGGCGCCTTCTGCTGAACCGCCGCCTCGTGCAAGCCCCGGTCGACGCCATAGACTATGTGATCACCCACGAGCTCTGCCATGTAGCTGAGCCCCATCACGGATCAGCCTTCTTCGATCTCCTCGACAAAGTGATGCCCGATTGGGAGCGTCGGAAGCAGAGGTTGGAACGGGCCATGGCGTGATTAGCAGCGTCAAAAAAATTGGTTCTTCAGCCGTTCGCCAGGAAGAAGCAAGCTACAGGAACGACTGGTACTCGTCCATGAAGGTTGCAACCTGCAGTAGGCCCTGCGCTTCGGACTTGTGAATCAAGGTCGCAACATCGAGCGCCGGATTCCTGAAACGCTCGCGCATACGGCGCAGGGCCAGAATGGCCTCCGAGGGATCCAACTCGATTGTGTCGGCGATGAAGTCGTCGGCGGAAATCGCCTGGATGGCGTGCAGGTCCAGGGCCTCGGATGGGAAATCGGCTAGATTGTCCGTCACTATGACGGACGCTGACGTTGCGATGGCGGCGGCGAGGACATGATTGTCGTCAGGGTCTGGCAAGGCGAGTTTCTCTTCGAAAATTTCATAGCCCGTCACCAAAGCTTCTGGGAAGGCGGCTTCTATGGCCGCCCTCTGACGCGCACCATCGGTCTCGCCCTTCGTGATCTGAAAGATGGCTTTCTGAGTCTCGTCCAGAATGCGACTGCTCCACCGGGGCCGGAACAGTCCGGCCTCGGCAAGGCTGAGCAGCATGTTTCTACGAAGCGCGCCGCCTATGACGCATGCATCGAGGAGAGCCGTGAACCGATCTGCGTATCGGCTCATATAAGGCCGTCCTCGGCATCCATCACCGCAAGATCGCCCAACGCGTCTGATCTGGCAGCGTCACGCTTTTCTTTGTAAGCAAACAGATCATTCGCGCGGACGCGGCGATGCCGTCCTGTCTTCGTGAACGGAATTTCTTTCTCCTCAAGAAGCTTCACCAGGAATGGACGCGATACGTTGAGCAAGTCTGCTGCCTGCTGTGTCGTCAGCTCAGCCTCTACCGGGATCATCCGAAACCCGCGACCGCTCGATACGAGGCGCAGCACCTCGAGAAGAGATGCTGTGAGGGCCGGTGCAAGGGTTACGGTTTGGACTTCGCCGCTTTCAAGGGCAAGCGACAGCGTAGTGGGCTCGCCCTCCTTGATTTGGGAAGCGACAATTGTTCTGAGTTGTTCAGCGTTCTTGATCTCCACCTCATCGGGCAAGCGATCAAAAAACGCCTCTTTTCTGAGGGCGTTCATCTTGTCTCTCCAGTTCTCACGACTTGAGTTAGATATAGGATAGCTCCCATTCGAAACAATCGCAACACTCGAAATATTCGAAATTCACTAACGCCATGTGAACGAGCCGCCTGACCGAGTGCCGCTAGGCCACTAAGCCGAGCCGACCACCCCCGCATCCACCAGCTGCTCGCGATCGGGAAGATCGCGAAGGCTCTCCAACCCAAACGCGACAAGGAACTGCTCGGTGGTGACGAAGGTATAGGGCGCCCCGCGTCGAGGCGACCGCGGCCCGGTTCCGATCAGCCCGCGCGCATGGAGCCGCCCGATCAGGTCACGGCTGATCTCTTTGCCGAAGATGTCCTTCAGCCCGTCGCGGGTGATAGGCTGGTGATAGGCGATGGCGGCCAGCACCGCGACGTCGAATTCACTCAAGTCCAGCAACTGGTCCCCGACATCCGCCGCGGCGCGGATCGCGGGGGCATAGGCCGACCGCGTCCGGAACATCCAGCCGCCGGCAACTTGCGCGATCTCGAAGGCCCGCCCCTCCAGATCGGCGGCAAGGTCCTCAACCAGCAGATCGACTGAGGCCCCCTGCCCCACGACCCGCGCCAGATCCTCACGTGGCACCGGCGCGGCACTGGCAAACAGAACCGCTTCGATCCGGCGCATCCATTCGCGCCAGCGCAGATCGGGCGGCAGGTCGGTCAACTCGCGATCAAGCTCCGGCTCAGGGCGATCCTTCGCCATCGCTACACCCCGTAGAGTCGGAAAGTGTCGCGCCCAGTCAGCTCGCGCACCGCGCCGAGGTCGACCAGCCGGTCGCAGAGCCGCCGCGCGGCGCGATCCGGCAAAGGCAGGGCCGACGGCGCCACGGCATCCCGGGTCAGGAACATCTCGACGGCATCCCCCGCCCCCTTTGCCCGCAGCTTCGGAGCGACCGACTTTAGGTGCGTCACCCGACGCGCGAGGTCAGAGGCCTGCCGCACCGCCTCGAACACCGAAGAGATGAGTGCCCGATGACAGGCCAAGCGCAAGTCTTCGCCACGCTTACGCAGATCGGCGCGTTTCAGGCCTGGGGCCAGCAGCGGCACGAAATGATCCCAGCCGAGTGCCCTAGCCAGGGCCGCATCCGCGAGCATCAGTCCTGCTACGTCTGCACGTGGCGCCTCGCGCAGAACGGCTTCCAGCGCCATCGCGGCGCGGGTCACCGGCGCCCCCTTCCCCGTATCGAGCCTTGTAGCAATCTGGCCCGGCTCGAAGGTCGGCAAGGCTCGGCCTAGAGCCTTGATCGACACCGGCCGCTCCACCGCGCGCCGCCAGACCAGGTAGGTTTCGCCCGCCGGACCCGGCAAGTCACCGGGCCGCAGAACATGTACCACGTCGCGCAACTCCGCCGCCCGCTCCGGCCGCCCGGAAAACGCGACACAAGCCTCTGCGGCACGCAGAGCGAGCCGATCCCGGAACAAGGCGTGGGGCAGGTCCCCTTGCGCCAACACAACATGCAGGTGGTTCAGCGCTGCACCTGACAAAAACGCAACATCTTCAAGGGTTTCAGCGCGTGCAGAGGTGACCCAGGCGGGCATCCGGGGTAGGGTCTCAGGGTCGCTGATGCGGCTGTCGCGGGTAAAGATCATGCGGACAACCTACATCTTCGCGGCGCTTTATTCCAGAAAATAGCGTCTAAACCGCCCCGCCTTGTAAGTCTTATTAATGTCCAATAAGTTTGCCTTATCGGACGTAAAAGAATATGCTCGGCGACATGTCAGAAAACACCGAGAAATCTGTCGGATAGCCGGAATTCATGAGATTCAAGCACTTCCCTGAAAAACGAGCCGGGGTTCATGAGATTCCGTACCGG
>NZ_JASHJL010000033.1 GCF_030733205.1 Mameliella sp. MMSF_3455
GCCCTAGTGGCGGGTCGCGCCACCGGTCGAAGGGGCGGGGGCGGGTTGTGACAGACTTTGTATCTGGTTGACGACGATCGCGCTCAGGGGGGCGGCGAGATCGGCCTGCGGGTCGTTCTCGGGCGGCTCTGTCGCGGCGCGTGTCAATGCCTCGACGAGGTTCGGCTTGATCAATTGGGCATAGGCGCAGAGTTCATGAATCCTGAAGGTCGCGAAATGCAGGCTGTTGTCATTGCCGAGATGGGTGCCGGCTTGGCGGTCGGTGCCGGGAATGGCCAAGGCATTGCTGTGAACAGCGGCGCCGAGATTGGCCAGAACGTCCTTGCGCCAGCGCCCGTACTCGGTGTCTGGCGAGTAGTCCAAACCGATCTCGTAGAGTTTCTCGGTCAGCGCGCGAAAGGCCCGACCGCCTGCGATATGGCGGCGCCAGAAACTGCTGGCCTCTTCGACGGTGCGGCAGGCGATGAAACGCGCGGCCAGCTTGCGCCGCACCAGCAGAACCAGCAGCATGTCCACGTCTTCCGAGACGGAGCGCGCGATCTGCATTGCGGGCAGTGGCAGATCGGTCAGGGCCAGCATCCTGAGCGCGGTCATCTGTTCGGTCAGGCGCGCGGTCAGGGCCGCAAGCCCGTGCCATTGCGCGGGGTCGAGGCCGGGCACCCCGTGCGCATGTCCGCGGCGGGCGGCTGCATGGGTTGCCTTTACCCAGATCAGGGCCTGATCGTACAGAAACACCAGATCGACCTGTGCGCTGGTCGCAGTGTCGTCGAGACGGGGCAGGGCGCGGAACCCAGGCATTTGCCGGATCGCGTGGCGCCAGGCGCTGTCGAAGTCCAGACCCCGCACCGACCACAGCTGGCGCGTGCGCGCCAGCAATTGCGGAGAGAGGCCGGGATAGGACATCTCGGGCGGGGCGCTGCCCAGTGCGGCGATATCGCCAAAGGGGAATTTCTGGGTCATGTCCGGGATTTCACCGTTGTGTTTGCGGCCAGTCTAGGCGCGGGCGGTGCTTTGCGGCCAGAAAAATCCACGGGCGCCCTGCAAAAGGCGCGGATGGCATGACGCCGGCGCTGGGACATGTCACGCGGCAGACGCAGACGTTTGTCCTGCATCAATCCATGGCACTGTTGCGGTTGACGGCGGCGGAAGTGACCGAACTGCTGACACAAGTGGCCGAGGTCAATCCGCATCTTCTGGTGCGCCGGCCAAGGCGGCGGTTCCTGGTCGGCCTCGGCGCCAGCGACGCGCTGGAGGCAACCCTTGCCGAAGGCGCGGGCAGCCTGATTGCCCATGTGCAAGCGGAATTGTCCGATCTCCTGTCGCGCGGCGGCCTGATGGCCCGGATCATCACCCTGTTGATGGAAGACCTTGAGCCCAGCGGATGGATCAAGGCCGATCTTGGCCGGATCGCGCGAGATCTTGGTATCCGAGAGGCCTTGGTCGAAGCGACCTTGAAGCTGGTGCAGGAGCGGGTTTCGCCCACCGGGTTGTTCGCGCGGGATCTGCGCGAGTGCCTGTACCTGCAATTGACGGAACGGGGCGAGGTTTCGCCCGAGCTAGAAGCGGTGCTTTCGCATCTGGACATGTTGCAGACCGGAGGAGCGGATGCGCTGGCCGACAAGGCGGGGCTTTCCCCCGAGACCGTAAGCGCCTGCCTGGCGCAGATCCGCACGCTGGATCCGAAACCCGGTGCGCGGTTCGATGTGGACCCGGCCCTGACCCGCGAACCCGACGCGCGCGTGACGCGCGAGGACGAGGCCTGGAAGGTCCGGTTCAACCGTGACACGGAGCCCACCGTCGAAATCGCGGCCATCCCGCGGTCCGGGGACAACCCGGACCTGGCCGAGGCGTTAAAGCAGGCGCGCGGTCTGAAATTCGCTCTGCACCTGCGCCAGTCCGCGACCCGGCAGGTGATCGAGGCCCTGATCGCCCGTCAGACCGGTTTTCTGGACCGCGGAGACGCTGCGCTTCGCCCCCTGACACAGGCCGACCTGGCGGAGGCGACGGGGTTTCACACCAGCACGGTCAGCCGTGTCATGAACGGCTACCTCATCGAGACCCCGCAGGGGGTGATCCCCGCGCGCACCCTTTGCCCCGGATCGGTTTCTCGGCTTGGCGGGGGCCATTGCAAGGCGCAGGTCCAGGCCCGCATCCGGGCGCTTGTCCAGGCAGAGAACCCGACCTCACCAATGTCGGACGCTGATCTTGCCCGGCAACTGCGCGATGAGGGCATCGCCGTCTCGCGCCGTGTCGCCGCGAAGTACCGGCAGGACTGCGGCATTGCCCGTGCTGCACTGCGGCGTGAATCGGCCTGAAAACACCCATCTTTCCATGAGCTTGCGCGTCATTGCCCAGTGGCAAGTGTAACGCCGTAGTACGGCCGTCCGTAATGTCCAGCGTTCACTGTAACGTCCTGGTGTAACGCTGCGTAACACTGTGACGTCCTGACGCAGTTTCCCAGGAAACAGACCTGGGGTGCCGAAGAAAAAATCAAAAAATAAAAACTAACAAAACCAGACGGATAATGGGGAAGTTTCTCTTTTTTCGCCCTTTCTGGCCCGGTCTGGAACGCCGCTTGCCTATTGGATTGGCACAACATGACGCCTCGCCCCGATGGCAGGCGCGCAAGAACGAAGGAGTGGAAGCCGCACCGCAGCAATTCCTCGCAGCCGGATACAGGCCGGAGGCGCTGGCGGTGGGCCGGACTTTCCAACCTTTGCCGTGATCCGTGCCGGACGCTGTGTCGTCCGGCCAATGAACCGGCGACGCCTGTCGCCTGAAACAGCGGTCGGTCTACCGGCCGCAGAGCTTGAAAGGAGGCTCATGGCATGACTTTGACGTTGAACAAAATCACGTCTCAGCGTGGCATTTCGGTCGGGGAGGCCACCAAGAAGATCTCGGATCTCGGGTGGAACCCCACGTATGTCCAGGAAGCAAGCACCTTCCCCACGGACTACAAGATCACCAAGGCCCCGCGTGACCCGATGAAACAGGTCCTGCGTTCCTACTTCCCGATGGAAGAGGAAAAGGACAACCGCGTCTATGGCGCACTTGATGCCGCCCTGCGCGGTGACATGTTCCGCAACGTGGAGCCGCGCTGGATCGAGTGGATGAAGCTCTTCCTGGCCATCATCCCCTTCCCGGAAATCTCGGCCGCGCGTTCGATGGCGATGGTCGCACGCCTGTCGCCGGGCGAGGATCTGCGCACCGGCTTTACCATGCAGATGGTCGATGAATTCCGTCACTCCACGATTCAGATGAACCTGAAGAAGTGGTACATGGAGAACTACATCGACCCGGCGGGCTTCGACATCACCGAAGAGGCCTTTGGCAAGTGCTACGCCACCACCATCGGCCGCCAGTTCGGCGAAGGGTTCATCACGGGCGACACCATGACCGCCGCCTGCATGTACCTGACGGTGGTTGCCGAGACCGCCTTCACCAACACGCTCTTCGTGGCCATGCCTTCGGAAGCGGCGCGGAATGGCGACTATGCGCTGCCGACCGTGTTCCTGTCGGTACAGTCGGACGAAAGCCGCCACATCGGCAACGGTCACTCGCTGCTGATGGCCGCGCTGAAAGAGCCGGAGAACCACCTGCTTCTGGAACGCGACCTGCGTTACGCCTTCTGGCAGAACCATGCCATCGTGGACGCCGCCATCGGGACCTTTATCGAGTACGGCACCACCAACCGCGACAAGGAAAAGGAATCCTACGCGGAGATGTGGCACCGGTGGATCTTTGAAGACTACTACCGGACCTACATGCTGCCGCTTGAAAAGTACGGCGTGAAAATCCACCACGACGACGTTCAGGAAGCCTGGAAGCGGATCACCGAAAAGAACTACGTCCACAAGGTCGCCCAGTTCTTCACCGTCGGCTGGCCCGTCAACTTCTGGCGGATCGAGGCCCAGACCGAGAAGGACTTCGAGTGGTTCGAGCACAAGTACCCGGGCTGGTACGCCGAATTCGGTGAATTCTGGAAGTGGCACGCGAAACTGAGCACGCCGGGCGAGAAGGTCATCACCTTCAACGAGGACGTGGGCTACGTCTATCCGCACCGCTGCTGGTCCTGCCTGGTGCCCTGCCTGATCCGTGAGGACATGGTCGTCGACGAGATCGACGGGCAGCTGCACACCTTCGCCCACGAACTGGACCGCTGGACCGCCGTCGAGGCCTTCGCGGACGAGTACCAGGGCCGGCCGACCCCGGCGATGGGCAAGTTCTCGGGCAAGCGCGAGTGGGAGTCGATGTACGACGGCTGGGACTTGGCCGACGCCATCAAGGACCTCAACTTCGTCCGCGAAGACGGCGAGACGCTGGTGCCGCAGCCGCACCTGCGGTTCGACGACAAGGACATGTGGAAGCTGGAGCACGTCCGCGGCAACACCCTTGCCTCGCCGCTCAACGCTCTGCGCGCCATGTCGCCGGCCGAGCGTGAGGCCCACATCGCGGAATACCGCGCGGGCTTCACCATCAATCCCTGCAACTGACGCAGAAAACCGGGAAGGCCGTGCGCGGCCTTCCCCACCAGACCCGACGCCCGGACGGGGCGTGAGAAGGATCAGGGAGAAGAAAAGATGACGGACGTCCACACAGTCCGACTGGAACCGGTTGGCGTGGAATTCGAGGTCGAGGAGAACGAGACCATCCTCGACGCCGCATTCCGCCAGGGCATTGCCCTGCCGCACGGTTGCAAGGAAGGGCAGTGCTCGGCCTGCAAATGCGTCCAGCTGGACGGCGAAACCGAGATGCTGAAATATTCGACCTTCGCGCTCAACGACATGGAAAAGGACAGCGGCCACGTCCTCATGTGCCGCACCCTGGCCTGGAGCGACGTCGAGATCGAACTGCTCAACTACGACGAGGAGGTGCTGTCGAAGTCCATCCCGGTCAAGCAGTTCAGCGGCAAGATCACCGGCTTTGAAAAGCTGACCCACGACATTCGTGGCGTCCAGATCGAACTGGATGCGCCTTTGAAATTCTGGGCGGGCCAATATGTCGACATCACGGTCAGGACGGAAGCGGGGGAGGAGATTACACGTTCGTTCTCCATGGCAAATCCGCCGAGCGAAACCCAAAAACTCTCCTTCATCATCAAGAAATACCCCGACGGACGGTTCTCGAACGAACTCGACGACGGAGGAATCAAGGCCGGAGCCGAAGTCTCCGTCGAAGGACCCTACGGGATGTGCTTCCGACGCGAAGAACGGGAAGGACCCGTAGTGCTGGTTGGTGCCGGATCCGGCATGTCGCCGGTCTGGTCGATCCTGAATGACCACCTGACCAGCGGCGAGGACCGCCCGGTCTACTTCTTCTACGGTGCCCGGTCGCAGTCCGACCTGTTCAAGCTGGACGAGATCGGTGCCCTGACGGACGCGCATCCTGGTGTCGAATTCATCCCCGTGCTCAGCCACGAGGAAGAGGGCAACGGCTGGGCCGGCGAGCGCGGCTTTGTCCACGAATGCGTCGACCGGCGGTTGAAGGAACTGGGGATCGACGGCGAAGGCGACGTCTACGCCTGTGGTCCGCCACCGATGATCGACGCGCTGACACCGGTCCTGTTCATGCACGACTTCGATACGGACCGCATCTTCTACGACAAGTTCACGCCCACTTCCGGTTCTTCGGGCCACTGATACCGGCCCGAACGCAAGTGACGCGAACGTAAAACCAGACAAGGGAGGCTACTATGGTAGCAACATCAAGCTCGGTGGGATCCGGGGCAGCAGGCGCGGCCGTCTTCGTCGGCTCGAAGAGCCGCAAGTACAACTACTTCGAGCCGCGCGGCAAGCGGGCGACCCACTACGAGGACGTCACCGTCGACGTCCAGCCCGATCCCGAACGCTACCTGATCCAGAACTGGATCATCGAGTTCGAGGGCGGCAAGGGCGGCGGCGCCTACCAGAAGGACAACACCGCCGCGCTGTCGTCGAACTGGCACGCCTTCCGCGCACCGGACCAGGAGTGGGAACGCACCCACTACCAGCGCCAGGCCAAGATCGAGACGATGGTGCAGAGCGTCATCTCGAACGCCCGCAAGGCCGGCGCGCCTGCGGCCTTCGACAAGGTCTGGACCAAGATCCTGCAAAAGCATCTGGGCGCGTGGAAACATGCGGAATTCGGCCTTGGCACCTCGCTCATGCAGGCGCAGCGCTACGGCTACACCCAGATGATCAACAACGCCACGTTGACCAACTCGTCCTACAAGATGCGCCTGTCCCAGGACATCACCCTGTACCTGGCCGAGATCGGCATGGACATCGAGGGCTGGGACGACACGCTCGGCAAGCAGGCCTGGCTGGAGGACCCGATCTGGCAGCCCTGCCGCGAGGCGATCGAGACGATCATGGGCTGCGAGGACTACCTCGAACAGTATTTCGCCATCAACATCGTCTTTGAACCGTTGGTGGGCGAACTGTTCCGCTCGGGCTTCCTGATGCAGGCAGCGGCGGCGAACAACGACTTCATCACGCCCCCGGTGATCTCGGCGGCCGAGGCCGACTACGAGCGCAACCTCGCGAACACGGTCGACCTGATCTACCTGCTGGCCAACGACGAACAGCACGGTGCCCACAACAAGGCGCTGTTCCAGTCCTGGCTGAACAAGCACGGCGATCTGGCCGACAAGGCCGCCTCCGCGCTGCAGCCGATCTGGTCGCAACCGCATTCCAAGCCCGTCTCGTTCGAGGATGTGAAGGCCGTGTCGCATGAGCGCATCAGCCAGATCCTCGGGGAACTCGGCCTCAGCCGCTAATCGCAACACAAGAAGGAAAAGACTGATGTCAAACGTAGCGCGTGACGCGACCAAGCAGAACATCTTCAAGTCGATGAAGGACATCGACCTGACCTCGCGCGAGGTCTCGCA
Source organism: Mameliella sp. MMSF_3455 (assembly GCF_030733205.1). Classification (GTDB taxonomy): domain Bacteria; phylum Pseudomonadota; class Alphaproteobacteria; order Rhodobacterales; family Rhodobacteraceae; genus Antarctobacter. The sequence continues at coordinate 6,869 of NZ_JASHJL010000033.1, forward strand.
CCAGTGTGGCGTCACCATGAACGACAGTGTCGAGGCCAGGGCCATCGCCGAGTTCATGGAAGAGAACGACCCCAAGGTCACGATCACCTACAACCCGGCGACCATCCGGATCGACGGCGAAGGCAAGCTGATCTTCAAGATGAGCGAGATCACCGAGTTCCTGGGCCGCGAGATGACCGCCGAGACCTTCGAGGTCAACACCTCCACCCACTATGGCCGGATGGTCCGGGTCGATGACGACACCGTCATCCTCTTCGGCGACATGAACGAGGTCATGGAATACATCTGAGGGCTTGCCAGCCCCACGGGGGGCCGGGCGCACCGGCCCCCTCATCCCCAGCCAAACCGACAGAATTCCAGGGAGGATCTCATGTACAAGACACCGAACGGCAAGGAAATCTTCGTTCTCGACGGCCACACCCATTTCTGGGACGGCAGCCCCGAGAACCAGGCCAACGTGCATGGCAAGCAATTCATCGAGTGTTTCTACGCCTACCACACCAACCTCAGCCCGCAGGAAGAACTGTGGGAAAAGGCGCGGTTCGAGAAATACTCCGAGGACGACATCTATCGCGATCTCTTTGTCGACGGGCCGGATGACATGGCGATCATCCAGACGACCGTTCTGAGGGATTTCTACAAGAACGGGTTCGGCTGCCTCGAACGGTCGACCGAGATGGCCAAGCGGCATCCCGAACGCTTTATCGTCAATGGCAGCTTCGACCCGCGCGATGGCGAAAAGGCGCTGGAATACATCCACTGGATGAAAGAGAACTTCGATATCCAGGGCGTCAAGATGTACACGGCGGAATGGAACGGCGACAGCAAGGGCTGGGCGCTGAACGATCCGGCCGCCTACAAGTGCTTTGAGCTGTGCGAGAAGCTGGGCATCAAGAACATCCACGTCCACAAGGGCCCGACCATCATCCCGCTGTCCAAGGACGCGTTCAACGTCGATGACGTGGATTATGCGGCGACCGACTTCCAGAACCTGAACTGGATCGTGGAACATTGCGGCCTGCCGCGCCTGGACGATTTCTGCTGGATCGCCGTGCAGGAAACCAACGTCTATGCCGGTCTCGCCGTGGCGCTGCCCTTCATCCATGCCCGCCCGCGCTATTTCGCCGAGGTCATGGCAGAGCTGCTGTTCTGGGTCGGCGAGGACAAGATCCTGTTCGGCTCGGACTATGCGATCTGGACGCCGAACTGGTTGGTCGAGAAGTTCTGGAACTTCCAGATCCCCGACGACATCGCCGAGGAACGCGGCGTGCAGCTGACCGACGAGATCAAGGAAAAGATCCTGGGTCTGAACGCGGCGCGGCTTTATGGCATCGACGTCGAGGCCAAGAAGCGGCAGCTCGCCGGCGCCCCGGTCCAGATCGCTGCGGAGTAAGGCCATGTTGACGGACATCATCAAGGCGGACCTCGAGTGCGAGCTCTGGGAAAGCCTTGAGGCCGTGACCGATCCGGAGCTCGACGAACCCATCACCGACATGGGCTTCGTCGAGCGTGCCGAGGTCATCGGCTCCAAGCGCGTCGAGGTCGAGTTTCGCCTGCCCACCTACTGGTGCTCGCCCAACTTTGCCTTCCTCATGGCCTTCGGGATCCGCGCAGAGGTCTGCGCGCTGCCCTGGGTGCAGGAGGTGCAGGTCACGCTGAACGACCATTGCTTTGGCGACGAGGTCAACGAGGGCGTGAACAGCGGCAAGCCGTTCGAAGAGGTCTTTGCGCAATACTGCGACGGGGCCAATCTGGCCGAGGTGGTCGACACCTTCCGTGCCAAGGCTTTTGACCGGCGGCAGGAGGTCATGCTGCTGGCGTTGCAGGCGCAGGGGTTGACCGAGGCGGAGATCGTCTCGCTGACTCTGGCTGGCTTCGATCGCATCACCATGCATGGCGAAGAGGAAGAGCGGCAGAAGCCGCGCTATCGCGACCTGCTGCTTGACCAGGGATTGGCGGAAAACCCGGAGGATCTGGCTTTTCCGACCTGGGAAGGGCAGGCCATCGAGGCGCAGGAACTGGCGACGCATCTGGTGCGGCTGAAAGGCACGCGGATCAACATGGAATTCAACGGCGCGCTGTGCCGTGGACTGGCATCGACCCGCTACAAGGAGGTCGAGATCGGCCCCGAGGGACCGACGCTGGTGGATTTCATCGCGGGCCGCGTGCCGCCGCGAGAGGAACACGCCACCCGGCGCTGACCGACTGACAACCAAGAGAAATCAGGGAGACGCCCACGGAGCCCCGTGTGGCGAAGGAGGAAGACATGGCCAAATTGCTTGTACACGGAAACTTTGCCCGCAAGGCGCTGGCACGCGGTGTTGCGCGGCTGGCGGCGGCGGTGGAGCCGACACTGGGACCGAAGGGTCTGAACGCGATGGTGGATCGCCCCGTGGGCACCCCGCTGATCACCCGCGACGGGGTGTCGATCGCATCCGAGATCGAGCTGACCGACCGTTTCGAGAACATGGGCGCTCAGGTCGTGCGCGAGGTATCGATGCAGACCAACGAGGTCGCCGGTGACGGCACCACCACCGCCATCGTGCTGGCCAATGCGCTGATCCAGAAGGGCGTGGCGTCGACGGACAGTGGCGTCAAGCCGGTCGATCTGTGCAAGGGCATCGACATGGCGGTCAGCCGCATCGTGGCCGAGATCGACGAGACCTCGCGCGATTGCGAGGATCACCCCGAGTACCTGGAGGCTGTGGCGCGCGTCTCCGCCACCGATCCCGAACTTGGGAACCTGGTGGCCGAGGCCTGGCGCCGGGTGGGCCGCGAGGGCGTCATCTCGGCCGATTTCGGCGTCACCATCGACACCACGATGGAAGTCATGGAAGGCATGTCCTTCGAGCGCGGCTACATCTCGCACCACATGGTCACCGACCGCGAGCACATGGAGGCCGTGCTGCGCAACCCGCTGATCCTGATGACGGATCAGAAGATCCTTCAGCCGTCGATCCTGGACAAGGCGATCGAGATTGCCGAGGGCGAGGGGCGCCCGCTGGCCATCATCGCCGAGGAGATCGCGCCCGAGGTGGTCATCCGCCTGCTGGAAAATGGCGGCGCGGGCAAGTTCCTGATCGTGCACCCGCCGGAATACGGCCACTGGCGCACCGCGATGATGGATGATCTTGCCATCATCACCGGCGGCGAGGTGCTGTCGCGCGACCTGGGCAAGAAGCTGGAGAACGTGACCCTGGCGCAGTTGGGCGGGGCGGAAATGGTGCGCTCGAGCTCCTCGTCGACCAGCGTCCTGCGGGGCGAAGGCGATCACGACGCCGTCGTCGCCCGCCGCAACCAGGTGCAGCGCATGTACGAGGTGGCGCCGCCGAACATCGAGCAGGACAAGCTTCGCGAGCGGCTGGCCAAGCTCTCGGGTGGCAGCGCGATCATCTATGCGGGCGGCTTCACCCCGGTCGAGCAGAAACGCAAGATCCAGCTGATCGAGGATGCGCTCTGTGCCGTGCGCGCAGCGGCCGAGGACGGTGTTGTCGCCGGGGGTGGGACCGCGCTGGCGCAGGCGGCGCCGGTGCTCGAGAACCTCTCGGCGATCGGGGACATCGGCAAGGGGATCGAGCTGGTCCGTTGCGTCCTGACGCAGCCCGTTCGGCGCATCGCGACAAACGCCGGGGCCGATCCTGACGCCGTGGCCGAGACGGTGGCCGGGGCCGAAAAGGGACATGGCTACGACGCGGCGACCGGCGCCTTCGGTGACATGTACGAGGCGGGGATCATCGATCCGGCGCGCGTTCCGGCCTCTGCGCTGGTCAACGCCGCCTCTGTCGCGACCCTGATCCTGACCACAGAGACCCTGGTGGGCGATCTGGACGAAGGCGAGGCCGACCCGACCGAGGGCCCGGCCCTTGGCGGCGGCGCCGAGCTGCTGGGTCGTCCCTAACCCCGTCACGCGGCGCGACGGGTACGGACCCGCCGCGCCGCCACATCCCTCAGATCAGGAGACAAGACCATGAAGGCTGCAAGACTGTACGAATACGACCCCGCGATGAACGTGGAGCTGAAGATTGAAGACGTTCCTCCCCCCACAATCACAGCTCCCAACGAGGTGGTCGTCAAGGTCGGTGCGGCGGGACTCTGCCGGACCGACCTCCATATCATCGAAGGTGTCTGGAAGGACATCATGGACACCCAGGGCAGCCTGTTGCCCTATGTCATGGGCCACGAGAACGCCGGCTGGGTCGAGGATGTCGGCAGCGCCGTGACCTCGGTCAAGCCGGGCGACGCGGTGATCTGCCACCCGTTCCAGAGCTGCGGCATCTGCCTGAACTGCCGTTATGGTCATGACATGTACTGCGATCACGGCACCTTTCCGGGGCTGGGGATCGACGGTGGGTTCGCCGAGTATTTCAAGACCTCGGAAAAATCGCTCATCAAGCTGAACACCGGCATCACGCCCTTGTCCGTCGCACCGATGGCGGATGCGGGCATCACCGCCTACCGCGCGGCGAAAAAGGCGGCGCGGCTGTCCTATCCCGGGTCCTGGACCGTGCTTCTGGGCATCGGCGGGCTGGGCCATATCGCGCTGCAATGCCTCAAGCACATCAGCGGCGGGCGGGTGATCGCGGTGGACCGGGAACCGGCGGCACAGCAACTGGCCAAGGATCTTGGCGCGGACGTGGTGCTGGACGGCGGCCCGGACCTGATCGAGCAGGTCAAGGACATCACCGGCGGCGGCGCCCATGTGGTGATCGACTTCGTCGGTGAACTGGGCGTGGAAAACATCTGCTGGAAGCTGCTCCGTCAGGGCGGCGAGCTGATCATGGTCGGCTATGGCGGCCAGATCGAGATCCCGACGCTGGACCTGGTGGCCAACGAGATCAAGATCGGTGGCAGCCTCGTGGGCGACTACATCGAACTGGTCGAGCTGATGGAGCTGAACGCCGACGGCAAGGTGAAGATGCACCAGACCGAATACAAGCTGGCGAACATCAACCAGGCCATCGACGACTTCAAGAACCGGCGCTTTACCGGGCGCGGCGTGATCGTTCCCTGAAGTTACTCCCCGACCGCCTTTCCCGGCGCCGCAAGGCGCGGGGCGGGGCGGTCCCGCCCTGCGGTGTCCTCCCCACGGCACGCCGCAGGGCCCCTGATACCCAAGTACCGAGGACAGACATGGCCAAGGCAATTCATTCCATGATCCGCGTGCTGGACGCGGACCGTTCGATCGCCTTCTACCGCGAGGCATTCGGGCTGGAGGTGGCGCAGCGCGTCGATTTCGACGGGTTTTCGCTGATCTACCTGTCCAACGACGAGACCGGTTTCGAACTGGAACTGACCGTCAATTCCGGCGCGACCGCCCCCTACGACCTGGGCAATGGCTATGGCCACCTCGCCTTCAGCGTCGAGGACGTTGATGCCGAACACGCGCGCTTTACCGCTGCCGGTCTCTCGCCGCGCAAGCTGGTCAGCTTCGATCACGACGGCAAGCCCTTCGCCCGCTTCTTCTTCGTGGCCGATCCCGACGGCTACCAGATCGAGGTGCTGCAGCGCGGTGGCCGTTTCCAGTGACCCGGATCCAAGGAGGAGGAGAGACGATGTCCAAGACAATGAAAACCCTGACGCGTCGCCAGTTGCTGTCGCAAAGCGCGGCGTTGGGCGCCAGCTTTGCCATCGGCGCGGGCTTTGTCGCCGGTCGGGCCGAGGCCGAGAATTGGGCGATGGAGGTGGATCACCTGGCGCCCGGTACGATGGCGGTGCTGATTCAGATGGCGCGGGACATCTACCCGCATGACCAGGTCGCGGATCGGTTCTATGCGCTGGCCGTCAAGGGCTACGACACCGCCGAGGCCGCCCCGGCCATCGAGGCCGGTGTCGCCATGCTGAACGAGGCGGCGCGTGCCACCGGGCATTCCGGCTACCTCGACATCGGCTGGGAACGCGACCGCGTCGCGGTGCTGCGCGGCATCGAGGACAGCGCCTTCTTTCAGCAGATCCGGGGCGGTCTCGTGACCGGTCTTTATAACCAGAAGGCCGTCTGGCCGATCTTCGGCTACGAGGGCGAGAGCTACTCCGAAGGCGGTTACCTGTATCGCGGTTTCGACGACATCAACTGGCTTTGAGGGGGCAAGAGCAATGACTGCACCATTTGACCTGACCGACGACGGGGTCGTCGTCATCATCGGGACCGGCGCGGGCGGCGGCGTTCTGGCCAACGAACTGGCTCAGAAAGGCGTGTCCGTCGTGGCACTGGAGGCGGGCGGGCGTTACCTGCCGGACGACTACATCAACGACGAGTGGGACAGCTTTGGCCAGCTGGCCTGGACCGATCCGCGCACGACCTCGGGTGACTGGCGGGTGGCCAGGGATTTCGGCGGGTTGCCCGCCTGGATCGTCAAGGCTGTCGGCGGCACCACGACGCATTGGGCGGGCGCCAGCCTTCGGTTCCAGGATCACGAGTGGAAGGCCAAGACGACCTATGGTGACGTGCCGGGTGCCAACCTGCTGGACTGGCCGATCGACCCGCGCGAAATGGACGACTATTATACCCGGGCCGAAGACAAACTGGGCGTGACCCGTACCAATGGCCGTGCGGGCCTGCCGGGCAACAACAACTTCAAGGTCTTCGAGAAGGGCGCGCGCGCCCTGGGCTACGAAGAGGTCCACACCGGCCGCATGGCGATCAACTCGGCCGACAATGACGGCCGCATGGCCTGCCAGCAGACGGGCTTTTGTTTCCAGGGCTGCAAGTGGGGCGCCAAGTGGTCGGCGGCCTATACGGACATTCCGCGCGGCGAGGCGACCGGCAACCTTGAAGTGCGCGAGAACTGCCACGCGGCGCGCATCCTGCACGATGCGGACGGCAAGGTGACGGGGGTCGAGTATTTCGACGCGGATGGCAACCTGCAGCTGCAGAAGGCGCGGGTGGTCTGTGTCGCCGGGAACTCCTTCGAAAGTCCGCGACTGCTGCTGAACTCGGCCTCGTCGATGTTCCCGGACGGGCTGGCCAACAGCTCGGGGCAGGTGGGGCGCAACTACATGCGGCACACCACCGGGTCGGTCTACGCGGTCTTCGATCAGCCGGTGCGCATGTGGCGTGGCACCACGATGGCCGGCATCATCCAGGACGAGGCGCGGCACGATCCCTCGCGCGGGTTCGTCGGCGGGTACGAGCTCGAGACGCTGGCGCTGGGCCTGCCTTTCATGGCGGCCTTCCTCGATCCGGGCGCCTGGGGGCGCGAGTTCACCACCGCGCTGGATCACTACGAGAACATGGCCGGCATGTGGATCGTGGGCGAGGACATGCCGCAGGAAACCAACCGCGTGACCTTGAACGCCGATGTGACGGACGCGCACGGCCTGCCGGTGGTCAACGTGCATTTCGACGATCACCCCAACGACATCGCGATGCGCGACCACGCCTACAAGCAGGGCATGGCGATCTACGATGCGGTAGGGGCCACGCGGGTCTTTCCGACGCCGCCCTATCCGTCGACGCACAACCTGGGCACCAACCGCATGTCGGCCAATGCGCAGGACGGGGTGGTCAACGCGCATGGCCAGTCGCACGACATTGCCAACCTCTTTGTCTCGGACGGCAGTCAGTTCACCACCGGCGCGGCGGAAAACCCGACGCTGACCATCGTGGCGCTGGCCATTCGGCAGGCGGATTTCATCGCCGCAGAGATGAACCGGCAGAACATCTGATCACGCTTTCGACGGCCCGCGAGGCGCGGGCCCTCGCCACGTCCCCCGGGCATACGGGGGCAAAAATCGACAAGAGACCGTACGAGGAAGACAATGATGGACGGAAACGACATGCGTCAGGCGGGGCAATGTCCCGTGATGCACGGGGCAACCAACGTGGCGGGGACCGGCAACCGGGAATGGTGGCCCAATCAGCTCAACCTGACGATCCTGCACCAGCATCAGCCCGTGGCCGATCCCGCGCCCGAGGGCTTTGACTATGCCGAGGCGTTCAAGGCCCTGGACCTGGACGCGGTCAAGGCGGACCTGACCGCGCTGATGACCGACAGCAAGGACTGGTGGCCCGCCGACTATGGTCATTACGGTCCTTTCTTCATCCGCATGGCCTGGCACAGCGCGGGCACCTATCGCACCGCGGACGGGCGCGGCGGGGCCTCGACCGGGACCCAGCGCTTTGCGCCGCTGAATTCATGGCCCGACAACGGCAACCTGGACAAGGCGCGCCGCCTGCTCTGGCCGATCAAGGAGAAATACGGCAACGCGATTTCCTGGGCCGACCTGATGATCCTGGCCGGAAATGTTGCCATCGAGAGCATGGGGGGCCGCACCTTCGGTTTCGCCGGCGGGCGAGAGGACGTCTGGGCGCCCGAAGAGGACATCTTCTGGGGGACGGAAACCGAATGGCTGGGCGACAGCCGTTATTCCGGGGACCGCGATCTGGCCAACCCGCTGGCCGCCGTGCAGATGGGCCTGATCTACGTCAATCCCGAGGGGCCCAACGGCAACCCCGATCCGCTCGCCTCGGGGCGTGACATCCGTGAGACATTCGGCCGGATGGCGATGAACGACGAGGAAACCGTGGCGCTGGTCGCTGGCGGGCACACCTTCGGCAAGGCGCATGGGGCGGGTGACCCGGCATTGGTCGGCGCCGAACCAGAGGCCGCCGCATTGCAGGAAATGGGCTTTGGCTGGAGAAACGCGCACAAGAGCGGCAAGGGGGTGGACACCACGACCTCGGGCATCGAGGGGCCCTGGACCGCGAACCCGACGCAATGGGACATGGGTTATTTCGACGTGCTCTTCGGCTATGACTGGGAGCTGACGAAAAGCCCCGCGGGCGCGCATATCTGGCACGCCAAGGGATTGGCGGAGGAGGATCACGCGCCGCAGGTCGATGCCTCGACCGCCAAGGTGCCGGTCATGATGACCACCGCCGACATGGCCATGCGCATGGACCCGATCTATGGCCCGATCTCCAAGCGGTTCCACGAGAACCCCGAGGAATTCGCCGAGGCCTTTGCCCGGGCCTGGTTCAAGCTGACCCACCGCGACATGGGCCCCCGCGCCTGTTACCTGGGCAAGGAGGTGCCGGACGAGGATCTGATCTGGCAGGACCCGGTGCCGCCGGTCGATCATGCCCTGATCGACGAGGAGGACGCCGCACGCCTCAAGCGGGACATCCTTGGGTCTGGCCTGTCGGTGGCGGATCTGGTCTGGACGGCCTGGGCCTCGGCCTCGACCTTTCGCAAGTCGGACAAGCGCGGCGGCGCCAATGGCGCGCGCATCCGCCTCTCCCCGCAAAAGGACTGGGAGGCGAATGAACCGGCCCGCCTGTCGCCTGTGCTGGAGGTGCTCGAGGGTATTCGCAACGCCTTCAACCGGGACGCCTCCGGAGGCAAGCTGGTCTCGCTTGCCGACATGATCGTGCTGGGCGGCGCCGCCGCCATCGAAAAGGCGGCCCGCGAAGGTGGGCGCGAGGTTCGGGTGCCCTTTACCCCGGGGCGGACGGATGCCAGCGCAGACCAGACCGACGCCGCGTCCTTTGAGCCGATGGAACCGGCCACGGACGGGTTCCGCAACTACGAGAAGACCGCCTTTACCTACCCGGCAGAGGCGCTTCTGGTGGACAAGGCGCAACTGTTGGGACTGAGCGCGCCGGAAATGACGGTGCTTGTCGGCGGCTTGCGTGTCCTGGGCGCGACCTACCAATCCTCGGCCACCGGCGTCTTGACCGATCGTCCGGGCGTTCTGGGCAATGATTTCTTCCGCAACATCCTGGACATGGACATCGAGTGGCTGCCGGTGGACGCGTCCGAACGGCTGTTCGAGGGCTGCGACCGGGCAAGCGGGGCGAAGAAATGGAGCGGCTCGCGGGTGGACTTGGTCTTCGGCTCGAACTCGCAGCTGCGTGCCCTCAGCGAATACTATGCCAGCGGCAGCAACGAGGATCATTTCGTCAGTGACTTCATCGCCGCCTGGGTCAAGGTCATGAACGCGGACCGCTTCGATCTGGCCTGAGGCAATGCAACCGGGGGATCCGCCGGGCGCGGGTCCCCCATTATCCAGGGAGGAACAGGGATGGATATTTTTTCCAAGCGGGACGGGCCAAGACCCGAGGACGTGAAGGCGCGGAAGCTGATACAGGAGAATTCGGGCACGATCCGGCGGTTGGCCGATACGATCAGCAACGGCGGCTTTACCAAGATGAAGCAGGACCAGGCGCGCCGCCGAGAAGAGCCCAAGCCCGAGGGCCTGATGATCCACGATCTCAAGGCGCCTTCGAAAAGCGAGGTGCCAGAGCCCTACGTCAAGGTCAGTCTCAACAACCGTGTGGTCCTGGCGGACAAGTCCAACGGGCGTCAATTGCAGATGCTGGGTGAGATCCGGGGCAATTCATTTGCGCGCCGCTTCGTCCTGGCGACCTCGGAGAACGGATTTTTCTCACCCATCGACGATGAGACGCGCGCCGCCATCGGGGCCTTGGACAACCAGGAAATCGGCGGCGCCATGACCGAAAAGGAGCTTGCCCGACGCTTGACGGAACTTCTTGGGCTGGAAGAGAGCTAGGCCGCGTCATAGGGTGATGGACACCCGGAACCCGTGATCCACGCTGGTCTGTCGGGGCAAGAAAGGGGGCGAGCCGGTTAGCCGTCCTACACCCAAACACGCCCGAAAATGTCGTAGAGGCCGTCGCCGTTCGGCCCTTTGGCCGGAGCCGAGGCAAGATGCGATAAATCCGTCCTCGGCGTGATTTTCGTCCGGGAACAGCCGCTGCTACTGACCGCCCAGACCGGTGAAGGTGCGCATCCACGACGATCTGAGCCCCTGGGGATGCGGGGGACGGCGGCCACGGCGGGCTGTGCGCTCAAAGAAGTCGCTGTCTGTATGGGCAGGGGCCTGCGCCATAGGGCCAACTTCATCGAACGCGACGCCGCTCAGGTGCCGCAGATCGCCGACGAGGTGCATAACAAGCTGAAGAAAACCGAGGAGGCTGGGCTCACGGCGGCCCAGAGGGTCAAGAGGGCCGGAAAGGGGGGGGCAGTGATGATTGCGTCGAACGCGGCGCGGACCGATTCCACACTGGCGGCAACCTGGTGCGAGATCTTTCACCCCTAAACGCGGGCCGGCCCGCATACTGCCATGTCTTCGCGCTGCGTACCGGACGGACGCAGCTTACGGACACGGGCACGGCCGGGTTGGCCGAGGCCGAGTGAGTCAACGCTCTGGTCAAGGTCTGCCTCGAGTCCTGGGATACCCGCCGCTCGACTCCGGAGTTCGGTCACCATTCGGAGCGGGGCCTGACAGCCTGAACAGGTGCCATCGCTGAGAATAACCAAGGGCCGCGAGGAGAGATGCCGACGGCCTTTTTGCATGTCACTGATGGAATTACCCGGGTGCTGAAAAGCGCCCTGTAAGCCGTGCGATACTTGGGTCCCCTGGCGGGGCCGCAAATACCGAAAGGCTCGATAAAATAAGGTGGAGGCGAGTACCGGAATCGAACCGGTGTACACGGATTTGCAATCCGCTGCGTCACCACTCCGCCAACTCGCCAGAGTGGCCGCCTGATTAGGCGCAACCTCGATCCCCGTCAAGCAGATTTCTCAATTCACCCTTGGCGGGTTCTGCGGTCACACTCGCAAAGTTTGCTGGCTTGGGTCATTGCCGCGTCAAACCAGTTGTGGCACAACCTCTACCAAGCTTCTGAACGAAAGAGTTTAGTGCATGACAGACTTCGCCACCCGCCGCCGGATGATGGTCGACACACAGGTTCGCCCGTCGGACGTCACGGAGTTTCCGATCATAGACGCGATGCTGAGCGTTCCGCGTGAGGCCTTTGTGCCCAGTGACCGCATCGAGGCCGCCTATGCCAGCGAGCATGTTGACCTTGCAGAGGGACGCGTTCTGCTGGATCCGCGGGTCTTTGCCAAGATCCTGGATGCGCTGAACCTGACCAACGCGGACCTCGTTCTGGATATCGGCGCCGGTTATGGGTACTCCTCTGCCGTCATCGCCCGCATCGCCGAAGCCGTGGTCGCGGTCGAGGAGGATGAAAGCCTCGTCGACGAAGCCCAGGCGCTGCTGACGGAGCATCACGCCGACAACGTCGTGCTGCAGGCCGGCGCCCTGACCGAAGGCGCCGCGGAACACGGGCCCTACGATGCCATCGTGATCGAAGGCGGTGTCGAGGTTCTGCCGGAAGGGCTGGAGGCGCAACTCAAGGACGGCGGTCGTATCGCGGTCATCTTCATGGAGAACGCGCTTGGCACCGTGAAAATCGGTCACAAGCTGGACGGTCACATCAACTGGCGCTTTGCCTTCAATGGTACGGCGCCGGTCATTCAGGGTTTTGAGAAAAAGGCCGCGTTCGCTCTCTAGTCGGGGCGGATGAAAAAAGGCCGGGGCAAACGGGGCAATGGGGATAGCGGTGCTGGGCAGGATTCGCAGAACATGCATTCGGGGGGCTGCCGGCATCGCGCTTGTCGCGGCGATGGCGACGCCCTCCTGGTCTGAAACACTCGCCGAGGCTCTGACCGCGGCTTACATGAACAGCGGTTTGCTGGAACAGAACCGGGCCACGCTGCGCGCCGCGGATGAGGATGTGGCCCAGGCCCTGGCCGAGCTGCGTCCGGTGTTGCGCTGGACCGGGAGTATCCGCCGCGAATACGGCTACAGCGGCAGCACGAACAGCTTCGGTTTCTTCGTGGAAAGCGGGCGGATCAACCAGACCGCCAGCATCAACCTGATTGCCGAAATCGTGCTGTATGCCGGTGGCCGCAACAAGCTGGGCCTGGATGCAGCCAAGGAACAGGTTCTGGCCACGCGTGCGCAACTGGTCGCGATCGAGCAACAGGTGCTCTTGCGCGCGGTCTCCGCCTTCATGAACATCCGCCGCTTTGCCGAGACGACGGCGCTGCGAGAAAACAACGTGCGCGTCATCCAGCAGGAACTGCGCGCTGCCCGTGACCGGTTCGAAGTGGGAGAGGTGACGCGGACCGACGTTGCCTTGGCCGAGGCACGACTGGCCCAGGCGCGGGCCGCGCTGGCCGCCGCGCAGGGGGACCTTATCGTCGCGGGCGAGGAATATCTTGCCGCCGTAGGGGTAAAGCCGCGCAACCTGGAAAACCCGCGCTCGCTGCCCAAGCTGCCCGCCAGCGTGGCGGAGGCGAAGAAACAGGCGCTTTACCAGCATCCGGAACTGATTTCCCAGCAGCACTCGGTCACTGCGGCGGAATTGGCCATCCTGATCGCCAAGGGGGCAAAGAAACCCACGGTCAGCCTCGAAGGCAGCTACGGGTTTACCGAGAATTTCGACAATTCCTCATATTCTCGCGGTGGCTCGATCACGCTTGGCGCCAGCGGTCCGATCTATTCCGGTGGCGGGCTTGATTCTGCCGAACGGCAGGCCGTGGCGAACCGAGACGCGCAGCGCGGGCGCCTGCATGTGGTGCTTGCGGAAATCGAACAGAACGTGGGCCAGGCCTATGCCAACCTGCGCGTTGCACGCGCCAATCGGACCTCGTTCGAGGAACAGGTGCGTGCGGCCACCGTCGCCTTCCGCGGCGTGCGGGAAGAGGCCAAGCTGGGCGCGCGGACCACGCTGGACGTGTTGGACGCCGAGCAGGAACTGCTCGATGCCCGCGCCAGCCTTGTCGGGGCGCAGGTGGATGAGGCCATCGCCTCGTACCAGGTGCTGTCGTCGCTGGGCCTTCTGACTGCCGAAGCCTTGCACCTGGATGTGCCATCTTTCGATCCCTCGGCCTATTACAACCTGGTCAAGAAAGCGCCGCGCAACCGGTCGAAACAGGGGGCCGAACTGGACCGTGTCCTGAAGGCGCTGGGAAAAGAGTAGTTTTTTTCGCATCTGTTGTGCGCGATCCCGCTTTGCAGGTACACTCTGCCCCGAGGCTAGAGTGGCAGGGACAATGTCGAATTCCGTAACGAACGTCGAAATAGAGGACGTGCTGTCCTCCATCCGCCGCCTGGTGTCCGAAGAAGGTCGCCCGAGCCGGAGCGCTCCGCCGGAGATGGCAGAGCGCTTGGTTCTGTCGCCCGCGCTGCGCGTGCCGGAGGATGAAGTCGATCAACTGCCGGATGCGCCGCTGACGCTGGCGGAGGCCTCTGATCTGCCTGAATTGGCGGATGCGGCGCCGGCACCCGTGGCGACATTGGTCCTTGGACAGGACGATGCGGCCGGGGAACTGCCCGAAGTTGTCGACTGGACAGAGACCCGTATCGCGGAGCCCGGTGATCGCGAACCCGGATCAGATCCGTCGGATATGGCTGACGATGTGCTCGACGGTGCGCCGACCGATCTGCCAGAGGATCCGGTGCCAGAGGACCTGGCGGAGGCGGAGCAGATCGCCGCGCTGCGGGCCAGCCTGACCGATCTTCTGGAACGCGACGAGGCCGACGAGGCAGGGGAGACGCCGGATCTTGTCGCCGACTACGCCGACTGGACGGAAGATGGCGAGCCGCTGGATCTCGACGAAGTTCTTGCCGCCGAAGAGGCGGAGGCTGACGAGGATACGATCGAACGCAAGATCGCCACGCTGGAAGCGATGCTTCAGCGCCAGTCGCAGGACTGGACTCCGGCGTCCGGCAACGATCCGTCGGACGAGGAGGCTTCGCTCGAGGATAGCATTGCCGTCTCAAGCGGCGAAGAGGGTGAGGCGCCGGACCCCGACGGGGTGATCGAAGAACTGGTTGCCGCCGCCGCGCAGGAAACCGTTTTTGAACAGCTTGGCGAAGGTGTTGGGACCGAGACAGGACCCGCCGCCGAGGATGACCTTGCACCGGGAGAGCCTTCAGGGGCGGCAATCGACGCCCCGGATGCCCCAGGCGCCGAAGACTTGCAGGCCAAACCCGCTTTTGTCCGCCATGCCGGGACGGCAGATTCGCTGGACTGGGAAGATCACGGTTCGGATGCGCCGTCCGCGCCCCCGGCCACCCAGGCCGACGTGTCGTCCGCCGACAGGTCGCTGGCCGAGACGACGGCCAAATCCGCCGTGGCCGAGCTGAGCGAAGAAGTGCTGCAAGGCATGGTCGCCGATATCGTGCGGCGCGAATTGCAGGGCGCACTTGGAGAGCGGATTACCCGCAACGTGCGCAAACTGGTAAGGCGCGAGATCCATCGCGTCATGATGAACCAGGACTTTGACTGAACCCGGCCGGCGGGCTGCGGGACCCTCCGGAAATTGACGCAACGTCATGCGTTCGGCCATGAAAAAACGCGCCCGGTGAAGGGCGCGTCAGTTCATAGGTCTTCGAATGGTTTGCGGTCAGGCGGCTTCAGCCTGCTGCGCCGCATGGCGGCGCTCGCTTTCTTCACGCGACAGGGCAACAGAGGTGCGCACACCCTTGCCCACAAATTCCATCAGTCCCGAAACTACGCGCTCATTGGGGTCGATCCCGGCGCAGGACAGCACTTCGCGTCCATCGCGCGAGCGCGCCCAGCGGGCGATCTGTTCGGGGCCATTGCCGTACTTCTTGTCGTCGGCGATTGCATCGTCCAGTGCAGCCAGCACCACGGCGGCGAACAGCTTGCGGGCGCGGTTGCCTTGCTCAGCGTTGAACGCGGTACTGTCAACGAAATCCTTCATGTTTCGACCTTTGATTATTGCTCTTGTGTTTTCTGGCGTAACGCGGGTTATGGACCATTCGTTCCGATTCGGATACCCCGATTTGGCATAGCTGCCATGCATGTTTTGCATGGATTTCTGCAGGTGCAGCACGACATACGTTGCCTTGCCAGACGCTAACAGGCCAGATATAGGATCCGTCAACTTATCATCAACCTTTTGCCACGGTTCTGACCATGCCCAAGATCAACGGTAACGAAATCCGCCCCGGCAACGTGCTGGAACACAACGACGGTCTCTGGGTCGCGGTCAAGGTCGACCACGTCAAGCCCGGGAAGGGCGGCGCCTTTGCCCAGGTCGAGATGAAGAACCTGCGCAACGGATCCAAGCTGAACGAACGCTTCCGCAGCGCCGACAAGGTGGAACGCGTGCGCCTGGAACAGAAGGACATGCAGTTCCTGTTCGAGAACGACGGCATGCTGACCTTCATGGACACCGAGACATTCGACCAGGTCGAACTGCCCGCGGATATCCTCGGTGAGCGCCGCCCCTTCCTGCAGGACGGCATGACGATCGTCGTGGAGTTCTACGACACCGAGGCGCTGAACGCGACGCTGCCGCAAAAGGTCGTTTGCAAGATCGCCGAGACGGAGCCCGTGGTCAAAGGCCAGACCGCGGCCAACAGCTTCAAGCCCGCCGTTCTGGACAACGGTGTGCGCATCACGGTGCCGCCCTTTGTCGGACAGGACGAGGACATCGTCGTGAACACCGAAACGATGGAATATGCCGAGCGCGCCTGACCTCGGGGCTCGCGCGCGCATACCCCCGAACTTGCCGGGGGTGACATATCATTGACGAAAGGGCCTCCGGCGCAATGCCAGGAGGCCTTTTTCATGATCGACACCGCAACTGACAGCGACATTCCCGCATTGGCCGAAATGCTGTCCGCGCTCAACGCGCACCACGTCAACGATGTGCCTTGGCGTTTCCACGCCGAGGGAGCACAGAAAGATCTGCAAAGCTTTCTCGCGGACAGGATGGCCGAAGGTGCGCGCGCCTTGATCTACCGGACAGAGGGCGTGGCGCGGGCCTACCTGCTGTGGCAGGTCATCGACCAGCCGGCAACCGCCTTGGAACACGCCCGCAAGATGGCGCTCCTGGACCATGTCTACGTTGCGCCGATCTGGCGGCGCCGCGGCTTGGCCCGTCGCCTGGTCGGTCGGTTCGAGGCCGAGAGCGCGGCATTGGGCTGTGGCTCATGGGTGGCCCGCGTACATGCTTTCAACGAGGCCAGTGCGGCCATGATGCAGGGAGCCGGGGCGAGGTTGGCGGTGCAGGTTTTCGAAAAGCCGCTTCAGGCGCCAAGCTGATCCAGCAACCTGTCGACCAGGCCGCGATAGCCCGCGCCGAACAGGGACAGGTGCACCAGCGCGGGCCACAGTTGGTAGATCGGGCGGCGAGTCCCGCGGTCCGGTTCGCAGGCGCCGTACCCGGTCCAGAAAGCCGCGTCGGGCTGCCCGAATAGCTCCAGCATGGCGAGGTCGACCTCGCCATGGCCGTAGTAGCAGGCGGGGTCGATCAGGTAGGCACTGTCGCCCGAAAAGAGCGCATTTCCGGTCCACAGGTCACCGTGCAGGAGCGCCGGGGCAGGGGCCTGCGGCAGATGCTCTGGCAGGCGGGCTGCCAGTGCCTCGATACGCCGTGCCAGAGGGGCGGGCAGATCGGGAATGAAGGGGCGCAGCCGGCGGTCGGCCCAGAAGTCCGGCCAGTTGTCGCAGGGCGCGTTCGCGATCCGGACCCGGCCAAAGGCATAGTCCGTGTCCCAGCCGTAGTGGCATCCCGGCACAGCGTGCAGGCGCGCCAGCGTTTCGCCCAGGGCCTGCCACGCGTCGGGGGAGGGGCGCGTTTCGTCCAGCCATTCGAGGCACAGCAGATCGTCCCCGGCCCAGATCACCCGCGGCACCGTTGCCCCGGTGGCCCGCATGGCGGTCAGCATCCGCGCCTCGGTTCCAACCAGCGCGCCCAGCTTGACCGCCACCCGGCGCCCATCTGCCAGGTCGGCCCGGAACACCTGCGAGAGATCGCCGCCCTGCAGGGGGTGGGCATCGGAAACAGTGGCCCCCAGCGCCTTGGCGATGCGGGCCTGCCAGGTCATGGCAGCATGCGCACGACGGCATCCCCGGCGCGCATGTCTTCCTTGGCGCGATCAAACCGCAGGTAGGCGATGCCGCGGCCCTCGGCCTGGGTATATAGCGTGCCCGCCGGTTTCTCGCCGGCCATGATCTCGGTGCCGACGGGCGCGCTGCCCTCGACTTCGACCGTGACCAAACCCTTGCGCAGTTCGGTCTTGTGCTTCATCCGCGCGGTTACTTCCTGACCGACGAAACAGCCCTTGCGGAAATCGACCCCGTGCAGCCGTTCGAACCCGGCCTCGAGGATGAAGGTGTCGGGCGTCAGCTCGACACCGGTTTCCGGGACGCAGGCTGCCACGCGCAGGGCCTCCCAGTCCGCCGCGTCGCCTGCCTGCCCGGCATAGCCCCGCCAGCCAAGCGAGGGGTGGCGGGGGTCCGCAAAGGCGCCCTCTGGCGGCTCTCCCGTGCCCCGGCTGACCACCAGATCGGTTTCCTCGATCTCCAGCGGGCGGCGCAGCTTGTACATGGTCAGCCGCTGTAGCACCGATGGCGCCTGCCCGGCATCCAGGTCCAGCAGCACGTTTTCACCCTCGGGCACCATGAAGAAATCGGCAAGGTACTTGCCCTGTGGCGTCAGCAGGGCCGTATAGACAAGCCCCCGGTCCAGCCCGGAGACGTCGTTTGTCACCAATCCCTGAAGGAAGTCGCGTGCCTCGGCGCCGCGCACCCGCAGGACCTTTCGCTTTTCGTCTGCCATTCGCTTTCCCTTTTGCCTTTGGGTCGCATATAGGCGCCTAGGCAACAAGCGAACAGGCCAATGCGCGCACCGATTTCCATTGTGATCCCCACGCTCGATGCCGAAGGCGGCCTGCCGGCCTGTCTGGGCAGCCTCGGCGAAGGTCTGCAGGCCGGGCTGATCCGCGAACTGGTCATCAGCGACGGTGGCTCGCGCGATGCGACGTTGAAGATCGCGGGGCAGGCGGGCGCCCGGATCGTGACCGGACCGCCTTCGCGCGGGGGGCAGATCCGGCGCGGAATCGCTGCGGCAGAGGGCGACTGGCTGCTTGTCCTTCATGCCGATACCCACCTGGCAAAGGGCTGGATGGAGGCGGTTCTGCCTGTGCTGACGCAGCCGGGGGCCTGGCACTTCCAGCTAGGCTTCGATGCGCAGGGCGTGATGCCGCGTTGGGTGGCGGGCTGGGCCAACCTGCGGTCGCGGCTGTTTCACTTGCCCTATGGCGACCAGGGGTTGCTGATCCACCGCCAGGTCCTGGAGACCGCGGGTGGCTATCCCGACATGCCGTTGATGGAGGACGTGGCACTGGCAAGGCGCCTGAAAACTCGCCTGCGTGGCTTGCCGGCGACCGCCGTGACCTCGGCGGACAAATATCGCCGCGAGGGCTGGCTGCGGCGCGGGGCACGCAATCTTGGCACGCTGGCCCGCTACTTCGCAGGGGCCGATGTGTCTGCGCTGGCGCGCCGCTACCGGCGCTGAGCGCGGTTTCCGACCGCGCCATCTGCCGGGATCACTCGGCCTTGTCGAACTGCAAACGATACAGATCGGCATAGGTGCCGCCTTGGGCGATCAGCTCGTCATGGGTGCCGGTCTCGACAACCTGACCCGCTTCCATGACGACGATCCGGTCGGCATTGCGGACGGTCGACAGGCGGTGCGCGATCACCAGCGTCGTCCGCCCTTCGGACAGCCGTTCCAGTGCCGCCTGCACCACGGCCTCGGACTGGGCGTCCAGGGCGCTGGTCGCCTCGTCCAGCAGCAGCACGGGCGTATCGCGCAGCAGGGCCCGGGCGATGGCGACACGCTGGCGTTGGCCACCGGACAGGCGAGAGCCGCGCGTGCCCACCTGTGTCTCCAGCCCCGCCTCCAGCCGCGGCAGGAAGTCCGAGACATGAGCCGCGTCCAACGCCTGTTGCAGGTCCGCCTCGGGCACCTCGCGGTTCAGCACGATGTTGTCACGCAGGCTCTCGTCGAACAGCAGCGCCTCCTGGCTGACGACAGAGATCAAGCCCCGCAGATCGTCCAGCCGCAGGGCGGCCACCGGCACGCCTCCGATGTCGACCGTGCCCGCCTGCGGGTCGGCCATGCGGGTCAGCAGGTTGAAGACCGTCGATTTCCCCGCGCCGGAGGCCCCGACCAGCGCCGTGGTCTGTCCCGGCGCCGCCTCGAGCGTCAGGCCGCGCAGTACCTGCGTGTCGCCAAAGCTGAGGTGCACGTCCCGCAGGGTGATGCCCGGCACGCCGTCGGGCGGCGGCAGGGGACGCTCCGGGTCACGCATCGCGGGCCGGGTGTCCAGTACCTCGATGATCCGCTCGATCGAGGCGGCAGCCACCTGCCAGACCCCGGACACGGCGCCCAGTCGGCGCAGAGGCTCGAAGGCCAGGCCGATGGCCGTGAAGAAGGCCATGAAATCGCCCACGGTCTTTTCGCCGGCAAGGATCTCTCCGCCGCCGAACCACAGTACGCCGACAAAGCCGATCCCCGACATCAGGTCGATCAGACCCGGCAGCGAGGCCTGCCCGGCGGCGCTGCGTGTCTCGGCCCGTATGCGCGCCCGCGTCAGGTGACGGTATTTGCCGGCCATCCAGCCTTCCAGCCGGTTGAGCTTGACCGGAGTGATGCCGTGAAAAACCTCGTTCAGACGGGTCGAGAGGCGCGCCGCGATATCGCGAACCTGGCGCGCGTTGCCCCGCACAAAGCGCTGCAGCAGCACGGAAGGAAAGACCAGCAGGGGCGCGCCGATCAGCGCCACCAGCGTCCAGCGCCAGTCGATCGCCAGTGCCACGCCGAAAAGCGAGATCAGCGCGACGACGTCCCGCCCGGCGCCGGTGACAAGCGTGCTCCAGACCTTGGCAATCGCGTTCACGTCGCCTTCGACCCGCTGGATCAGGTAGCCGGGACCGTGTTCCTGGTGAAACCCGGGGTCCAGCCGCATCAGGTGTTCCAACAGGTCCTGCCGAATGTCGCCCATCGACATCTGCGAGACCCGCGTCAGCAGCACCTTCTGCACGATGCTGGCCACGGCCCGCACGAAAAAGATCGCCATGACCGCCAGCCCGACCCAGACCAGGGCATCCGTATTGCCGCCGACAAAGACATCGTCGAACATCGGCTTCATCATGTAGCTGAGCAGGCCGAACATGCTGCCCTCGATGGACATGAAGACCATCGCCAGCGCCATCAACCCGGCGTAGCGTTTCAGGTAGTTCCGCCAGAGCCAGAGAAACAGGCCCCGACGGGGAGGTGCGCCCGTCGGCTCAGCCAACCATCATCTCCCGGGCACAGTCGATCTCGGGGCGGCGTGCCTCCCATGCGGGCTGGATCGCCTTGGCCTGGTATTCGTTCCGGATCCATGCTTCGAATCCGATCTCGCCAAGCTCCTGGCGCGCCTCGAAAACCCGCAGGATATAGTCCTGAACCCCTGTCTTGGTGAAATCCAGGTGCATGTAGCGGATGCCCAGCTGTTTCTTGGCCGCGGCGATGGGGGCGTTTTCGAAGATCAGCAGGTACATGGCCGCCACGAATCCGGCTCGGTCTGCCCCGGACTTGCAGTGGAACATCATGGGCCGTTCCGCCGCGCGCAGGGCGTCGATCACACCGACGATCCGCTTGCGCGGTGCGGCTTCGCGGGCCCAGAGCTTGGCGTCGATCAGGGTCATGCCAAGCGCCTCGAGGCTTTCCTTTTCAAAGAGATAATGCGCGAACTTGTCCTCGCCACGCAGGTTGACGACGGTGCGGATGCCCATCGCGGCATAGCGTTCGAACCGCCGGTGTGTCGGCTGGTTCGACCGGTAGACCCCCGGTGCGATCTGAAAGAAATTGGTCCAGAACACGCGCAGAAAGGCATGGTCGAACAGGTTGTAGTGCAGGGCGGCCCAACGCCGCGCCTCGGGCGTCGAGATATCCGTGCCAAACGATCGGCGCAGCCTGCGCTCCGCCTTGTCCAGCCTGTTCCAGAGTTTTACCAGCATGCGCGATAGGATCCCCGACCTTCAGGCGCGCGGTTTACGCGGCATTCCGCGGCCTGTCCAGCAAGGGCAGATATTGACGGCAGGCCGCCGCCCGTTAACGTCGCGCCGCACAGTTACAGGAGTCGCCAATGCCCTTGTCCAACGGCCGTCCCCACATGGCCCTGCCGGGGCCGTCGATGATGCCCGATCGCGTCTTGCAGGCGATGCACCGCCCGGCGCCCGACATCTATTCGCCGGACCTGCATCAGATGGTGGCGGGCATCGTTCCCGACCTGGCCCATGTGGCACAGACGGACGGACAGGTGGCAATGTACATTTGCAATGGCCACGGCGCATGGGAGGCGGCCCTGTCCAACACCGTGGCCCCGGGCGAGGCGGTGCTGGTGCCCACCACGGGTGCCTTCGGTCACGGCTGGGCCGAGATGGCACAGGGGGTCGGCGCCGAGGTCCAGGTCATCGACCACGGGCGCACCTCGCCCATCGACCCGGATCGTGTCCGTGCGGCCCTGCTGGCGGACGAGGGGCAACGCATCAAGGCTCTGCTGGCGGTGCATGTGGATACGTCCTCGTCCGTCAGGTCGGATATCGCCGCGCTGCGCGCCGTGCTGGACGAGACAGGGCACCTGGCACTCTTGATGGTCGATTGTATTGCCTCGCTGGGCTGCGACGAGTTTCGCATGGATGCCTGGGGGGCGGACGTGATGGTGACCGGCTCGCAAAAGGGGCTGATGGTGCCGCCGGGTCTGGGGTTTGTCTTTTTCAATGCCCG
Organism: Mameliella sp. MMSF_3455; assembly: GCF_030733205.1. Taxonomy (GTDB): domain Bacteria; phylum Pseudomonadota; class Alphaproteobacteria; order Rhodobacterales; family Rhodobacteraceae; genus Antarctobacter. The sequence goes on from NZ_JASHJL010000033.1 coordinate 29,278, forward strand.
CGCGGCAGAGGTGCGACGCGCGATGCCGCGCGTCTCGCGCTATTGGGACTGGGGGCCGCGCGCGGATCCGGCGATGTTCTACCAGTATTTCGGCGGCACCGCGCCCACGCATCACCTCTACGGCCTGCGCGCCGCGCTGGACATGATCCGCGAGGAAGGGATCGAGGCAGTCTGGGCGCGTCACGCCCGGCTGGCGCAAGCAATTTGGGCGGCTGGAGAGGTCTGGGCCGAGGGCGGGCCGTTCCGGTTGAACGTGCCGGATCGCGCGCATCGCTCGCACGCGGTGACGGCAGCGCAACTGGGCGCGCCCCTGGGCGACCGTTTGCGGGAGTGGTGCCGCGAAGAGGCGGGGCTGGTGCTGGGCGTGGGCCTGCGGGTGGGCGACCCGGACGATCCCAGCGGCTCGGGCTATTTCCGTTTCGGCCACATGGGGCATGTGAACGCGCATGGCATCCTTGGCCTGATCGGCACGGTCGAGGCCGGGCTGACGGCGCTGGACATCCCGCACGGCGCCGGGGCGCTGGAGGCGGCGGTCAAGGTCGTGACGGCGTAGACGCCAGGTCTGTCTTCGGGCCAGGCCCGGACAGGAGCGACGGGCAAGCCCGACGTGCAGGCGCGAGGGGCAGGCGATCACCCCGCCTGCAACCCACCGGCGTCCAGCCGCAACTGTCGGTCCATCCTGGCCGCCAGGTCCAAATTGTGGGTGGCGATCAGGCAGGACAGCCCGGTGTCCCGCACCAGCGTCATCAGCGCGCCGAACACCCGGTCCGAGGTCGAAGGATCGAGGTTGCCCGTGGGTTCGTCCGCCAGCAACAGGCGCGGCGCATTGGCCATTGCCCGACAAAAGGCCACCCGCTGCTGTTCGCCGCCCGACAGGGCAGCGGGGCGATGCGCAGCGCGCTCCTTAATGCCGACGCTGTCCAGGAGGGCCAGCGCCCGGCTTTCGGCGGCACCGCGTGCAACGCCGTTGGCCAGTTGCGGCAGTACGATGTTTTCCAGCGCGGTGAACTCGGGCAGCAGGTGATGGAACTGGTAGACGAAGCCGACATCCGCGCGGCGCACCGCCGTGCGGCGCCGGTCGCTGCGGTTCTGCATCTCTTCGCCCCCGATCTCGACCGTGCCGGAATCCGGCGTGTCCAGCAGGCCGGCGATGTGCAACAGCGTCGACTTGCCCGCACCCGAGGGGGCGACCAATGCGACGACCTCGCCACGGGCGACCTGCAGGTCGACCCCGCGCAGGACCTGCACCTCGTTCGGCAGACCCTTGTTATAGCTCTTTTCGATGCCCGTCAGGCGCAGGACCGTGTCACTCATAGCGCAGCGCCTCCACCGGGTTCATCCGGGCCGCGCGTCGGGCCGGAAAGATCGTGACGATGAAACTCAGGCCCAGCGACAGGCCCACTGCCGACAGCACGTCTTTCAGGTGCAGTTCTGCGGGCAGCGCGTATATGCCCCGGATCGAGGGATCCCAGACCCCGCCGCCCGAGAGGTAGTTCACGGCGGCAAAGATCGGGTCGATGTAGATCGCGAAGAGACACCCCAGAAGCACTCCGAGCGCCGTTCCGATCAGCCCGGTGAAGGACCCGCAGATAAAGAATACCCGCATGACCGATCCCTCGGTCAGCCCCATCGTCCGCAGGATGCCGATGTCGCGGCCCTTGTTCTTGACCAGCATGATCAGCCCGGACACGATGTTCATCGTCGCGATCAGCACCAGCACCGACAGGATCACGAACATCACGTTGTCCTCGATGTCCAGCGCCCGCAGGAACCCGCCCGAGGCGTCCTGCCATGTCCAGACCAGCGCACCGCTGCCGGCGGCCTGACCGATGGCGCGGGTGTATTGTTCGACCTGTTCGGGGTCCTCGACGGTGATTTCCAGTTCATCCGCCACGCCTTCGCGATTGAAGTAAAGCTGCGCCTCCTCGAAGGGCATGTAGACCCGCGTCCGGTCGATGTCATAGCGCCCGGCGGTGAAGATATAGGTGACCTGGTAGCTCTTGACCCTTGGGCTGACCCCGAACGGCGTCTTGACCCCGTTGGGAGAGATCAGGTCTATCGTGTCGCCCAGCCCCACGCCCAGCATCTGCGCCACGCCCGACCCGATGGCGATCCCCATGTCGAAATCCACGATATTGCCCACGCCGGTTTCCATATCGGCGATGCGCGGGATCTCGGCGAGGTCGGTCTCGGCGATGCCGAAGACCTCGACACCCGCGTTGCGGCCCTTGCCGGTAGCCATGACCTGGCCCTTGACCAGCGGGGCCACGCGGGTGACGCCCGGGACCTCGCGCACGCGTTCGGCCATTGCCTTGTACTCCGGCAGGGTGCGCGTCGGTTGCCCGTCCTCGCCGGTGCGCTGGATGTGGTAGACCGTGACATGGGCGTTGGCGCCGACGATGGTGTCCACGAACTCTGCCCGGAACCCGGACCGCACCGCCAGCGTCGCGATCAGTGCAAAGACCGCCAGCGTGATGCCGATCAGGGAAATCCAGGTCATGACGGAAACACCGCCTTCGGCGCGTTTGGCGCGCAGATAGCGCCAGGCGATCATCCATTCGAAAGGGGCGAAGGGCGGCGGCTGGCGCGTCATCGGCGATCTTTCTTGTCCTGCTCGCGCCGGAAACTGGCCTTTTGCCCCGCCGGGGTCAAGCTTTGGTGGCACGGTTCACGCGGCGCTCCGCCGGTTGTGCCTGGTGCTGCCCGTTCCCGGCGTTGGCGAAACCGCCCGTGTCGCGCGGGGCAAATTCATACGTTGACGCGAGCGACGCGCGTTTCATAAATGCGGCATGACCGGACCTCGTTACCCAGACCTGATCGCCGCCCTGCCCGAAACCGTGCCCTTTGTCGGGCCCGAGGTGCAGGAGCGCGCCCGCGGAGCCCAGTTCAAGGCCCGCCTTGGCGCCAATGAAAGCGTTTTCGGCCCGTCCCCCTTCGCCATTGCCGCGATCCAGGACGAGGCGGCGGAGGTCTGGAAATATGCCGATCCCTCGCATCTGGATCTCAAGGGCGCGCTGGCCGCGCACCTGGACTGCACCCCGGAAAATGTCCTGATCGGCGAGGGGATCGACGGGCTGCTTGGCTATCTCGTCCGGCTGCTGGTGGCGCCGGGTGACGCGGTTGTCACGTCAGACGGGGCCTATCCGACCTTCAATTATCATGTGAATGGTTACGGCGGCGTGCTGCACAAGATCCCCTATGCCGGCGATCACGAGAATCTGGGCGGACTGATCGAGAAGGCGGCAGAGGTCGACGCCAAGCTGATCTACCTTGCCAACCCGGACAATCCGATGGGCAGCTGGCATTCGGGCGCTTCGATAGAGGCGGCTCTGGAGTCGCTTCCCGAGGGCTGCGTCCTGGCCCTCGACGAGGCCTATATTGAATTTGCGCCCGAGGGCACCGCGCCCCGGATCGATCCCGAGGACGACCGCGTCGTGCGCCTGCGTACCTTTTCCAAGGCCTATGGCATGGCAGGGGCGCGCATTGGCTATGCGATCTCGGCCGCACCGGTGATCCGTGCCTTTGACAAGATCCGCAACCATTTCGGCATGAACCGGATGGCGTTGGCCGGGGCACTGGCGGCCCTGCAGGACACCCAGTGGCTCGACGAGGTCCTGCGCCTGACCGCGGAGGCGCGGGACGAGATCACCCGCATCGCCGAGGCGAACGGGCTGACCACGCTGCCGTCGGCCACGAACTTCGTCGCGGTGGATTGCGGGCGTGACGGCGACTTTGCCCGCGCGGTTCTGGCCGGACTGATCGACCGCGGGGTCTTTGTTCGCATGCCCTTTGTCGCGCCGCAGGACCGCTGTATCCGCATCAGCGCAGGGCGGGCCGAGGACCTGGCGGTTCTGGCAGAGGCCTTGCCGGCCGCACTGGCCGCTGCCCGGGAATCCGTATCCGCATAGGCGAAACGGCGCGCATTAACCGGAAATTCAGCTGATCGCGGAATCCTGACCTGACTTGCAGGCCGGATACGCTAGACTGTCACCTGCATGCAGCCGCAAGCAGGAGGCACCGCGATGGAGAACCGTCATCCGCAACCGGTCGAGGATTACACGGCCGCCAACATGGTCCTGATCTTCGTCAACCTGCTCTGGGTTTTTGTACTGATGTGGTCGTGGTGGGGCCTCGGGCCGGTCCTGATCGTTGCAGTCCTGCTCAACCACCTGATCACCCGGCTCGACTTGGCGCTGCGCCGCCATGAACAACGTTTCGAACGGTTCTGACCCCTCTCTTTTCGTTTCGGCCAACGCGGATTAGGGTCCTGCCAAACATGCAGGAGCCTTGAATGCCCGAAATCGCCGTTGCAGAAATCCAGCGCCTTTCAGAAACCGCCCTGGCCACGCATGGTGCGGGCCCGGCCATTGCCGCGGAAATGGCCCGGGCCATCGCCTGGGCCGAGGCGCGCGGGAACCGGATCTGTGGCCTCTACTACCTTGAAAGCTATTGCCAGCAGCTGAACTCGGGGCGGGTCGATGGCCGCGCGGTGCCGGGCATCAGCCGGCCGCGGGCCTCGGAAATCCGTGTCGATGCCGCGCATGGCTTTGCCCAGCCCGCCTTTGCCGCGGCCCTGCCGCTGGCGCTGGAGGCCGCGCATGAGACGGGGGTGGTCAGCCTCGCACTGCATCATGCCCATACCTGTACCGCGCTGGGCTATTTCACCGAACAGATCGCACGGGGTGGCGCGCTTGGGCTGGGGCTGACAAATGCCTCTCCCATCGTGGCCGCGCCGGGTGGCAAGACCCGGGTGATCGGCACCAATCCGATTGCCTTTGCGGTGCCCGACGGCAAGGGCGGCGTGGCGATGATGTTCGACCAGAGCACGACCACCGTGGCGCTGGGCCATATCACGATGGCCAAGGCGGCGGGCCGTCCCATCCCCGAGGGCTGGGCCGTCGACGCCGAGGGCCGGCCGACGACAGACCCCGAGGCGGCGCTGACCGGGTCGCTGACCAGTGCCGGGGGCTACAAGGGCTGGGGGTTTGGCCTGATGGCCGAGATCCTCGCCGCCTGCCTGGGCGGCGGGGTGCTGAGCTCGGGGGTTGCCCCGCTCAAGGCGCCCCAAGGCGCGCCACATGATCTTGGCCAGTACTTTCTGCTGATCGACCCGGGGCAGGGGGCGTTCTACGACCGGCTGGCAGAGCTGGGCCGGGTGGTCACGCAGGACGAGGGTGCGAGGATGCCCGGCGCGGGCCGGGCCGTGCAGGAGGCCGTGGACGTCCCCGATGCCCTCTGGCACCAGCTGCGGTCGCTCGCCGGGGCCTGAGATACGCGGTCAGGCGCGCTGGGTGATCCAGACACCCAGCGCCATGACCGCGATTCCCGTCGCCCGTGTCAGGGTCAGCGGAGAGACCCGCGCGCCGAACAGACCGAAGTGATCGATCGCCGCCGCGCTGATGAGCTGCCCGATCAGCACGAAGAAGACCGCGTTGCCGACCCCGAAATGCGGCGCGATATAGGTGACGGACAAAACGTAGAAGGCCACGAGGCAACCGCCCAAAAGCAGGTGCCTGGGCGCCGAGGCCAGACCGCCAAAGCCCTTGGCGCCCATCAGGGCCCAGACCGCCCCTGTCGAGATCAGTGCCACGCAGAACAGCACCAGGGCGGCCGCCGCCGGAGAGCCGAGCCGCTGCCCGAGCGCCGCGTTGAGCGCGGCCAGCGTCGGAATGCCGATTCCCGCCAGCAACATGACTACCGCGTATTGTGTCATCCCGGATCCCTTCATGACGGCAGGTAGAAGGTGGCGCTGGCGGCGGCCACCGTGGCGGCGTCCGGCAATCGGATCAGCAGCGCCTCGGCAAAGATCACCGCCCGCCCGGCCTTGATCACCCGCGCGGTGCAGCGCACGGCATCGCCGCGGGCCGCGCTGAGGAAACGCGTCTCGAGGTTGGTGGTGGCCACCGGCTCGAACCGGCCCAGCCGTCCGGCGCAGGCGAAGACCATCGCCGTATCCGCCAGCGTCGCCAGCGCCTGGCCGCAGACGATGCCGCCCATGCGCGCGATCTCGGGGCGCAGGGGGATTTCCAGCACCGCCTGATCGGGGCCGATCTCGGTGATCTCGGGCTGCAGGGCCTGGACCCAGGGCGCGAAATTCTCTTTCAACAGATGCTGCGCGGTGGCAGGATCGAGCATGTGGACCTCCCGTCGTTCCGGCGCGACTATGACCGGAGGCGCGGGCACTGTCACGCGCCCTTGCGGCGGGTGCGATCCGCCGGGCGGACGATCGGTTCGGGAACCGGACAGCAAGATGGAGCGGGACATGCACTTGAGGATACTGGCCGGAGCTGCACTGATGACGCTGTCCGGGTGCGCGGTTTTCTGGCCGGGGCAGGGCGAAACCAGCCGGAGCTGGTTCAGCCCGTCACAGGACAGGGTTCACCTGGCTGACGCCGGAGCGCGGATCTACGCGGCCAATTGCGCGGGCTGCCACGGCGCCAGGGGGCGCGGCGATGGCAGGCTTGGCGCCGACCTGCCCGTGGCCCCTCCGGACCTGACCGGATTGACGCTGGCCAACGGCGGCGTCTTTCCCGCCGAAATGGTCATGGAGACCATTCACGGCTACCCGGGCAAGTTCCATCGCGGGTCGATGCCCGAGTTCGGGGCCGAGCTGAGCGGTCCCCTGGTCGAGTGGCGCGCGCCTTCGGGCGAGGTGATCATGACGCCGAAGGGGCTTTTGGACGTGGTGGCCCATGTCGAGGGGCTGCAAGACGGCGGCTGAACGGGCTTGCCGAGGCGGTGGCGCTTTGGCAGGAAGCGGGGACAGCAGGCATGAAAGGGGCAGGAATGGTCAGAATGACTCTCGGGCTGGTGGCGGCACTGGCGCTGGCGGGCTGTGTCGAGGATACCGCGATGCCGGGTCCTTCGGACGGGCGGTCGCTCTTCATGGCGAATTGCGCGGTCTGTCACGGCGCGGATGGCAAGGGCGATGGACAGATGGCGCGCGCGATGAGTGTCGCCCCGAAGAACCTGACGCTGATCAAGGTGCGCCACGGCAACGATTTCCCGCGGGCCAAGGTGATGTCGATCATCGACGGCTATGCGCGGTCGGACCGTTCTGCGTCCTGGATGCCGGAGTTCGGTGCGCTGCTGGAAGGCGACCTGGTGCCCTATGACAGCGGCGACGGCAAGCCGACCCCGACGCCGCGCAAGCTGGTGGCGCTGGCGGAATACCTGGAATCGATCCAGGTGGAACGCTGAGGGCCGTCAGGGCGGGACTGTTTGCGGCTTTGCCGCAAAGACGCCCGCCCACCGACCCTTGGGACAGGCTGCGCCTGTCAGGCCGAGACGGACTTGCGCACCATGTCCCAGTAGAGGTTCTGGACCTCGGGAATGCTCAGGCGGCCGTCCGGGCGATACCAGGTCGTGACGCCCGTCAGCATGGCGATCACGGCCAGGGTCGCAAGCTTGGTATCGGGGACATCGAAACTGCCCGAGGCGACGCCGTCGCTCAGGATCCGCTCAAGCGCGTTTTCGTAGTCGCGGCGCAGGCCCTCGATCACCGCGAAGTTCTCGGGCGTGAGGTTGCGCAGTTCCATGTAGGCGATGAAGACCAGTTCCGGGCGTTCCAGGTGGAAGGCGATGTGAAACCGGACGAAGGCTTCGAGCCGGGCCAGCGGCGAGTCGTGCGACGGCAGGTGGGCGAGATCGCCCAGCAGGTCGTCCATGTGTTCCTTCATCAGCGAGAACAGCAGCGCCTGCTTGTCGGGCGTGTAATTGTAGAGCGCGCCAGCCTGCAGGCCCACCGTCGAGGCGATCTGGCGCATCGAGACGGCGGCAAATCCATGTTCGGCAAAGAGCCGCAGCGCCGCGTCGCGGATGCGTGGGCCGGTGATCCCGGCGTGGCTTCCCTGGGTGCGTGCCATGCTGCCATCAATATCTGAACAGACGTTCAGATCAACCCGCATGCTTGCCAGCCCGCGCGGGCTGGGGCATGACTGACACATGCCTGTTCGGTTCCATCATCCGCTGTTTTGCGCCGCTGCCCTGGCGGCCCTGACCGGCTGCACCCAGTTCCCGGAACTGGACGCGACGCAGACGCCGGGCGTGGCGGACGCGCCCTATCCGGATCTCTTGCCGCTGGAGGCGCTCTTGAACGGGGCCGTGCCGAGGGCGACCCCCGGCGAGGCCGCCGCGGTCGAGGGGCGTGTGGCGGCGCTGAAGGCGCGGGCCAACCGTTTGCAGCGTGTGGATGTGGCGCCGCGCGGTGTCGATCGGCGGTTGTTGCGGCTGCGACAGAAGGCAGAGGCACTTCGGTCCGAGTGAGCGCCGCAGGGTGCGGGGCGTTTGTGCATCAGGCTTGGGGATCAGGCCGCCGAAGGCTCTCATGGGGCTTGTCGCCCTTGTCCCCGGCGAGGCTTGGCGATAACTCCGACCTCGAATTGACCCCGAGGGAAAAAGGAGCCCGCCCATGTCCCAGCCACTCCGTCTAGGTATTGCCGGTCTGGGGACCGTGGGCACAGGCGTCGTCAAGATCGTGCGCCAGAAGGCGCCGCTTTTGACCGAACGGTCGGGCCGCACCATCGAGATCAGCGCCGTGTCCGCGCGCACCCGCGACAAGGATCGCGGCGTCAACCTGTCCAGCTATGCCTGGGAAGATGACCCGGTGGCGCTGGCGACACGCGACGACGTGGACGTCTTTGTCGAACTTATGGGCGGCAGCGACGGGCCGGCCAAGGCGGCTGTCGAGGCGGCGCTGAAGGCGGGCAAGGATGTTGTCACCGCCAACAAGGCGATGCTGGCCCACCACGGCCAGGCGCTGGCGGCGCTGGCCGAGGCTCATGGCGCGGTGCTGCGTTTCGAGGCGGCGGTGGCCGGGGGCATTCCCGTGATCAAGGCGCTGACCGAGGGGCTGGCCGGGAACGACATCGAGCGCGTGATGGGTGTGATGAACGGCACCTGCAACTACATCCTGACCCGGATGGAGGACGGGGGCTTGACCTACGAAGAGGCCTTTGCCGAGGCCGACGCGCTGGGGTTCCTGGAGGCCGATCCGCAGCTGGACGTGGGCGGGATCGACGCGGGTCACAAACTGTCGCTGCTGTCGTCCATCGCCTTCGGTACCCAGGTGAATTTCGACGCGGTCGAGCTGGAAGGCATCGGCAGCGTTACCGTCGAGGACATTCGCCAGGCCGCCGACATGGGCTTTCGGATCAAGCTGCTGGGTGTCGCGCGGATGACTGGCCGGGGGCTGGAGCAGAGCATGGCGCCTTGCCTGGTGCCGGCGAACTCGCCGCTGGGGCAGTTGCAGGGCGGCACCAACATGGTGGTGATCGAGGGCGACCAGGTGGGGCAGATCGTCATGCGCGGTGCCGGTGCCGGCGAAGGCCCGACGGCCAGCGCCGTGATGGGCGACGTCATGGACGTGGCGCGGGGCCTGCGGGTGTCGACCTTTGGCCGTCCCGCGGCAAGCCTGGTCGAGGCAGTCCCGGCGCGCGCCTCCACGCCCGCGCCCTACTACCTGCGCATGACCCTGGCGGACAAGCCGGGGGCGCTGGCCAAGGTGGCGACCGCGCTGGGCGAGGCGGGCGTTTCCATCAACCGGATGCGTCAGTACGGCCACAACGACGACAGCGCGCCGGTGCTGATCGTGACGCACAAGACGACGCGCAACGCGCTGGACCAGGCGCTCTCCGCGATGGAGGCCACCGGCGTCGTCATCACCGCACCCGTGGCGCTGCGGATCGAGGAAGTCTGAGACGGAACCGCCGGCGGCCTTGCCCCGGCGGAAACCGCCGGGTAGACGAATAATCAGAAGTTTTTCGAGGAAATCCCATGTCCACCCCCATCGATTTCAACGACCGCATGCTCTCTCTCGGCCTGGCCCGCGTGGCCGAGCAGGCCGCCATCGCCAGTGCCGACTGGATCGGGCGCGGCGACGAGAAGGCCGCCGACCAGGCCGCCGTCAACGCGATGCGCGAACAGCTGAACAAACTGGACATCAAGGGGGTCGTCGTCATCGGCGAGGGTGAGCGCGACGAGGCGCCGATGCTGTACATCGGCGAAGAGGTCGGCAATGGCGCGGGTCCCGGCGTGGACATCGCGCTGGACCCGCTCGAAGGCACCACGCTGACCGCCAAGGACATGCCCAACGCCCTGACCGTGATCGCGATGGGGCCGCGCGGCAGCATGCTGCACGCGCCGGATGTCTACATGGACAAGCTGGCCATCGGTCCGGGCTACCCCGAGGGGATCGTGACATTGGAGATGCCGCCCGCCACTCGCGTATCGGCGCTGGCCACGGCAAAGGGCTGTGGCCCGGGCGACATCACCGTCTGCATCCTGGAACGGCCCCGCCACGAGGAAATGATCGCCGAGGTCCGCTCGACCGGGGCCTCGATCCGTCTGATCACGGATGGTGACGTGGCCGGTGTCATGCACTGCGCCGAACCGCACATGACGGGGATCGACATGTACATGGGGTCCGGCGGCGCGCCCGAAGGCGTGCTGGCCGCGGCCGCGCTGAAATGCATGGGCGGCCAGATCTATGGCCGCCTGCTGTTCCGCAACGACGATGAGCGTGGCCGCGCGGCCAAGGCGGGGATCTCGGACCTGGACAAGATCTATGCCCGGGACGAGATGGTGACCGCCGACGTGATCTTTGCCGCCACCGGCGTGACCGGCGGCTCCCTGCTGCCGGGGATCAAGCGCGAGATCGGCTGGGTCACAACGGAAACGCTGCTGATGCGGTCCAAGACCGGCTCCGTCCGGCGCATGAGCTATCGCAACCCGGTCGACCACAACGTTTGAGCGGGGTGGGGCGGTCTGAAGGTGGGGGCGCTGCCCCCGTCTCCCTTCGGTCGACTCCCCCGGAAGTATTTTCAGAGAAAAGAAGCCGGGAGAGGGTTTGTCTTATCTTGGGGTCGAAAGCAGTCTGACCGGGCGGCGCTGGGTCGGTCCCGGCCCCGAAGAGACCCGGCAGGCCGAGGCGCTGGTACAGCGGAGCGGTTTGAACCACGCGCTTTGCGCCGTGCTGGCCCGGCTGGGCGTCGGTGCCGACGAGGCGGAGTCCTACCTGGCGCCGAAACTGCGCGACCTGATGCCCGATCCGAGATCGCTCAAGGACATGGAGCGTGCGGCGGAGCGGTTCCTGCAGGCGGTACGCGGGCGCGAACGGATAGCCGTCTTTGCCGATTACGACGTGGACGGGGGCAGTTCCGCGGCGTTGCTGCTGGACTGGTTGCGGCAGATGGGGCGGCAGGCGACGCTATACGTTCCCGATCGGATCGACGAGGGCTATGGGCCCAATGTTCCCGCCATGCAGGCTCTGGCCGCCGAGCATGACCTGATCCTCTGCGTCGATTGCGGCACGCTCTCGCATGAGCCCATTGCCGCAGCCAAGGGGGCCGCGGATGTTGTGGTGTTGGACCACCACCTGGGCGGCGAGACGCTGCCCGATTGCGTGGCCGTGGTGAACCCCAACCGCCAGGACGAGGATGGCGCCTTGGCGCATCTCTGCGCGGCGGCGGTGGTCTTTCTGATGCTGGTTGAGGCCGGGCGCCAGCTGCGCGACGCGGGGGCCAGGGGGCCCGACCTGATGGCGGCCCTGGACCTGGTTGCGCTGGCGACTGTGGCCGACGTGGCGCCCCTGAAAGGCGTCAACCGGGCCTTTGTTCACCAGGGGCTGAGGGTCATGGCGGGCCGGGCGCGTCCGGGCCTGGTGGCGCTGTCGGACGTGGCGCGGCTGGAACGGGCGCCCGCCGCCTATCACTTGGGCTATGTCATGGGGCCGCGGGTGAATGCGGGGGGGCGGATCGGCAAGGCGGACCTGGGCGCGCGCCTGCTGGCCTGTGACAGCCCGGCGGAGGCGCAGGCGATGGCCGAACGCCTGGACCAACTCAACACCGAGCGACGCGAGATCGAGGCCGCCGTCCGCGAGGCCGCGCTGGCCCAGGCCGAGGCGCGGGGGCTGGAGGCGCCGCTGGTCTGGGCGGCCGAGGACGGTTGGCATCCGGGCGTTGTGGGCATTGTTGCCTCGCGCCTCAAGGAACAGACCAACCGGCCCTCCATCGTGATCGGCTTCGAGGGGGACGAGGGCAAGGGATCGGGCCGGTCGGTACCCGGTGTCGACCTCGGTGCGGCGATCCAGAAGCTGGCCGCCGAGGGTCTGCTGGTCAAGGGTGGCGGGCACAAGATGGCCGCCGGGCTGACAGTGCTGCGTGCTCAACTGGAACCGGCGATGGCGCGCCTGTCCGAGCTGCTGGAACGCCAGGGTGCGGGGCAGGGCGGTGCGGCGGATCTGCGGGTTGACGGGCTTTTGATGCCGGGCGCGGCCAGTGTCGAACTGGTCGAACAGCTGGAACGCGCCGGTCCCTTTGGTGCCGCGGTGCCGGGGCCACGATTCGTGCTGCCCGACTTGCAGATCCGCTACGCGCGGCGGGTCGGGAAAGGGCACCTGAAACTGACGGTCTCTGACGGTATGGGCGCGTCGCTGGACGCGATTCTCTTCTCGGCCTTCGACGGACCGCTGGGGCCGGCGCTGGAGGACCACAATGGGGGGCGATTCCACCTTGCGGGCAAGCTGGACGTGAATTTCTGGCAAGGTCGATCGACGGTACAGATGCGCCTCGACGACGCCGCGCCGGCTGCTGGCGAGGGCTGAAAACGGGTGCTTTTGGACTTTGTTTCGAGGGTGCGAAAATTTCTGAATTTTGTGCTTGCAAGCACCGCGCGCTTTTCATAGAACCCGCCTCACGCCGCAGCGATGGTCACATAGACAGCGCCACGGCGGACCAGAGTGGCCCGTTCGTCTATCGGTTAGGACGCCAGGTTTTCAACCTGGAAAGAGGGGTTCGATTCCCCTACGGGCTGCCACTTCTCTCCAAGATCAGCGAAAAGTCCTTCGCCGTAACGGGGCGATGAGCATGTGCTCACGACGCGTCCAGACTGTGGTCTATTGCGCCTGCAAGGCGCAGGTCATGCCGGATGCCACAGTCGCCGGGCTGACGGTCAGGATGATCACCAGTACGTTGGGAAGGCACGTCAGGACGGCGACGATCCTTGCCATGGTCAGGAACGAGGCGATTCCTCTCGACGCCTCCTGTATCGCTGTTTCGTTTCGCGGCGCCGCATCTGGTTCGATGTCGATTTCGCGGCGGAAAGGTCCGCAATCTCGACCGGCGAAATGGAAGGATCGGCGTGCAGCAACTCGGCCCGAATGTCGGCAATTGCCGGCAACAAGTGGGGGCTTTCGAACCTATGCCGGCGATTGAGACTACAGAGGTCAGACATTCGACCATCTCGACGGTGATGCCGGCTATGTTGTCCCGGGGCAGGCAGGACGGGGCGGCAAGGTTGTCCGCCACGCAGCGCGTCCACTGGGCCACCAGCGCAGGTCGTTTCGGTACCATCAGGGCCGCCTCGACAAATGCGGTGCAGGCGGGTCGTGTCCCGCACCGGGTCTAGCCCTTGGAGGTCAGTGCCCAGTCGACACCCGATTCCGCCATGGCCATGCGCGCCGATCCCTGCGACATCCAAAGATCCAGGGCGCGGTCGCTGTCGGGGCTCAGGCCTTTCAGGCGTTCGGCAAGGACCGCGCTTTGGGCGACCCAGGCGGCGCGCAGGACTGCGTCTGCGGCATAGAGTCTGGCGTCGGGCGCGGCCTCGCGCAGGCGCGTGACCAGCGCGGCAAAGCGCCCGGTCAGGTTGGCGCTGCCCGGCGCGGCCTTGGCGCGGTCGAGGAAGGCAGCCAGCGCCGCATCGTCCTTGAGCAGGCGCCGCAGGACAAGGTCCTGCGCCTGCATGCCGGTGGTGCCCTCGTAAATCGTGGTGATCCGGACATCGCGGAAATATCGTTCGGCGGGCCATTCGCGGGTATAACCGGCCCCGCCCAGCACCTGGACCGTGTCGCTGGCGTTGTCCTGTCCCATCTCGCCGCCAAAGGTCTTGGCCAGCGGCAACAGGAAGGGGGCCAGCACCGCCGCGCTTTCATCGCCTTCCCTGGCCATGTCCAGCACCGTTGCGGTTTCCAGCACCAGCGCCGCCAGCAGCATCGCGCGGGCATCCAGCGTCAGCAGCATGCGCTGGATGTCGGGATGCGCGGTCAGCGCGACGGGCGGGGCAGAGGGGGCGCCGCCCTGACGGCGGTCCTCGGCATAGCTGCGGGCAAGGCGCGCGCAGGCGGCCGCGACACCCGCCCCCTGCGTGCCAACCTGCAGGCGCATCCGTTCGATCATGTGAAACAGCGCCGGCAGACCACGCCCCGGCGCGCCGATCATCACGCCCTCGGCCCCGTCAAAGCGCAGCACGCAGGTGGGAGAGCCGTGCAGGCCCAGCTTTTCCTCGATGCGCTCGACGTGGATTTCGTTCGCTGACCCTGCATCGGTCACGTTGGGCACAAGGAAAAGCGACAATCCCCGCGTGCCCTCTTCGGGTGCGCCGGTGCGGGCCAGCAGCAGGTGGCCGATCCGGTCGGTCATGTCGTGATCGCCGAAGCTGATCCAGCACTTGGTGCCCGTGATCCGCCAGCCGTCACCATCCGCCTCGGCCCGCGTACGGATGCGGCCCACGTCCGACCCGGCATCTGGTTCGGAAATGCAGATGGTCGCGGCCCAGGTGCCCTCGGCCAATTTCGGACACCATTCGGCAGCAAGGTCCGGTGCATTGGCGGCCAGGCAAAAGGCCGCCGCGCGGCTGGAGCCGGGCAGCATCATGAAGGGCAGGGCGGCGCCTTCCATCGGCAGCGCGGCGGCGACATGCAGCGCCAGTGGCAGGCCCATGCCGCCGAGGTCCTCGGGCAGGTCGGCGGCCAGCCAGCCACCTTCGCCCAAAGCGCGGTAGGCGGCGCCATAGCCCTCGGGCGTGCGTACGCGTCCGCCCTCGACCCTGCAGCCTGTCTCGTCCGCCTTGGCGGCCAGCGGGGCCAGGGTTTCCTCGGCCAGCTTGAATGTCTCGCCGAGGATCTGGGCAACGGCGGTATCGTCCAGCCCGGCGGGCGCGGCTTGTTCTGCCCAACCTGGGGTGCGGGCAAGGATCTGTGCTAGCAATTCTGGAGTCATCGGGTCACCTTCTCGACGGGAGGCGCGTCGACGCGGCGCGCGAAGGCGCCCTGGATGGCATCATCTGCGCCGGTAGGTTGGCGCTGATGCCTCTGGACGTTGGCCATGTCTCCTCCTGCACGGCCGGGGGAGCCCCCCTTGTCTGACGGGCGTGATCTTGACTCGAATCGAAAAAATTGTCTACTGGGAAACAATAATGATATCGCAAACAGCGAATGTTGGGGGGATCTGCATGGCCATGTGTACTGAGAGGGCAGGTGTCCGCGCCGGACGGGGCGGCGGGAAGTGTTGCCGTGGATGATCAGCGCAAGGACCGCCCGGACGGCTTGGTGCATTTTGGCCCGCTGTCCGAGGCTCTGGGCTTTCTGCTGCGCCTTGCCCAGTTGAAAAGCTTTGCAGGCTTCTTTCGCTCGTTCGAGGCAGAGGACATCCGCCCGGGTGAACTGACGGTCCTGATGGTCCTGCACGAGAACCCGGGCATCCGGCAGGGCATGCTGGCCAAGTCGCTCAGCATCAAGCGGGCGCATATGACCAAGATGGTGCGCCAGATGGAGGACGAGGGCCTGATCCTGCGCCGCGTTCCCGAGGACGACAAGCGCGCGATGGAACTGTGGCTGACAGAGGCCGGCGAAGCGCGGGTTGCGGTTCTGGCGCCGATCCTGGCCGAGCATGAAACCGGCGCCGCCGCCGGGCTGTCCCTGACCGAAACCGCTGAACTGAAGCGACTGCTGCGCAAGATGCTGAATATCCGCAACGGCGCCGGCGGCTGAGCCGTGGCACCGTCAAGGGGGCGTTCAGGTCTCCTTGCGGTCGTCCACAATATTCATCTGTGCCTGACCGCTCTGGCCCAGGTCCACCGCCGCGAAGGGCCCGCCGTGGCACATCTGTGCCTGGTCCGTCGGGTCGCCCGGCCCCTCGGCGGCGAGGATCTGAGCGGCGAATTGTTCGGCGTTGTCCCTGGGCGCATACCCAAGGTAGCGTGCTGCCGAATTGTCCACCGGGCAGCGGTCGTTGTCCGACACGCCGTAGACAATCGTGAATCCCGTCGTTGGCGTGTCGATCGCCCGGGTCACCAACTGAACCAGGTCGCCGTAGCTGAGCCAGGTTCCCAGCGCCCGCGCCCCTGTCACCTGCGCGCAGGAGAGGATGCGCAGGCAGACCGCCTCGACCCCGCGTTTTTCCCAGTACATGCGCGCCAGGTCCTCGGCGAAACACTTGGCCAGACCGTAGAAAGTGTCGGGCCGGTGCGGCACATCCGTGCCGATCCGCTCTTGCCGGGGGTACATGCCGACCGCGTGGATCGAACTGGCGTAGACCACGCGCCGCACGCCGTGCCGGTGCGCCGCCTCCCAGACGTTGTAGGCGCCGACGATGTTGGGGCCAAGGATCTGCTCGAACGGGGCCTCGTCCCCGATGGCGCCGAAATGCACCACCATGTCGGCCCCCCTGATAACTTCGCTGATGGCCTCCGGATCGGCCAGGTCGGCGCACGCATATCGTTCCCCGGGGTAGAGCGTGCCGATGCTTTCCGCGATGTCCGTCGACACCAGTTCCTCGGCCAGGAGCGACAGCGGTTCGCGCAGGTAGGACCCCAGCCGCCCCGCGGCGCCGGTCAAAACGAGTTTTTTCATGTCGTGTCCTTTCCTTCTGCCGTGTCTCAGATCACCGCGCGTTCGATCATCGGGCGGTTCTCGGCGATGCGCTCGAACCCGTAGGTCGTCAGGTCGAGGCTGCGGTATTCGCCGTAGGTCAGCCATTCCGCCAAACCGCGCCCCATGGCCGGGCTCTGCTGCAATCCGTGGCCGGAAAACCCGTTCTGGAAGAGGAAGTTCCCGATCTCCGGATGCGGTCCCAGAACGGCGTTCTGATCCAGCGTGTTGTAGGCGTAATGCCCTGCCCATTCGGTCACGACGCGGATCGCCTCGAACTGGGGAATGCGCGTGGCGAGGATCGGCCAGACATGCTCCTGCCAGCGGGCATGATCCATCGCGAAATCATCCGGATCGACGGCGTGATCCTGCTCGGGCGCGGCCCCGGCAAGGTAGGTCGTCGGCCCATCCTGCCGGACGTGCACACCCGTAGGGTCGATGGTCAGGGGCAATTCGCGGTCCAGCGGCGTTTCGGCAGAGAACACCCAGGTGAACCGCTTGCGCGGCTCCACCGGCAGGTCGATCCCGGCCATTGCCGCCGTGCGCGCCGCGCGCGGCCCGGTGGCATTCACCACATGGCCGCAAGCGATATGCTCGCCGCTGGCCAGCGTCACATGGGTGATCCGACCGCCCTCGCGGGTCAGGCCCGTGACCTCGTTTGCAACATATTCCACGCCCCGGTCGCGGGCCGAACGGCGGAACCAGTCGAACAGCGTGCCGCCATCCCAATAGCCCTCGTCGCGGGTATTGATCGACCCGGCAAGGATGTCGTCGAGCTGGTAGAAAGGATAGCGCGACGCGATTTCCGCGCGGCTCAGGATCTCGGTGCCAGCACCCTCGGCCCGCTGCACCTCGGCATTGCGGCGCAGGACATCGGCGAATTCTTCGGTGTCGGCCAGGTAGAGATAGCCATAGCTCTGCACGTCCAGCCGGGGCACGCGGCTATCGTTCATCCGCTCTGGCAGCTCCTTGATGAAGCGGGCCGTGAACTGCGAGATGCGGATGTTCAGCGGGTCGGAGAACTGCTGCCGGATGCAGGAGTTGGTGTGCGCGGTCGAGCATTGCGCGAAACTGGCATCGCGTTCCACCACCAGAACCGACCCGTTGAAATCGGGGTTGTCGGACAGGAACCAGGCGGTGGCAGAGCCCATGATCGCGCCGCCGATGATGACGACGTCGTAGGAGGATTTCGTGGGCGTGGGGGAGAAACCGGGGGCTGCCATCAAAAGACCTCTCCGTCTTGGGCACGTTTCATGATCTGCGCGGCCTCTTCGGGCGTAACGGCGTAATGCCGGGCCGCGTGGTCGGGCGTGATGTAACCCAGCGCAAGGTCACGGCGGACCTGGGCCGGATCGCGCATCGACGGCGTGCCATAGCCTCCGCCGCCGGGGAATTCCATCAAAACGCGCTGCCCTTCGGGAACGCTCTGCCGCCCCTTGCCGCGCATCGCGGTTCCGTCCGACCGGGCAATGACCGTGGCGCCGCCGCTGCCTCCGCCGCGCCGCCCGCGCGCCGGGTGGTCGACCCGGTCCAGCATGGCGGAGAAGTCAAAGACATGCCCCTCGCGCGCACCGACCTCCATGAACTGGCCCAGCCCGCCGCGAAACTGCCCCGCGCCGCCCGAGTCCGGGCGCAGTTCCTTGCGCCAGACGATCACCGGCCCTGCCTGTTCCGTGGCCTCGACCGGCATGGTCATCACGCCCGAGGGAAAGGCCGTGGCGCTCATTCCGTCCAACCCCGGTCGCGCGCCCGATCCGCCAGAGTTGAAGGTGAGCACCTCGGCCCGTCGCGCATTCGTGGCCCCCGGTGCAGGCCGCAAGGACAGCATGAAATTGCACAGGCAGCCTGCGCCCTCGGCGGGCACCGTGTCCGGCAGCAGCTTGTCCAGCGCGTCATAGACCGTGTCGGGCACCATGTGACCGATGACATGACGCAGGGCGACGGGCGCCGGGAAGGGGGCGTTGACGATGGTCCCCTCGGGTGCCGTCACCTCGAAGGGCGCCAGAGAGGCTGCGTTGTTCGGGATCTCCGGTGCGATGGCGCATTTCAGCGCGTAGCAGGCATAGGCATTGGTATAGACCATCGGCACGTTGATCCCCTTGGGATCGACACCGCTGGTCCCGGTCCAGTCGCAGAGGATGCGGTCAGCCTCGATGCTGAGCTGCACATGCAGGTCGATGGGCGTGGCATAGCCGTCGATTCGCATGTGCCCGCTGGCCTTGCCCGGTGTCAGCGCATTGATCCGCTCCAGCGTGGCCTTGCGAGAGTTGGTGAGGATGAAATCGGACACGCCTTCGAGGTCGGAGAGCGCGAATTCCTCCATCATCTCCAGCAGACGCCGCTGTCCGATCTCGTTGCAGGTGGCCAGCGCGTGGATGTCACCGACAAGCTGGTCCGGCTCGCGCACGTTGCCGCGGATGATCTGCAAGAGCGTCCGGTCCACTTCGCCGCGCTCGGCGAATTTCATGATCGGCAGGTACAGCCCTTCCTCGTGGACGTCATTGGCATCGGCGCCGAAGCCGCGCCCGCCAATGTCCGTCACATGCGCCGTGCAGGCGAAGAAACCGATCAAGAGCCCGTCGCGAAAGACCGGCGTGACCACGGTGATGTCATGCTTGTGACCCGTGCCCTCCCAGGGATCGTTGGTCAGATAAACGTCGCCGGGAAACATCTTCTGCCGACCGATACGGCGGATGAAATGACCCAAGGCATCGGCCATCGCGTTGACATGGCCCGGCGTGCCGGTGACCGCCTGTGCCAGCATCTGCCCTTCGGCGTCGTAGACCCCGGCCGACAGGTCCCCCGCCTCGCGGACCGAGGGGGAAAAGGCCGTGCGCACCAGCGCCTGCGCCTGTTCCTCGACGACAGAGATCAGGCGGGTCCACATCACCTGGTAGGCGACCTTCGACGGTTCAGACATGGGCGGCGTCCTTTTGATCTGCGGAGTGCGGCAGGCGCACGTCCAGCGTGCCATCCGGCAGGGCGATGACCTCGCGGCTGGCGGGAACAACGACGGTGGTCTCGTCCTCGGTGATCAGCGCCGGACCGGTCACAAAGGCGCCCGTTGGCAGATCGGCGCGCGGCAGGACCTGCGCGGTCAGCCGCGCGCCGCGCGCGGGGTCAAAGAGCGGGCGGGTGCCCTCGCCAGTCATCTCGTCGGCGTGCGCGGTCGGCGCAACAGGCTCAACAGCGGGCCGGGTGGTGAAGGCATTGACCGACCAGACCGTGATTTCCGCTTCCAGCCCCTCGACCGTGCGGCCGAACAGGGCGGTGTATTCCGCCTCGAACCTGCTCAGCAGCCGGTCGGCATCGGGCGCCGCCATGTCTTCTGGCGGGACAGGAACCGGAATTTCCCAACCCTGACCGGCATAGCGCATGAAGACCTTGGCCTCGGCGTCTATCGGGGCCGTGGCATCGCAGGTGCGCACGAAACTTTCCGCCTCGTCGCGCAGTTCGGCGAACAGCGCCTTGACCGTCGCGGCGTCGAACTCCCGCATCCGGGTAAAGACCGAGCGGTTCGCCTCGAAGCTGAAGGGCGCGCGCAGGAACCCGATGGCCGATCCCACGCCCGCGCCCTGTGGCACCAGGCAGCGCGCCACGCCCAGCTTTTCGCAGAGCCGCGCGGCGTGCAGTGGCGCGGCGCCACCAAAGGCAATCATCGTGTAACGGCCCAGGTCTTCGCCGTTTTCCACCGCGTGCACGCGCGCGGCATTTGCCATGTTCTCGTCCACCACCTCGGCCAGACCGTAAGCGGCTTCCAGCGCGTCCATCTCCAGCGTGTCTCCGATCTCTGCCCGTAGCGCCCCCTCGGCGCGGTCCGGGTCCAACGTGATGGAGCCGCCGGCGAAATTTGCTGGGTCCAGCTTGCCCAGGACGAGGTCCGCGTCCGTGACGGCGGGTCGCGTGCCGCCGCGCCCGTAGCAGGCCGGGCCGGGTTCCGATCCCGCGCTTTCCGGGCCGAC
This sequence comes from Mameliella sp. MMSF_3455, assembly GCF_030733205.1. Lineage (GTDB taxonomy): Bacteria > Pseudomonadota > Alphaproteobacteria > Rhodobacterales > Rhodobacteraceae > Antarctobacter. The sequence continues at coordinate 49,885 of NZ_JASHJL010000033.1, forward strand.
ACGGATCTGGTTCATCGCATCCACCGAAGCCAGCGAGCCGCCCCCGGCGCCGATTTCCACCATGTCGATCACCGGGATCGAGATCGGCATCCCCGAACCTTTCTTGAACCGGTAGCTGCGCGCCACCTCGAAGACCCGCGCCGTCTTGGGCGTATGCCCGCGGATCAGACAGATCTTGGCCGTCGTCCCGCCCATGTCAAAACTCAATACCCGGTCCAGCCCGTGCCGTGCCGCGATCTCGGCGGCAAAGATCGCGCCCCCGGCGGGGCCGCTTTCCACCAGCCGTACCGGGAATTTCGCGGCCATTTCCAGCGAGAGGATGCCGCCGCCCGAATGCATCAGGAAGACGGGGCAATCGGCCCCCTCGTGCGCCAGCCGTTCCTTCAGCCGGCCAAGATAGGACGCCATCAGCGGGCGGATATAGGCGTTGGCGATGGTGGTGTTGAAACGCTCGTACTCGCGCATCTGCGGCGAGACCTCGGAGGACAGCGAGATGTCCACACCGGGCAAAGCTTCGGCCAGCACCTCGGCCACCATGCGCTCATGCGCGTCATTGGCATAGGCGTGCAAAAGGCCCACGGCGACACTGTCGTATCCGCCCGCGCGCAGGGTTTCGGCCAGGGTTTCGACCTCGGCCCGGTCCAGCGGGATCAGGACACCACCGTCAGCGTCCATGCGCTCTTTCACTGTGTAGCGCCGGTTCCGGGGCAAGAGCGGCTCGGGCAGCACGAGGTTCAGGTCGTATTGCTCGAACCGGCTTTCGGTGCGCATCTCGATCACGTCGCGGAAGCCGGTGGTCGTGACCAGCGCCGTTTTTGCGCCGCGTCGCTCAATCAGCGCATTGGTGGCCAGCGTCGTGCCGTGGATCACCTGGGCGATCTGTCCCGCGGCCACGCCTGCGAGGTCGCAAACCCGGTGCAGCCCTTCGACGATGGCCTCTTCAGGGGCGGCATGGGTGGTCAGCACCTTGGTCGAGGTCAGCCCGTCCGGCCCTTCCAGTACCACGTCGGTAAAGGTCCCGCCGATGTCGACGCCAAGGCGATAAAGCGGTTCGGGCATGATGGGCTCCTGTCGGTGGTCCCGTCGAGCCTAGCGACCTGACATCATGCGATCCAATTATTTGATCGGATCAGGAGGATCGAGTTTTCTTATCCTCTGGGGGCGCCAAGTGCGCGCGCGCCACCTCCTGCGCCAGTTCGGCCGCCCGGGCGACATAGGACGGCGCCAGCCCCGCGTCGTAACGTGCCCGAAAGCGCAGCGGGTCCGGCACCCAAAGGTAGCGCAGGGGCACCAGCCGCCCGGCGGCGATCTGGTCGCGCAGCATGATCTCTGGCAGGCAGGCCAGCCCCAGGCCGTCCAGCGTCATCTGCAGGCAGGCGGCAAGGTTGGTCGAAGGCACCAGCCGCACGTCCAGGTCCGGGTGCGAGGCGACATGGTCGCGCAATTGTTCGAAGGGCAGGGTGCCACGGGCATGGGTCAACACCGGGTGCCGCGCGATGTCGCGCAGGCTCAGCGCGCGGCCCTGCAGGCCCAGGCCCGGCGCCGCGACCCAGACCTGTGGAAACGCGCCAAGGTCCACGCCACCCGAGATCTGCCGCCCGAACGGCCCGCTCTGCAACGTCAGGTCCAGCCCCCGGCTGAACAGCGCGGGCGAGAGATTGGCGGACAGATCCACCGTCAGTTCCACGTCGATGGCCGGAAACCGATCCTTGAGCGCCCGCAGGAAGGGGCCCAGCCAGCTGTGCACGATCATCTCTGTCACGCCGAGACGCAGCACGCCCTCGAACAGGTGATCTTCGCCAGCGGCGGCGACGAACCCGTCCATCGCGGTCAGAACGGCCCGGGCTCGGGGCAGCATCGTCCGGCCCGTCGGCGTCAACCGGACCGACCCGGCGTCGCGGTTGAACAGGCGCAGCCCCAACAGCGATTCCAGCGCCGAGATCCGGGTCGAGATATTGGGCTGGGTCGTGTTCAGCCGTTCCGCTGCACGACGAAAGCTGGCCAGGTCGGCCACCTGCACGAAGGCTTCGAGCTGTTTGACGGTGATCTGGCCCATGCCTGCACTCTGTCGCCTGCGTTGCATCGGCGCAAGCGGCGGACTTGAGGCGGCACTTCGGCGTTCAAGCAAGTCTTTCGGCCCGAACCGCTTGACCGGGCGAGAGCGCTGCGCCACTTTGACCACAGATGGTGACCGCGCCCGCGCGGTCTGAAAAGGGAACGCGGTGAGGGGCTTTGTCCCAAGTCCGCGACTGCCCCCGCAACTGTAAGCGGCGAGCCATCCCGAAGTGACCACTGGGCCGCAAGGCCCGGGAAGGTTCGGGACAGCGCCTTGACCCGCAAGTCAGGAGACCTGCCATCGCCGGGCGCCTTGCGCCCAAGCCACTCAACCCGGGCGGGGTGCCCCGGAGACGCGAAAGACGAATGGCAATCTGCCGCCCGTCCTGCCGCCGATCCATGATCCCCGCCCCAGCCTTGCGCGGAGGGCGCGATGACGATCGAACGGGTACTGACCACCCTATTGCAGACACGGGCCGAGACACTGGAACGGGCCCGGGAACTGGCCAGCATGGGCTACATGCAATGGCTGGGCAGCCTGCCGGGATGTGCGAGCTACAAGGAAGAGGCGCTGCATGCCTGGACCTGTGCCCAGCCGTTTGCGGGCACAGATCCGGCGGTGGCGGTGTTCTGCGACTTGCTGCATCACTCGATCCGGTGCCCGGCGGTGCCATTGGACCTGCCCTTGCCCCAGCCGCAACGACGCGGCGGCGCGCGGAAACGGCGGCTGTCGATCTGACCGGAGCTTTGCGCCGCAATCTATGCCGTGGTCGGACCTGACCCATTGTCTGCGGCCAGGTGCACGGTCTGCGTCGGGTAGGCAAAGTTGATGCCCAGCTCTTCGGCCAGGGACAGGATATCGAGGATCAGCGCCTGTTGCGCGGCGATCTGCGCCTCGTAGCTGAAAACGCGGAAGTGCCCCCATAGTTCGATGTCGATACTGTGGGGGCCAAGCGACGTGATGCCGATCGTCACATTGTCGGTCTCGGCCTTCGGTTGATCGCGGTAAATCTCCATCAGCCGCGCCACGAACTGTTCCAGTTGCGCACGCGGGGTTTCGTAGGTGAGGCCGATCTTCATCAAGACGCGACGCCTCCGCCGGCTGCCCCAGTTGGATATCACCTGGTCAGAAAGCTGGGCGTTGGGCACGATCATCAGGGTGTCGTCCAGCTTGCGCAGGCGCGTCGAACGCAGGCCCACCGTTTCTATCACGGCCAGCGAGTCGGCTGCCTCGACGAGGTCGCCCTTGCGGAAGGGACGGTCGGACAGAAGGATCGCGCCGCCGATGATGTTGGACACAGTTTCGCGTGCGGCAAAGGCCAGGGCCACGCCGCCGATCCCCAGGCCGGTCAGGACCCCTTCGTAGGGCAGGCCGGCAACATCGGCACAGCCGATCACCGCCCCGACGACGATCAACAGTTTCATCAATCCCTGGGCCAGCGACAGTACGATTTCGTCCGTGTAGGCAAGGGTCTGCGTCGCCTTGGTCATAAGTGCGTCAAAGATCAGCGAGACGATACGATAGGTCAGCGCTGCGCCGGCCAGGATCAGCAGCATCGCGGACAGGCCCGACATCACGCCGAAAGCCCGCAACGTCAGGCCCAGCCGCTCGCTGGCGTCAAGGAACAGCAAGGCGACGGCCATCAAGCCGACCGGGCTGGCCAACTGTCCCACAAGGCGTCCCTTCTGGCTATCCCGTCCCGCCAGGCGGCGCGCGACGACCGATCCTGTCATCAGCACCAGCGTCATGACCCCCAGGTAGGCTAGCACTCCCATCCATTGCCAGGTCTCCAGTCCCCAGGCCTCGGCTTGCAGCCAACCGGCACGCGCAAGGACCGCCTGCCGCGTGGCAAAGAACTGTGACAGGGGCGGTTGCGTGGTCAGGCCGGGCGCAAGAGGCATCTTTTCGAGGGCCGCGTAGATGTCTGGCAACTCTGCCATCGTCTCGCGTGAGAAACGCCAGCGCCGCTCCACGGTGCGCCCCTCGTCGTCGAGGATGTCCGTGGGCGCGATGGTGATGTCGCCGACCGGATGGCGATAATAGACATACGGCAGGGGGCGGTTGGGATCGTCGGGGATCTCCTGCCAGTAGACAAAACCGATCCGGTCGATGCTCTGGCGGAGGTAATCGGCCATCAGCGCGCCCTCGATCCGGCGCAACTGGCGCGGGACGTGATCAAGGTTCAGCGCCCGCAATGCACGGGCATCGCCCGCGCCGTCCCAGTCATTGGCACCAAGGAGAAAGTCCATCATCACCATGCGCGGACTGCCGGCTCGCGCCCGTTCGAGCGCCTCCAGCGTGTCGTGCCCCCGGGCATCAATCAGTCGTTCCAGATCTGCCTGCAGGATCACGGCAGGCGGGACGACCAGTTGCCACAGTCCATCAGTTCCCAGGCGGAACCGTAGGCTGTGGTCGGCGCTTGTGCCAGCCGGGCTGATCTCGAAGGCCAGCGTCTCGCCAGGCTCTGCCCCGGCGGGCGGGACCGGTGCATCCCAAAGCCGGAAAGTCGAGATGTCGAGGATGTGCCAGAGCGCGCGCCGCCGACGTTCCCGGTCCGACGAGTCCCCGTCCGGGCCATCGTAAGTCAGCAACGGTTCGATCCAGCGTACCTGGCCTTCGCGCCCGTGGTAGATGGCGTCATTGCCCGCGGTGAGGATGCTGCGCAGCGTCGCCTGCGGAGTGGCACCGCTGAACCAGGCGGGGCGTTGTTGCTGGGCGATCGCGGCGCGATGCCCGTTCCACCAGTCACCTGACCCGAACCGCCCGGCAAAGCTTTGCCCGTCCGCCGACAGAACAAAGATGAAATCGCCGCTTTCCCCACCCTCGGACCATGTGCCGCGCAGAACTCCGTCGCGCGTTACGCCGGCGACGGTGCCGCCGCCGGGCTGGTAGGTGCCGCTGACCGCGTCGCCGCGTTGTTGCAGAATCAGAAATGCCTCTCCGGAGGACCAGAAGGTCTGCCAGTCGCCGGGCCAGCCGGTATGACCCTCCGGTTGTGCCGCCAGCGCGCGGGGCAGCATCAGGCTACAGGCCAGCAGCATCGTAAGGGCGGCGATACGGCGAAGGGGCAGGGGCATCCGTCGGATCCGTCTTGGGGTCGCGACAGCATAGGCGCTTGCGCGGCCCTCGTTGCGATTCGGGTCGGTGGGCCGGTCCTTGTTGGCGCCTGCGTGGCAGAAGGGTCACGGCGTTGCGCGGCTTTGGGTCAAAGTTGTCACAAGTCGGCGCGAGCAGAGGGCTTTGTTTCGTCTGCGAACCCGGAACAGAGTGTTTCCCGGCGCTGGATCTCAAAACCGGGTTCGCGCAATGTTGGCATGTGTAAGGTGACGCGAGGTGAGAGTGTGGCTTTTTTATGGCCATATCCGAGCGCGCCCCGCGTCCGGACCGGATCGGCAGGCTCCCGGCACCGAAGGGCCTGCGCCAGGGCAGGGATCTTGGGAAAATGGCTTTGCCGACCTTGAACGGATTGTTCACCGGACCGCTGCGCATCGATGTGGCGGTGCAGTTCGACTTGTTGGGCGATGGCGCGTCAAAGCCGCTGATGGCGCTGGGCGTTCACGGAGAGGCGCCGCAACTGGTCTTTGGGCAGATGGGCGCCAGTGCCGATCTCTACTTCGATTTCAGCCAGGGCGACGAGAGCTATCTCTTGGTGGCCGAGGATGCGCTGGTGGCCGGGGAAACCGCGACCTTCTCGGCCCAGATCGACAGTGATGGCGTGATGTCAATCCTCAAAGACGACCATCCGCTTGCGCAGATGCAGGCCGAAGTGCCCGTCCGACTGCCCGTTGCCGATCTGACCGATGCGGCCACCGGCCTTGATCCCTCAGTGATCGATTTGACGGTCGAGCCGCTCAGCCCCGCGGACCCAGGCGGTGACATGGCCATCGTCGCGCATGCCGACGATGATCTGCTGTTCATGAACCCCACCATTGCCGAGACCATCGCCGCGGGAGACCCGATGACCACGGTCTACCTGACCGCGGGCGATGCCGGGCAGGGCGCCGACTACTGGGAGGCGCGCGAGGCCGGGGCCAAAGCCGCCTATGCGCAGATGGCGGGCTCTGGCCCGGATTCCTGGGTGGACGAGACCGTGACCCTAGACGTCGGTGGCGAGGCCTGGGAGGTGCAGAGCAGCTACCTGGCCGATGCGCCGCAGGTGCGCCTGTATTTCCTGCGCACGCCCGACGGGATCGACGGCGCGGGCACCCAGGCCTATGGATTTGGCAGTCTCGAACGGCTGGCCGAAGGGCAACTGGCCGAGGTCACGACCGTGGACGGCGCGGTGACCTACACCTCGGACGAACTGACCGAGGTCCTGGGGGCGATAATGACGCGGCATGCCCCGCAAGAGGTGATGTTGCAGGACGACACCAGCGAGATCGAGCACAGCGATCACGTCCACGCAACCGAGTTCGCCGAGGCGGCGCTGGAACTCTATGGCCAGGACGTCGGTGTGACCCTGTACACCGGCTATGAAAGCTGGGCTGGGGAAGAGAACCTGGCCCCGGATGAAACTGCGCTTGTGACCTCGGTTTTCGAGACCTACGCCTCTTTCGACCCGGCCGTGACCGACGAGAACGGGGACCTGCGCGAACCTTACACCGACTGGGTCCTGCGCGAGTACGTGTCCGAGCAATACAGGCTGGTGGATGGAGAGAGGGTGGAAGACCCTTCGCCAGAGCCAGAGCCAGAGCCAGAGCCAGAGCCAGAGCCAGAGCCAGAGCCAGAGCCAGAGCCAGAGCCA
>NZ_JASHJL010000034.1 GCF_030733205.1 Mameliella sp. MMSF_3455
CGAGTTGATGAAATCCTGGCTCACCTTCGCCTTGTCGTGACCGTAGGGCAGCAGGTGCTCACCCGGAATGTTCAGCGAATCACCAATCTCCTGGATCGGCTTCTTGTTCGCCTCGCGGGCTATTTCGATATCCGTTTTATGTGCCATGATAAGTCCCTGTGGGTTGGAGCTTGGGTTACTCGGCTGCGGTTTTTGCCAAGGCCTCGACCCTCACGGCCGAGAACTTGAACTCCGGGATCTTGCCGTAGGGGTCGATCGCCGGGTTGGTCAGGACGTTCGCCGCCGCCTCGACGAAGGCGAAGGGGACGAAAACCATATCCTCGGACACGGCCCGGTCGGCCCGCGCCATGATCTCGATGCTGCCGCGCCGTGTGGTCAGGCGGATCATCTCTCCGGGCGTGACGCCAAGCGTGCGCAGCGTTTTCGGATGCAGCGAACAGTTCGCTTCGGGTTCCACCGCGTCCAGGACGCTGGCCCGGCGCGTCATCGACCCGGTGTGCCAGTGTTCCAACTGCCGGCCCGTGGTCATGATCATCGGGTAGGCCTCGTCCGGTGCCTCGTCCGGCGGGATGACGGCAGCGGGCGTGAACTTCGCGCGACCTTCCGGGCGCGGGAACCCGTCGCCGAAGACCACCGCCTGCCCGGGATCGGTCGGGCTGAGCGAGGGATAGGTCACGGTTTCGGTTTCCAGCCGGTCCCAGGTGATGTTGTCCAGCGACTTCATCACCAGTTTCATCTCGGCAAAGACCTCGGAGACATCCGAATAGTCCCAGGGCAGGCCAAGGCGCTGCGCCAGGTCGACGGTGATCGCCCAATCCTCGCGGGCCTCTCCCGGCGGCGCGACGGCCGGGCGCACGCGCTGCACCTGGCGGTTGGTGTTGCTGACGGTGCCGTTCTTTTCGTAGAGCGCGGAGGCAGGCAGGATCACGTCAGCGTAGTTCGCCGTCTCGGTCAGGAAGATGTCCTGCACCACCAGGTGTTCCAGCTTGGCAAAGGCCTCGCGGGCGTGGTCCACGTCCGGGTCGGACATGGCCGGGTTTTCGCCCTGGATATACATGCCCTTGATATTGCCCGCATAGACCTGATCGACGATCTCGGTGACGGTCAGGCCCTTCTTGTCGGACCAGTCCTCGTCCCGCCCCCAGACGCCGAAGATGTCCTCGCGCACCGCGGCATCCTCGACCGAACGGTAGTCAGGCACGAACATCGGGATCAGACCGGCGTCCGACGCCCCCTGGACATTGTTCTGGCCACGCAACGGGTGCAGACCGGTTCCCGGACGGCCGACATGCCCGGTCATCAGGGCAAGGCTGATGAGGCAGCGCGAGTTGTCGGTGCCGTGGATGTGCTGGCTGACACCCATACCCCAGAAAATCATGCCTGCCTTGGCGCCTGCGAAGGTGCGCGCCACGTCGCGGATCACGTCGGGCGCAATCCCGCAGATCGGTTCCATCGCCTCGGGCGTGAAGGCCTTGAGGTGTTCCTTCTCCGCCTCCCAGTTCTCGGTGAAGGCTTCGATGTACTGTTGATCGTAGAGCCCCTCTTCGACGATCACGTTCATGATCGCGTTAAGCAGGCTTACGTCCGCGCCCGGGCGGAACTGCACCATCTGGTAGGCATGGCGTTTCAGCCCCTGCCCCCGCGGATCCATCACGATCAGCTTGCCGCCGCGCTTGGCGAACTGCTTGAAATAGGTCGCGGCAACGGGGTGGTTTTCCAGCGGGTTGGCCCCGATGATGATCGCCACGTCCGCGTTCTCGACCTCGTTGAAAGTGGCGGTCACCGCGCCGGACCCGACGTTCTCGATCAGCGCCGAAACCGACGACGCATGGCAAAGCCGCGTGCAGTGGTCGACGTTGTTGTGCTTGAAACCCTGGCGGATCAGTTTCTGGAACAGATAGGCCTCTTCGTTGGTGCACTTGGCACTGCCAAAGCCCGCCACCGACTGCCCGCCATGCGCCTGGCGCAACTTGGCCAGACCACCGGCGGCGGCCTGCATCGCCTCTTCCCACGAGGCTTCGCGGAAGTGGGTCATCAGGTTGCCGGGATCGACGTTCAGACCCTTGGGCGGCGCGTCGTCACGGCGGATCAGCGGTTTCGTCAGGCGGTGCGGGTGGTGGATATAGTCAAACCCGAAGCGACCCTTGACGCAGAGGCGCCCCTCGTTTGCCGGGCCATTGATCCCCTCGACATATTTGACCTTGCCGTCCTTGACCTTGAGCGAAACCTTGCAGCCGACGCCGCAGAAGGGACAGACGCTTTCGGTTTCGCTGTCGAAATCCGCGCTGTCGCCCTGCTGCGCCTCGTCGACGACGGTAGAGGGCATTAGCGCACCCGTCGGGCAGGCCTGAACGCATTCACCGCAGGCAACGCAGGTAGAAGCGCCCATCGGGTCGGCGAAATCGAAGGTCGGATAGGCATCGTGGCCACGACCGGCCATGCCGATCACGTCGTTGACCTGAACCTCGCGGCAGGCCCGCACGCACAGGCCGCACTGGATGCAGGCATCGAGGTTCACGCTCATCGCGACGTGGCTGTCGTCCAGCAGCGGGATTCGGCCCTCCTCCAGTTTGGGAAAGCGGCTGGTATCGATGCCGTTTTCATCGGCCATGTCCCAGAGGTGCGAGGACCGGTCATGCGCGACTTCGCGCTCCGGCTGGTCCGCGACAAGCAGTTCCATGACCATGTTGCGCGCGGCCTTGGCGCGGTTGGTCGCGGTGTTGACGACCATGCCCTCGGACGGCTCACGAATGCAGGAGGCGGCGAGAGTGCGCTCGCCCTCGATCTCGACCATGCAGGCGCGGCAGTTGCCATCGGGGCGATAGCCCGGCGCCGGCTTGTGGCAGAGGTGCGGGATCTTGAGGCCGCGGCCATTGGCCACTTCCCAGATCGTCATCCCCTTTTCGGCGGTGACGTCCTGGCCGTCCAGCTTGAAGGTGATTGTCTCGCTCATCGCTCAGACCTCGTCGGGAAAATGCTTGATTGTCAGGCGGATCGGGTTCGGGGCGGCCTGTCCAAGGCCACAGATCGAGGCGTCGACCATCGTCTGGCTCAGTTCCTCGAGCAGGCCCTGGTCCCAGCGGTCGGCCTGCATCAGCTTGACCGCCTTTTCACACCCCGCACGGCAAGGCGTGCACTGGCCACAGCTTTCATCCTCGAAGAACCGCAGCATGTTCAGCGCGGCAGCGCGGGCGCTGTCCTTGTCCGACAGGACGACAACGGCTGCCGACCCGATGAAAGACCCATGCGGCTGCAGCGTGTCGAAATCCAGCGGTACGTCGTTCAGTGACGCGGGCAAGAGGCCCGAGGACGGACCGCCGGGCTGGTAGGCCTTGAAGGCATGACCATCCAGCATCCCACCCGCTGCCTCGATGATGTCGTTGATCGTCGAGCCCGCCGGCAGGAGATGCACGCCGGGGTTCTTGACACGGCCGGAAACCGAGTAGCTGCGCAGCCCCTTGCGGCCATTCTTTTCGACCGAGTTCAGCACGTCCGGTCCTTCGCGCAGGATGCGGGCGACCCATTTCAGCGTTTCGACGTTGTGAACCAGTGTCGGCCGGTCAAAGACACCGACCTGTGCGACAAAGGGCGGGCGGTGGCGCGGGATGCCGCGCTTGCCTTCGATCGACTCGATCATCGCGCTTTCTTCGCCGCAGATGTAGGCGCCGGCGCCGCGGCGCAGGTCGATATATCCGGGCGCAACGATGCCGGCCTCTTCCAGCGCGGCGATCTCACGGCGCAGGATTTCCAGAACCGCGGGGTACTCGTCCCGCATGTAGATGAAACAGGTTTCCGCCTCGACCGCCCAGGCCGCGATCAACATGCCTTCGAGGAACAGGTGCGGCGTGCGTTCAAGGTAATAGCGATCCTTGAAGGTTCCGGGTTCGCCCTCGTCGCCGTTCACCGCCAGGTAGCGCGGACCGGCATTGGCGCGCACAAAGCCCCATTTCTTGCCCGACGGGAAACCTGCGCCGCCAAGCCCGCGCAGGCCGGCAGACAAGACCTTGTCTTGTACCGCTTCCCAATCGCCACCCTGACGCAGGTCGGCCAGCACCTCGTAGCCGCCACCCGCACGATAGGCCTCGAACCCCTCGTAGTCTGGAATGCGGGCATGGGTCTCGCCTGCGGCGATCGCCGCCTGCACCTTTTCTGGCGTGGCATTGTCGATGTGGTTGTGGCCCAGTTCCAGAACCGGCGCGGTATCGCATCGGCCCATGCAAGGTGCGCGCAGAACGCGAACCTCGGTCGGGTCCATGCCCTTTTCCAGGGCCGCGCGGAGTTGTTCCGCCCCCGCCAGTTCGCAGGACAGCGAGTCGCAGACACGGATTGTCAGCGCGGGCGGCGGAGTTTCGTTTTCCTTGATGACGTCGAAATGCGCATAGAAGGTCGCGACCTCGTAGACCTCGGCCATGCTCAGCCGCATTTCTTCGGCAAGGGCACGCAGGTGTCGGGCCGACAGGTGTCCAAAGTGGTCCTGGATCCGGTGTAGGTGCTCGATCAACAGGTCACGCCGGCGCGGCGCATCCCCCAGAAGAGAGCGGACCTCGGCCAGTGCCTGGTCATCGTACTGGCGGCCCTTCGGCGTATGACGCCCTTTGCCTCGGCCTGTCTTCCAGATACCCACGTCATCGAGCGACATGTCCAACGATCCTCTCGGTTTTAGACCTTCAATACTTTCCCAATAATCAATTTATTTTACCCACGGTCAACACCAAATTTTGGCTTTGGAGGGAATCGGGCATCGCTGACGGAGACCGAACGGCGCCCTTTGCGCCGTTGATCCGTTCGTGCGGCGGCGCCGCGTCAAAACGGATCTCGCGGCCGAGAGGATCAGAATTAGACGCTTGAAATCAGTCTATTGAGATCAAAGGAACGCCAAGGCACCCCCCCACGTTGCACGCACATTGACAGTCTTCGCACGACAGGCCCGGTCGCCAAGGCCCCTTGCCTGCCATTGGCAATCGGCCGACGTGAAGCGCTTTGCCGACAATGCCAGTGAAATTCTTTCGCAAGCCCCGCGGCCTTGGCCTCATCCCGTCCATACCGCAAGGATTGGCGGCCTTAGCAGCCTGCCCATAGCAGGAAACGCCCTGCTGTTCTCAGCCTGACAGCGGCGGGAATCAGGCTAGAGAATCGCCCCAACGGCGAAGGCGCGCGCAGCGCCGGGTGGGCCTGTCTCAGGGCCTGAGCCGTGTTGGGGTCAGCCGGGCCAGTCCACCAATTCCGCCTCGATCTGGCCGCGCAAGGCATTGCACATCCGCAATCCGGTGGCTGTCCGCAGGTCATCTGGCGTCACACTGCCAACCCGCAGCTCTCCGCTCGCCAAGAGATGCGCTCGCATGACCCCGGGCAAGACCCCGTCCGACAGGGGCGGCGTCACCCACTGCCCCTCCTGTCGGACCAGCAAGTTGGTGATCGTCCCCTCGCAGACATGACCTTTCTCATTCACAAAGATCGCCTCATCCACACCGTCGGGAAGCGCGGCGCGCGTGTCATCGTAAAGCCGTCGACGGGTGGATTTCACCCGCAGCCAGGGGTCCGTCGAAGCCAGCCGTACCGGCGCGATGGCAACGCGCCAGACGCCTGCAGGGGACGGCATGGGCGCGGTTGTCGTCTCGATCCGCCCATTGCTGTGCAACACGGTGCGCACCCGCAGCGGTTCCGTGCCCGCAATCCCTTCCAAGGCGTCGTCAAAAGCCCAGGGATCAAAGGGGAAGCCAAGCTTGCGGGCCGAGAGGCAAAGCCTGTCGCGGTGCCGACGCGCCAGGATCACGCCCCGCCCCGGCTGCCACTGCATCGTTTCGATCAGGCTGGTTCCTGCTGGAACGTCGCGAAACGGCTCTTCCACAGCGCCTCCTCATATTCGCTCTCAGCGCGGCTGTCCCAGACGAGACCGCCGCCGACATTCAGCACCGCCGTGCCATTCTCGACCAGCAGCGTCCGGATCGCCACGTTGAATTCCGATCGACCGTCAGGCGCCGCCCAGCCGATGGCCCCGCAATAGGCTTCGCGCGGGGCCGTCTCCAGGTCGTTGATGACTTCCATCGCGCGGATCTTGGGGGCACCGGTGATCGACCCGCAGGGAAACAGGGCCCGAAAGATGTCGGAGAGTTCGGTGCCGGGAGCCAGGCGCGCCTCGATCTGGCTGACCATCTGGTGCACGGTTTCATAGGTCTCTACCTTGAACAGTTCCGGCACACGGACGGTTCCCGGCGTCGCGACCCGCGAAAGATCGTTGCGCAGGAGATCAACGATCATGAGATTTTCGGCCAGGGTCTTTTCATCGCCGAGCAACCAGCTGCGCAGATCCGCGTCCTCTTGCGCCGTTCGCCCCCGAGGCGCGGTTCCCTTCATCGGACGCGTCGCGATGCGGCCATGTCCGTCGACGCGAAAGAACAGTTCAGGCGAGCGCGACAGGATGGCCGGGCCGTCATTCTGCATGACCAGCGCACCATGCGACACAGGTTGGCGAGCGGTGAGCGCCCCGTAGAGAGCCCGAAGATCACCAGAGAACGGCGCACGAAGCGGAAAGGTCAGGTTTGCCTGGTAGATGTCCCCGGAACCTATCCAGTCGTGAACCTGGGTGAAGGCGCTGCCGTAGCGTGAAGCGTCCCAATCGGGCCGGAAGGCCCCCAGAGTGAAACCGCCTGTCGAAGGCGCTGTCGCGGATCGGGGCTCGGCATAGACGCCAAAGCACAAAAGCGGCATGCGCCGCGCGACCGGCATCCGTTCGGCAAGGCGCGGTTCCAGCGCATAGCCGAGTTCATAGCTGGCATAGCCGGCAATCCACTGCCCAGCCTTGCGCGCCGCATCCATGTCTGCGAGCGCCGCCGGCACATCCACTGCCCTGTCTGCACGGATCAGGCGCGACGGGCGCGCAAAGTCTGCCGCTGCGCCGCCGGGGCCGAAATCGAACCGTATTTCCATGCTGCGCCCTGCCCAGAAGACCCGTTTCCAGACTCGGGAGCGATACAGCAGCACAGTGCTTGGTTCAATTTATTTCACCAAAGGGAAATTCACCCGATGCCGGAGCAGCTCTGCCTCATGCGCTCGATCCCTTCGGCACATGGCCGTGCTTCAGAGAAGTTCGGGCAGGCTCTCCCGGGGCGGTCAGGCTGTCCCCTATGCCGCGACAGGACCGCGCCACTCATCAACGCGCCGGCGCCATTGATCTTGAAAGGCCCCGGCCAAAGAGCGCGCGTTTGGTCATGCGCTCGCGTCATCCAGCCAGTTGCCACGCCACAGGCAGACCTCTGTTGGCGACTCCACTTTTGGATACACTCTTAAAGTGTGATATTATCGCGCTGCGTGCAGAAGGTCTGCGCCACATGCTGCCATTTTCATATTTTTCGGATAATGTTCATGGTCCATGTTCTCACCCTTGGTATTTTTTCGATCCAGTCCGACCGCGAGAATTTGCCGGTCCGGCTTGGACGTGAAGCCAGTGATTTCGCAGCGTTTTTGTTCACCCACCCTCACAAGCTCCTGCGGCGCGAACGGCTGCTCGACATGTTCTGGGGCGAGTTGTCGGAAGGTCGCGCGCGCAAGGCAATGAGTCATGCTCTTTGGCAACTGCGCGCTCGGATCGAGGCCGCGAATCAACCAAAAGGCGACAAACGTATCGAGAGCGATCATACGCATGTCGTTCTCACGCTGGGCGACGAGGATTTCATCGATTGCCAGGCTTTCTCGCAAGGCATCACCGAGGCATTGGACCTGGCCTGCGAAGACAGGGCGATGGCGCAGCTTGATCAGGCGCTTCGCCTGTACAAGGGCGAATTTCTGGAACACCTCAGCGACGCATGGGCCGTCGAGATCAGGGAACGGCTGCAAGCGCTGTACGTGCGTGGGATGACCTGCAAGATCGCAGCCTATGCGCGCCGGTCCCAGTACGAAGAGGCAATCGAATGCTCGCGCAGCGTGCTTGCCGTGGATCCCATCCGGGAGACGATGCAGCGGAACCTGATGCGCCTGCACGTCCTTTCGGGCAACCGGGCACATGCGATCTGCGCATTTCAAAGCTGCGCCGACATGCTACGGCGTGACTACGGCATCGACCCGATGCCAGAGACCATTGCGCTTTACCAGCGTATCCGCAGTGGAGATGTCTTTGGGTCAATCGAGGATGAGCGGCGGCATCTGATAGGCTAGCCGCGCACAAATCCGGTCAGATCCACGACGACGCCGCCGGCCTTGCGCCGGTTTTTTTCTGCGCCCAGCTGCGCCGTGGAAATTTCCGAGAGATCCCTGAGAGAATTGCGCGTCTTCCCGGCAATCACGGTTCGTCAACGCCAAGAAATCTCCGGCGGGTCGTGGCGAAAATTCCGTGAACCCTCTGACATCGGCGCGCGACCGGCGCGAGAGTGCAGCCCTCTAGGCTGCCTGCCATGACCGACGATGAACGCCCTCGCAGTGATCCGATGAGCGACGATCTGGCCCGGCTGGATCTGGACGCCGATGCGGATGCCTTTCTGGTTATCCGGGCCTGGCACGAAACCGATGGCGGGAAATCCTCGGATGAGCACTGGCGAGGGCAGATCAGCCACGGCCAGACCACCAGCAAATTCGTCGGGATCTCCATGCTGTTCGACAGGATCTCGACACTGCTTGCCGGATTGGCGCCGCCAACGCGGCCGGAGGACAGGGAATGACGTGCGCGAGGTGCCCCAATGGCTGATACCCGTGCCATCATGGCGGTCGGCGAAGCGATCGCGAACCTGCTGCGCGCCGCCTACGACCCGGCGGATTTTCCGACTCCTCTGGATTTGACCACGACGACAACCGAGCAGATCCGCAATGGCGCTCCGAATGCCGGAGTGACCCTGTTGATCTATCGGGTCACGCCGTCAGGAACCCATCGCTCCCCCGTCGGGCGCACGGATACGAACGGGCGGCGGTTTCGCACGCAATTGCCGGTTGATGTTCATATCCTGATGACGGTCTGGGGCACCGAACCCACGTTGCAGCACGCGATTGCCGGTTGGGCAATGCGCACGCTGGAAGATACGCCCTTGCTGCCGTCCGGCGCCTTGAACGCCGCCGTTGGTGGGTCTTTCCGCGCCGAAGAGGCAGTCGAGCTTGGCCTTGCGGAACTGTCCAACGAGGACATGTTCCGGATCTGGGAGGTCCTGAACCTCAACATCTACCAGCTTTCGATTCCCTATGTGGCGCGCACGGTGCGCATCGAGTCGGTCGAATACCTGTCCGAGCGCGGAGGCCCGCCAGTGCAGGAGCGACGCCAGGACATCGGCGTTCTGGAGCCCGTCGACGCCTTCAACCCGCCCGCGGACGGGGGGCAAAGGCCATGAACGTGCGCATCCTCGAGAGGCTTTCGACGCATTCTGCCCTGGGCATTCGGTTCTGGGACGAGGATTTCGAGCGCCCGGTCGAGGACGCGGTAATCGCCACCGCCCGGCCTTGGGGGCAACAAAACCGGCGCGCCGTCATCGCGCAGCGCACGTTTTCCGGGGCGCTGGTCTTCCAGGGGCTGCCCGGGATGCGAGGTTTCGAACACGACGGACCGCCGGATGCCAATGCCTCGCCCCCCTCACCGCCGACGCAGCGGTTCCTGATCGAGGTCACGGACACCAAGGCGCGCTATGCGCCGGCTGCCTTCGGGGTCGACCTGCCCCTGCCCTACGATGGACCCTATCTGGGTGCGGTGCTGCCGTCCCCTGCCCCACCGGGCTTCATCCTGATCGGTGGGCCGGATCGCCCGCGCGATCCGTCACTGGCCCGCGTCACCGCGACGCTGGCGCGGGCCGCGACCGGAGAACCCGCCGCCTGGGCGCGGATGATCGTCGTCGATCCCGAAGGCCGGTCCTGGCACGGGATCGCGGGGCCGGACGGCCGATGTTCGGTACAACTTCCCTGGCCGGTGCTGGCCGAGGTTGTGCCGGGCTCGCCCCCGACGGGGGACGCGTCCTCGCTGCTAAGCCGCAACTGGCCCCTGACCATTGCCGTAGAGGCCGCCGCCGCCCCCCTGCCCCCGATCACGGCGAGCGAAATACCCGATTACGGCCAGATCCTGTCCCAGCCAAACGCCCAGATCTGGCCCGAGCCGCCGGACGCCTCACCAACGCCGGTGCCGACCCCGACCACAACCGCAACGCTCCATTTCGGCGAGACGCTCACGCTGCGCAGCGGCGCTCGTGCCTCCCGCCTCTTCGTGGGCCCAGGCCCATCACCTTAACGGAAACGCAAAGAAATCAAGTTTGATCAGGAGGTCTCATCCATGCCCGAATACCTGGCTCCAGGTGTCTTCGTTGAAGAGGTCAGTTTCCGTCAAAAGACCATCGAAGGCGTCAGCACCTCCACCACCGGCTTTGTCGGCCCGGCCCGTTTCGGCCCGACCGAGGGCGAACCGCCGCTCTTGACCAGCTTCTCGGACTTCGAGCGTATCTACGGGGGGCTTGATGCAATCCGCCCGGACGGAACCGAGGTCCCCAACTATCTGGCTCATGCGGTGCGGTCCTATTTTGATGAGGGCGGCAGGCGGCTCTACGTGTCGCGGATCTACAACGAGCCGGCTGCCGACAGCCCGCCAACCCATTCGGGCGGTCGGGCGATCTGGCCGGCGCCCGATGCTTCGCCTGCCAACCCGGGCTTCACGCTGATGGCGCGCCACCCCGGGCGCGCCGGGAACATGCGGGTGCAAGTGACGATGCGGGTTGGTCAGAACGTGCTGGCGACCGGCGCCAACGGGCCAGAGCTGCGCGGCATCCGCCCGTTTGACACGGTGATTGCCGTGAACCTGGCATCGCCACCCCCTGCTTCGCCGGGCACGGTCAACGCCGAATTCTACTGGGCAGACCGCTTTCGCGACGAGAACACGGGGCGCGAAACCTTTCGCTTGCGTCAGGACAGCGCCGGCACCGAGCCCGGCCCGGGTTCGCCATCGTGGGTCGATCTGGCGAACGTCTCGGACGTCCGTCTGGTCACCCTGTCGGTTGCCACTTTGCCGCCCGGACGCTTTGCGGACGAGATGGTGTTTGAACGCGTCGCCTTTCATTCCGAGCATCCGGGCGCGGCAGAGACCGTTTTTGCCCATCACTCCGACAGCCGGGCGACCGAGCTGTTCACGCCGCTGGTGCTGCAGACCACAACCGACAACGGCGCCGCTTTGGCTGCGGCCTTTGCCTCGCTCTCCAATGAGGCCGGGCACTCGCTCTTCGAAGTGCTCTCTGCGACGATCGGCGGATTGCCGATGCCTGCCGAGCTCGAAGCAGCCAATGCATCGCCAGCACGCACACCTGTCGTGCGCCTGCCCACGGACGCCGAACTGACCGCAACGCTGGTGTTGCAGGGCGGTTCGGACGGGGGACCACTGGGCAATATCCAGTATCAGGGCGATGAGGACGACCCGAAGTCGGGGCTCGCCGCCTTGGAAGACCTCGAGGATATCTCGATCGTCGCCGCCCCGGGTTCGTCGGCCGATGAAGAGGTCAGCCGCGCGGTCATGGGCAGCCTGATCACCCATTGCGAGCGCATGCGCTATCGGGTGGCGGTGCTGGATGCCGAAGCCGGGATGACACCCGGCGAGGTGCGCGAATTGCGCGGAACGCTCGACAGCACGCGCGCTGCGCTTTACTATCCTTGGGTCACGGTCGACGACCCGCTGGCCATCGGCGCCCCGATGGAGCTGTCGCTGCCGCCGTCCGGCTTCATGGCCGGGATCTACGCGCGCAACGACGTCGAGCGTGGGGTCCACAAGGCGCCCGCAAACGAAGTCTTGCGATCCGCGCTGAACTTCGAATTCCTGATCAACACCCGCCAGCAGGAGGCGCTGAACCCCGAGGGGATCAACTGTCTGCGCTTCTTCGAGGGGCGGGGGTTCCGGGTTTGGGGCGCGCGCACCGTTTCGTCGGACCCCGAGTGGAAATATCTCAATGTTCGAAGGCATTTCGCCTATCTTGAACGGTCGATCGAACGCGGCACGCAATGGGCGGTGTTCGAACCGAACGGTCACCGGCTCTGGTCCAACGTCCAGCGCACGATCGAGGATTTCCTCTACAACGAATTCGTGTCCGGACGGCTGGCGGGGCGGACCCCGCAGCAGGCCTATTTCGTACGCTGCGACGAAACCACGATGAGCCAGAACGACCGGGACAACGGTCGGCTTGTCTGCCTCATAGGGGTCGCGCCGCTCTACCCGGCCGAGTTCGTCATTTTCCGCATCGGACAGAAGACAGCCGACGCGCGATCCTGATCGTGCGCTCCAGAAGACGTCATAGGAGACAATCATGGCGACAGAACGCGAAGCGCTTCCCTACAGCCAGTTCAACTTTCTCGTCACGATCGGAGACGACCAGCCGGACCGGGCCCAGGCCGGTTTCCAGGAAATCTCCGGGATCGGGATGGAGATCAACGTTGCCGAATATCGCGCGGGCAACACCAACGACAACACGCCGATCAAGGTCACCGGCACCTACAAGGTCCCCGACATCACGCTGAAACGCGGGCTCATGGGCTACCTGGACCTCTACGGCTGGCTCGACAATGTCAGGAACGGCCAGCAGGACGACCTGCGCACGGTGAAGATCGACCTGTTGAGCGAGGATCGCGGCACCGTGGCGATGACCTGGAAGCTCTTGATGGCGCGGCCGATCAAATACACCGGTCCGTCGCTCAACGGCAAGGGCACCGATGTGGCCGTCGAAGAGCTGGTCCTCGCCGCGCAGCGGATCGAGGTGAGCTAAGCCGATGAACCTGCCGCTTGCCAGACGCGCTCCCAGGCTGCCCGGCGTCTATGTCGAAACCGGGCGTCCCCAGCGTGCGGACGCTTTGCCCCGGATGGACGTGGCAGGCTTTGTCGGCTTTGCGGCGTCAGGGCCGGTGGACGTACCGGTCCCGGTCGAGGATCTGTCGCGCTTCCGCGACATATTCGGGCCGGACGTCGTGCTGGCGCGCGACCTGGAGAGGCAGACCGATCAGACGAGCCTGCTGGGCCCGGCGGTCGAGGCCTTCTTCGCAAATGGCGGAAGGCGGGCTTTCGTGGTGCGGGTGGCAGAGCCGGAAGGGCCGCAAACGCTGTCGCTCGCCATTCCGCAACTTGTCGATACATCGCGCATCGGCGCGGTTGCGCTGGCCCGTTCGCCCGGACGCTGGATCGCACCGCTTGGAGCTGACACGCGGCTCGTACGGCGGAGATTGCTCCCGTTGATGGGGGGAGGGCTTGTACGGACCAGCGAAGTCCTCTCGATCCGGGTCACCCAGGCCGGCGACGCGCCGGTTCCGGGCGATTTGATTGAAGCAACCTTCAACGACGCCGAACTGCTCGCGCTGCTGGTGGTCGACCGGGTCGAGGGGACCCGGGTCATCGCCCGCGACGACCGGGTCTTCTGGTACCAGCGCCCCGCCTCACCCCCGCCCGAGGGGGCGATTGGCATGGGTGACGACGGGCTCTTTCCCGCGCCGGATGCAAACGTCGATGCGCTCTTTGCGAGCCCGCCGGAGCCGCAACCGGACAGTCTCAGCGTCCTGACCTTTGACCTTGTCCTCTGGGAAGGCGCGAGGATCAGCCGCCGTCTGGACGGGCTTGGCTTTGCCGCCGCCCATCCGCGCTACTGGGCGGCCCTGCCCGATGACGCGGCGCATTTTGGTCCCGCATTCGGGCGCCCGGTGCCGAGCCTTTCTCCGGGCCGTGCGCGGTTCCTGTCCGAGGCTTCGGTCCCGCGGTTTCCCCTGGCAGGACCGGCAGCCGACCCGAACGGTGTCTGGTTGCCGCATGCCATGAAAACCTATGTCGATCGCGAACGGTGCGCCTTCGCGACCCTGCCCCCGGGCCCCCGGCTGGAGACGGAGGGGCTGGAGCACTTTTCCAGCGAGATTTTCCTCGACCCGCGTTTTGCGGCGATCCAGACCCATGCACTGTCCGCCGAGCTTGCGGCGCGTCACTCGATGGAACTGACCGAGGGCGGGCGACCGCTTCGCGGGCTCCATGCGCTTTACCCGGTGGACGAGGTCGCGATGATCGCGCTGCCGGACGCGGGGCATCGCCCCTGGAACCGGCGGCTGGTCGCAGCGCCCGCGCCATTGGGTGCGCCCCGTCTCGGCGTGCTGCCGAATGCGCTGGATGCCTTCGACCGGATCGCACTCAGTTGGACCCCGGTGCATGGCGCGACGCGCTACAGGGTCGAGCTTTCCCCCGATGACAGCTTTGACCCACCCGAGGTCCACATCGTCGAAGCGCCAGAGGCCTTCGTCCCCCGCGCCCCGGATTGCCCCGCGATTGTCTTCGCGCGGGTGCGCGCCGAAACCGCCAGCGAGATCGGCCCCTGGTCGAATGAGCGCGCCTCGATGATCCCCGAGGAAGATTTCGAACCTTGCGCCTACACCGACCCGGACCTGCTGTCGCTTCTGCCAACGCTTGATATCGGCGCGAGCCCCGGCCCGCGTCTAACCTGGACGTTCGAAAGCGGCGCGCTCGCACCGGGCGACGTCTTTGAGGTACAGACCGGCCAGGCCCCGACTCTCGGGGACGCAAGAACCACCCTGCTGGACCCCGGCACTGTCGACTTCTTCCCTGCCCCGGCCATCGACCGCCCGAGCTACATGCGGGTGCGCGTGCTCCGGGACGAAGTCCGTGGACCCTGGTCGATCACGCTGCGGCTTGACCCGGACGCGGTTTCGGCCTTCACCGTGGATCCGAAAGAGGAATACGCCACCGTCGGGACCGCGCCCGAAAGCGGCGAAGAGATCCTGACCGCCGTCCACCGCGCCGCGATCCGGTTTGCGGCGGCGCGCGCCGATGCGGTCGCACTTCTGTCGATGCCGCGCCACTTCCGCGCGGACGAGGCGAAGGCACACCTCGCCCGGCTTTCGCCGCTGTTCGAGGATCTGGAGGGCGATCCCGGCCCCGCCGGTATGCTGCGCGTTCCCGCCCTGCGCTTTGGAGAAGAGACGGCGCTTTCCTATGCTGCGCTGCTCCATGGCTGGATTTCGACGGGCAGCGCCTTCCACCCGCCAGATGGCGCCGCTGCGGGGCTGATCGCGCGGCAGGCCAATGGGCCGGGGGTCTGGATCGCCTCCGCGAACCTGCCTGTCACGGATGCGCTGGCCCTCACGCCGCACCTCGAGGACGCGACCCTTGCCGATCTGATCGCTCATCAGATCAACCCGATCCGCGACAATCCCCGAGGCTTTCTTTTCCTGAATGCCGAGACCCTGTCGGCAAGCGCCGAGCTTAGCCCCCTGCCCGTGCGCCTTCTCATGATCCTGCTACGCCGCCTCGCCGTGCGTGAAGGCATGGCCTATACGTTCGAACCGAACTCCCCCGATTTCCGTGCCCAGGTGCAGCGTCGGTTTGAACGCGTGCTCTCGCTGATCCACCAACGCGGCGGATTCGCAGGGGCACGGCCCGTCGAAAGCTTTCGGGTTGTCACCGACAGGAGCGTAAACCCGCCCGGTGCGATCGAGCTTGGGCGCTTTACCGTCGAACTGCGCGTCGCCCCCTCGCGTCCCATGCGGTTTCTGAACGTGCGCCTGCTGCGCACCGGCGCTCGGGATCTGGCCGTGGAGGAGGCGACATGACCACTCCCTTCACCGCCTTCAATTTCAAGGTCCGCCTCGAGCTTGAGGGCGAAGACGGCATCATCTGCGACGGCGCCTTCTCTGAGGTCTCGGGTCTGGAAGCCACGCTGGAGACCGAGACCATCCGCGAAGGCGGCAACAATGCGCGCCAGATCCACCTGGCAGGCGTCACCAGTTATGGCGAGATCACCTTGAAGCGCGGGATGGCCAAGGGGCTTGGTCTCTGGGCCTGGTTCCGCGCGGTGCAGGAGCGCCGCGAGGCGCGCGCCCATGGCGAAATCGCGATGCTGTCGGCTGACCGTGAACGCGAGGTGGTGCGCTTCAAGCTCACGGGCTGTCTGCCCGTAAAGCTGAAGGCGCCGGCGTTGAATGCCTCGGACGGGCTGATCGCCATCGAAGAAGCCCAGATCGCCTTTGAAACGCTGGATGCGGAGGAGGTGACCGATGCCTGAGCCGCAAGCCCTGCTGAAAGCCCAGATTCAGCCGGTGACCTGGGACGAACAGCAGACCGTGTCGGAGACCGGCGATCCGATCAGCGTCCAGTTCAACCCCGAAACCCTGAAGGTCGCCTATTCCAACAAGAGCGCAGGCGGCGACCAGCGGGGCGGCTCGGCGATCCAGTTCGTCGGCTCGGGGACGACAAAGCTGACGCTGGACCTTTGGTTCGACGTGACGGCCCCGGCGCCCGATCGCCCGGAATCCGAAGGCGAAACCGTCGACGACGTGCGCCGACTGACCCAGCAGGTGGTGCGCTTCATCCAGCCCGAGCCGAGCGACGAGGAAGGCAAGTTCACGCCGCCCGGAATCCGCTTCCTTTGGGGCACCTTCCTGTTCGAGGGCGTGGTGGACTCGATCAACGAAGAGCTTTTGCTGTTCTCGGAAGATGGCAAACCGCTGCGCGCGAAAATCGCGCTGGCGCTGTCCAAGCAGGAAATCCAGTTCCAGTTCGGCAATCAGGGCGGCGCCGGGCTTGGCGGAACGGGGCGTGGCAGCACGCCCCCCACCGCGTCGCAACCCGCCCCCGCCACCCGCGAGGGCGAGAGCGTGCAGGAGGCCGCCGCGCGCGAAGGCCGCCAGGATGACTGGCAGGACATCGCCCGCCAGAACAACATCGACAACCCGCGCAACCTGCCCGCAGGCACGCCGCTTGACCTTAGCCGACCAGGGAGACGCTGATGCCCGTGATCATCAACGACCTCGAGATCATCCTTGAAACCCGGGCCGAGCCCCCCGCCCAGACCGCCAGCGATGGCGGGGCCGGTGCAGAGGCCGATGCGACGGGGCGCGCCATCGCGCCGACCACCCTGGCCCGGGTCGAGACGCATCTGCGTGAACGTGCGGCGCGACTGCGCGGCCACTGAGGACCAATCATGCCCGACCTTGGAACCGTTCCCCTTCTCTACAATGCCCGGCCCAGGCTGACGGTTGACGGCGCTGCGCAGCCCGACCTCGACGCCGGGCTGATGGCGCTGACCATCGAAGAAGACTTCGACGGCATGGCGCGCTGCGAAGCGACATTCGGGAACTGGGGGACGGCCTCGGGCGGGATCGGGTTCCTGTACTTCGACCGGGCGCTTCTGGACTTCGGCACGCCGTTGCGCATCGCCATCGGCGGCGGCCAGGGCGCGGGTGCGGTGTTTGAAGGGCGGATTTCCGGAATCGAGGGGCGTTTCCCGAAATCGCGCCCTCCCGAGGTGCTGGTCCTGGCCGAAGACCGCCTGCAGGACTTGCGCAAGACACGGCGCACCCGGGTCTTCGAAGAGGCCAGTGCCGAAGACGTCATCCGCGCAGTCGCACAGGATCACGGGCTGACCCCGAACACCGATATCGAAGGTCCGACCATGCCGATCGTGGCGCAGTTGAACCAGTCGGATTTGGCGTTCCTGAGGACCGTTGCGGCAAACGTCGGTGCCGAGATCTGGGTGCGCGGCGACAGCCTTTTTGCGCAATCCCGTGCCAACCGCCCCACCGATCCGATCGTGCTGACCTATGGCCAGGGCCTGCACGAGATGCGGCTGTGCGCCGACCTCGCGCACCAATGTTCGAAACTGGTTGTCGGCGGCTGGGACCCAGGCGCCAAGGAGGCCGTGGAAAGCGAAGCGGGGCCAGACAGTCTCTCGGGCGAAAGCGAGGGCGACACCGGCAGCAGCGTCCTTGACGCGGCAATCGGCGAAAAGGTCGAGCGCGTGGTTCACCCGCTGCCGATCAGCACCGCCGAGGGCGACGCGCTTGCGGGTGCCGAATATCGCCGCAGGGCACGCCGCTTCGTTTCCGGCGACGGCATCGCCGAAGGCGACAGCCGGATCTCGGTGGGCTCGGCGCTGACCTTCCAGGGCCTCGGGCCGATGTTCGACGGTGACTTCACGGTCACCGCGGTGCGCCACGTCTTCGACCTGGAACGGGGCTATCAGACCGAATTCTCGGTCGAACGCCCATGGATCGGATCATGAGGGAGCGAACCTGATGTCACCCTTTGACCTTCACCCGCTTGCGGACACCCGGCTGCCCACCGGGCTGGGCGGGCTGTTTTATGGCGTCTATCCGGCGATCGTGACCGATCTTGCCGACGAGGACGGCCAGGGACGGGTGCGGGTGCGCCTGCCCTGGGCGATCGACGCGGACGGCGGGCACGAGGCCTGGGCACGGATGTCGACGCTCTTTGCCGGTCCTGACCGGGGCAGTTGGTTCATGCCGGATGTAGACGACGAGGTGCTCGTTGCCTTCGGCGGCGGAGACCCGCGCCACGCCTTCATCATCGGCGGCCTCTGGAACGGCCAGGACACACCGCACGAGGAAATGGACAGCAGTTCCGAGAACAACATCAAGTCGATCCGCACCCGCAACGGGGTCAAGGTCACGCTCGACGACAGCTCGGGCTCGGAAGAAATGATCCTGGAGACCCCGGCGGGCCAGAAGATCACCCTGCACGACAGCGAGGCAGGGATCACTCTGGAAGACTCCAACGGCAACACGGTGACGATGGAGGCCGCGGGCGTGTCGATCGATGCGTCCTCAAAGGTCTCGATCAGCGCAAGCCAGGTCGAGGTTTCGGCGGGGATGGTCACGGTCGATGCGGGGATGTCGAAATTCTCGGGTGTGGTCAAAGCCGACACGGTGATCTCGAACTCGGTGATCTCATCCTCCTACACGCCAGGGGCGGGCAACATATGGTAGCGCAGGATCGGCACGAAAACCTGCGCTGGATGGCGCCTCACCCGATGTGGCTGAACACCTCGCCGGGGTTGAACGGCGAGGCCCGACGCCCGGCGATCCTGCGCTTTGCAAGCGAAGACTTCATGGAAGAACTGGCGGCGCTGACCGCGACGCGGCCAGAAGCGTTGCCAGCCTGGTTGGCGGTGCCCGAGACCTGGCGCGAACCGGCGCCCACGCCTCCGAAAGAGGGCCTGGCGACCGCGGCGCCGTTGTCGGCGGCACGCGCGCGGGCGACGGCGCTGGCGCGCAAGAAGGGGCTCGTTGGCGGGGCAGCGGCAAAGCCCGTGCCCCAGGTTCAGGCGGATCTAAAACTTTTTCAGCCCGCGCAGGACCGGTTCTACATGGTGGCGGCCCAACTCGTCTGCCCGCGCCCGGGACTGCCGGACCGGACCATCAGCTCTGCCAAGCAAGAGCGCCCCCGCTTCGTCCTGCGCCAATTGGTGCAGAAAGTTGCAAGCGAGGGCGAATTCGACCCCGAAGGCAAGGATGCGAACGGTCTGGACGAAGTCGACGAATACGCCTTCATCCCGCACGGCGAAGACGGCGGCCACTGGCGGCTCCTGGCGCCCGAAGAGCGCGGGCGCCTGATACCGGATGAAGAGCGCCACGGCCTTTTCCCTACCACCTACCACACCGACGGGCGCAGGCGCCGATTGCTGCTGGGCGCCCTGCCGATTGCCCGGCGCGAGACCTATGTCGGCGCCACCCGGTCAAACGAGACGCCCGATCCTGAAATCACCCTGGATGAGTCTCCGCAGGACCCTGTTGCGCTGCTCTGGCATGCAGAGGTGACCGCCCCCTGGACCGTGCTGATTGACCAGGCTGCCATTGTGCAGGAGCAGATCGCGGATCGCCCCGGCGAACCCAGTATGTCCATAGCCAGCGACGGCCACCCGGAGCGGTTCGCTGCTGCCGAGAAGCTGCTGTTCGATTATCGCGCGGGGGCGGTCCAGATTGGCTGGCTGATCCTCGCGGACGCGCGGCGCTTCCTGCAAACTCACCTGCCGGTGCTTTGGGACAATCTGCAAGGGCTACCCACTCCGCGCAGCCTGACCGCTCCCGAAACCATGGTGAAGGGTCTCTTGCAGAGCATCACGATCCACAACCTGCTGGTCAGTGAGATCGGGACCGAGCACGGCGGTTCCGCCGGCCCGGTCAAGGCCGGTTTCGTCGAGGCGCTGCTGGCGCTCAGCGATGACGATGTCCTGGAGCTTGAAAAAGCTGCGACACCATTCGACTGGGATAACCCGCCGAGCCGCCCCGCGTTCCTCTGGATCCCGGCACACCCGCCGGTCAACCCCTCCGCGGTGACAGCCACGGACACCTGGAACAACTGGCCAAGTCGCGCGGGCACATCGAGCGAGACGGTGGCAGAGCTTCAGGCTCTGATCGAGGTCGCGCTGGTCGAAAACGCCGCGACCGAAGGCCGGGCTGGTCCGGTCCCCGATTTGCGCCCGCCCCGCGACGTCAGCCGTCGCGAGGACACTTGGTTCACGGTGCGCTGCGTCTTCGAGAGGCCCAATTGCGTTGGCTTTGCCGCCCCGGTGGTCTCGACACCGACGGCACCGTTCCAGATGGCGTCCTTCTTCGACCCCGATGCACCCGCGCGCGACATCAGGATCCCCATGCCGATTGATCTCTCACCCGCGGGGCTTCGGAAATTCCGCAAGAGCGCGGGGTTTGCCGTTTCCGACATGTTCTGCGGGGAAACGAACCGCTTCAAGAAGGTGACACTCGGCGATCTGATCCGATCGGTCCTGCCCTGGCCGCTGCACAAGGACCTGCCCTCGGCTGACAGCGCGGCCTGCAAGACCGCCGGGGGGAGCGCTTTCGGGCTGATGATTTCGCTGTCGATCCCGATCGTCACGATCTGTGCGTTCATCCTGATGATGATCATGGTCACGCTGCTGGACATGATCTTCAAGTGGCTGCCGTACCTCATGACCGTGATCCCCATCCGACTCAGGAAGGGGGCCAAGGAATGAGCATGGGCGAAAAGAGCCTGGGTCGCGGATTCGCCTTTCCCCCGGGGATCGGGCCGGATGGTCGTTGGGCCTGGTCGACGGGCGTCGACAACATCCACCAGTCGATCGAGCTGATCCTGAGAACCGATCGAGGCGAGCGCCTTATGCGCCCGGCTTTCGGCGGCGGGCTGTCCCGCTTCCTGTTCCAGCCCAACACAGCCGCCACGCACCGGCTGATCGAAGAGGTCGTTACCCAGTCGCTCGGCCGGTTCGAGCCCCGCATACGCCTCCAGTCCGTCGATGTCGGACCGGACCCCGATGAAGCCGACGCGGCGCGCGCCCTGGTGCGCTACCGCGTCATCCGCACCGGCGCCGCGGACAGCGTCGCCCTGCGTGTCCAACTGAGGTGATCAAAGGCCATGCCCCTGCCACCGCCTGCAATTGACACCCGCACCTGGCGCGAGCTGATGGAAGAGGCCCTGCGCCGCAACGCGGTGCATACGCCCGAATGGACCAACCAGTCGGACGCCGACCCGGGCGTCACGCTGTTGCAGCTCTTCGCCTATATGAGCGAGAGCATTATCTACCGCACAAACGCGATCCCCGAGCGCAACCGCCGCGCCTTCCTGCGTCTTCTGGGACTTGCCCTGCGCCCGGCAGGAGTGGCCCGGGGGCTCGTGGCTTTCGAGAAATCCTCGGGCGCGGTCGAGGCACAGACGCTTGACGCAGGCGCCGACCTGCGCGCCGGACAAACGCCGTTCAAGGTCACGCGCGGGCTCGATGTGCTGCCGGTCGTTGCCTCGGTCTTCTACAAGCGCCGCCTGGCGGGGGTCGCCCTTGAAAACGCGCGCGAGTCCTACGGCGCACTTTATGCCAGCTTCACCGATCCTCCAGGGAGTGCGGCAGCGGTGAACGCGCTTGATTTCTACAAGACCGTGGAATTCGAACCACCGCACCCGGGCGACATCGGACCAGGCTTGGACGTCGGGGCAGAGACGATAGACGGCCTCTGGATCGCGCTATTTGCGCAGCGTGAGAACAAGGTCGTGGAGGCACGGGACGCGCTGCGCGGCAAGTCTCTGAGCCTTGGAGTGATGCCGGCGCTGGACGAAGAAGGGCTGTCGCATCTGCCGATCGACAGCGATCCCGAAACCCTGCGTGCGCTGGTCGTTGAAACGCCGAATCCCGCCGCCCCCGGCGCAGGCGCCAACTACCGCGCGCTCACCGCCACGCCGGATGCGAACCCGCTGACGATGCCCGCGCTTCTCGAGGTCTCGCTTGGGGACGCGGAACTCACCACCTGGGACAATCTCGAACCATTGGAACCGGGCACCGGGGCCTACCCGCCGGATCTCGAGGACGACCCGCGGGCCGCGCGGCTGGTCTCCTGGCTTCGTGTCCGGTTGAGGAACGACGGGAATGCCGTGGCGGCGGGCGGGCAGATGTCCTTCAAACTGTCCTGGATCGGGATCAACGCCAGCCGCGTGGAGCAACGCGCGCATGTCACCGGAGAACTCCTGGGCCGGGGCAACGGCGCTCCGGACCAGGCGGCGCGGCTGACCAACACGCCGGTCATCGCTGATAGCCTGGAGCTGCGCATCAACGGCCAGCTTTGGCAGCCGATCGACGATATCCTCGCGGCCCCCGCCGAGGCGGGAGCGCGCGGCGGCGACAGCGAGGCCGACGGGACCGAGGCGATGGTCTATGCGCTCGACCCCGCCACGGGCGAGATCGCCTTTGGAGATGGTCTGCACGGTGCGCGCCCTGCCCAGGGCGCGGTGATCCTGGCAAGCTACGATCACGGCGGCGGGCCCGCGGGGCTCGTCAGCATCGGAGCGATCAAGTCCGGATCCGGGCTGCCGAGCGGGCTGAAGGTTACCAATCCGGTTCCGACCTGGGGCGGCAGCGCGGGCGAAACCGTCGCCGAGGCCGAGCGCCGCGCACCCACTGTCCTGGCCAACCGCGACCGCCTGGTGACCGAAGAGGATTTTTCGACCATCGCCGCCGGAACGCCCGGGGTCGACATGGGCCGGGTCGAGGTTCTGGGGCTGGTGCGCCCCGCGAACCCGGCGCTTGTCGCGCCGGGTGCCGTCACGGTCATGGTGATCCCCGCCAACGATGCGCTGACCCCGCGCGCGCCCAACCCCGATCGACTGTTCCTGCAGGCGGTTTGCGAGCACATGGCCCCGCGCCGCCTGATAACGACCGAGCTTCACGTTCACGGCCCGGTCTACGTCGATGTCTGGGTCTCGATCTCGATCGAGGTGACGCCCGGGCGCGACACACCAACGGTGCGCAACGCGGTCACCGCCGCCATCGAGACTTTCCTTTCGGCGCTCGAAGGCGGCTTTGCGGGGCGCGGCTGGCCATTGGAAACCGCCGTGGACCCGGCCGAAATCCTGGTGCAGGCGGCGCAGGCCGAGGGCGTGCGCCGGGTCGATCAACTGATCGTCGGAGGTGCTTCGGGCCCCTTCACCACGCCCATGGCCCTGAGCGGACTGGAACTGCCGCGCCTCGCGGGCGTGTCGGTGGTCGCCGGAGGAGACCCGATCCCGCTTGATGAGCTACAGGGCCAGGCCCCGCCAGTCGATACGGTTGTCGCGGCGACGCCGGTGCCCGTGATCCCGGACGAATGCTGAGGGCGACATGAAAGACGCAAACGGCACCTCCTTTCATCTGATGCTCGGGCGCCGGGACTGGCAGGCCGCGCTCACCCACGAGGCGCCGTCCTCGGTCATCTGGGACCAGACCGCGGGCGCCGCAGTTCTGCGCCCCGAGGCCAAGCACTTCCCACCGCGCGTGGGTGCGGTACGCCTGTCCCCGGAGGACCGGCGTGGGGCGGATCGCGACGGTTTCGGAAATTGGTATTGGATCACCGAGGACCGGCGCGGGATCCGGACCTGGAGGATTGGTGGCAGCGCCGCAGATTTCTTCGACGCAAGCACGCTGGAGCAAACCGTCTGCCCGCCGAAGGACGGCAGCTTTGCAGATAGCGCCCCGCCCGAGCCTGCCTTCGCCGATCTGACGCTCTCGGGCCTGTCGGTCAGCTGCCGCCATTTCCTGCTGGTCGGTACGCTCTCCCCGAACGGTTTCCTTCTGTTCGACCTCCACAGTGGCGGCACGCCGACGTTCCAGCCCTGGAGCACCCCGGCAGAGATCGCGGTGCGAGACCTTGCGCGGGCGCACGACGGCGGGACCTGGATCCTCGACCGAACGGGACCAGCGGATGCCGGGCGGGTCTGGAAGCTCGACGAGCGTTTCTGCCTTGAAGGTTTCGCCGGGACCACCGCGCTCCCCCTGCCGGCACCGCCCGACTTCACCCCCGAAGGCGCGCCGCCCGAGCCCGTCGTCGCTTCGGAATTCCCCAGGGCGCTGGATCTCGGTGCATCTGGCCCCACGGGCGTGCCCGGCGCCGCCGCCCCGGTTTCGGTTGCCAGCCTGCCGGACGAGACGTTTCTGATCCTCGACGCGCCCGAGGGCGTGCCCTCGCGCATCATCCGCTATTCGCCCGATGGTCCGGCGGCCGAGGTCACGCTGGACCAGGACAAGCTGAGGGAGTTCGAAGACCCGCCGCTCGCCTACCGAGGTCACGACATCGCCTTTGTCGCCAATTTCAAGGCCCCCCCGGGCCGTCTCGAGGGTGCCCTGCTGATCGTCGATGACCACGGGGACAAGGCGCTGCACTTCGACCTCACGGCGGATAGTTGGGCGCCCGAGGCGCCCGCGGTGTCCGAGCTATCGCTAACGCTTGCCCCCGATTACCTGCCGATGCGCCATTTCGCGGGCCGGGCCCTGGTCGAGGCGGGGGGCAAGACCCACTACGACCTTGGCGAGACCTGGATCGCGCTGGCCCCACACCCGCGTCAGAACAGGGTGACCGAGGGGACGATCCGGCCCGCCGTCTTCGATTCAGGCCGACCCGGGACCGTTTGGCACCGGATCATCTTCGACGGCTGCGTGGCGCCGGGAACCTCGGTGACGCTTTCGGTGCGGGCCGCCGATAGCCCGGACGCGCTTCTCGGGACCGAGTGGTCGGTCCTGCCCCGCCCCTACAAGCGCGGCGACGGGGCCGAGACCCCGCATTGGAGCCCCTTCCCCGATGCCGACCCCGAAAGCGCGGCGGGCAGCTATGAAACGCTGATCCAGTCGGCAGAGGGCCGTTTCCTGCAACTGGGGATCGACCTCACCGGCAATGGCAGCACCACGCCGCGCCTGCGCGCGCTGCGCATCTACATGCCCCGGTTCAGCTATCTCGACCGTTACCTGCCCGCGGTCTACCGCGAGGACGAAGTCTCGGGAGACTTCCTGGAGCGCTTCCTGGCCAACGTCGAGGGGCTCTTCACCACGATGGAAGACCGGGTCGCCACGGCGCATGGGCTCTGGGATACGCGGATTGCACCGCCAGAGGCGCTGGACTGGCTTGCAACCTGGATGGGTGCGGCACTGGAGACCGACTGGGACGACGCGCGGAGACGTCTCTTCATCGACCATGTCGAGCTTCTGTTTCGCTGGCGGGGCACGCCCGCCGGGCTGAAGGCAATGATCGACATCGCGACGGATCCCTGCCCGGATGAATGCCTCTTCGACGGCTTGAAGAGCGGCAACCCGCCCGAGCCCGACGGCGCGCGGCAGGGGGTGCGGCTGTCAGAGACCCATGCGCTGCGCGCTTTCAAGAGCGTCACGCCAGACCCTATGGAGACGCTGGTGGGCTGGACCTACGAGGACGGCGCCGAGGCGTTGCACCAGGCTTTCGCGGCCTTCGCCCTCGACCGGCGCGGGGCGACGGTGGCCGAGCTGTCGACGATTTGGGGCGAAAGCCCGGCGTTGCAGTCGCAAAACGAGATCCGCTTTGCACCTCTGGTGCCCGCCAACCCCGCCAAGGCCGAGGATTGGCGGGCCTTTGCCGCCGGTCCGATCGGGTTCACCTATGCGGCGGCCACGGCGGCCGACACGATCCATTGGCAGGCCTACCTGACCCGCCGCCATGGCGCGCCGGATCGCGTCGCGGCAGCCCATGGGCTGACCAGCGCCGACCCTCATCCCCTGTCCCTTCCCGCAAGCCTGCCCCCGGGGGGACCTCGGCTCGAAGACTGGATCGCCTTCGTCTCGGCCATCCTGCCGGTCGAGCGCGACGCGCATCGTTTCACCGTACTGGCCCCGGTTTACCCGGGCGAAGACCGCCAGCGTCGCGACGACCGCATCGGGCAGATCGCCCGCGTGGTCGAGCGCGAGCGCCCGCTTCACACCGCATACGAGGTGCGCCCCTACTGGGCGCTCTTCCAAACCGGCTCGGCCCGACTGGGCCTCGATACCGCGTTGAGCGAGGGCGCGCGGTTCACGGCGATCGAACTCGGTCGCAGCGCGCTCAGCGAGGGATTCATCGGCTACGGCCACCCATTTGCCGTTCGGGACCGCACCGTGGTCGGACGCGACGCAGCAGGAGAGGTAAGACTATGACTTGCGAAACAGGATGCGGATGCCACGGCGCCTGTACGCCTTCTCTGACGCTCGATCCGCACAAGCGGGTGCACTACTCTCAAGGCCAGGTGCTGGGCGTGGATGAGTTCGTGCAGGAGGAGTACTACTTCCTCGAAGGCGCGCGCAGGCACCATCGGACCTTGCACGGTTATGGCACGGTCTGCGGTCTTGGGGTGTCGGCATCGGACAAGGGCAACGAGGTCGAGATCCGGGTCGCGCCCGGCCACGGCATCGACACCCACGGCCGCGAGTTGCACGTCACCACCGCGCAATGCGCAAGCCTTGACGCCTGGATCGCGGGCCAGGCGGCCAGTTCGCCGCCTCTTGCCCTGCCCTCACCGGCCGAGCTCGATGTCTGGGTCGTGCTCTGCTACCGCGAGTGCCTGACCGATCAGGAACCGATCCCGAGCGGCCCTTGCCGCACCCCTGAGGAATCGATGACGCCCACGCGTGTCACCGAAAGCTTCTCGATCCGTTTTGACCTGCAGCGCCCCGATATGGCGCGCTTCGATGCGATCCGCGCCTTTGCTGCGCTGATCGGGCGGCTGGATCCCATGCCTGGCGGCTCTCCCGCGATGTCGATCGACGATTTCCTGGACGAAGTCGAAGCGATCGGGACCTTCACGGGCTCGCCCCCGAGCCCCGCCTCTCCGGCAACCGGGCCGATCGAGGTGCCCGAGGACCAGATGGGGGAGTACCTTGCGGCAGCTTTCCACGCCTGGGTCACCGTGGTGCGGCCCGCGCTTCTGCCGGATGGCACCAATTGCGCGGGCAGCCCGGGTGGCGATGGCTGCATCGCCCTGGCCCGGCTTCGGGTGCCGGTAACGGACGCGGGCGGCGGCGCGGTCGCGCTTGCCGGCAACGCGGCGGCGATCACCGTGGAGGATGTCGATCGTCCGCTGCTCCTATCGACCCAGCTGATCCAGGAATTGCTGATCCCCGCTTCGGATGACGGCGGTGTGATCGACCATGACGCTCTCAACGGATTGGCGGATGACGACCACCTTCAATACCTCCTGATCCAGCCACGCACCGGGGCCGGGCCAAGCACCCTGGTCGAGCACCTCTCGGGCAATGGCACATTCAGACTGCAAGACATTCCACAGGCCGCCGTGCCAGGCGACGCGATGCCATGGGGCCAGGGCGCCGGCGGCGACCTGACCGACAACTACCCGACCCCCACAGTCAAAGGGCTGCACGGGCTCGACATCCCGGCCCCTGACGACACTGGTGCCAACGACGGCATGCACCTGACCGTCGAAAACAATGGGACCCAACTGGTATGGGCCGCAGCCGCGGCCCCTGGCCCCGGAGACGGGGCCGGCGAGGAAAACCTGGTACGCCTTCAGGCGCTGTCCTGGCTGCATGGGGGGGCAAGCGATCTTCGGTTTGACCTGCAGTTCCTGGGGGGCGCCGTCGAAACCCTTCCGGGAATCGCGGTGGCCTTCTGGAACGAACAGGTCGGGGACTCCGTGGTCGAGCTTGGCGTCGATGGTGAGAGAAATCTGGATCTCGGTTCGCTCGACGCCAACAGTTTCCGGATCTACGCGGAGGTTCCCGACGATCGCCTTGGCGCGTCTTTCGCAGAAACCCAACCAAGGGCAAGGCTTCGTCTGCCCCCGGTCGCCCTGATCCCGATCAAACCCGACGTTGCAGTTGGACAGACCCTGTTCGGCTCGGGCTCGCAAATGGACACGAACCTTGCACCGGGCGCCTTCCTGCGCATCGACGACAACACGCATGCCGAGATCGTGGATCGACAGCTCAAGATCTGGGTCGAGCTGGACGGCGATCATGTCCGGGCTTTCACCGACAGTGTGGACCCCGACATTACGCGTGCGGTGGATACGGAATTCCTGCGCTCGCGCCTGCCAACAGGGGATCGCCCGGAAGGCGCGAAACGCGGCACGCAAGGGGGACTGTTCTCGAGCTGGATCAACTTCGCCGACACCGACGGCATTTCCGCCGGGTGGGTCAACGTAAACGAAGCGGACGCCAGCGTTCTCAGCGCGCTCGGGATCGCGAACACTTCCATCGAAGCCTTCCTGCAGCGGCGACGTGCGCTCGGACGGTTCTCCACCTTCGACGAGATCAACGCGATCAACGGGATCAGCGACCGCGCGCGCCGCGTGCTGACCAACCCCGATCACATCATCCTGGGAGCGAGGTAGCGCGATGGCCATCGAACTCGAACAAGCTGTCTTGGATGGCGGCCGGCGTTTCGTCAACTTCTTCGAGGGCCGTATCCTGACAGGCCGCGACCTGCGTGACGAACAGGGCGCCGCGCGACAGGGGCGCACCGCGCTTGGGCGCGCGATCGGTCACGGCATCGTCGAAGGGCTTGAGGTGCGCGATGTCACCCCCTCGGGCGCAGGACAAGTCGCGACGGTCGAAGTCACCGCCGGGTTGGCGGTCAGCCGCACCGGCCAGACGCTTGATCTGGCAGAGACACGCAGCGTGCGCCTTAGTGTCCTGGACGAGGACAGCCCGAACCGGGATGCCGGGGCCTTTGACATCTGCCTAGATCAACCTCCGCCGTCAGAGTCGTCGACGGCGGAAGGCTTTCACATCCTGACCCTGACCACGGCCTCGGGATACGAGGAGGAAGCTCCGAAATCAGGGCTGGAGGACGGCGGGATCGCAGCAGGGTGCGGACGGCGCTACGCGACACTCGGTCTGCAGTTCCGCCTGGTCCGCTTTGACCCCGCGTTGATCGCAGGGGACATGGGGGGCACCGAGATCGGAAATCTCGCGCTTGGATCGAGCGACCAGCAAAGCTCACGCCTGCGAAACCGTGTTGCGCATCTCGGGCTTGGCACGGCGCCGCGCGCGCCTTTCCCTCTGGACCCGTTCGCCGAGACGCCCTCTGGCGCTTCGGCCTGGGCGGACTGGGAACTGGAAACCACTCTTGGTCAGGGCAGCCCGCCGAAACTCATGTCTTGCGAGGTTCCGCTGGCGGTGCTGCGCCTGCAGGGCGGGCAGATCACCTTTGTCGACATGTGGTCAGTGCGCCGCCGCCCACGCACGGACGCGCGTGCCAGCGATTGGCCGCTGATCGCGGCCAATGCGCGACACGCGAGCGACGCGGCCACCCTCTACCAGTTTCAGGAACAGCTCGACTGGCTCTTTGACGGGATCACGGTCCCGGCCAGCACGGCGGCGGTGGACTACTTCGATATCCTGCCACCGGTCGGCTTCCTGCCGATGCCCTCGGCCAGCACATTCCTGCCCGCCGCACCGCCCCCGGTCGACCTCGCACCGGGGCGGCTTATCCCCCTTGTGGAAGAGGCCATGCGCTACCCTGCGGTGGACCTCACCGCCTCGCCGGCGCCGGGGTTCGTGATCTATCGCGTCGATCCCTCCGCGGACTGGCTCTTGTTCGTCTCCGACATCGTACCATCGCCCGAGCTGGAAGCGATCAAATGCGCCGAGCTCGAAGACAGGATCGAGGAACTCGAGGACATCCTGAACACGCCCGGAACGATCACGGGGACGGTCGCCATAATCTACCTCTTCGGCACCGGTCCAATAGAACAGGTGGTCCCCGGCGCAATCGTGACGGCAACCCTGACCGGATCCCCAGCCGGATCCCCGGCAGACACTTTTGCCGCGACCACCGACGCGAACGGCGAGTACATTCTGACCCTGCCCGCCGGAGACTACGAGTTTGTCGTCTCCTTTCCCGGATCGGCGCAGAACTTCGCAAGCAGCATGGTCACGGTTGAACGGGCCACGCCTGCGACGGTGGATTTCAAGCGCAACATCGGGAACTTCATGACGATGATCCTGAACACGTAATGACCGAGCTGACACTAGATAAGGTGCATTTGCACGCAAGCCGGGCGGCGGCTCCAAAGCGCCGGGCGCTGAGGCGGCTCGAACGTGCCTCCCCCACCCAGCCCGGGGCGCCCTCCGAGGTCCTGATCCTGCGCCGTCTTGCGGATCCTGCACCGGGTGCGCTTGGCCGCGCTCTGGGCGAAAACGGGCTGGGGGATTGGGACCGGGCGCTGACCGGGGCGCTTGAAAGGGCCCGGGCGCGGGCACTCAGGCCCACCCCAGGGGTATCGCTGTCCAATGCCGAAGCGGTTGTCTTCGCCGATGAGGCGGAAATGTACGCTTGCCTGGTCGAATGCCTTGCAGGCACCGCAGAGCAGGCCTGGTGGACGAAGGCGCTCTTGCGCCGGGTTCCGACGGGATCCGGCCCCGAGGCGGTGCTGCGCCAGCAGTTCCACCTGCTGCCCGCGATCACCGAGGTGCTGGTCTCGCGCAATAGCGCAAGCAGCGTGTTCTCGGCCCTGCCGCCCGCGGCGGCAGAGGCACTGGCCCGCGACCTCGGGCCATTCGGTGCGGGGCGCCACTCAGGGCCGTCGGACAATGACCAAACCGTTGACACGGGCGATCCATCAGATGACTGCGGTGAGAGCCCCGTAGCCGTAGACGCCCCGCCCGCCTTGAAAAATTCACTCGCCACGCTGTTGCCCCCCCAGGCACGGCTATTGGCAATCGCGTGGGTGCGTCGCAAACGCCCCGACCTTGCGGGGGCTCTGCTGACCGAAGCGGCCGAAACCTTGATGCGCACCGCCCGTGGACACCGTGTTCCCGACGAACCGGCCACAACACGCAAGATGGATCAATCGCAGAGCATCCAGGACAGGTTTGACAGGGGAGCCTTGCCCACGCCCGATGGTTCCGATCCCCAGTCACGCGACCTTGACGCCGAAATCGGAACGGACGGCGCCGACCCCACCGATCAAGGCGGCAGGTCTTCGAAAGTTCCGCCATCCTTGGAACCCGCCCCGCCGCTTGCAGGCGCGCCCTTGGCACAGTCACCGGACCCCGCGGTGGGCCTCGGGCCGGAGGTGTCCCAAGACCGCTCGCCCGCAACAGACGCGGAAACCGCGCCGGTGACTGACCTTGGCGGGATTTTCTTTCTGATCAACGTCTTCTCGACCGATTTTGCCCTGCGAGCCAGGTCATTTGCCAAAGCACTGAAAACGTCCAAGCTGCCAGAAGACGGCCCTTGGGCACGGCTCGAAAGACTGGCGCGGGCGACGTTGGATGAGACCGCCCCCCATGTCGACCCGATCTGGGGGCTTCTTGCGACGCTCGACGGACGCCTGGTCGACACACCGGCCCGTCCTGCCGAACTCGACCGGATCGCGGCCCAAGAACTATGCGCCTGGATCGGCCGTGTGGCCTGGGGTCCGGACGGGCCATCCGAGGGACAGAGCCCGTCAGGCCTCCTTCGTCGTCGCGCCCGGATCTTCGTGGCGCCGATGCACATCGATGTGGTCTTTCCTGCTTCCGCCCAGAGTCTGCCGGTGCGTCGGGCCGGGCTCGATCTTGATCCCGGCTGGCACCCTGCCTTCGGCCGCATCGTCGCCTTTCACTACCGCGAACATGAGGTGATCTGATGAGGAATCCCCCCCCTCCCCCCGATGCCTTCGCGCGGTCCCGACGTGTTACGCCGCCAGCAGCGATGTCACTCCTGCCGCAGGACCCAGCCACGCAGATGTCGCTTTGGTTGACCGCAGCCGCCCTGCGGATCTGCGACTGGGTGGCGCGGGAGCATCCCGCGCTTGGCCTCCACCACCCGTTCCTCGAAGGATATCGCGCCGCCGCCGAGGCCGCTTTGCCAGGCGTTGCGACCACCGCCTGGCCGGCACATTTGATCAGCCGCGAAACCCACGCGCTTCCCTTTGCCCGGACCGCCGACACTCTGGCCTTGACCGACACGCAACGCCTGGCCTTTGCGCTGGTTGCCTTGGCCGAAGAAGACGCGCGCGTCGGCGCATTTCTGGTCGAAGCGCAGGGAGGCGGCGCGCCCTACCCCTCGATCGAGACGCTGGCGCGGGTTCTGTCCGATGGTCCCCCCGTGCTCGGAGCGGGCTGGGATCTCGCAGCGCCGTTGATCGCGGCGGGTCTCTTGATACCAACCGAAAAGACCGGACCACGGGCGCGACAGACACTTGCCCCAGAGCCCCTTGCCTGGGACCTGATACGTGGGGCGGCGCTGCCGGCCTGGCCAAGAGGGGTCCGTCTGAGCACCAAGTCGACAGCGAGGAAATGCGATGGCCTGGCTTACAACCAGTCATTCCGGGACCAGCTGACGCGGGTGCCAGCCGCAATTGCCGCGATCAATGCGCCCCTGATCGTCTTGCGCCACATGCCCGGTGCGGACATCGAAGAGATCTCGGCGAGCCTCGCCCTGGCAATGGACCGCAACCTGCTGATTGCCGGGGCTGCAAACAATGAAAATGCCCATGCCAGGACGATCGGCGCTGCGGCGATCCTATGCGACGCGATCCCGCTGTTGAGTTGCGATCTGGGACCCGGCGAAACGCTGGAGCCGCCCGAACTTGGGCGCTGGATCGGCCCGGTGATCCTGTCGATGGGTCAATCAGGGGGCCTTGACCCGTTATCCGCCGCACGGGCGATCACCCTCGCGGTGCCATTCCCGCGTGCCACGGACCGGGCGCGCGCCTGGCTTGAGGCCTTCGAAGAACGCCCTGTCACGGGAATGGAGGAAATCCGCGACGGTTTCCAATTGCCCTTGGGCTATGTGCGACGCGCGGGCCGCGCCGCGGCCTCGGCGGCGACACTTGCCGGGCGCGCCACGATAACCCCAAGCGACGTCCAGGTCGCGGCACGCGCGCTTGGCCGCGAGCAGCTTGACGGGCTGGCCGAATTCATGCCCGCCAGCGACGGATGGGGAGAGTTGATCGCCCCCGGACAGACAAAGACGCTGCTCGACGAACTCTGCGCCCGTTGCAAGAACCGCGAAAGGCTGCCGCGCCACCTTGGCACCGCGCGGGATGGCTCTGCCGGGCGCGGTGTCCGCGCGCTCTTCACCGGGGCCAGCGGCACCGGCAAGACACTGGCCGCACGGCTTCTGGGGGGCGCGGTGGGGACGGATGTCTACCGGCTGAACCTCGCCGCTGTCGTCGACAAGTTTGTGGGCGAGACCGAAAAGCGGATGGACCAGATCCTGGCGCAGGCCGAGGCGCTGGACGTGATCCTTTTGGCGGATGAAGGCGACGGTCTCTTGGCGCAGCGCACCGACGTGCGTTCTTCCAACGACCGCTTTGCAAATCTCGAAACGAACTTTCTCCTGCAACGCCTTGAAAGCCACGAGGGCATCGTCGTCGTCACCACCAACGCCCCGGACAATATCGACAGCGCCTTCCAGCGCCGTATGGACGTGGTGGTGCCCTTCCCGCGCCCCTCGGCCGAGGCGCGTCTTGCACTTTGGGAACTGCACCTGCCCGATAACCACGCCGTCGATCCCGCCCGTCTGCGCGATTTCTCGACACAGGCCGCGCTCACGGGCGGCCAGATCCGCAACGCGGTGCGCGCCGCCGCCAGCATCGCGCTGAGCGAAGGTGGCCCGATCGACGCCGAAGCCTTGCGCCGTGGGCTCGAACGCGAGTTGCAAAAGGCGGGCGCAATGGGCGGGCTCGCCCCGGGCAGGGGTGGGAGCGGCGCGCAGACCACACGCCTCTCCGCCTTTGCGAAGGCCCTGAACGGAGAAGGATCATGACTCACAAGTCTCGGCGCCCGGCCCGAAAAGTCACTTCTAGCCCTGCACCTTCCAAGGGATCATCCCCCTCCAAGCCTGCAAAAAGCGGCGCCATTGCCACCCAAGGCCCGGCCTTCGCGATCCCGGGTGTTCAGACCAAGCTCGCCGTCGGAAAGGCCGACAGCCCCTTTGAACGCGAAGCCGACCGGGTGGCGGACAAGGTGATCCAGGGCGGCAAGGCTCCGGGCATTACCCCCCTGCCTGCGGACGGTCTCGGCGCGCATGCGCAGCGGGCCAGCAACAAGGAGGAAACCGAAACCGAGGAAACCGACAAGGCGGAAGAAGAACAGGACACCCAGGCCAAGAAGACCAGCGAAGAAGAGGAAAAGCCCGACGAGGAACCGGCCCAAACCAAGATGGCGGGTGGAGAGGAAGAGGAAGAGGCGGCACAGGAGAAATCCGGGGAAGGTGAAGAAAAGGAGGAGGAAGAGGAGGCCGCACAGCCCAAGTCCGTCGAGGGCGAAGAGGAAGAAAAAACCGCCCAGCCCAAGGTCCAGGATGAGGGCGAACAGGAGACCGCCCAGAAAAAGACTGCCGGCGCTGAACGCGATCGCTCGGTCGCGCAGGAGGCGGTCCGGACCCCAGGTCGGGGCGACGAACTTGCAAGCGAGGTCCGCGGTCCGATCGAACGCTCGACCGGCGCCGACCTGAGCGATGTGCAGGTGCACCAGGACGGCCGCGCAGCCCGCGCCGCAGAAAGCATCGGCGCCCGCGCCTTTACCCACGGGCGCGACATCTGG
The DNA here is from genome assembly GCF_030733205.1 of Mameliella sp. MMSF_3455. Taxonomy (GTDB): domain Bacteria; phylum Pseudomonadota; class Alphaproteobacteria; order Rhodobacterales; family Rhodobacteraceae; genus Antarctobacter. The sequence goes on from NZ_JASHJL010000034.1 coordinate 34,506, forward strand.
CTTGGCGCTTCGGAAAGCGCGCGTGACACGCGGCTCATGGCCCATGAGGCCGCACATGTGATCCAGCAGACCGGGACCAAGGCAAAAAGCGGCGCGGCCCGTGCCCGACAAGGCCCCTCGACCCCGGGGCCTTCGATGGCGCCAGCCATGGGTCGGGCAGGCCCAGCCCCGCTTCAGCGCGCCAAGAAGAGCGCCGCTGCCCCCCCAGCTGCCCCGGCAGGTCCCCCCACCGGTCCCGCAACGGTGACTGCTGGCGGACATTCCGCCACGCTGGCCACTAGCGCCGAGAAATCCGCGCTGACCGTCAAGGACATCCGCCTGCCCGCCGAAGCGAACAAGCAGTCGGTGTCCGGCCCACTGAAAGCGAAGCGCGAAAAACGGACCTCGGCAGAAAGCAAGCAACGTTCTATCTGGAAGAGCAAAATCAAGGTCGACGCCAACAAGATAAAGCTCAACCAAGACGAGGGCGTCGAATCCAAGAACGGAACAAAGCGCTTTTTTCTGAAAGTCGCCAACCAAAAATCCTACGTCATCGGCACCCCCGATCAGATCGCGGCACAATCGCTCATCCCCAACTGGGCCAAGACCGGCAAGAACGAGATCTTTGAGGTCGACCACATCCACGAGGTCCAGCTGTCGGGCGACGCCAGCGCGATGAGCAATTTTCAACTGCTGGACCCGGCCACGAACGGTGCTTCGGGCTCTGCCATACAGGCCGAGATACGCAAGAAGATCGCGGCCGCCGCAACAAAGCTGAAGGCCAAGGCCACGGCGGACGGTGTCCACCCCGCCTTGATCAAGCAGCTCGACATGGATGCGGGCGACCTGAAGTCCACGTTCAAGGACGTCACTTTCCAGACTGTCTCCGCCTCGCCCCTGAAGCTTTCGAAATCGCGCAACAACTTCTGGCTTGTGAGCGAAATCCAGGACGCAAAGCACATCAACACGCTGAAACAGCTGACCAAGGCGGAGGCAAACAAAGCCGATCTGGTCGGCAGCAACACCAACATCCTGGTCATGCTCGGACGCGGCGCAGGCAAACCGCGACGGATCAACCTTCCAGGCGGACTGGAAAGCCTGCCGACGGGCAAGCCCAGCTTCAAGAACCCCAAGGGGCTCAACATTACCGGCGTTCAGGGCACCAAAGACGGGATCACGAGCTTCTCGGTCGATCCACACGGCAAAGCCCCGAAGATCGACTCGAAAACGACACAGGCCACGCCCTCGATGCTGGGCGGAGACCCCTTCTCCTATTCCCTGATCGATCTGAGCGCCGCGCTGAAGAACAACGTCAAGATGGTCGGCATGAGCCCGATCGACGTCAAGGAATCCGCGATCGAAAATGACCGGCTGGTGACGCGGGCGGTCCTGTTGCCGACATCGAAGATTTTTCGTGACGGGCTCGGGATCGACTTGGCGATCAACGGACACCGGCTTGAGCTGTCCAAGACATTCTCGGGCGGGGATTTCGACCTGCCGGGACCGATCAATGTGACTGGCAGCGAATTGACGCTGACTGCTGGCGCCGGTGCGGGCGGTGCGTCGCTTTCGGCCACGGGCAAGCTCGACTTCGAGGTCGAGCGTGTCGGCAAGGGTTATCTTGAAGGCATGGGCCGGATCGGGGCCGAGGCCGGGTTCTCGGTCAAGGGCGGGTTCGAATTCGACCCCGCGCTCTTCAAGGGGGCCAACGCAAAGATCGACGTGGCGTATGCCAATGACAAGTTTACCGGGAAAGGCACGCTGAAAATCGGGTCCGATCAAATCAAGGGCATCCAGTCCGCGACCCTCAACGTCACCGTCGAAGATGAGACCTGGGAGGCGGCGGGAACGGTCGTGCCCAAGGTTCCGGGTGTCTCCGAAGGTTCGCTTTCAATGAAGTTCGACCCCAAGGGCGGGTTCGAGATCGCGGGCGAATTGACCCTTGGCAAGGGGATACCAAGGCTGAAAAGCGGCAAGCTCAAGGCCAAGCTGGTCAAGGAAAGCGAGGCCTACAAGCTGTCGGGAAGCGGCGATGCCGAGCTTGATATCCCCGGCGTCGCCGCCAAGCTTTCGGCCTCTTACGATGATGGCAAGTTCAAGGCCGAGGCCAGTGCCGGCTATGCGCGCGGGATTGCATCGGGCAAGGTCACCGTCGGCGCGACGAACATGCCCGTCGACCCGGAAACCGGCAAGGTTTCGGACGGCGACCCGGGCGATGCCATAACCATCTTCGGCTCGGGTTCGGTCACGATCAAGTTCACCCCCTGGCTGCAGGGCACCGCAGGATTGAAGATCAAGGCAGACGGCTCGATGGAGGTCAAGGGCAAGGTCGAACTGCCCGACAGCATCGAGGTCTTCCCCGAGAAGAAGCTGGAGAAGGAGCTTCTGTCGGTCAGCGCCGATATTCCGATCGTCGGGGTCGCGGTCGCGGGCCAGCGGATCGGAATTTTCCTCAACATCACGGGCGGGCTCACCGCCAAGGCCTCGATCGGCCCGGGCGAGTTGAAAAACGTCTCGGTCGAAGTGACCTACAACCCCGAAGACGAAAGCTCTGCCAAGATCACCGGATCGGCGCGGTTCGAGGTGCCGGCCGAAGCGGGCCTGAGGCTGACCATCCAGGGTGCCCTTGGGGCCGGTATTCCGGTGGTTTCGGCCCGCGCCGGTCTGGAACTGGGCGCCGAACTTGGGGTCAAGGGGCTGGCCTCGGCCAATGCCGAGGTCGAATGGACGCCATCGACCGGCATCTCGATGGAGGCAGACGTGGGCGTCAAGGCCTCGCCCCAGTTCACCTTTGACGTCACGGGCTTTGCCGATGTGAAGGCAGACCTCTGGCTGACCACGATCGAACTCTATTCCAAGAGATGGAAGCTGGCCTCCTTCACCTATGGCTCCGGCATGGAGGTCGGCGCCAAGCTCAAGGTGAAGGTCGAAAACAACGAGGTGAAGCCGATCTCGATGAACGACGTCGAAATTACCAAACCCGATATCGACCCCATGCAACTCGCCAAGGGCGTGATCAAGCAGGTCGTGTGATGGAGGATCAACAAATGAGCGAACCACAATCCGCAATCGACCGCAGCCGCCAGTTCAACAATGCCGCAGCGATGCTGCACATGAACGGCGAGGCCGAGGCAGCGCGTGCGCAATACGAAGCCGCGCTGGAAGCCGACCCGGAAAACGCCTCGGCGCTGAACAACCTTGGCTTCCTGCTGGCGCAGGAGGGGCAGATCGACGAGGCGATCGAAGCCTATGACTCCGCGCTCCGGCTCGATCCCGAGAACGTCACATGCCTCACCAACCTTGCCTCGGCCCGGGCCACACAGGGCGATCTGGAGATGGGCATGACGCTATTGGCGCGTGCCCTGGACATTGCGCCCGATGACCAGCAGGCCTGGGCCAACCTTGGCCGCCTGTCGCTGGCTGCGGGCGCGTTGGAGCAGAGCGAGAACGCCTTTCGCAACGCGATCTCTCTGTCCGAGCCAAACGTCGACCACCTGGTTCAGCTTGGCGCGGTGATCGCGGCCCGGGGCCGGTACGCCGAGGCGATCGAGGTGCTGGAGGCCGCCTGCGCGCTCGACCCGGCCGACGCGGATGCCTGGCGCCAGCTTGGCGTTGTGCGTTTCGTGCGCCACGATTTCGGCTCGGCCCTCGAGGCGCTCGAGACCGCGCGACGTCTTGCGCCCGAGGACGCCGAGGTGCTGCGCCACCTCCATCTCACCAACATCGCCTGCGGAAAGCGGATTGAGGCCGAGGCCGCGCTGAACACGCTGTTGAGGATCGCGCCCCACAGCGCGGGGCCGCTGACCGATCTCGCGATCATGCGCCTTGACCAGGGTGCCTTTTCGGCGGCCGTCGAACTGCTGACATCTGCTGCCAGCAAGAATGATGCCGGAGCGCGGACGCGCTTCTACCTGGGGCTTGCGCAACTCCTTGGTGACCAGCGCACCGAGGGTACCGCAACACTGAAGGCGCTTGCGGCAGAGGGCGGTTCCTACGGCGAAAGGGCGCTGCAACAGCTTGACGATTTCGGGGCGGCATGACGGCGAAGCACGACATCAGGGCCTGGCGCAATTGCCACGCGGGTGAAACGATCCTCGTCTGCGGCTGTGGCACCTCGCTAACGGACCTCACGAGCAAGCCCGAGATCACGACGATCGGCGTGAACGACATCGGGCGGCACTTTGATCCGGACTATCTTGTCGTGCTGAACCCCAAGTCACAGTTCAAGCCCGAACGGTTCACCGCAATCGAGGCCACGCGCGCGCGCGCAGTCTTCTCGTCCGTCGCCGGCTTCAGCTTGCCGGGGGTGGAGGTTGTGCCGCTGCGCCTTGGCAAGCGCGGAGGGACCGAGGTGTCTGCCGATGGGCGCATCCCCTACACCCGGAACTCGCCCTACGTCGCACTGACGCTTGCGCTGTTCTTCGGAGCGAAGCGCGTAGGCCTCCTTGGGGTCGATTTCACCGAAGATCATTTCTTTGGCAAGACCGGCCCCCATCCGCTCGCCCGCGAATTGCGCGCGATCGACAAGGAGTACCGCAGGCTCTTCGAATTGGCCGCGCAGAATGGCGTCGAGATCGTGAACCTCTCGCGCCGAAGCCGCCTGAGTGCTCTTCCCAAGGCCGACCTCGCGGGTTTCGTGGCGCCCCGCAGAACGCCGACGCGGGTCCTGCACATCGCTTCGACCAATTGCGCCGGGGCGATCTGGAACCTGCACCAACTGATGCAGGCCGACCCGCGTTTCGAAAGCAGGGTTGCGACCGCCTCACCCGTGACCCGTGGGCGGTCCAAGCCACGGACCTTTCCCCATGATCTGCTTTGGAGCCAGAAGTCCGCCGTGCAGGCCGAGATCGAACGTGCCGACATTTTGCATTTCCACAACTTCGTCGATGCAAAAAGCCCGACTTTGTCGCAGTTCGCGGGCGCAATGCGCGGCAAGCGCGCGGTGCTGCAGGTCCACAGCGAGCCCGCTGTGCTCGCCCCGCATTTTCGGGGGCGCGACCCGGTCACACGCACGGACATTCCGGTTCTGGTCATTGCCCAGAAACACGCGCGCTTCTACCCGCGGGCGACGCCGGTGCTGAACGCGATGGATCCGGCGCGCTTTACCCCGCAGGGGGCGAACAACGGTTTTGGCGGCGCCCTGCCCCGCGTCGTCTTCACGCCTTCTGACCTTCACGACTATCCGCAGACCCCGCCAACCTGCCGTGGCAAGGGCTATCGGGCCACGCGCGCAATCCTCGAGCGGTTGGCCCGATCGGGTAAGATCCAGCCGGTCATCGGCTTCGATCTCAGCCATAGAGAGGCGCTGGCCCTGTCGGCAGGCGCCGCGGCCAAGATCGACGAGTGCGTGACCGGGGGTTACCACCTGACCTCGCTGGAAGCGCTGTCTCAAGGCTTGGCAACCTTCGCCTGGCTCGACGAGGCCACCCGCCAGCTCCTTGCCAGGATGACAGGATCCAACGAGACCGCGCTGCCCTGGGTATCCGTCAAACTCGACGCGCTGGAGGCCAAGTTGACCGAGATGGCGCATGCGCCCGAGAGCTTTGCCAAGGCCGGCGAGGCCGGTCGTGCCTGGATGCTGCGGCACTGGACACCGAATGCGGTCCTCGACCCGATCCTCAAGGTGTATGAAACGGAGGCGTGCAGGGGCGTGCGCCCGGTTCGGTCACCGCCTCGCGCCCCGGTCTGTGCGACCGGTCCCGCCCCGGATACGCCCGGCGCCGACGGGGCCGTGCGGGGCCATGTCAAGGGATCGAAACACCCCAGACGGTCTGAAGACTTTGAGCAGCGTGTCTACCTTTCCGCCAAGCTGCTTGCCGCCCGCGGAACGGCGCAAGGCCGCGTCGCTCATGTGTTGGGCAACGGGCCTTCGCTTGCAGACATAGATCTGGCACCCCTGCGGGGGGACATCGTGATCGGTGTCAACGCCGCGCAGATCCTGGCGTCGCGCCTTGGGCGCGCGTTTGATTACTACTGCGTGTCTGACCGCCGCTTTCTGGCAACCTCTGAGGGTCACGAAATGGCCAGGGCCGCGAAGAACGCAACCCGGGTCTTTGCGGGCTATTGCGCGGGTTTCCTGAAGGACGAGGCCGAGATCAACTATGTCCGTATCCTGCCCGGAGATGGCGCCTCAGACGATCTTGCCAGCGGGCTCCACCACGGCTGTTCGGTCGCGCTGTTTGCGGCCCAACTCGCGGCCTGGCTCGGGGCCGATGAGATCCGCCTGCACGGGATGGAGTGCAACTACGATGCCGGGCGTTTCTATTCAGGTGCCGGGTCCAAGGCCCGCAGGCCCGACCCCGGAACCTACCCGCGCGTGGCCCGGTCGGCGGAAGCCCTGGCCGCCCTCCTGGCCCGAAGTGGGCGGGTTCTGAGCGTTTCCGGCCCGTCCCGCCTCACCGGGTCTTTCGGCTCCCCCGCGGTCCAGGGCATCAAGGCCGTTCCGGTGGTGCACAGTAGGGCGCACCCGAAGGTCGCCCAAGCGCTCGGGGAGGATTGAGCGTGGCCGGGAACATGGCCCTATCGCGCACCCTACCTAGCCGGCCCGATGCACAAGCATTGCTCGGCGGAAGAGAAGTTCAGGACCGGGCCGGTAACCCGGCTTGACCAAGAGGACATTGCGGTTTTTTTGCTGCAGTAGCTGCATGGGCGCGGGCATGTCTTGCAACTGATCAAAGCATTCCTTTGCAGTGGGCAAGCAACGCCTTGGCCGCGGATACAGCCTCACTGCAAAGACCTTCGGAAAAGGTTGTACGCCTGATCAATCGACACTCGACAGGAACCTGGCGAAATCTTCGACATGCTTGCGAATGGGGCGGCCCGAACGATGCACGAGGAAGTACCCTTTACCCGTCACGTCGCGGTCTTCGCCAAGCGGCATGAGCGCCCCTGACGTTATCTCGTCTTTCAGCAGCGCGGAACTTGCCAGGGCGATACCGTCGCCCGCGATCGCCCGGCCGATGGACTGGCTGTAGGTCTGGCAGACCTCTCGTCGCAGCTTCGACAGAACGGATGTGTCGTGACGCTTGAGCCAGACCTCCCAGTTGATCCAGTCCGGTGCGATGCGGTGATAATCCAGCAGGCTCAGCCTTTGCGGGTCGGCCTTGAAGGCGTCGAAACGGGCCGGGGACAGCACGGGTGTCAACGCCTCTTCCATGAGCCTCGCGCCCTGCCAGCCATCGGGCGGCGCGCTGGCATAGATGATCGCAAGGTCGTGATCGTCGGAGAGCAGGGTCGCCGGGTCATCCGACACGACGGTCTCGACCGGGCAGGACGTTTCGCTGATGGCAAAGGCCTTGATCCGGGGGAACAGCCAGAAGACCGAGACCGCGTTATTGGCCGCAATCCGAACGGCAGGGTTGGCGGGCGACCTCACCCCATCCAGAGATGCGTTGAGATAATCGAGCGCCATCGCCACCGGCTCGGCCAGCTTTGCGCCGGTTGGCGTGGCTGTCAGGCTGCGCGCGCCGCGCTCGAACAAGGGGGTGCCAAGCCAATCCTCAAGTTGCTTGATCCGTTTCGAGACAGCCGCCTGCGAGACATAGAGCTCGGACGAGGCGGCGGTGAACCCTCCGTTGCGCATGACCGCGTCGAAGAAGACCAGCGTATCCAGAGGCGGCAGAGATTTTCGGGACCGTTCCATTCCTTTTGGTTATCCAGATGCACGATTTTTTCAAGCGTTTACCGAGACTCTGAGTTAGCAGAGGTTGCGCTGAAAACGCAGGAGATCACGACATGGCGAATCTTGATTGGCACGCGGAGCGCAGCGATCTGTCCGGTATTGCACTTCTCGATCGCGCCCCCGAAAGCGAAGGCATCGACCTGCGGGCCGTGCGTCTCTACAGGCAAGCGCGGGTACGCCAAGAGATGGCGCGATACGGCGTCGACGCGGTGATCCTGTCGGACCCGGTCAACATCCGCTACGCGACCGGTGCGCGCAACATGCAGGTCTTTTCCCAGCGCAACGCCCCTTCGCGCTACTTGCTCATGACAGAGCACAAATCCATCCTCTTCGAGTTCACCGGCTGCCTGCACCTGGGCGAAGGCTTTGAGACGATCGACGAGGTACGCCCGTCCAGGACCGCCAGTTTCGTCGCGGCGGGGCCGGAGATCGCGGCACGCGAAAAGACCTGGGCGATCGAAATGACCGCCCTCATCACCGAGCTTGTCGGTGCCGGGGCCACCGTTGGGCTGGAGCGTCTGAACGCGGGTACGGCAATTGCGCTGAAAGCCTGCGGTTTGAACATCGTCGATGCGCAACAGCCCGTGGAAATGGCCCGCGCGATCAAGTCGGACGAAGAAATGAAATGCGTGAACGCCTCGCTCCGCGCGACGGAAAACGGAGTGGCGAAGCTGCGCGCCGCCATCCGTCCCGGCATGACCGAGAATGAACTTTGGTCCGTGCTGCATCAGTCGGTCATCGCGCAGAACGCCGATTACTGCGAGACGCGCCTGCTGAACGCCGGGGCGCGTTCGAACCCGTGGTTCCAAGAAAGCTCCAGCAATGTGATTGGCGAAAACGAGCTTATTGCGCTCGATACAGACGTCGTCGGTTGCCACGGCTATTACTCGGATTTCTCGCGGACGTTTCATTCCGGCCCGGGCAGACCCACCGACACGCAGTGCGAACTTTACAAGGTCGCGCATGAGCAGGTGCATCACAACATGGGCATCCTAAGACCCGGGATGAGCTTTCGAGACTACGCCGACCGGGCCTGGGATATCCCGGAGAAATATTACGCGAACCGCTATTACCTGTCGGCCCACGGCTGCGGCATGACGGGTGAATACCCCTATCTCTACCACCGCGGCGACTTTCCCGATGCCGGCTATGACGGCGAGATCCTGCCCGGCATGACGCTCTGCGTCGAAAGCTATATCGGGGTCGAGGGCGGCAAGGAGGGTGTCAAGCTGGAGCAGCAGGTTCTTGTCACGGAAACCGGGATCGAGCTTTTGTCGCGTTTTCCCTTCGAGGATGATTTGCTGCGGTAAGAGACCGCGGGGCGGAGGCCAGTTCCTGCAAATATCCCGGGTCACCGGTCATCGACCGGTTCGCAAAGGTGGCCAATCCCCGAATTGGCGCTTGCAACGAATGGCCGGAAAGACGGGCCGCAACACGGCGTACATGCCCATTGGTGGACGGCACATTTGCTTGTTTCTCGATGGCTTGAGCGATTGTCAGGCCACTCTCAAGCTCGACGCTGAGGTATCTGGCGGTGCTGTCCTTCTTCGGATGGCCAAGGGCAACTGAACCTTCCTGCGCCGCATCCAGTGGGTGCCATTGGCGCTGGCCTTCAGACCGGTCGAGGTGACCCAGTCGCGGACAATCCGCGTATAGTGGCAGATCGGGATGTGCAGCCACCCGTGCAATCGGCCCGGTCAAAGAGTCTCCGTCCCTATCATCAGCGATTCACGCATCCATCGTTTGAGCATCGTTTGGACGCGCTTCGAGATCTTGAAGGCTACCGGCTTGCGGATCTTGCGTTGCAGTACCGAAGCGCCTGCCTTGATCTGGCCCGACGCCATGACATCGACGGTTTTCATTTTCCCAAGACCATAGCCATGCTGCTTGCTGTCGATGGACAGATTGGACAAGGCCAAATCGCGATGGTTTTCGGCCAACTCGAGTCAAAACCAGATCGCCCAAACGTGCTTGGGCTTGAGCGGTCGACTCTGACCAACGGAACTGGCCCTGTGTCGTGTCTTTCGCAGCATCGTCAAGTCGACCGAATTGCGGACCGCGAGCAAATCTCTCATCGGCTGGTTGGCAGATCTCCAAAGAAGTTCGGATTTCGGCGACGAATTTCCGAGCTTGCCGCGTTTAACACAGGCGAACAAAAGGATTGCCTCATGAAACGCACCACCGCCCCGTCTTTGATACTATTGATCTCCACATCCGCCCTCTCTGCCGAGACCTTTTCCGCTGACGTCTGGGCAGACAACTGGTTCGCGATGCGGATCAACGGGGCCCAAGTCGCCGAAGACAGCGTGCCCATCACAACCGAGCGGTCCTTCAATGCCGAAAGCTTTGATTTCGAAGCAGAGCGCCCCTTCGTGATCGGGCTTGTCGCCAAGGACTTCAAGGAAAATGACACCGGTCTGGAATACATTGGCACCCGTCGCCAGCAGATGGGTGATGGGGGCCTGATCGCGCAGATCAAGGATGCGACAGGCGCAACGGTCGCGGTCAGCAATTCCGACTGGCAGTGCCTGGTCATCCACACCGCGCCGCTGGACAAATCCTGCGAAGGCGCCGCAAACCCCGTCGCGGGCGAAGGGGCCTGTGCCTTCGAGGTGATGGATGAACCGGATGGCTGGGATCAGGCGGGTTTCGATGCCTCGCACTGGCCGCAGGCCAGCATCTTTTCCGAACGCGAGGTCACCCCCAAGGATGGCTATGACCGGATCGACTGGGTGTCGGAGGCCCAACTGATCTGGGGTCCCGACCTTGAGCAAAGCAATACGGTCCTGTGCCGCCTGACGGTCAGGTAAGGCGCATTGAAGGTATCCCACAACATGACACGCCTCCTCGCCGTTTCGATCACCACCTCAATGGCGATTGCCACCGCCTCTGCGGTCTTGGCCCATGACGATCATTGCACAGCCGTCAAGGACTCCGTGACCGACGCGGGCTTTGACGACAGCGTCACCGTCACCTGCACCGACAGCCACGCGATCATCCAGTCCGATACCTACCCCGACCATGAAAAGATGACCGGGATCATCGGCACGAACGAGCAGGTTCCTGTGCCGGGCGACTATGCCGCGCCGATCCTGCTGTCTCCGACGCTTGGCACCAGCCCGCTGACCCGGGATGCCGCCTTGGGCGTCGCCGTGAACGGGGTGCCGATCTACGACTACACGGCGGGCGGTGAGATGACCGAGGCCGACCTGGCCCATCATCAGGCCCGTCACGACACGCTGCAGACACATCAGCTCGATGTTTGCGGCGGCCATGCCGGTCGTGGTGACGACTATCACTACCACGCCAAGCCGACCTGCATGATCGATCAGATGAAAAATGCGGGCGACAGCGCAATCATCGGCTGGGCCTTCGACGGTTTCCCGATCTACGGCGACAACAATCCCGACGGATCGGTGATTGCCGCAGGCGATCTGGACGTCTGCAACGGTCAGGCCGACGAGACCTTTGGCTATCGCTACCACACCTCGGAAGACGCGCCCTATATCGTGCAATGTCTGATGGGCGTCGTGGCAGATTTCGACCGGCTCCCCCGTGTGTCGCCGCTTGTCGCCGCCGATGGAGGTGGCGCCGCGCCGGGCAGGCCACCGCAAGGTGGTGTTCAAAACCTCGTCTTTACCGAAAACCCGGATGGAAGCCGAAGCATGGATTACACCTACGAGGGAGAGGATCACTATATCCGCTACACCCCCTCCGGGACGGCCGGCTGTTACGACTTCACGACCCAAACCGTGACCAACGGCGGCAAGGTTGTTACCGGCGAATTTTGCCGGTAGCACCGCCCCATCCGGGTCGGATCAGCGTTTCGTGACGGAACCGAAAACGTGGATTGCGACCGTCTGAGTGTTGCGAGGGTCAACCGTTCTGGCCGCAGTTTTGCAACCCGCCGACTGATCGGTTGCGAGACCGCAGCGAAAGTCTCCTTTGACGGGCCACATCGCAAAATCCGGTTCCCGATGTGAAAGGCAGCCTAGCGCCGACCTTACCCGCGCGGCTTCGCCTGCGGTTGCGATTTCCGCAACTGCATGTTCGGCAAGGTGGGTTCGCTTACCCGCGCCATCTACAGTGCAGCCCCCGAAGCTGTCTCTCGCGTCGGGCTTGCAGCGAGGCGCAATCAGCGAGCACCAAAGTCGGCGCTGGTCCCGTGGTCGCCCGAAAGGCAGCGTTCCTCGTCCTGGAACTCATCCGTAGTCGGTCAGCGAGCGCCGGTGACCAGAGAGGCTCCTGCCCACTTGGAACAGGATACCAACTCCAGAGCCGCATCGCGGGTCAAGTCAACAACAACGTTGCGGGCCTTGTCGGGCGGAAGCCGTTTGGAGGAAGCCAGACAGACAGTTCGCTGGATGGGCGGATCGACGATTTCCGCGGCACGGATCGATCCGCCAAGCACCTCATGCGCGATGGCTGCCTTGGACACGATCGAATAGCACGAACCTTCCGAGGCGAGTCTGACCAGGACCGACGGTGCGTCTGCCTCGAACCGGAAGTTCAAAGTGATGCCGGCGTCGCTCGACCATCGTTCCAGGACGAGCCGCAACCCGTGCGGCGGTCGCGTGCCGACCAACGGCACGTCGGCAAGCTGACGCGCGCCCACCGTCTCGCCCTGAACAAGAGGTGCGTACGCCGCGCCGATGAGATGCAATCGCTCGGTCAATAGGGCTTCGGACGTGTAATCCTCGGTTTCCTGTACGTTGAACAGCACCGCGATATCCGCACGACCCTCGCGCAGGTACTCTGCCAGATCGCCGCTCATGAGCTCGAATATCTGTAGCCGCACTCCCGGATATTTCTGCGCCGCAGCGAGCATCAGCGGCGGTGCCAGCACCGGACAGACCGACCCGGGCAAGCCCAGCCGGATCTCGCCGGTTATCTCATCGGCGCCGCGGCGATAGCGTCGCTCCGCCCGGTCGACAAGCGTCAGGATCTGGCGCGCATGGGTGCTGAAATCCCGCCCGTTCGCGGTCGCCGAAACACCGTGCGCGCTGCGGTCCAGCAGCCGTGTTCCCAGCGCGTCCTCCAACTTTCGCACATGCTGGCTGAGCGCGGGCTGCGCGATGTTGAGCGACTTTGCCGCCTTCGAGAAACTGCCAAGGTCCAGAACGCGCAGGAAGCTTCGAATATGTTTGTTCTCGATCACGAGGCCATAATGTTTCGGCATACTATAAATATCAATATTGTATTTCTGTATTACTCTGCAGTCACCTACGATGTGGGCAAGGCACGTGCTCTGCGTGCGATTTGGGAGGAGCCAACATGAAACATTCACAGACCCTCGCGTTTGCCGCTGCCATAATGGCGTCTGCCGCACCGGCATGGGCCGATTTCCCGGAAAAGCCCGTCAATCTCGTGGTTGGCTTTCGCGCGGGCGGGGGCAGCGACACCGCAGCGCGTATCCTGGCGACCGAGATGGAAGCCGCGCTGGGACAGAAAATCATCGTCGAAAACCGAGGTGGCGCCGGCGGTGCGGTCGCGACAGAATACGTCCGCGCGCAAGACCCTGACGGCTACACCATCGGGTTTGCAGTGGCGACGACGTTCTCGTTCACTCCGCTCACCGGCAGCGTCGCCTACACGCCGGAAGACGTGACCTTCATCGCCACGACGCATGGCTATCGGACCGTGATGGCCGCGCCGGCGGATGCCCCTTTCGACGACTGGGCCGGTATGCTGGACACCGCTAGGGAACGCGGCTGGATCAATTACGCGTCGATCATCCCGCTGGACCGCGCGATCATGCAGTATGTCGGCAAGAAGGAAGACATCGCCGTCAACATCGTGCCGACCCGGGGCGGTGCCGGTGCGCGGCAGGCCGTGCTGGGCGGTCACGTGGACCTGGCGTTCTCAGGCTCGAACGCGCTGCCGATGATGGAAGACGGCGCCCTGAAGATCGTCGCGGCCCTGAACCCGGAGGGGATCGAGGAACATCCCGACATTCCGACGCTGGACGGGCTTGGCTATGGCGTCAGCGCTGCCGAGGCCGCCGTGTTCTTCGGACCGGACGACATGGATGCCGACGCCTTGGCGATGCTCGAATCCGCGCTGGCGAAAGCCGTGCAATCCGACAGGTTCAAGGACTTCGTGAACAACAAGTTTCGCGGTTTCGAGACCTTCAAGACCGGGTCCGAAACCGCCGAGGGCATCACATTGGACGCCGAGGCCTACCGCGACCTGCTCGACTTCATCTCGGAGTAAGGCGCGATGTCGCATTTTTCCAAAGGGCCCGGCGACGCCGCGGGCCCTGCGACCGACCTGATCCTCGGGATCGTGATTGTCCTGTTCAGCCTGTTGCTGCTGTTCTGGATCATCCCGGCACAGGTGAATGACGCGGGGGCCTTCGGACTTCCGCCCAGCCTTGCCCCCCGCGCGCTGGCCTGGCTCATGGCCGGACTTGGCGCCGTGCTGATTGCCGGGAACCTGCAGCACGGTGGGGATGACCCGCTGGCCGGCAAACTGACATGGCAGGATACCGGGCACCTCGCGCTTTGCATCCTTGCGGTCGTGCTGATGCTGATCGTGATGGGGGTGGTCGGAGACGTGATCGGAAGGCCCTATTCGGGGTTCTGGATCGGCGCTCCCTTGGGATTGATCGCATTCACGCTGATCCACACCCGCGCCCCGCTTTGGGCCTATGCATTCAATGCACTGGCCGCGCCTGCCGTGATCTATGCCGGGTTCTGGTGGGGCCTGGAACTGCCTTTGCCCTGACAGGAGGCATGACATGGATATCATTTTCGCAGCCATGCTCGACGCGCTGTCGCTGACGACGTTTCTGTCGGTTGTGCTCGGCGTCATGATCGGGATCGTGATCGGCGCGGTGCCGGGGCTGAATGCCCCCATGGCGATCGCGGTGGCCATCCCGCTGACGTTCACCATGGCTCCGCTCGCGGCGATCGGCATGCTGGTGGGCGTGATGAAGGGCGGCGGTTTCGGCGGTGCGATCGGGGCCATCCTGCTCAACACGCCGGGTGAGCCGCACTCGGCCGCGACGACCCTCGACGGTCATCCCCTTGCCCGGGGTGGCAAACCGCGCAAGGCGTTGCAGACGGCGTTATATTCGTCTGTCGCGGGGGACAGTTGCTCGGACCTCGTGCTGATCCTGCTGGCGCCAACGCTTGCCGTATTCGCCCTTCGGGCCGGACCGGTCGAGCTTGCGGCAATCCTCGTGATCTCGCTTACGCTGATTGCTTCTCTGTCGGGCCGGTCGCTGACCAAGGGGATTTTTGCCGCGGCCCTTGGCGCTTTCCTGGCCACGGTCGGGGTCGACCCGGAAACCGCCTCGCCGCGCTTTACTTTCGGGCAGGTCGAACTCTTCGACGGACTTCCCCTCGCAGCGGTTGCCATTGGCGTTCTCGCGGTGCCCGAAATCATTCTGAGGTTGCAGGAGGGCCGCCGCCACCGCCCCGAGGCCACCAGCGTCGTCACACCAAGCGAAGGCGATGACCGCCTGCCGTTCCGCGAATTCCTGACCCTGAGACGCACGGTCTTCCGCGGCGCGGGCATCGGCACGGCCATCGGCGCCCTGCCCGGCCTCGGCACGACGCTCGCCGCTTTCCTGAGCTACGCCGCCACCAAGCGCTTCTCGACAGCGCCCGAGAAACTGGGAACCGGCGCGACCGAAGGCATTGCGGCGACCGAAAGCGCGAACTCGGCCGTCTCCGGCGCAAACCTGATCCCCCTTCTGACGCTGGGCATTCCGGGCAACCTCACCGCCGCCCTTCTGGTCGGCGCCTTCCTGATCCATGGCGTGACGCCGGGCCCCTTGATCTTCCAGCGCGACACGTCGCTGGTCTACGGGCTCTTCGCGGCGATGATCATGGCCAATGTCATGGTGCTGATCATCGGCAGCCTCGGGCTGCGCGTCTTTGCGCTGATCGTGAAGGTCCCGCCCTTCGTCATCTATCCGATCGTGCTGCTGCTCTGCGTTGTGGGCATCTACGTGAGCCAGGGCGGGTTCTTTGCCGTCGGGGTAATGCTGACCTTCGCAGTGCTGGGCTTCTTCATGCTGAAGCTGGAGATCTCCATCGTCTGCTTCATCATCGGGCTCGTGCTCGGCCCGATGATCGAACTGTCGATCCGGCAATCCGTGATCCTGCTCAGCCGCAACCCCGCTGCCATCTTCGATCATCCCTTCGCGCTGGTCCTGTTTGCCGCATCGCCCTTCGTGGCGTGGCTGTTGATCCGCGACCGAAACCGCCTGTCCGACGGCTAAAGGAAAGGAATTTCATGAAGACCCCTTACGCACCTGATGCCCAAGGCCCGCTCGACGGCCTGCGGGTCGTCGACATGACGCGACTCGCCGCTGGCAACATGATGACCCACATGCTGGCCGATTTCGGCGCCGACGTGATCAAGATCGAACGCCCCGGCAAAGGCGATGACCTGCGCCGCTTCGGTGAGGCCGAAAGCTGGTGGAAGGTCTATGCCCGTTCCAAGCGGAGCATGGAGCTTGATTTTCGCTCGGAAGCGGGGCGGGCCGTGCTCGACAAGCTGATCGCCAGCGCCGACATCCTCTGTGAGAACTTCGTTCCCGGCACGCTGGAAAAATGGGGGATGGGGCCGGAGGAGCTTTGGCAAGCCAATGAAAACCTGATCATCGTGCGGGTGTCGGGGTGGGGGCAGACCGGACCGTACAAGGACAAGCCGGGTTTTGGCAGCCTGATTGAAGGCATGTCCGGCTTCGCCGCGATGACGGGCTGGGAAGACAAGCCGCCGCTTCTCCCGCCGCTCGCCCTGGCCGACATGGTTGCCGGGCTTGCCGGCTTCGGCGGAGTTCTGTCCGCCGTGATTGCCCGCGACAAGGGCCAGACGAAAGGCCAGGTCGTGGACCTTTCGCTCTTCGAACCGCTGTTCGGCATCCTCGGTCCCTGGGCGGCGGCCTACGAGGCGACAGGCAAGGTGCCGCAGCGTATGGGCAACTCCAGCGAAGTCGCGGCCCCGCGCGGCCTCTACCCTACGAAGGACGGCAAATTTATTGCCATGTCGGCCTCCATGCAGTCGATGTGGGAAAAGCTCGCCGCCGCCATCGGACGGCCCGAGTTGAACGACGATCCACGGTACGCGACCTCGCGCGCGCGGGTCGAGCATGCGGCAGAGCTTGATGCCATCATTGCCGAGAACATGAAGACCCGGACGCTCGACGAGAACCTCGCCTATTTCGAAGCGCAAGGCGTCACCGTCGGCCCGATCTGCGACATCTCGGACCTTGTCGATCATCCCTATATCCGTGGCCGCGGCGTGTTGCAGGATTTCGAATACAAGGGCATGGAGCGTCTGCCGATGCACCAGACCTTTCCGCGTCTGAGCGCCACCCCGGGCGCCGTACGCGCCCCCGCGCCAAGGCTGGGCGAGCACACCGCGGAGATCCTGGCCGAGCTTGGCATCGAAGATCCGGGCAAAGCCTGCTCCGCCAAGGAAGGCGCGTGACCATGTGGCGCTCCCTCCTGTTCGTACCGGTTCTGGAAGAGAAGTTCCTCGCCAAGGCCGCGAGCCGCGGCGCCGATGCCATCGTGCTCGATCTCGAAGCCAGCGTTGACCCCGCCCGCAAGGACGAGGCGCGGGCCGCGCTGCCGGGCGCGGTCTCGCGTCTGGCGTCGCAAGTCGCTGTGACGGTGCGCATCAACGCGCTTTGGGCGCAGGCTTTCCGCGACCTCGAAGCGAGCGTGATCGAAGGCGTCTCGGCGATCCATCTGCCGCTTTGCGAGAGCGCAGCCCAGGTTCGTGCCGTCTGTGCGATGATCGGCGAGTTGGAACAGGAACGCGGCCTTCCGCAAGGACAAATCCGTCTCGTCACCTTGCTTGAATCGGCCGGCGCGGTGCTGAATGCGCCGCAGATCGCGACCGCGTCCCCACGGCTTGTCGCCATGACGGTCGGCGTCGAAGACTACGCGACGTCGATGGGCGTCGCCGCCACGCCTGACGTCCTGAAGCCCGCTGTGCAACAGGTCAACCAGGCCGCGCGGGCGGCCTCGGTCGCCTCACTCTCCATCGCCACGAGCATGTCCGATTTTCGGGATATCGATGGCTTACGGGCCGCTGCCACATACGCCCGCGCCATCGGGTCCACCGGTGGCTACGCGGTGCATCCAGCACAGGTGGCGGTTCTCAACGAGGTCTTTTCGCCCACCGCGGCAGAGCTTGACTGGGCGCGGCGTGTCGTCGAGGCCGCCGAGATCGCCGCGAGGCAGGGTCAAGGCATAACCCAGGTCGACGGCCGGATGATCGATTTGCCGCTGGTGTCCCGCGCCCGGTCCATCATCGCGCGCGGACAGGCGTCTGGCTGATCTATCGGACACACAGCACCGAACTGCGCCCGCGACCAGCGACATCCAAGACGCCAAACAATCGCAACCACAAGGCTGCACACCTAAGGGGTTCCCCGCTTACACCATGCGAGGTTTCCCAATGCGGATTGATCGGACACCAACACAGTCCACACGATGTAACCTGTATCCGGAATTTGACCGCTACACTCAGATCCAATGGTGCTGCGAATGGCGATAATCTCTGGCTGTGCCGCAGCACACTTGGTCAATGGAGGACGACGACCCTGGACCGAAAGGCCACGAGCATCGAAACATCTGTCGACGGACAAGCATCGGTCGATGGGATCAGCTCTCAAGTCCAACACGGGACGTGGCAGAGGGCGGCTGCCCTGGTAGTTTTTATGCCGATAAGCAGCGAGGCAGGAAATCAATCTTCCGCTTGCGACGCACTCGTGGCAAAAGGGTGCCATGCGAAACAGGGCGGCTCTTGTGGCGATCTTGGCCCTCGGCGTGCTCATGGCATTGTCGAGCGTGATTTCTGCTGCGCGGATGGCGCCGGATCGCACGACTGTCCAATTCGAGACACACGCCTTGCTTTTTGGAAGCTCGGCTGCCGATTTGTGCGGCACGGAAACTGGTCACGACCATCACTGTCCGCTCTGCCACGGCCTCCCCGAAGCACCGGTGAGCGCCCACTGCGGCCAGCTTTTCCTGCTCGATCCGCATGATGCTTGGTATCGCCGCGACGATCTTTACCGGGCCGCACAGGCCCGCAATCTCTGTCATTCACCAAGAGCGCCGCCGGTCCAGGCCTGACCGCCCTGCCCCGACTTAACGGACCCACTCCTCGACGAACCTTCGGCCGAGGCGCTTTTCCCATGCCCGGCGTTCTGCCGGCCAATTGGACATTCGAAATGACAGAAAAAACTCCACGCGCTGCTTCCGCAGCGCTCTATCGCGCCGTTTGGCGCTGGCACTTCATCGCAGGGCTGATGATCCTGCCCTTCGTGCTGATCCTCGCAGTCACCGGCGGCATCTATCTCTTCAAGGACGAGATCAACGACGTCGCCTATTCCAAGCTGCGCTTCGTCGAACCAGCTTCCTCGCAACTTGCCCCGTCGACCCTCGTTGCCGCGGCTCTTGGCGCCCATCCCGGCTCGCTGACGGCCTACACCCCGCCCGCTGCCGAAACCCGCACCGCCGAGATCGACATCTTGGGCAAAGACGGTCTCAAGGACACGGTGTTCGTGAACCCCTACACCGGCGACGTGCTGGGAACGCTCTGGGATAGCGGCCCGGCCGGCAGCCCCGCGATGTACGTGGTGCGCAAGCTGCACTCGCTGGAATATGTCGGCTGGATCGGCAACCGCCTGATCGAGATGGCCGCAGGCTGGATGGTGCTGCTGGTTGCTAGCGGCGTCTACCTGTGGTGGCCCCGGGGCAAAGGCCTCGGCACCACGACCATCAAGGCTCGGCGCGGGCGCCCCTGGTGGCGTGACCTTCACGCGGTCACCGGGATCTACACCGGACTTTTCATCGTCTTCCTCGCGCTGACCGGTCTGCCCTGGTCGGCCGTCTGGGGCGGAAAATTCTATGATACCGCCAATGCGCTCGGTCTTGGCATGCCAGAAGGCTACTGGTCCGACCTGCCGGCATCGACACAGCCCTTGTCCGAGGCCACCGATCGGGCGCCCTGGATCATCGAAAAGCAGCCGGTGCCGCTTTCCGGTGCCGCACAAGGCGTGCCGCAGACGCTCGACCAGATTGTCGCAACAGTAGAAGAGATGGGCATCGTGCCGGGCTATTCGGTTTCGATGCCGAAGGGGCCCGAGGGTGTATTCACGGCGTCGATCTATCCGGACGATATCACCTACGAGCGAGTGATCCACTTGGACCAGTACAGCGGCGCCGTGCTCTACGACGCGGGTTTGGCAGATCTCGGGACACTCGGTCGCTGGGCCGAGTGGGGCATCTCGGTCCACATGGGACAGGAATGGGGGCTGGCAAACCAGATCGGGCTGCTGCTCGCCTGCCTCGCCATGGTCGGGCTCTGCGTCTCGGCTGCCGCCATGTGGTGGAAGCGCCGGCCATCCGGGGCACTCGGTGTGCCGACGGTGCCGGCCGACTGGCGTATTCCCCGCACCCTGCTTGTGATGGCCGTGGCAGCAGGCCTGTTCTTTCCGCTGGTTGGCCTTTCGATGCTGGTACTGGCTGCGGTCGAGGTGGCGGTCCATTTGAAAGGACGGGAAAAGAGACTGGCTTGATCACGCGCAGGCGCTCGCGACTGCGGGCGCCTGTTCAACCGCGGCCCGACGCTTGCAGTCCCAACCGGTTTGTTGCCCTCTCGGATTTGTTTCACCGGACTTCGATCTGTCTCGCACCGCTTCGGCTGATATTCCGGGGGACTCGCAACCGCGGCGGGTACTCTCTTTTCACCCGCGAAGGCCTTTGACCTGCCGGAACATGAGGCAGGGCGATCCCCGCAAGATCACCCGTTTGGTGCATGAGGACGCGCGGCAAGTCGTTCCGGACACGGCCAAGACCTCCAACTTGTGAACAGGCGTGCAATTTTGACCCTGTAGAGGGGTTATCGGCGTCCAAAAATGACCCCCTTACACTGATGTGGATGATGCCCCCGAGGTCATCGGGGAGCACA